>NZ_JBLTJB010000040.1:0-433 GCF_053470005.1 Bacillus sp. N1(2025)
TTTGTATTGGAGTTCAAGTGGTTGTAATTCTTCACCGTTATACAATCGTGAGAAATCTTCGATTAATAGATTTAGCGTCTGATGATCGGAAATAATATGGTGCACATCGAATAGTAAAATATAGTTGTTCCGATTTCTTTCTTTGACTACTTTAAAACGCATAAGTGGTGCTTTTCCGATGTCAAACGGGCGTACAAATGATTCCATATCGGCTTCGCTGTAGCTGTCGGTTTCTTCATATTCCACTTGGTAAAATACCTCGTCTGCAATGACTTGAAAGGTTTCTCCTTCTGTCATGACAAAACTGGTTCGCAGCGACTCATGACGCTGGATCAGGCGATCTATGGCTTGTTGTATTTTTTCTAAATCAAGGTTACCTGTTACTTCTAGCGCTGACGCCATGTTATATGCTGTACTACTGCCTTCCAACTAC
>NZ_JBLTJB010000041.1:0-420 GCF_053470005.1 Bacillus sp. N1(2025)
CGGGCGATGCGGTGAAGGCCGGATGCCGTTTCAGCGTCAAGCGTGCACGATACGCTGCCGCCCGCAAAGCTTCTGACAGCCGGACGGGGCTTGTCAGCCGGAAGCTCAAGCACCGGAAGCTCTCCTTCTAGCCGCTTCAGCCAATACGCTTCCTGCTTCTGATATCCTTCTTTCTCCTGAAACGACCGCTGCCAGACGGCATAGTCTTTATATTGAAGGCGCATCGGCGCAAGCGAACGGCCTGCGTACAGCTCGCCGAATTCTTTAATCAAGGTGTTGACGGACACACCGTCAGAAATAATATGATGCATATCCGTTAATAAAAGATGACGTTCATCCGATTCTTTCACGAGGGCCGCACGGAAGAGCGGCGCTTCCTCCAGACAAAACGGCCGGACGAATGCGTCAGGTGACCCGGAC
>NZ_JBLTJB010000042.1:0-345 GCF_053470005.1 Bacillus sp. N1(2025)
CTCTACCTGTGCTTCGCCCATCGCCAGATGGATTTCCTCGTTATTCTGCATGGTAAACATCACGTCAAACAGCGGATTGCGTGACAGATCACGGCGTACTTCTACTTCCTCTACCAATTCTTCAAACGGGTATTCTTGATTCTCATATGCATTCAATGCCAACTCTTTGATCTCGCTTAAAAATTCTAAGAACGTTTTTTCAGCCCTTGGATACCCTCTCATTGCCAGCGTATTGACAAACATGCCGGCTATTGTCTCGGTGTCCTGATGCACTCGGCCTGAGATGGGTGTTCCTACCACGATATCTTGTTGCCTGCTGTATTTATGCAGTTCTATCATAAATAC
>NZ_JBLTJB010000043.1:0-345 GCF_053470005.1 Bacillus sp. N1(2025)
GTTTACCTGGGCTTCGCCCATCGCCAGATGGATTTCCTCGTTATTCTGCATGGTAAACATAACGTCAAACAGCGGATTGCGTGACAGATCACGGCGTACTTCTACTTCCTCTACCAATTCTTCAAATGGGTATTCTTGATTCTCATACGCATTCAATGCCAGCTCTTTGATCTCGCTTAAAAATTCTAAGAATGTTTTTTCAGCCCTTGGATACCCTCTCATTGCCAGCGTATTGACAAACATGCCTGCGATCGTCTCGGTATCCGGATGCACCCTGCCTGAGATGGGTGTTCCTACCACGATATCTTGTTGCCTGCTGTATTTATGCAGTTCTATCATAAATAT
>NZ_JBLTJB010000044.1:0-320 GCF_053470005.1 Bacillus sp. N1(2025)
ACAGGAGTTGGGGAACTAAATATATCTTTGACTGGCAAACGAATCCCTGTCTTCTTCTCGATGGCATTAATTGCTGCCGTCGCTTTTAACGAATGTCCTCCCAGTTCAAAGAAACTATCCTCTATGCCGACTGGAGATATTCCTAAGATTTCTTCAAATATGTCCGTAATGACTTTCTCTGTTTTAGTTCTTGGTGGCATATATTCCTGTCCTGCTAATGCATTTGGTTCTGGCAGTGCTTTTGCATCCAGCTTCCCATTTGAAGTCAGTGGCAAGGCATCAATCTGCATCATAAAGCCAGGTAACATATACTCAGGTAA
>NZ_JBLTJB010000045.1:0-306 GCF_053470005.1 Bacillus sp. N1(2025)
ATATCCTCGGATTTTAACCTGTTCATCTATTCTTCCCAGGTATTCCATCTCTCCGTTAGGCAGCCATCTCGCCAAATCTCCAGAGCGGTATAACTTCCCTTCGCCATATGGATTGTCGATAAACTTCTCCGCTGTTAATTCAGGCTGGTTTAGATAGCCTTTGGCTACTCCGTCTCCTGCGATGCATAGCTCACCAGGAACGCCTACACTACATAACTCCATCTCATTCAGTATATAGAGCTGCATATTGGCAATGGGATGTCCGATTCCTACACTTAAACCCTTATCTTTTTCGCTGGAATAGAC
>NZ_JBLTJB010000046.1:0-326 GCF_053470005.1 Bacillus sp. N1(2025)
GTATCCTCGGATTTTAACCTGTTCATCTATTCTTCCCAGGTATTCGATCTCCCCGTTAGGCAGCCATCTCGCCAAATCTCCAGAGCGGTATAACTTCCCTTCGCCATATGGATTGTCGATAAACTTCTGCGCTGTTAATTCAGGCTGGTTTAGATATCCCTTGGCTACTCCGTCTCCGGCGATGCATAGCTCACCAGGAATGCCAATACCACATAACTCCATCTCATTCAGTATATAGAGCTGCATATTGGCAATGGGACGCCCGATTCCTACACTTAAACCCTTATCTTTTTCGCTGGAATAGATATAGTCACAGCATCCTAGAT
>NZ_JBLTJB010000005.1:0-319619 GCF_053470005.1 Bacillus sp. N1(2025)
TTTTCTAAAATTTTATCATCGCGGGGTGGAGCAGTTCGGTAGCTCGTCGGGCTCATAACCCGAAGGTCGCAGGTTCAAATCCTGCCCCCGCAACCAAAAATTAAATGGTCCGGTAGTTCAGTTGGTTAGAATGCCTGCCTGTCACGCAGGAGGTCGCGGGTTCGAGTCCCGTCCGGACCGCCATTTTTATTGTAAACGAAACGATCATGTTTTCGTTTTTTTTGTGTTTTCTTTTAAATGCTGGCAGCTTGGTATCTAACCAAGCTTTCTTTTATATCGTTAAAGTCTTGGATATTGAAACATAATCCGATACACTAGAAAGAGCTGTATTTCACAAGAGCGTCAGAAAGGGAGACGGGAGATATATGGATGAGTTTGATTTGATTCACAGTATTACGCCGCATTCGCATTATCATCCTTCCGTCGATGTAGGGATCGGTGATGATGGTGCGGTTTATACAGCGTCACCCCATATGCAGCAAATTGTCTGCCTTGATACAATGGTGGAGAATGTCCATTTTAAATTAGAGTATTCCTCTCCTCATGATATCGGTTATAAGGCGCTTGCTGTTAACATTAGTGACGTGGCGGCGATGGGAGGCATTCCGAAGTTTTATTTGGTGTCTCTAGCGGTTCCTTCTTGCTGGCAGAAAGCTGACGTCCAGGCAATGTATGAAGGAATGGCGGAACTGGCGAAACTATATCAAATGGATTTGATCGGGGGAGATACCGTCTCCGCTTCCGGTCAAGCCGTAATTACCGTTACTGTCATCGGAGAAGTTGAGAAGGATCGCGCTTGTCTGCGAAGCTCGGCAAGACCCGGGGATGTTGTGTTTGTTACGGGGGATATCGGCTCGTCCGCAGCAGGACTGTCTCTTTTATTGGGAGAAACACTCCCTTCTGCTTTTCATACGAGTGATTATTTTATCCGAAAACATAAACGGCCCATTCCGAGAGTTCAGGTCGGCCGCTTCTGCTCTCAGCTTCAGCGCGCGGCTTTGAATGATATCAGTGACGGATTGGCCAGTGAGCTGCATGAAATAGCTGCGGCAAGTTCAGTTACGATAGAAATTGAAGAACAACTTCTGCCGGTGCATCCGGATTTGCCTGAGGCAGATTCTGAGTGGAAGAAATGGGTGTTATTCGGCGGTGAAGATTTTGAATTGGTTGGAACGGTTTCTCAGCAAGAGTGGATTTCTTTGCTTGATTACTGCACTCAATCAGGCATTCCGATTGCGAAGATAGGAGCGGTGTCTGAACGGAAGGAAGCATGTGTTCTTTTGACAGCCAATGATCACAGACAAATCGTCCTTGAGAAAAAAGGATACAATCATTTTAAATAAGACGGGTGACTCACTTTGAAGACATTACAATGGAGAACGAAAAACCCCGAAGAAACGAAAGCCGTAGCCAAGCTTGCCGCTTCTTTGGCAAAGCCGGGAGACATTTTGACACTGGAAGGTGACTTAGGCGCGGGAAAAACGACTTTTACAAAGGGTTTTGCCGAAGGACTGGGAATCACGAGAGTGGTAAACAGCCCGACTTTTACAATTATAAAAGAATACCATGACGGTTCGCTTCCTCTATATCATATGGATGTGTATCGTATGGAGGATGAAAGCGAAGACTTAGGGCTTGAAGAATATTTTGAGGGACAAGGCGTCTGTTTAATTGAATGGGCTCATTTAATTCAGGATCAGCTGCCTGCTGAACGGCTGCAGATCGTCATCAAGAGAGCCGGTGATGAGGCAAGGGACATTACCTTTACGGCTTGCGGAACACGGTATGAAACGCTTTGTGAGGAGATAAATAAACATGACAATACTGGCAATTGATACGTCAAATTACACGCTGGGTGCCGCGCTCGTTCGTGAGAAAACGGTGATGGCGGAGTATATTACATATTTAAAAAAGAATCATTCCGTGCGGGCGATGCCTGCTGTCAATTCATTGCTGAAGGATTGCGGCCTAACACCGCAGGACCTTACGAAAATAGCGGTGGCGAAAGGACCTGGATCGTACACAGGTGTCAGAATCGGTGTGACGCTGGCAAAAACATTGGCATGGTCGCTGAAGCTTCCGGTTTCCGCTGTCTCGAGCCTGGAGGTGCTGGCGGCTAACGGACGGCACTTTCAAGGACTGATCTGCCCGTTATTTGATGCCCGGCGCGGACAGGTATATACGGGACTTTATGAATATCAGGACGGCCGATTACAATCCGTTCTTCCTGATCAGAATGTCCTTTTGACTGATTGGCTCGGCATGCTGAAAGAAAAAGCGTCTCCGGTTTTATTTTTAGGGCACGATACAGCCATTCATGAAGAAACCATTCTGCATGAAATGACATCTCAAGCAGTGATAGGAACGGCTGCACAGCATAATCCGCGGCCGTCAGAGCTGGCGTTTTTAGGCTTGGAAAAAGAAGAAACGGATGTCCACAGCCTTGTTCCGGATTATTTGCGTCTGGCAGAGGCTGAAGCGAAATGGATGGAATCTCAAAAATAGGGTGATAGGGATGAAAACGAAAACGGCGATTCGAAGCATGCGGCCGGAAGATATTGATCAAATTTATGAAATTGAAACAGCATCCTTTACTTCTCCATGGACGAAGGATTCATTTTATCATGAGCTTTTGGAAAATCCGTATGCCCACTACCTTGTCATTGAAAAGGACGGCTGTCTGGCGGGGTATTGCGGAATCTGGATTATTATAGATGACGCGCAGATTACGAATATAGCCATTAAGCCGGAATATCGGGGCCAATCGTTGGGAGAAGCGCTGTTTCGCTCTGCAATAGAATTGTGCAGAGAAAAAAAGGCAAGAAGGCTCTCTCTCGAAGTCAGGGTCTCAAATCATCCCGCCCAATCCTTATATAAGAAATTCGGTCTTCAGGCCGGAGGAATCAGAAAACAATACTATACAGATAACGGGGAAGATGCGTTATTAATGTGGGTGACATTACATGAGTGAAAAACAAGATATTTATGTATTAGGAATCGAAACGAGCTGTGATGAAACTGCGGCCTCAGTCGTGAAAAACGGAAAAGACATCATTTCAAACGTTGTCGCTTCTCAAATTGAAAGCCATAAACGTTTCGGCGGGGTCGTGCCTGAAATAGCGTCCAGACATCATGTGGAGCAGATTACCCTTGTGATTGAGGAAGCTCTTTCAAAGGCGGAGATGGGCTTTGATGATCTTGATGCGATTGCTGTAACGGAAGGACCCGGACTTGTCGGAGCCTTGTTAATCGGAGTCAATGCGGCAAAGGCGTTAAGTTTTGCCCATCAAATACCGTTAGTCGGCGTCCATCACATTGCGGGTCATATTTATGCAAACAGGCTGATAGGAGAGCTTCAGTTCCCGGCGCTTGCTTTGGTTGTGTCAGGCGGACATACGGAATTGGTTTATATGAAAGAGCACGGTTCATTCGAGGTTATTGGTGAAACGCTGGATGATGCCGCAGGCGAAGCTTACGACAAAGTGGCAAGAACGATGGGGCTTCCCTATCCGGGAGGGCCGCAGATTGATAAGCTGGCTGCTGCGGGAACGGATTCCATTCCGCTTCCGCGTGCGTGGCTGGAAGAAGGGTCTTACAATTTCAGCTTCAGCGGCCTGAAATCAGCCGTGATTAACACGCTTCATAACGCCTCGCAAAAAAATGAGGTGATTCCTCCGGAGGATCTTGCCGCAAGCTTTCAGCAGAGTGTCATTGATGTACTGACGGCAAAAACCTCTAAGGCCGCGAAAGAATACGGGGTTAAACAAGTGCTGCTTGCAGGGGGCGTAGCCGCTAACAAAGGGTTGAGAGCCGCACTGCAGCAGGAATTCAGCCATTCGGGAGATCCCGAGCTTGTCATCCCGCCGCTTTCTTTATGCACGGACAATGCAGCGATGATTGCGGCTGCCGGAACCGTTGCTTTTGAAAAGGGGATCCGGGGCTCATATGATATGAACGGACAGCCCGGTTTGGAATTAACATCCTTTGATCGTCTCACGTTGTAAAACGTGAGTTTTTTTTTACTTATTAACAGATAATTCTAACATATCCACAGGATTGTGAATATATTCAGAAATCCAGTCTGGATAAGGGACTATAAGTTGTTAGTAAAGTGGATAAAGTCAGAAAATTTTGTGGATAGTGTGTATAAAGCGCTTACTTAAATAGCAGGCAAGGAGAAAAGCTGTGGATAAAAAAGCACCCCTTAAAGAGGTGCTTGACTTTTTCTATTCTTCTGAGGAGAGTTCTTCCCACTCCGCTAATAATCGTTCCAGCTCTTGATTCAGAGCTTCGTTCTCTGAGTGAATGGTCTGTACCTTTTCGTGATCCTGATACACGTCAGGGTCGCACAGCAGCTCCTCATTGGCACTGATTTTCTCTTCGGCGGATGAGACGGCCGCTTCGATTTCTTCAATGCGTCTCAGTCGCTGCCGTTCTTTCTTCTTCCATTCTTTTTCTTCCTCGTAAGTTCTTTTCGTATCCTGTTTGACCTTGCCGGCAGGCTGAGCCTGCTCTTTTTCCTGCCGCTTCATTTCTTCCAGTTCCAGCTGCTGGGCTTTTTTCTCGGTGTAATAGTCATAGTCACCCAAATATTCTTCTGCATGATCAGGTGACAGCTCCAGCACTCTTGTGGCGATTCTGTTAATAAAGTAACGGTCATGCGAGACAAATAACAGTGTTCCCGGGTAGTCGATCAGGGCGTTTTCCAGCACCTCTTTACTGTCCAGGTCAAGGTGGTTTGTCGGTTCATCTAGGATGAGAAAGTTTGCTTTTTGAAGCATCAGCTTGGCAAGCGCGACTCTTGCTTTCTCCCCGCCGCTTAACGAACGGACCGGTTTCAGGACATCGTCTCCGCTGAACAGAAAGTTGCCGAGGCATGTCCTGATCTCTTTTTCCGGCATGTCCGGATATTCATCCCACAGCTCGTCCAGCACGCGTTTGGACGAGGTCAGTTCAGCCTGCTCCTGATCATAATAGCCGATTGTGACGTTGGAACCGTACGTGATCGACCCGGATTCCGGACTGATTGTATTCATAATGGTTTTCAGCAAAGTTGATTTGCCGATTCCGTTCGGTCCGACGAGGGCGGCGCTTTCGCCTCTTGTAATGCCGAAGGTCAGGTTTTTCAAGAGCGGAGGCTGGCCGTCATAGCTGATGGAAACATCCTGTACGCGCAGGACGTCGTTTCCGCTCTGTTTTGTAATGTCAAAACGGAAGGCGGCTGATTTTTCATCCCCGAGCGGCTTTGCCATGACGTCCATCCGTTCAAGCTGTTTTCGTCTGCTTTGGGCTCTTTTCGTTGTAGAAGCTCTGGCCAGATTGCGGTCGACAAAATCTTGAAGCTTGGCGATTTCGTCCTGCTGTTTTTCATACAGCTTCAGGTCTTTCTCATACTGCTCAGCTTTTTGTTCTAAATAGGCGCTGTAGTTGCCGAGGTATTTTTTGCTTTCTGTCCGTGAGACCTCGTACACTTGGCTGACGACTTTATCAAGAAAGTATCTGTCGTGGGAAACGATCAGAATGGCGCCTGAATATCCCTGTAAATAATGCTCAAGCCATGTAAGCGTATCGATGTCGAGATGGTTCGTCGGTTCATCCAGAATAAGCAGATCAGGCTGGGTCAGCAGCAGCTTTCCGAGCGCAAGTCTTGTTTTCTGACCGCCGCTCAGGCTTTGCACTTTCACGGAATCGTCAAATTTTCCGAAGCCGAGGCCGTGAAGGATAGAGCGGACGTCCGCTTCATATTGATAGCCGCCTTTATCCTTGAAATCCTGCTGAAGCCTGTCATAGGTTTTCATCAGCGTCTCAAGCTCCGCCGGGGCGGCCGTGGCCATCTTTTCTTCAATAGAGCGCATCTCTTTTTCCATTGCTTTCAGGAAATCAAAAACGCTCAGCAGTTCTTCTTTTATGGTAAGCTGGGATTCCAAGCCTGTGTGCTGGGCAAGATATCCCATCGTTAATTCTTTCGGTTTGATTAATTCACCCTTTTCATATGAAAGGTGACCTGCGATAATTTTAAGGAGAGTTGATTTGCCGGCTCCGTTTCTGCCTACTATGGCGATGCGATCCCGAGATCTGACTTCAAGCTTTATATTGTTTAAAATAGGATCAGCGCCAAAAGATTTGGATAGCTGATTAATTTGTAAGATCATCATATTATTTCACCTCTGTTATAATAAGTTAAGTGTAGCTTATCAACCTGCTGTCAGCAAACAATACATCAGAATTGGAACATTATAGGATAAGACATCAGGGAGAAAATAGTGTATGATCAGAAGTAAGGAGAGTTTAAATATGAATGGATTTTCTCATTTTAATGAAGAAGGCCGTGCCCGCATGGTGGATATAAGCGATAAATCTTCAACAGTCCGTACTGCCGCTGCGATATCCAGCGTACACATGAAGCATGACGTGTACAGCAGAATCAAAAACCGCGAGATCGGAAAAGGAGACGTGCTGGCTGTCGCACAGGTGGCAGGAATTATGGCCGCAAAGCAGACGTCAGCGATTATCCCGATGTGCCACCCGCTTTCTTTAAGCAGCGTCGACATTTCATTCGGCTGGGAGGAAAAGGATTCCGAAGCCGTTCTTCATATACAGGCAAGCGTAAAAACGAAAGGGAGTACAGGTGTGGAAATGGAAGCGCTAACTTCCGCTTCAGTCTGCGCTTTGACCGTTTATGACATGTGCAAGGCGCTGGATAAAGGAATGGTCATCGGCCCGACCTGCCTCATGGAAAAAACAGGAGGCAAAAACGGTGATTTTAAAAGAGATGCATCTGAGTATAAAGTGGAGGACCAATCATGAACAAGGATCAATCAAAAATTCCACAGGCGACGGCAAAACGGCTGCCGCTTTATTATCGCTTTTTAAAGAATTTACACGCGTCAGGAAAGCAGCGCGTTTCATCAGCTGAACTGAGCGATGCGGTAAAAGTCGATTCGGCCACGATCCGCCGGGATTTTTCCTATTTCGGGGCGCTCGGCAAAAAAGGATACGGCTATAATGTGGATTACCTGCTGTCATTTTTCAGAAAAACACTGGATCAGGATGAAACGACGAATGTCATTTTGATCGGTGTCGGGAATTTAGGGACGGCGTTTCTTCACTATAATTTCACAAAAAATAATAACACAAAAATATCTATGGCTTTTGATGTGAATCAGAGTAAAATAGGAACTGAGGTAGGCGGTGTGCCTGTCTTTGATCTTAATGATTTAGAGCTTCACATTAAGGATGAACCCGTGGCAATTCTTACCGTTCCGGCGGTTGCCGCGCAGTCAATCACCGACCGGCTCGTGTCGCTCGGCATCAAGGGGATCCTTAACTTTACGCCGGCCCGTTTGAATGTGCCGGATCACATTCGAATTCATCATATAGATTTAGCTGTAGAGCTTCAATCATTGGTTTATTTCTTAAAGCATTATTCTGTTTTGGAAGAAATTGAATAGCGAAAGGAGGAGCTGCACATGATCGGTCCTGGAAGCCTGGCGGTTATCGGTGTGGTGGCGGTGATTATTTTCGGTCCGAAGAAGCTTCCCGAATTAGGAAAAGCGGCGGGAGACACGCTTCGTGAATTTAAGAACGCTACTAAGGGATTAGCCGGTGAAGAAGAGGAAAAAAAGAAAGAAGAACAGTAAGATAGGATGACGCGTATGAGAGTGAATCAAATGACGCTTGTGGAGCATATTGCCGAACTTCGGAAACGATTGCTGATTGTGGCGTTATCCTTTACGGTTTTCTTTATTGCCGGCTTTTTTCTGGCAAAACCTATCATTGTGTACCTTCAAAAAGCCGATGAAGTAAAAGAGCTCACCCTTAATGCTTTTAACCTGACGGATCCGCTGTTTATCTTTTTGCAGTTCGCGTTTATCATCGGCATCATTTTGACTTCGCCGATTATTCTCTATCAGATTTGGGCGTTTGTCAGCCCGGGTCTGTATGAGAAGGAGCGCAAAGTAACACTCAGCTATATTCCGATTTCGATCGTGCTGTTTGTCGGCGGTGTGTCGTTTTCTTATTATATTTTATTTCCGCTGGTCGTTGATTTTATGAAGCGGGTTTCGAATGACCTGGATGTCAACCAGGTGATCGGGATTACCGAGTACTTTCATTTTCTGCTGCAGCTGACGATTCCGTTCGGACTGCTGTTTCAGATGCCGGTGCTGATCATGTTTTTAACGAGACTCGGTGTTATCACGCCGAGGTTTTTATCAAAGATCAGGAAGTACGCGTATTTTGTGCTGCTTGTGATCGCCGCGATGATTGCGCCGCCTGAGCTGCTGTCTCACTTGATGATTACCATTCCGCTTTGCATTTTATACGAGATCAGTATTCTGATCTCAAAAGCGGCGTATCGGAAAAGGCAGACCGGCAGTGAATCTGATCAGGACGTATCAGCATAAAAAAAGCCATTTCTCCATGATGAGAAATGGCTTTTCTTTTATTTTTGATTTTTTTTCACTTTAAATGAGAAAGCGAACATTTTAAACGAGATGCTGATATTATAAGCGGCGAAAACCATCAGCAGTATGGAATAAAAAGACCACATGCTTCCCGGAGAGCTTGCGGCCAAATACGTAAAGATACAGCCGACTGCGAAATAAATCAAGCCCCAAGTCATTGGGTTCCTCATACAAACAATCCTCCAATAATTAATTGCATTTGCTCAGTATGCTGTTCAATATATTTTTGGGCGGGGCCGAGCTGCATGACCACGACAATGGTATTCATCATGACATGGGCGAATATCGGCACAATAATCCGTTTCGTCTGCACATACAAGAACGCAAAGGTAAAGCCCATGGCCGTATACAGCAGCAGGTGCGTGAGGTCTTGATGCACAATGCCGAAAATGACGGAACTGATCAGTCCGGCGACAAAGAAATTCGTTTTTTCATATAATACACCGAAGATGATCTTCCGGAAAATGATTTCTTCAAGAATCGGCCCGACGATAGAAGAAACGATAATCATGAGCGGCATGGCTTTAATAATGTTGAGAATGGCTTTCGTGTTTTCGGAACCGCTGCCCACATGAAAGACATACTGCTCAATCATCCCGGCGATTCCCTGAGAAAATAAAGCGAGCCATATTCCCGCGACCGCCCAGAGAACGGACATGCCGGCGGATGCTTTCTTCCCGTTTCTTAATGTCTGCTTCGGCGCGGTTCTCAAAATCAAGAGAACGATAATCAGGCAGATGAAAAAGCTTACGACGGAATAAATCCCCTGAGCCATGGTGAGATTCGCATTCGTAGGGTGCCCGCCCGCATAGCCGAATTTGTACATTAAAGGAATGCCGATCAATGCGGAAAGCTGCATGATAACATATGTCAAAATGATATACCAATACTGTTTTCTCAAATGATATGTACTCCTTTATCCTATAAAATCAACTTATTTGTTCTTATTGTAACACAAGTGAACTTGACGTGAAAAAAGGAGAAAATCAGTGTGAGAGAGAATCATGTAAGCGTGAAAATTTTTTATTCTTATGACTTGAAATTGGAAGTGAGATTCTTTATTATAATAACTGTGTTAGCACTCTTTAGAGCTGAGTGCTAAAATTACATATTCATACTATTGAGGAGGTTATTACATTGTTAAAGCCATTAGGTGATCGCGTTGTCATTGAACTCGTAGAATCTGAAGAAAAAACTGCCAGCGGAATCGTATTACCGGATTCTGCAAAAGAAAAGCCGCAAGAAGGCAAAATCGTGGCAGCCGGTTCAGGTCGCGTGTTGGAAAGCGGAGAGCGCGTTGCTTTAGAAGTAAAAGAGGGCGACCGCATTATCTTCTCAAAATACGCCGGTACTGAAGTGAAATACGAAGGTACTGAATACTTAATCTTACGTGAAAGCGACATTTTAGCTGTTATCGGCTAAGCAAATAAATATTTTTAAAAATTCGAGGAGGTTTCGTTAACATGGCAAAAGATATTAAGTTTAGTGAAGAAGCACGCCGCGCTATGCTTCGCGGTGTCGATGCGCTTGCTGACGCTGTAAAAGTAACTTTAGGGCCAAAAGGACGCAACGTGGTTCTGGAGAAAAAATTCGGTTCTCCGTTAATTACAAATGACGGTGTGACAATCGCAAAAGAAATTGAACTTGAAGATGCGTTTGAAAACATGGGTGCGAAGCTTGTAGCTGAAGTAGCCAGCAAAACAAACGACGTTGCCGGTGACGGTACGACGACTGCGACTGTACTTGCGCAGGCTATGATCCGCGAAGGCTTGAAAAACGTAACTGCGGGGGCTAACCCTGTCGGCGTGCGTAAAGGTATGGAACAAGCCGTGACTGTAGCAATCGAAAACTTAAAAGAAATTTCTAAGCCGATCGAAGGCAAAGAGTCTATCGCTCAGGTTGCTGCGATCTCTGCTGCTGATGAGGAAGTCGGAAGCCTTATCGCTGAAGCAATGGAGCGCGTAGGAAACGACGGCGTTATCACAATCGAAGAGTCTAAAGGTTTCACAACTGAGCTTGAAGTTGTGGAAGGTATGCAATTCGACCGCGGATATGCGTCTCCTTACATGGTGACTGACTCTGATAAGATGGAAGCGGTTCTTGACAATCCTTACATCTTAATCACAGACAAAAAAATCACAAACATTCAAGAAATCCTTCCTGTGCTTGAGCAAGTTGTACAGCAAGGCAAACCATTGCTTCTGATCGCTGAAGATGTTGAAGGGGAAGCTCTTGCTACACTCGTTGTCAACAAACTTCGCGGCACATTCAACGCTGTTGCCGTTAAAGCTCCTGGCTTCGGTGACCGCCGTAAAGCAATGCTTGAAGACATCTCTGTTCTTACAGGCGGAGAAGTGATCACAGAAGACTTAGGCCTTGACCTGAAATCTACTGAAATCGGACAATTGGGACGCGCTTCTAAAGTTGTGGTAACGAAAGAAAACACAACAATCGTAGAAGGCGCCGGCGACACTGAAAAAATCGCTGCACGCGTCAACCAAATCCGCGCTCAAGTGGAAGAAACAACTTCTGAATTCGACAGAGAAAAATTACAAGAGCGTCTTGCGAAACTTGCCGGCGGCGTAGCTGTCATCAAAGTCGGCGCTGCGACTGAAACTGAGCTGAAAGAGCGTAAACTTCGCATCGAAGACGCCCTCAACTCAACTCGCGCAGCTGTTGAAGAAGGCATCGTATCCGGCGGTGGTACAGCGCTTGTCAACGTATACAACAAAGTCGCTGCAGTTGAAGCTGAAGGCGATGCGCAAACAGGTATCAACATCGTGCTTCGCGCGCTTGAAGAGCCGATCCGTCAAATCGCGCACAATGCAGGTCTTGAAGGATCTGTCATCGTTGAGCGCCTGAAAAACGAAAAAATCGGCGTAGGCTTCAACGCTGCAACCGGCGAATGGGTAAACATGATCGAAAAAGGAATCGTTGACCCGACAAAAGTTACACGTTCTGCACTTCAAAACGCAGCTTCTGTAGCAGCAATGCTCTTAACAACTGAAGCCGTTGTCGCTGACAAACCGGAAGAAAACGCCGGCGGCGCAGGAATGCCTGACATGGGCGGCATGGGCGGTATGGGCGGCATGATGTAAAGAGTGCCGAAACCCCTTGATTTCAAGGGGTTTTTCTTTTTGTTTTATGAAATTGGTCACATTTTGGTCACATAGGAGTCATGATAACTGTATTTTCATTGAGAGGTCACCTATGAAAGAATTGAATTTTTGCGAAGTTCTTTCTTTGGTTTTTCTAGTAGTGTGTAAATAGACTTTTTTCGTTATGTCATCATTTTGATGGCCTAATATTTTTTGTATCTCTTCTAAAGGTACATCTGCTTCAGCAGCAAGCGAAGTGAATGTGTGCCTAAAAGTATGCTGGGTAATATGTTTGTTTAGGTCCATCCGTTTTAAAATCCTTCTCATTCTGGTATCCATCTTTTTAATGTTCTCAGGGTGGCCGTCAGGACGAGCGAATATAAAATCATCATCACTGAATGTGCGTCCATTCGCGTATGCCATTTTAGCTTGTTTGAGCTTCAGTCTTTTCAACAAAGATGCTAAAAAGTCCGACAAAGGTACGTCTCTAACAGCAGCTGGCGTTTTCGGTGGCAACAGTTCATAGTCAGATGCTTTGTTTGATGGGCAATAAAGCGTTTTGGTAACTCGAAATGTTTTGAGGTCGTCTCCCTCTAAAGTTAAGTCTCTCCATTTGCCGGCCAATCGCTCACCGGAACGAGTGCCTGTAAATGCAGCCATGCAGAAATATTCAAAGTCGAGAAAAAGGCCGTGTTTTTCTGTAAGGTCTAAAAACTCAACAAGTTCTTCTCCTTCAAGAAAGTTTTCGACTTCTTCTTGAGATTCAATATCTTCTACTGTAAGCTTTGGACGCTGCGGTTTAACAAATTCCGTCGGGCTTTTGCTTATGATGTCCTCTTGTCTCGCATATTTGAAGATCATGCTTGCTGTAGTGTGGATACCACTTATTGTATTGAAGGAATAATTTTCTTCTCTCAGATAATCTAAAAACTTCTGATAAACACCCCTGGTTATGTCTTTAATTTTCATCTTTCCAAAGTATTCTTCCAAACTCTCTATTTCACTTTTTCGTGCTCGCAGGGTACTGACTTTGACAGTATGCTTGTATTCCTTGTACCATAGGTCTTTGATTTCCTGAAAAAGAATGTTCTCTTTACCGACATCAATCCCTGAAATGAGCTTCGTTTTCAATTCAAGATAAGCGGCTTCCGCCGATGCTTTTGATTGGAAACCACGTCTTTTTATTTGTCTGCGTTTTCCTGTTCTTGGATCGCGGCCGTTTTCCATCACAAAATACCAAGTATATCCTTTAGTTGAACGCTTTGATTTCTCCTTTTTAAAGACAACCATTTTAATCCTCCCTAACGATAGTTTAATTTATTAAAGTAAATTCTTAATCTCTTTTTTGCAAAGTCAAAGGTTACTTTAAAAGTATCTGATACCAACCGTGCAGCGGCTTCCTCATCTGAAGGTAAGTTCATCTGTCGCAACATGAATGTTGGAACACAAAAGTGATACGAAAAATAACCTGCTTTTGATTCTTGGTACTGTCTCCAGTGGGGCGGCATAAGCTCGTTGTCGCCGCCCTCTAATAAGATGTGCCATAATTCGTGAGCTAAATCCGATCGTTGCTGTTGATAGCTTAACCGGTTGTTTATGCCTACGATATGAACCCCCGCAATATCTAACATATAACTTTCTCGATCATCAAAAAGTACAAATACATTGAGCTTCCTGCATAATTTAACAAGTTTAAGTTCTGAAGGCGTTGTTATTTTGTGTTCCCTGAGAAAACTTTCGATCCAATCCTCTAAGTGACTTTGCGTATACCCCATGTTGTAATTGACCCCCTCATTACCTTGTCAATGCTTAAATTGTGGAAAATCTGTTTGCTTGTATGTAATTATAGGGGAAAAATGTACCATTTTACACCGGTAAATGCGTCCATAAATAGATTAAAGTGGCATTATAAAGAACGTTTGTTCTGTTTTGTATTCAAAAAAAGGAAGCCCGAAGGCTTACTTTAGTGATATTGTACCTTTTTGCGTGCCGTAAATGCCAGTTTGGACAACAAGCTTTAGGTCTTTTGCATTCGCAACCTCTGGCGCCACATCAAAAACAACTTTACCACTCATTGTAGAATCAGGGTTTAAATCCTGCATGAGAAAACTGTTGTCGATGCTGCCGTCTTCTTTTTGGTTCGCTGAAACACTCGCCGCGGAATCGGCTTCATATGTTTTTTTGCCTTTTTTCAATTTGAAGAAAGAGGCATCCACAGTGATTTTATCATTACCGGTATTTTTAAGCGTCGCTTCAATGACCAGGTATTTGTCATTTGCTTTCTCCGGCAGTACAGACGGGCCTACTTGATCAGCTGCTTTTCTGGACTTAATATTATAAATCATATCGCCAACCTTAATATCTTGGCCCATTTTAACCTCTTTATCGGAGGATTTCTTTTCGGCTTTCTCATTTTTGCTTTCCCCGTTTTTGTCAGACGAGGCGTTTTCCGTTGATCCACACGCAGCTAAAGCGAGAGCCAAGCCCAAAGACATGAATAAAACTAACCACTTTTTCAAACTAATTCCCCCAGTTCATATAATAGAATACCTATATATGATCAACTAAAACGCTTGATATTTCAAGAGAGTATTACCAATTCTTCTAGTATTTTCTTGGATGGGCGCAAAAAGGCTGAAGTTGTTACCTCAATAATTGCGGTTGAAAGGGAAATGACCGAAGGTATCACTGAAGTGTTCGCCTCAATTTTTGAGGTTGAACACCATTCAACTGAACACTTAACCTCAATTTTTGAGGTGAACTATTCAGCATTATTTAAACTAAACAAAACAATAATAAATAAATAATTAATTCTTATCTTCGTTCTTCTTTTTGAAATTCTCCTCAATGAGTTTTTCAATGCCATCAATTCGTTTTAAAGCATCTGCAAGAATTGCCTCTTTTTCACTATCAGTGAATTCCCGACCATCGACAGCGGCAAAACGAACGTCAGTCTGTTTACGGAGTTCTCTGGCCTTATCTTTGTAATGATCTTCGCCTCTCAGCAAGTAATCTATAGAGACATCAAAGAAATCCGCAATTTTTATTAACAAATCATAGTCAGGGTTCCGAGTTCCTAACTCATATTGCGAAAGTGCAGAACGTGTGATATTTAGTTTTGTGGCCATCTGTTCTTGGGTTAAATTTGCTTTTTTTCTCAAAGAAGTTATTCTTTTGCCTAACACGAAAATCACCTACTTTCATCTACATAACAATAATCATTATACGCCACATAATGTAGCAAAAAAATATTTGCAACAAAATGAGCCAAAATACGTTGACAGCCACAATATGTTGCATTAAAATAAAGTCATAAGTTGTTACGATATGTGGCAAAGGTGGTGGAATATATGGGTAAAGCAAAAAGTCGTCATGTATTGACATCTTTAAGAAAAAAAGAAGGTTCTCAGTCTTTGGTAGCTAAAAAGCTTGGTATCTCTCGCCAGTATCTATCTGCAATGGAAAACGGTGAAAGAAACCCCGGTGTTAAGCTTATGGTTAAAATGTCAAATCATTTCAATGAGAAGTCTGAAAGTCTATTTCCGGACCTTTTTTTTGAAGATGATTGCCACGAAATGAGGCAAAAATCAAACACAGCATAGGAGGTCAAAAGCATGTTCAATTTAGATCATGAAGCTTTTAGAAACATGTTCCGCGAAATCATAGCGGAAGAGGTCGCTGGAGCTCTTCAGGATTTCAGAACCACTCAACTCCCGCCAATGCTGACAAAGCAAGAGTTTATGGAGTTTATGAAAATCAAAGAAACAAAGGCATCCCAACTTATCAACCGTGCTGACTTTCCTGTTTTTAAAGAAGCCGGGTTAAGAATACCGACTCATTTGCTTTTCAAGTGGATCGAGAAAAACACAGATTGGGTTGCCGAAAACACTGACTACTACAAGAAAGGGGCTACAGCATGAGTCAATTGGTTTTCATCGAAGGCAATCAAGTTGTAACGGACAGCCTGACGGTCGCTGAAGTCTTTGGGAAACGGCATGACACGGTTCTTCGGGACATCAGAAACCTTGATTCCAGCAAAGAATTTAATCTCCACAATTTTGCGGAGGTTGATTATCAGGATGACAGAAACCGAACATACAAAAAATATCTCATAAAACGTGATGGACTCACATTTTTGGTTTTTGGTTACACAGGCGCAAAGGCCGCAATATTTAAAGAAAAATACATTGCAGAATTTAACCGTATGGAAAATGAGCTTCAAAGGCTCAATCAACCCTCTTACATGATTGATGATCCGATCAGCCGGGCAAAGCGATGGATCACCGAAGAGGAAGAGCGGCAACGACTTCAGCACACACTGAAGATTCAGCAGCCACTTATCAACTTTGCAGAGAGTTGTATGGCATCTGAAAAATCATTGCTTGTGAGGGAACTGGCGAAGCTTGCATCTAAAAAGGGTATCAGCATCGGAGAAAAACGGCTGTTCCAAAAGCTGCGCGAATGGAAGATGATCTTAGCAAATAAGAACGAGCCATACCAGGAATATATCGACCGCGGTTATTTTGAGATAGCACAGGGAGTGCGACAAGTAAACGGTTCATCTAAATCATGGCTGACTATCCGCATTACGCCAAAGGGACAGGCCTTTATCATCGACAAGCTGAGAAAACAGCAAGCGAGCTAGTTCCTTCATTAATTAAATTTTACCAGTGAACAACTGGATATATCAGGAGGCAAACATATGGAGAACAACCCATACAATTTGCATAATCTACCCCGGATCATGCGTAGTGTCCGCAAAGCGGCAGGACTTGCACAATATCAGATCGGTAATTTGATAGGGGGAAAGGATCAGCGGTATGTTTCGGACGTTGAAAATGGATTCAGTAAGCTTACCCCGGAATTATGCATCAAGTGGTTTGAGGCGTGCGAGGCATACGAACATATTGATCTGGTACATTACCTCTTCAAATTGCACCCGACGACCGCGGCGCCAATTGATCCAGCACTTAACGAGAGCGCAAGCGCGGCGGTAATCAATATGATTCATCAGCTTGAAGAAGCATTGCAAGCAACAAGGCATTTAGCACGCTGGCTGGCAAACGATAGGCCAGGCCGACAACCTGAAGAACTGCCAATGGCCGATATTAAACAGATTTTTGATCTGATCCCGGCAAATAAAACGCTGATATATTCGCTGGCCCGTAGTCATGGATTGAACATGAAGGAACTGGCCGAAAGGTGGACGCGGAAAGCGCTAATGAGTCAGGTTGCAATGGCGAAAACAGAAGAAAGGCAGGCGGTGCTGGTATGAAGTTCAATCAGTTTCTTAAATCGGATGCAGATTCAGTAAAAAGGAAAATCGAGTCGGCGGAAAGGCTCTCTATCATGCTTTCGGAAGCGTTAAGAGATGGCGATTACGAAGAAGCAATCAGTCTTGCAGGGAGCATCAAAGTTCTTGCAGAGGATATTAACCGGCTGGCGAATAAAGGACGCTTACATCAAACCGTTTTAAATATGGCGGCCCGCGGGATTCACCTGAGTGTTGTAAGTAGGTGTTCACAATGAATATTGAAAACCCGATGATTCTGAACAACTGGCATGACAAAGCGACTGAACCGGAAACAAAAAAGGACTTTTTCGGAGATGAAGTAACGTCAGCAGATAATTATGTAGTCGACAGCGGTGAGGTGATTTTACAAGACAATCTTAAACGCTATTTGAAGGAGCAACTTGGATTTAGGTTTCATTCAGCACAATAAAAAAAGCCCACTTTGCAGAGTGGACTAGGTAAGGCGTTTTGATAATTGATTGTATTCCTATTATACCAAAACGCCCCACAAAAAACAATGGAGGTTTTATACATGGCTAAAGCAGTTAAAGTGGCATTCAGCGAGCGTGCTGAGGATCAGCAACGTTTAAGGCAGGTAGGCGGTTCAATTGTATTCGCCAAAAACGGTAAAGCGCAGTTTAGTTTCCCTTCAATGGATCACTACCGGGAATGGCAGCAGCTTGGCGCGGAGGCTTACAAAAGAAAGGTGGGGCTGATCTGATGCAAGCAGAGGTTTTCGCTTCGACAGCGGACATGAGTCGGGACGAATGGCTTCTTGAGCGACGGAAGGGAATCGGCGGTTCAGATGCTTCCGTAATCTTAGGCATAAACAAATGGCAAACGCCGTTTGAATTATGGTTAGACAAAACTGGACAGGTGCCTGTGAGCGAATCAGGCAGTGAAGCTGCATACTTCGGTTCTCTTCTTGAAGATATTGTTGCAAAAGAATTTGAGGTGCGGAGCGGGAAAAAGGTTAGGCGTAAAAAGTCCATGCTCAAACATCCTGAATATGACTTCATTTTAGCGAATGTTGACCGAATGATTGTAGGCGAAAAAGCCATATTGGAGTGCAAAACCACGTCAGCATATAACCTGAAAGAATGGGAAGATAACGAGATTCCTGACAGCTATATTGTTCAGGTTCAGCATTATCTTGGTGTTCTTGGTCCCGAGTATAAAAAAGCATATTTCGCTGTGCTTATCGGCGGTAATAAATTCGTTTGGAAAGAGATTGAGCGCGATGACGAGCTCATTGCGATGATCTTTCAAGCGGAGGTTGAATTCTGGAATGAAAAGGTCTTGGGCGGAAAGGCGCCAGCTCTTGATGGTTCGAGTGCTGCAGAAGAATATCTCAAGCAACGTTATTCCGAGGCTGAGGGCGGTAAGGTTGTTGATCTCACATCTGCTAATAAAACACGCATTCAGCAGTATTTGCAGCTTAAAGAACAGATCAACGAGCTTACATTGCAGGCAAAGGAATTAGAAAACCAGATCAAACATGAAATGAAGGAAGCAGAATATGGCTTCATCGGAAATTATCAAACAAGCTGGAAGTCAGTTTCAACGAACCGGATCGACAGCAAGATACTAAAAGAGCAGTTTCCAGATGTATATGAGAAAGTCACAAAAGAAGTGCAGTACAGACGCTTCGGAATTAAGGAGGTTAGCTAAACATGGCTACAAATCAATCGCTTAAAAACAGCATTCAGAAGAAACAAAACAGTTCTCCAGCACAACAGCAAGGAACAACGATAAAGGGACTGCTTTCTTCTCCAGCGGTCATGGGCCGGTTTGAGGAGGTTTTAGGTAAAAGGGCGCCACAGTTCACAGCATCAATTCTGAGCCTTTACAACGGCGAAAAAATGCTCCAAAAGGCAGAGCCTATGAGCGTAATTTCATCGGCGATGGTGGCGGCTACGCTTGATCTTCCGGTTGATAAAAACTTGGGTTATGCGTGGATAGTTCCGTATGGCGGCAAAGCACAGTTCCAGCTCGGATACAAAGGGTATATTCAGCTGGCATTGCGAACAGGCCAATACAAATCTATCAACTGCATTGCTATTCATGAAGGGGAGCTTCAGAAATGGAACCCACTGACGGAAGAAATTGAAATTGATTTTGAACAACGTACGTCTGAGGACGTGATAGGGTACGCTGCATACTTTGAACTGCTAAACGGTTTTCGAAAAACTGTCTACTGGACAAAAGCTCAGGTCGAGAAGCATAAAAAGAAATTCAGTAAATCAGATTTTGGATGGAAAAACGATTGGGATGCTATGGCACTGAAAACAGTTTTGAAAGCTATTTTGAGCAAGTGGGGCATACTTTCTGTGGAAATGCAGAAGGCAGTCATTGAGGATGACGAGGAACGTGAACGGATCGACATTACTGACGAAATGGCAGATGCAGAAATCATTGATGCCGAAGCGTCGGAAGAAAAGCCAAGCGCGCAGAATGCTGATCCTTTTGACGGTAAGCCTGTTGACATTAGTGAAAATGACCTGCCATTTGATTAAGGTTGGCATCCCTTTCTGTTACAAGTGGATGACGGAAGGGGCCCCAAATCGTGCCCAACTGTTCCGTGATTATGTCGAAGGCTATCTAAGAACAAATGAACCTGGCTTACGTTTAGTCCGCATCAGCGGCATGACAGCACTGTGTGAAAGGAAGTAGGTGAGCCATGAACTACCTGAAAGAAATGAACGGCTTCATGAATTGGTTAGAAACGAATCCGTTGTCTGCAACAACACAAGCGTTATGGTTCCATCTGATGCACATCAACAATAAAACCGGGTGGCGGGAGTGGTTCACCACTTCAAATACCACTCTTCAAGCAAAAATCGAGATAACAGAAAACACGTTGATAAAGCACCGGAAAATTCTGATCGAGCTCAAACGAATAGAATACGAGCCGCAGGGGAGAAAGGCCGGGAAATACAAACTGATCTCTTTTGAAAATCCAGTACGTTATGAGGAAATGGAGAACTGTAAAGCGGATACGCCAGACGTGGTATTGCCGAAAGAAGAATCATCGCCAAGAGCACAGCAGGAGGTTGACGAAAATATGAAAAACGCATTTGAACTATTCGAAAACAAAACAGCCCGCACCATTGGCACGATGGAGGTTCAGCGGCTCGGGTATATGGTGGATGATTACGGCGAAGAGAAAGTCATGGAGGCAATGAAACAGGCGTTCAGAAGCAAGGGAAACAACGTCAATCTGAATTACATTGAAGCAATCCTCTCAAACCCATTCAGCCAGAGACGAAAGGAGAAACAGCAGTATGGAAGCTCACAAAACGCAAGATATGGACGCGGCAATGAAGGCCATTCTAACCAAGCTCCGGGATCGGTCAGCAGCATCTTCAACGGGACAGGCCGCCTCAGAAGAAAAGGCTGAATACGAGTGTTCTGACTGCAAGGATAAGGGCATTATTGTTTACCGTATTCACCAAGACACCGAGCGCCAATTGAGAAAAGAGCATAAGACAATGGAAAGCCTGGCCCCTGATCAAATGGTCAGAGAAGAGGATTATCTTGCAGGGAAAGTATGCTTGCCGGATAAGGCCCGAGAATGGAAAACCACATTTTCAAAGCAATGTGAGTGTGTAAAACGGAAAAAGATCGCCCGGCTTATGAAGGCCAGCGGCATCACGGAGGAATTCGAAAAGCTCCTTTTTGGCAACTTCATTAAGGACGGGAAGCCGGACATGATCAAGGACGCTTATGAGTGCGCGGTGGAATACTATAAGGATTTTCAGAGCATCAGGGGAAAACGTTCAAACAGTATCGCTTTGCTCGGGCAGCCGGGCAGCGGAAAAACGCACCTGTTAACGGCGATCATGAACAATCTGATCAAGAAAAAATCAATTTACTGCATGTATTTCCCGTACGTTGAGGGAATGGGCGATCTGCGAAGTGACTTTGATCAACTGGAAACAAAGCTCGATGCCATGCGAAAAGCTGAGGTTCTGTTCATTGATGATTTATTCAAGCCAGTTTTTGCAACGACCATGGAGGGGCGAATCAAAAAGCCTCGTGCTACCGAATGGCAGATTGAGCAAATTCAATCGGTTGTGAATTACCGGTACTTGAATCACAAGCCTCTGCTAATCTCTTCCGAACTCGACACGGGTGAACTTTTGGATATTGACGAGGCGCTGGGCTCCCGGATTCATCAAATGTGCAGAGATTACACGGTGATCATTAAGGGCGACCGGATGCAATTAAATCATAGGTTAGGAGATTGGGAATGACGGAAAAAGCGAACTTCACAGCAACCGGCGGCATGTATCTGTTCGGGCCCGCCGAGCAAACGGCCGGCCAGGACCTTACTCCGGCGATCCGGGTGCTTGAGGAAAAAATCAAACAAATGGAGCTGATGCACAGTGCTTAAAGCGGTTATCCTGCTGCCGGCCATCATCTTCACGGCGCCATACAAGGAAAAGCAGATCCAGCACTGGGAACAAATTGACGGGAGGTAAGGGAAATGAGATATAAAGCGAAAGTGACAGCAACAGCGGTAGTCGAAATGGAAGCATGGGTACATCAAGATGCCTCGGGAAATATCGAAATAGAGGACGTTGAATATGTTGAATATGTTGAAGAAATAGAGAATTTTAAAAATGTTAGACCAATTGACGGGAGGTAACGACGGCACGCGGGAACGAGCCGATAAGGAAATAGTCAGAGATATGGAGGCGGAAGAATGAGAGAAGTTTTGTTTCGAGGAATGGGCATCAACGGAGAATGGTATTGCGGGAACCTATCAATTATTAAACAAAGAATCAAGAGCATGGGTATTGATCCCGGTTCTTATATCTCTAATAAAACTGGGGTTCCATTTGCTTACAGTGTGAGGCCGGAAACAGTTGGGCAATTCACTGGATTAAAGGACAAAAACGGCCGGGAGATTTATGAGGGAGACATTCGAAAAGACGCTTTGGGGAGAATATTTAAGGTTGTTCACGAGAATGATTTAGCTGCATTTTACGGAGAATATACCAACGGGCATTATGATTCTCTTGGTGATTGCGGGCCGGATTCTGAATTTCTCGGAACAGTCTATCAAAATCCTGAGCTTTTGGAGGCCTTGTATGCCAGCAAATAAGTACGGCGCTAGGAAAACACAGGTAGACGGCATCACGTTCGACAGCCGGGCCGAAGCCAAATACTATGAGCAATTGAAATGGCTCAAGGTGAGCAAGCAGATCAAAGATTTTAAGCTGCAGCCGCGGTTCTTGCTTCAAGAGGCATTCAAAAAGAACGGCAAGACTTTTCGGAAGATTGAATATATTGCAGATTTTGAGGTTCATAACTTGGATGGCAGCATCGAGATTATTGACATCAAGGGCGTGGAAACAACGGAATTTGCCATCAAACGCAAGCTGTATGAGCGGCTTTACGAGACGCCACTCAAGGTGCTGGCGCTGGATAAGACACTCGGCTTCATTGAGCTGGACGAGCTGAAAAAACTCAAAAGAAAGGCGGGGAAGACTACTGCGAAACGTGGTAATCGTAGACGATCGGCCGTTGTGGGTGCAGGAAGAAGATAAGCTCATGGCCTGCATGACGCTCTGTTCCGATTACAAACGATGCGCCAGCCGCATATGAGCGGATTGCAAAAAGCTTGGAGGTTCAGAAATTCCCAAAATCAATTCAGGAGGTTATCGCTATGCAAGAAAAAATCAATCCATACAAGCCCGGTCCAGTTAAGGAGTGGAAAATGACGCCGGAGCAGTTGGCGGCATACGTCGAAAAGCATCCGATCATCTACCGCGAGGAATTAAAGCCATCTGCCGGCTTAACGATGCGGCTTCCGTCGTAAAACGTAAAAAAGCACCGAAGCTGCGCCTCAGTGCCCTTGATATGAACTGGTACTTCTATCATAGCACAGGGGGCGGCCAGAGTGAACAAGCCAACAGAAATAAAAAATTATGAAACAACTATTCAGCAAAGCATCGAGCCGGGGAAAGTCCGCATCATCGTTTTAGATGGCACTGAAGGGACAGCCCACTTAATGGAAGCCCCGGAACACGGTAAAACAATCATTCAAACAATAAAAGGCGGCCTGGCTCGTTGTGATTACGAGATCGGCCATAAATTCAAATAGCAGGGGTTTCCCCTGCGGGGGAGGAACGGGCATGAAAGAGAGAATTGAACGTCTGAAAAAACTGACATACATTCCGCGGAAGGAAATTGCTTGGCTTATTGAGCAAGCTGAACAGACTGTTAAGCAGCAGGAAATCATCGAGGAAAACAAGCGTCAGCAGGAAATCGCGGTCAATCAGTTTCGGCAGGCTCAGGAAGAGATTCAGCGGCTTACAAAAGAGAATGACAGGTTCAGAAAAGCTTTCCATCTGTTCGCAAATATGAAAACAGTGAGAACGGCGCCTGAATTGGTAATTCAAAGGTATTCCCGATATGCGAAGGAGCTTCTTGAAGGCAGAGCATTGGAGGGTGATGCGGAATGAATTCGTATAAACAAATTTGCCCGTACTGTGGTTGCACAGAAGAAGAATGCTATGCCAACTGGGATTCGGACAGCGACGGAACTGTAACGTGTTCGAAATGCAATAAAGATTATTATTCTATGCCGCAGTATCGCTTCGAGGGTTGGCAGGTCGAAAAAATTTGTGAAGAATGTGGCGAAAAAGAAAGTGAATGTTTTTGCGAGGAGGAAGAAAAATGATGCCATTACAAGTAGAACTACAACGGAACGTGAAGGCCACGAAGGACGAAGCAATGACCGTCGAGCAGGCAGCCGAGCTTTTAAAGGTCCACCCGGACTACATACCGACGCTGGTCGCTCGGTCTGACGATCTGAAAATGATCGGCGACCATACCATTATCGCTAAACGGGATAAAACAAATATCTGGCTTGTCGGGGCATGCGTGGGGCTCATCTTCTTCACTATCTCCGTCTTGCCGAATTTGATAGGGGGTTAAGGGATGGCGCGCTCACCGTTAATCTGGTTCGGTGGCAAGGCAAAATACGCCGATCACATCATAAATAAAATGCCCGCCCATAAGGTGTACGTCGAGCCTTTCGGCGGCGCGGCTCATGTCATAGCGAATAAGCCGCAAATGGGACATGAAGTGTATAACGATATTGACGGCCATGTGGTGAATTTCTTGATGCAAGTCAGAAAGGATCCGAAGGCCATGCAGCAGGCCTGCGAATCCATTCCGTACAGCCGGGCGCTCTATGAGAAATGGAAAACTGAAGATTACCCACAAGATGATTTTGACGGGGCTGTCAGGTGGTTTTATATGAACCGTTCCGGCATTAGTAAGGGGAGCGCGGAGGAAGTACCGCAGACAGGCTGGAGGCATAGCACACAAAGCGGACAGAACCCTGCTGGCGGATACATAAGCGCCTGCGCTGCCTTCGAGTCTTTCGCTAACCGTATGAAGGGCGTCATGATCGAATGTAAGGATTTTCGTAACATCATCGAGAAATACGATAGCCCGGATACTCTGTTTTATGTGGATCCGCCATATGTTGGGCGCGAACGGTTTTATGCTGGCGGCTTTACCGAAGAGGATCACCGGGAACTGGCCCGGATGCTTAATCAGGTCAAAGGGAAAGTGGTTCTTTCTTATTACGATGATCCTTTGATACTCGAGATCTACCCGAACTGGGAGTCAGAAACCTTTTCCGCATACAAACAGGTTGTCGGCGGATCTGGAAAAAGCCGCGGAGCTGAAGAATTATTGCTGTTCAACTATAAGATCACTCAACTCAGCTTATTTGATTCGGTGGTCCGGCCATGATCGAATGCCATTTCCCGGACTGCGATTATAAAAAACTTGATTTAGAAATCCGCGCAGGTGCACGCTGCCCGCATTGTGGGCGCGTCATGGGCGCTGAGGAGGAAATAGCTTGAACCAGGATTACAGGCAGGCTTTCGAACAAGCATTGGCTGTCTTCCGTGAAAAGCACGGACCGGAAACAGGCGGCATGCTGCTTATGTGTCATGTGCATGAATTTCTACAAAATACCGTCGGCGGACGGAAATAGGGGGAACCGAAATGAAAATAGGGAGCATCTCATCAACGGAAAGTAAACCATGTGCATTGTGCAATAGAAAAACTAGCACATATAAAATCTATGAACAGTCCAACATAGCCATAAAAATTCCTCTGTGCGATACAGAAGAGAGAAAATGTTTCCGTGTAACAGATGTGAAAGACATAGCTGCTCTCGCTTTGAAAATGATCAAAAAAGTTATACCGGGGGCAGCGGAATGAACCACACCGACAACCCGATCATTTCAGACATCCAAACATTTGAAGGGGGAAGAACAATGAAATTTTATGAAATCCATGATCCATATTACGCGCTTATCAAAGCGAAAGACGAGACGGATGCTGAAAGGATTTACAACGAGTATATTTCTGACACGGACGATTACGAAAATTTTCAAGACGATGAAATCCGAGAAGTGGAACGAGACTATGCGCTCATTATGTATTCGCAAGTAAAGGGTGAAGATGGAGAGCTGATGTCTTACACCTATATTTCAGGCACTTTCAACGATCCGGACATTAAAGTACTTATCATGGATGGTTCGCTCCAATGAACGCAATATACAGAGTCTGGAACGGCAAGCAGATGTATTATGGGGATGACTTAAATCTGAACCTGTTCATAAGGCGTAAGGAATGGACGTTGTATAAAGAATCCGCAGGTTTATGTCCTGATATAGTCGCAACTAATTTAGATGGGATATCCGTTCTAATACATGGCACGGATCAGTTTCAAACATATGGAGCACTGAAACGAATTTATGCGGGCGATATCGTTAAACAGGAGGAAACAGCGCCCGGCGGTTTGTATGATCCGCAGCCATTCATAGGCGAAGTGAAAATGATTGACGGCTCATGGTGCATCGTCAATGAGAAAAAAGAAGAGTGCAGACCGTTGTTTTCTGAGACGGCGACAAATAAAGTCATCGGAGACATTTACCAAGATCCTGAGTTATTGGAGGGCGCATGAATGACAAACGATCAGATGAGAGATAAGGTCAGACATATGATAAGTGCCGGATATGAAGACGGAGGAATTGCCGAATATGATGAGTACAATAACATGCTTCAGGACTTCTTTGAGAACGAACTAATTGACTTACTTCCGAAAAAAGCGCTTCAATGCATCATAGAAAAGTTTGAGGAGATACACGAATCCGGACCATGGGATGGTTGTCTTTTGACAGGGAATTATTGAGGAGGGCGCGGAGTGATGAAGTGGACGGCAAAAGAAGGAAATTGCACATACACCATAGAGGAAAGAGCAGACGGAATTTTTGATCTCACTGTTGATGTTCTTGGTCAAAAACTCTATCTTTGGTTTCCGAGTTACGCAAGTGCCCGTAATTATCTGCGGAACGAAGAATCATTCACGGGCAGGATGAAACAGGTTAAGGAGGGCGCGGAGTGAAGCTTAAATTGACAGATGAGCAGTACAATGCATTCTGCACATTGTTAGGAATAGGAAATAAAGATGTGATTATTTCTGAAATCATTTATTTTCACGGAAGATGGGGAGACACTGGCAATATGAAATATGCCCCTTTAAACAATATTTCTCGCTATTCATTAGTTGAAGCGGTAGTGAAAGGGGATTTCGAAAAGCTGAAGACACCATTAGAAGAAGTTGAAAGGCTGATAAGTGTATATGAGAGAAGAGCAGATGCCGTATCACGAAAGGAAAATCCGTTGCGCGATGCATTCAGTGATGTTGTCGTTGAATTGAATGATCTGAAAGAGATCATTTTGAATCAGGAGGGCACGGAACAATGACAGAAAACGAAGAGCTTCAAGCAAGGTGCATCGAACTGGAAACGCGTAACGAAGATTTAGCGCGGACGATTCAGGAGCAAAACAAAATGATCCGGGGGCAGAACTGGCGAATCCTGTTTTTCGCCCTCTCTTGGGTCGTGTATGGCATCGCGAGTGCCGCAAATCATTTTTGGGGGTGACGGAATGACAGGAGCCGAAAATGACTTAATGCATTGTGAATGTGGAAAGCGGCTTGAACAGTTTGGTGGAGGCACTTGCTCTGACTGCTTTATGAAATCCGTTCATGAATCTATCGCAAACAGGAATAAGAACAAAGAAATAAAAATCTGGCGAGGGGATAAAATCCTGTGCGCATTTGATAAAAAAGATGTTGTGGACATCGTGAAATCATCGTCCGGCGTCTCCCGGATCGAAGTCGCAGACGGCAGTTGGTTTGAGATCGGTAAGACAGTCGAATACATGAAAGAGATTCTCGGAGTGGAGGAAATGAAATAATGAAAAAACTATTCAAATCAATCATTCTATCATCTGTATTACTTATGGGAGCCACGGCCGTTGCGCCATCTGCTTCTGCAGCATGGTCCGGCTGGCAAAACGAATCCGGGTACAGCGGCCGGGTGTTTACGGATGCCACGACTTACACGGCCGGCGCCTCAACGGTGGACTGGAAAGCCGAGAAAAAAGGATCAAGGACACTTTATTACACGGCCGGCGTATACAAGAAGCGCAGCGGCGGCGGGCTGACTGATACGAATCTGGTACAGCGGGGCAGCTTCAAAACGGCAACGCCTCTGAAATCATTCAACGTGAAAACGATCCGGAATAAGACCGGAAAGGGAACCTATGTCATCCAGCTGGACTGCTACTCTGATTCCGGCAAACGGAACTATATCGGAACATTTGAATCAGCAAAATTCCAAATCAAATAAGGGGGATTCGATGGCGCTGAGAATAGTTTTTCTGCTGATGGGGTTAGGATTCTGGTTTTATTTTCAGTACGAATACAGGCCGGACATGAAAGCAAACATCACGTTAATAGGCGCAATTCTCGCATTCACGGCCGCGGCGTTTTTTCAAGATATTGATAAGTATATAGAGAAGAATAAGAACGAATCTAACTGAATAAGTCCAAGACGGAAAGCCTGCGGACACTGATCATTGCACAGAATCACTGTGCTCTGATTGGTGTCCGTTTTTTATTTGAGCGGAGGGATGACATGAAGCAGAAAAAGAAAAAACCCAATAAAAACACGCAGGAGCGCTCAGATCGTTTCTGGCAACAAATGATGAACACAAACATGCAAACACTTAAACGAGGCAAGGGCGGCGCATTTAAGCGCAAATAAGGGGAGGATCAGAATGCAGGATTTAATCATTGAATACAAACGAGCTTTAAAAGAAACAAGAAAAATGTATCGGCTCTACAAAGATACGGCTGAAGTCAATCTGACAGCTGAACAGATCAACGACAAAAAGATTATCAGTAGCATGATCAGTGACATTGAATTCACTCTTGAATGGCTGCAGAACGGAAGACAGCCGGGCGCCCGCCGAGGTGCTGACAGAAGAGATGCATATCAAAGGACGATTCTTGCAGATCCGCGCTTAATTGATGCGCTGCCGGAAGAATACGCAATCGTTCAAGAAGCTGAGGGAGAGGTAAGTGATTGGGATAAGGAAAGAATCGCTGATGCCCTATCCGTGCTTACCGAAAGAGAAAAAGACATATTCATGATGCATGCTGTGCAAAACATGTCATTCGAAGAGATAGCGCAGTTATTGGGGATTAAAAAAGGAACCGTGCAGAAGAACATTGAACGTTCCCGCCTGAAAATGAAAAATAGAGCAGATCACAGCCTATTCTGTTTAGCGTGAATAGGCTCTTTTTTTATTGGAGAAATAATGAAAAAAGCCCATGAAATTACTTGACGTGAGTAAACAAACGAGGTATAATTAAAGTATAGAAAGGAGGGAAAGAGAGTGGCTGAAATCGCATTGGTACTGGGGATTATCCTCACAACTCTCACAGTTGTTGAAAAAGTCCTCATCATCAGGGAAAAGCTTAAAACAAAAAAGCCCAAAATCAAAAAACGCAGACGTCCAAGAAAGCGCAGATGATTTTGAGCCGAGGGAGAAGGTAGCGCTTCTCCCTTGCTCCAAGTATAGCAAATGCGGCGACTAAAGAAAAATACCTGAAAGCCAGCCACTTTCAAAAAAATGAAAAGTGTACAGTCCACAACCGATATTGTTGTTCTTCTCGCCCTGGCGTATATGTTGTTTTTCCGTCAGGATGTGGCAGCGGGACCATTGAAAACGGCTCTCGACATTAGTCTGATCATTTTATTTGTTGTTTCGATCATTGAGAAAGCATTTTCCCTTTACTTGAAATATCGCGAGAAAAAAGGATGATTCAAAAATGTACAAGCCTAAAGAGCGTGATGCAATCAAGAAATTCTTGAATGAAGAGATACTCAATACAAGTGAAGCGCTTGAGATATTGGGGTTCACCCGTCAGTATCTGAACCAATTAGTAAAGACCGGGGAATTAGAGCCGATGAAAGAAATGCCTCGGGACAGGCTTTTTCTGAAAGAGGATATTTTGGATTTTCAAAAGAATAGACGGAAATGAGCACCCTGTCAAAAGGGTGTTTTTTCGTCTTACGGTTGCCACCTATTTATGAAGGGCGCTTTCGTTCGACAAATTTTGCAAATAGTTCCTTTATCACACTCCTTAACCGATAATAAGGTGGGAGGTGAAACCATGAAATTAAAAGTATTGTTTAAATTTAAGGACGGTATGCTGTTTGAATCAGAGTTGGATGGAAGTGAAGGAGATTTTGTGAAAACAATTGTGAATGGGAAAAAGAACAACGCAACTCTCACACTTAACGGGAATATAGTTAGACGTTATGATGAATTATACTCTGTCGAATTTGTAATGTAATTTTAAAGCATCCTTACGGGTGCTTTTTTATGTTCTCTGTAAACTGATTCCGGTAAATCTCAGAAAAACAATTGGCGGTTAACGGTCTGAGTGCGGCGTCGGTTTAGAGGGAATATCTTCTCCAAAACAAACACGAATCAGAAGGGGGCGGCGGTGAATGTAGATGGCTGAAAAGCACATTCAGGCGTATAAGGATTACGTCAAAGGCATGAAATATAAGGACCTTGCTGAGAAGTACGGGGTGTCGGTGAACACCATTAAATCGTGGAAGCAACGGCATGGTTGGGAAAGGAAAAAGGGTGCACCCCCTGAAAAAAGTGTGCACACAAAAATAGGCGGGCAACCCGGCAACAAAAACGCATTAGGAAATAGCGGCGGGGCGGCTCCAGCAAGAAATCAAAACGCTGTATCACATGGGTTCTTCTCAAAGTATCTGCCGGAAGAAACGCTTGAAATCATGGAAGAGATTCAGGAGCGTTCCCCTGCTGATATGATATGGGATCAAATTCAGATCCAATACGCGGCCATTTTACGGGCGCAACGCATTATGTTTGTGCAGGATAAAGATGATACGGCAAAAGAGCTGAAAAAGGCAAAATACGTTTATCATCAAGATGAGGACGAAGAAGACAATTTAACATATGAAAAAAACATTGTAGAAGAAGAACTTGAAATACAATTCGCTTGGGATCGTCATGCGACTCTCTTAAACGCTCAATCTCGGGCAATGGGAGAGCTCCGGAGTCTGATAAAACAGTTCGACCAACTGGCGCATGAGCAAGATGAGCGGCGCCTCAAATTGGAACAAATGCGCTTGAATATCGAGAAGACGAAGAAAGCTGTTAACGGCGGCGACGGAAACACCCAAGAAAATGATATTGCCGCAATGTTGAGGAAAATGGTGAACGCCGATGGAACTGAATAAAAAGCAAAAAGAAGTTTGGGACAGCTTTATTAAAGAGCAACCCAAAATTCTAATTTGTAGCGGTGCAAAGAGGGCAGGAAAAACATTCGTGCTCCTTTTGGCGTTTCTTGCTCACGTCAGTAAGTATCAAAATATGGGCCTGAATTTTATCATTGGCGGTGCGAATCTGGGAACTATCAGGCGGAACGTTCTGACTGATTTAGAGCAGATTCTTGGGAAGGAATTGAAGCTCAATATGTCAAGCGCCGTTGAGATATTCGGTAATCAGGTATATTGCTTTGACGGAGCAAACGCAAATTCATGGAAAAAAGCGCGGGGATTCACGTCAGCCGGTGCGTTTCTGAATGAGGCGACTGCCCTGCATGATTCATTTGTAAAGGAAGTCATTTCCCGGTGCTCTTATAAAGGTGCTGTGGTCATGATGGATACAAACCCCGAAAACCCGATGCATACCGTCAAAACCGATTATATCGACAAAGACGGGCAAAGATTGAAGAGCGGCCGGCTGAACATCCGGTCATTTCATTTCTCGCTGTTCGATAACAATTTTCTCGATCCGGAATATGTGGAGAGCATCGTGGCATCGACGCCGAGCGGCATGTTTACAGATCGGGATATACACGGTTATTGGGTGGCGCCTGAAGGAGTCATATACAAGGATTTCAATAAGGATATTCACTATATCAGCTCTGAGGAATTGGAAAACAGGCGCGTCAATTTCAAAAAGTATTTTGCGGGCGTTGACTGGGGATATGAGCACCCGGGTTCTATTGTTGTAATCGGACAAGATGACCAGGGGTGTTTTTATTTGCTCGAAGAATATGCCAAGCAACATGAGGAAATTGATTACTGGGTGAAGATAGCGAAGGACATCAAAGAGCGATACGGCAACATCAATTTCTACTGCGATACTGCGCGGCCGGAACACGTTCAGCGGTTCCGCAGGGAGAAACTGCGTGCATTGAACGCTGATAAGGCGGTCATATCCGGTATCGAGGAAGTGGCGCGGCTGTTTAAGCGACATGAATTGTTCATCGTGAAAGATAAGGTCGCTCGCTTCGAAAAGGAAATTTTTATGTATGTTTGGAATCAAAAGACTGGCGATCCTGTGAAGGAATGGGACGACGTGCTGGACTCACTCCGGTACGCTCTGTATTCGCATAATAAACCGAAAAGGCGGAAAGGGGTGAGCTGATGAATCAGTTTATAGACATGATTGAGCAGTCCGGCATAACGCCTGAATTGATTGACAAGATCATTCAGGAACATAAGCCAGATCATGACAGAATGAAAAAGCTTTATGAACGGTACGAGGCTGAGGTTCAAGGCGTTCCGATCTTATCCAGAGAAGCCATTGAATACGAGGATTTTGAAACAGGAAAATTAAAACGTATTGATCATAAAGTAAACAATCGGCTGAACAACTCGTTTGACTCTGAAATCATTGATACAAAAGTGGGCTATCTGTTTGGTCATCCCATTGCATATGAGTTTGATGAGAGTGATGCGACAAGCACTACAATACCTGTAAAACAGCTGATCGAAGATTTTAATATGGAAAATAACATTGCTGATGAAGACAGCGAGTGGGGGAAGATGGCTTCTATTTGCGGTTACGGCGCCCGTCTCGCTTATGTTGATCGCTCCGGAAACGAGCGTGTAAAAAATATTGATCCATGGGAATGCGCCTTTATTACTGACGGAAGCATCCATGAACCTACTTACGCTTTGCGATACTACACGGTGTACGGCGGCAAGACCAAAGCAGAATTCTATGATGAGAAATATGTCTATTATTTCAGTACGAAAGACAGCTCGGCCTTCACTTTTGATAAAAAGGTCTTGCATCTTTTTGATGGCTGCCCCTTATTTGGTTTAGCAAATAACAAGGAGTTAAAGGGAGATGCAGAAAAGGTTCTTTCGTTAATTGATGCGTATGACCGCACATTGTCCGATGCATCGAATGAGATTGAACAATACCGGCTGGCATATCTGATTTTAAAAGGGCTTGGTGCTGATGAAGAGACGCTTGACCAGCTCAAAAAGAGCGGAGTCCTTGAATTGTATGACGAAAAAGATGACGTAAGCTATCTGACAAAGGATATAAACGATGCCATCATAGAAAACCATCTTGATAGGTTAGAAGAGAATATACTGCGCTTTGCGAAATCAGTCAATTTCTCCGATGAATCTTTTGGCGGGAATGTTTCAGGGGTTGCGATGAAATATAAATTGATGTCGCTTGAAAACAAATGCATCACGATGGAGCGGAAAATGACTGCTGCTCTGCGTTATCAATACAAACTGATCTTTTCTGCATGGGGCACTAAAAGGCAAGCGGCAGCGGAAGATTATAAAAAAGTTTGGTTTGGATTTAAGAGAAACCTTCCGGCAAATGTACTGGAAGAAGCAAACACGACGGGACAGCTTAAAGGAATGGTAAGTGAAGAAACTCGCCTGTCTCTGTTGTCGTTTGTTGATGATGTCCAGTATGAGCTGAAGAAGATGGAAGAGGAAGAAGAGGAATACAGGCTCAATATGCCGCCGTTAACGGATGTGGAAACAGACGCGGGCGGTGATGAAGATGAACCAGAATGATATTGATAAGTATCTGGACGACATGATCACTGAGGATGCTCAAAAGATTGATGTCGTTTTTGCATCTCGCTTAAAGGAGATCAATGCACAAATTGCCCGGCTGTATGCGAAGTACAGTAAGGACGGCCAGCTTACTTTAGCCGATGCCAACAAATACAATCGTCTGAACAAGGAAATGGAGAGGATGGCCGAGGAATCCCACAAGGCCTTTAAAACCATTCTGACTATTGTTGAGGCATTAGCAGCCAAGCAGTTTTTAGAGAATTATATGCGTTCTGCTTATCTATTTGAAATGGAATCCGTGGTTAACTTGGGTTTTAGCATCCCGACAGCCGAAGTCATTCGGCAGGCCATTCTAAACCCTATAGCTGAATTGACTTTGTCAGCGATATACAGGCGGCATCGAGACGATTATGTCCGGCAGATTCAAATTTCCGTCGCACAGGGCCTACAAGCGGGGGAGGATTATTCCAAGATCGCCCGCCGCATTGAAAGAGCGACCGAATTTGCCCGCAGGAAAGCCCGTGACGTGGCGAGAACAGAAGCTCATAGGGTACAAGTCTCGGCGAGGATGGAAAGCGCTGAAAAGGCCTCGAAACGGAGCAATCTTAAAAAGATGTGGAATGCTACCCTTGATCTTAAAACACGAGCCGGGCACAGGAAACTGGACGGCAAGACTGTTGAACGAAATGGGCTATTCAAATCTATTTACGGCGGCGTCGGCCCGGCTCCGGGGCACATGAATAATGCGAAAGATGACATAAACTGCCGTTGTACGATTGCTTTTAAAGTAAACGGCGTGCTGCCGGATACGAGAAGGGCGAGGGAAGGCGGCAGCGGGGCAGGCCAAACAATCCCATACCAAACCTATGAAGAGTGGTACAAATCCATTGAGGAAAAGGGGTAATGATCTATGAAAGTGAATGAACGTATTCAATATTTGCTTGAAATGCTGAATTGCGCTATTCGTTACGATGACTCTGATAGTTACGACGAGATTATGAGTGAGCTGAAACAAACACTGTTGCCAACAAAAACATTCGATGCAAAAAAAGCCAAAAAGCTTATTGAATCACAGGATATGTACAGGGCTAACTTAGAGGAGCTTGAAAAACAGAATGAACAAAGCAGTCTGACCGTTATTTTTAAGGGTGAAGCGTTGCAAAATTACCAGTTGTATAAAGATAGTCATTAAAGACCTGTCCTGAGCACGACGTTAAAAGGCTTATTTTTCATGCACTCATAACAGGCGCGCACTGTAGAGGGCAAAGGAGGAAGAAGCGTAATGCCAACATTAGAAGATGTGAAAAAATTTCTTGAAGAAAATAAAGAAAACGAAGAAGTACAGTCGTATCTGAATGAACTTTCTGCCGTGTCTGCTGACAAGGTGAATGGGTTTTTAGATACAGAAGAAGGAAAACGTCTCATTCAGCCTCGGTTGGATTCTCACTTTACAAAAGGTCTTGATACGTGGAAGGCGAACAACCTCGATGCTCTGGTTGATGCAAAGGTAAAAGAGCTTTATCCGGAAGAAACAGAAGAGCAAAAGCGGATCAGGAAGCTCGAAAAGGAGCTGGAAGATCAAAAGACAGCGGCACAACGTGAAAAGCTTTTAAACAAGGCTGTTTCTTATGCTTCTGAAAAGCAACTGCCGGCAGATGTAGTGGAATTCTTTATCGGTGAGGATGAAGAATCAACGATGAAGAACCTCGGAGCATTCGAAGAGAAGTACAATGCTGCACTTCAAAAGGCTATTGAATCCAAGTTTCAAGAGAATGGCCGTGATGTCCAGTCCGGCAGCAATGAACCGACAAATCAAGATTTAGACATCAGCTCGCTTGCAGCTGAAGCAAGTATTAGAAAATAAGGAGGACTATTAATATGCCGACATTCGATCCAAACAATGTATTATTGCAAGACGCAGTAAACGGGAAGGTTCCAACTGAACAAGGAACGCTAGTTTTAAAGGAGTTTATGACGCAATCAGCTGTAACGAAACTGGCAAAATTTGAAGAAATGAATAAGCCGGAAAAAGAATTCACGTACTTAGCTTCTGGACCCGGGGCTTACTGGGTTGGAGAAGGAGAGAGAATCCAAACGTCTAAGGCTGAATGGCTAACAGCAAAAATGACTTCAAAGAAAATAGGTGTAATCATTCCGGTGTCTAAGGAATTTTTGCGTTACACTATCGCTGATTTCTTCACACAAATGCGCCCTTCAATCGCTGAAGCCTTTGCGATTAAATTCGATCAGGCTGCGTTATTCGGTATTAACTCACCATTTGGTAAAGGCGTATCCGTATTTGAAAAGATTCAAAAGTCTGGCAATACTATTGCCTTGAATTCATTGGGAAACCTATATGACGAACTAAACGGGTTAATGGCGCTTGTTGAGGATGCTGATAAGGATGTGAACGGTTTTACAACAACACGCCGATTCCGTCAGAAACTTCGTGGTACTAAGGACGGTAACGGGCTTCCGATCTTCAACGATGCGACAGGCGGTGCCACACAACAAGCCCTTGGCCTTCCGATCGGATATGTGGATTCTAAGTCATGGGATTACGAAAAAGCGGCATTACTTGCGGCTGACTGGAATTACACTCGTTTTGGTATCCCTCAGGGTATGGAATACAAAATCTCCGAGGATGCGACATTAACAACGGCGAAAGGCGAAGACGGCGCAGAAATCAACCTATTTGAGCGTGATATGGTTGCTCTTCGTGTGACTCAGCAAGTCGGATTCATGACACTGACCGATGATGCTTTTGCTGCTATTACACCAGCAACGGAGGCGTAAGTTTATGGGATACACATCTAAAAACTATAAAACTAATAACGGCGACAAATTGGTGATCGGCGGCGAGCTTGAAATAAAAGAGGGCGCGAAGGTGACCGGGTTATCGGGGTCTGCGCCTGCTCCTAAAACTATCACTTCGGAAATGATCGGCGACGGAGAAGTGAAAAACATCAATATCGGTGATGGTTCTGTCCAAAATCGTAACATCGGCACTGGTAGTGTACAAAATGCCAACATCGGTGCCAAGGCAGTTACTTTAGCTAAACTCGGTGACGATGTGACAGCCAAACTATCTGATTTAGAGAATCGGATAAAAGCACTGGAAGGAGGCGGCGCGTGATATGAAAGCATCTAACGGTTCCAAAACCATTGAATGCACTGAAAAGGCTTTTGAGGTGGTTTATTCTCACATTGGTTTTAAGAGAGTGGATGAGGCCAAACAATCTAAAGAGCTGAATGAACGGCCGGGTACAAACCTTCTTGATATGACTGAAGAGCAATTGAAAAAGGTGAATAAGGATGAAATCGTTGCCTTTCTGAAGGAGAACGAATATGAATTTGATCCCAAAGCGCCTAAAGAGGAACTGATCAAAATTGTTCTCGGTGAAGTGTAGGTGATTCTATGGATGTTCAAACCGTAAAAAATATGCTTGGCATAAAAACAGACAGCCACGATACCTATCTGGCCGAGGTCCTACCTCTGTTCATAGATCAAGCGAAAGACTGGTGCAACAACTCATTCATGGTCAATGGAGATGAGAAATTACCAGCAGGGGTAAAGCTGTATGTCGCGAAAGCGATCGAGCATAACATGACTCCGTCCAATCTTTCCGGCCGAAGTATGGGAGATGTCTCATATTCTTATGAAACAGATCTGCCAAGCAGCATTACGAAGCTTCTTGCTCCATACAGAAAGCTGAGAGTCATATGATCTATGAAGAATTCCCGCACGTCATAACGTTTCAACGGTTGGAAGAGGTGCCGGACGGCGGCGGGGGCTATGTTGAAAAATTCACTGATTATCTCACAACAGAGGCCTTTGTCGGTGGGATTACGTCCCGGGAATATTATCAGGCTCAGCAACTTCAGAACCCGGTTGATTGCAATGTATATTTCCCGTATCGCCATGATATTGAGAAGACAATGCGGATCATCTACGAAAACAAGGTGCTGACTTTCAAATCAGATCCGATCGACCAGGGCGGCATGCATGAGATTATGAATTTGAAATGTCAGGTTACGGGGGTGCTTAAGGGCAATGGCTGAGGTGAGCGGTAGATGGGTCAGGCAGATGCAAAGAGCCACAAGCGAGTTCGGAAACCGGGTCATAGATGATATTAAGCAACTGGTCACAGACACGGCCGAGCTGATTTACGGCCATGCTGTTCTGAATGCACCGACCGCCGCAATAGATGGGGGGAACCTGAAAAATTCAATTGAAATCGACTACCAAGAGGGCGGCTTACGGGCCGTTATTTCTGTTGGTGCCGATTATGCCGTATATGTGGAATACGGAACAGGGATTTACGCAGAGGAAGGCGGCGGCCGGCAAACGCCGTGGGTTTATTATGACACCAAGCTTAATAGATGGGTGGTCACCCGGGGAATGCGGGCGCAGCCGTTCTGGAATCCAGCGGTGGACGAAGGCATGCGGTATTTTGCCAGTCAAATGTGATAGAAAGGAGCTGTCATCATGCGATCTGCCCTGTGGCCGTTGCAGGCTGCTCTATTTAAGAGGTTATCAACAGACGAAGAGCTGAACGGGCGCGTCACGGGCGTCTTTGATGCAGTCCCGAAAGATCAGCAAAAACCTTATGTGACAATGGGCGATGATGATGTATCCCCATTTAAAACCAAGACATCCAGCGGTGAAGAAATCAATGTGGTTTTACACTGCTGGTCAGGTTACAACGGAAAAAAAGAAGCGATGGAGATTCTGAGTCTCATGCTTCAAGCGTTAACAAGCAGGCCCCTAACAGTAGAGGGCTTTTCTTTATGCCGTTCTGAGATGCGCAGCATGCAGGTGATCACCGATATTGACGGGTACACGCGTCACGGCATTCTCAGAATGCGCTTCACAATAAACAATTGAAAGGATGAACAAAATGGCAGATTTATTGAATGGTATTGATGAGGTTTACTTTGTTCAACCGATGAATGCTACTTCAACTGAAGGTCTGTTTATCGCATTCCAAACAGAAGGCAGTCATACGAAAGAACAAGATACAAAAGATGAATCAACAAAGTCTGGCCGAATTGTTGGGTACGGCCCTAAATCTGAGAGCATCGAACTGACATATTATGCTGCTGTCTCTGATCCGGGTCAAACGGCGATTGAAGATGCTTATGACAACGAAGAGACAGTTCAGGTATGGAAAGTAAACCTGAATAAAAACAAAAACGATAAGCATGATTCTGAATATGGACATGCAATCATCGAGAACTTAGAGAAAAGTGCACCGCAAGATGGGTTTATTGAGGTTTCAACAACATTGCCTGTTCTCGGTAAGACCCGTAAAGGTGAACTTGATCCTCTGCCTCAAGAATTAATTGACGAGATCAGATCTTCTGCGGGTGCCAAAGAGTTCATGCAGTTTGGCGAGAATGCCAAAAAAACAACTACGCCCTAAGGCGCCCCAAAATCTATCGTTCACGGCTACGGCTGACAGCGTGACCGTGAAATGGGATGCGGTAGATGGGGCAACTTCATATAAGGTATATAGGGGAGCGAGCAAGCAGCTGGACGCAACTGTCACAGGCACATCCCACACCTTGACAGGAATTGCGGCCGACACGAAACTGACGGTCAACGTCTCTGCTGTGAACGATGCGGGCGAGTCCTCAATGACCGAGATTGTTACGCAAACACAAGCGGTTACGCCCTAACGTACCCCGCAATATAACTGCGAAAAGCGCCACTTCAAATCAGGTGAGTTTTTCATGGGATGCGGTGAAAGGGGCGACATCTTACAACATTTACAGATTTTATGCAAAAATAGCGACTGTCTCAAAGAATTCGTACACGTCGAATCCTAACCTGAAGCCGGATACCGCCTACATTTTTAACGTGTCGGCAGTGAACTCGGCCGGGGAATCGGAACGATCGGCCAATTTTACGATACGAACAGAAAAGGAATTATAGGGTCCGGGCTTCCCGGGCTCTTTTTTTAACATACAACAATAATCGGAGGTTTTATAAATGGCTTACTTAACTATCGGAGATAAAGAATACAAATCACGCTGCGACTTTGCTTTTGACAGATTGGCAAACGAAAAATATTCCACTGCGGACGAAAAGGGCAAAGGCGGCACAATGAATATTTACATGAGCCTGCTCAACGAAGAGGCTTCCTATCTTTCTGCTTTTTGGGATTGTGCACTCGCTTACTTGAAGAAAGAAAAGCCATCAACTGAGGCTATTGAAGAAGCAATCATGAAAATCATTGATGAAGACGAGACAGGCGACGCAATTGACAAGATGATCAATGAAGCATTCACAACACTGGATTCAGCGGGTTTTTTCAAAGGCGTAATCCGTCAGCGTTGGAAGATGATGGAGAAGATGAACAAAGGGAAGAAACCGGCTCCGAACGAAACACCGGAAATGGAAGCGAAACGGCTGGAGGACGAAGAGAACGGCAAGGAAGTCTTGAAGATGATGAAAGAGGCATACAAAGAGAGAACGGGATCGACTATGACCAAATAATTACGAATTCCGCACATTGGCTCGGGGTTTATGATGTGGATTTAATCATGTCATGGACTCCTAATGAATACAAGCTTCTGCTCAAAGGGGCCAAATTGCGAAAAATAGATGAATTGGAGCTTATGGCAAAAAATGCCATGTTTCACCGTTATGCCATGAATGAGAAGCGCCCCAAAGAAAAGAAGATGTATGATGCGGATAAGGCCAGACGTCAATTGGAGCGCAATATCACTGGCGATAACGACAAATGGCGCAAGTCAGATGTAAACGAGCTCGGCAAACGAGCCAAAGGGGTTCAGCGGTTTAATGATGCAATCCGCAACCACTTTGCAAAATTCGGCCAAGGAATGGGGTGAGGGAATGATCGAAAGACTGACAGCAATAGTTGAAGCACAGACAAGAAAATTTAATCGCAGTATGGATCGTGTCAACGATATAATGCGCCGGATGGCTGATCATCACACAGTCGAGGTTGACGCCGAGATTTCCAGCTTTCAGGCAAGAGTACGGCAGGCGGCGCAACAAATAGATAACTTTGTTCATCGACATCAACGCACGCGAGTCGATTTAGATGCGGATTCAGACCCTTTAACTCGGGCCATCAATTGGGCGAAGCAAAGATTAAGACAGATTCCCCAAACTTTCACCACGCAATTAATGGGGAATGTGCGGCCGTTATCTTCCGCATTGGCACGCGCTAAAGCCGGGCTATCGGCGGTGGCGAACAGAATCACAACGACGATAGATGGAAATCCCACTCCTTTAGGGCGTGCTGTCGCTGTTGCGCGGTCAGCCATAGCATCAGTATCTCATAACGTAACTACCACTTTTAATGCGGCCACGTCGCCTATCATGCGCGGGGTTTCGGCAGTCCGTTCAGCTTTGGCTTCACTGCCAAACAGAATTACCACGGTCATAAACGGAAACACGGCTGCACTTATGCGCTCTGTGGCAACGGCTCGCGCTGCTCTGGCGTCCTTACCGAGAAGAGTATGGATAAGTATAGAGGCTCGAATTGATCGGTTTGAAACGTCAATGAACAGACTTGCCAAGATCACAAACTCAGTTTCAACAGTCATCGGTCATTCAATTGCCGGGGCACTAACGTCCCTACTCCCTGCAATCTCGCCAGCCCTTGCAAGTATTGTCGGGGTAATCGGCTCATTGGGTCCTATGCTCGGGGTGGCAGCCGGCGGAGTAATGGGGTTAACCAGTGCATTTGCAACAGCGGGAACAGGCGCGGCGGCATTCGGCGCCCTTGCTATTACTTCGATAAGCGGTGTATTCAAAGCATCCGAAGACCTTTCCAAGCTGCAGGAGAAGCTGGACAATGCAACAAGCGCAAAAGAGCGCGCTAAGATCATGAAACAGATCAATAATCTGCAAAAATCTCTTGGAAAAGAAGAGAGAGAGGCATTAAAGAACCTCGAAGACTTTAAAGACAACTGGCGGGACATCGGTACGATGGTTCAAAAGCCGATCTTGAAAACATTCGGTATGTCTCTAAATACGTTTAAACTCGCTCTCAACTCACTCATTCCAATGTTTGACGGACTGGCGAAAGAGGGCGTGGGACTGGCGAAAAGCATGGACAAAGCTTTTAAAGCTCCGGACATGCAGAGATTCATTTCCTATCTGAACAAAGAAGCTCCGAAGGCGTTTGCTTCATTCGGCCGATCTGCCGGGAATGTCTTACGGACAGTTTTTAATCTGATCGTAGCATTCGGACCGACCGGAAAGAGCATGACAAAATCCATCGAAGGAATGACCCAATCATGGGTGAAATGGTCAGCGAACTTGGGTTCTTCAAAGAAATTTCAGGCTTTCGTGGAGTATACAAAAACCAACGGCCCGAAACTGCTACAGATCATCAGAAACTTTTCGGGCGGCCTGACAAAGCTGTTTACTGGATTCGCTCCTATGTCTCAAGACATGATGACATCACTCGTAGATCTGACCAAGCGGTTCAATGAGTGGGCAGGCAGCGTTACGAAAACAAAAGAATTTCAATCGTTCATTGACTATATCAAAACCAACGGCCCTACAGTATGGAGCACATTGGGGCAGATCGCGAAGACTATCATCAACTTGCTTGTTGGCATGGCTCCACTCGGTAAAACGATTTTGGAGAATGTAAACGGGTTTTTGAAATTTACTAATGCTGCGATGGAGGCAAACCCGGCAATCGGGAAATTTATAGCAGCTGGTATTTCATTAATTGGTGCTTTAAGAGCTATTGTTCCAGCGATAGTAGCGGTCAGTGCTGTCACAAATGGGCTTAAAGATTTTATGACTGCAGCTCAATATTTGCGGAGCTTTGGTTCGGCGGTTTCAGGGATCAGAACTGTGGGATTGATTACCCAATTAAAATCAGCAATTGTCACGATGGGTCAATTCATTGCGAAGTATACAGCGATGGCAGCAAGCGCAACAGCTAATGCTGTGAAAATGGCGGCATCGTGGACAGCCATGAAAATATCAGCGTTTGTTTCTGCTCTGAAGCGCGGCATTGTTCAAATGGGTTTATGGATCAAGAATATGACTGTAATGGCTGCTCAATCAATCGCAAGTGCTGTCCGTACAGCAACCGCATGGACAGCAATGAAGATCACCTCTTTTATCACAATGCTGACAAACGGGATTAAGCAGATGGGTCTTTTCATTGCCAAAATGACCGTGCTCGCAGCGCAATCCATAGCACAGGCAACCCGCATGGCAGCGGCTTGGACGGCGGCGCAGATCAGCAATTTTATATCTTTGTTGGTTGCAGGCGGTAAGCAAATGGTTTTATTCGGCCGGCAACTCGTCGTGCTTGCGGCACAAGCGGCAGCGCAGGCGGCACGTATGGCGGCATCATGGGTCATCGCAATGGGGCCTATCGGATGGATTACGGCGGCTGTCATCGGTCTGGTAGCCTTGATCATTGCGAATTGGGACACGGTAAAATCGGCTACAATTGCGGCATGGGGGGCTATTTCCAGTTGGTTGTCTACTGTCTGGACAGGTATAAAGACGATAGCAACATCAACATGGAACGGAATAAAGTCGTTCTTCTCTACTGTTTGGAATGGAATTGTATCGGCAGCTAAAAGCATTTGGAACGGCCTGAAAACATTCTTTTCATCACTCTGGAATGGGATGAAAACCGCGTTCACAACGGTTTGGAACGGCATTAAGTCATTCGCCACTTCAACTTGGAAAGGCATTGTGTCAGTCGGGAAGTCTGTCTGGAATGGTTTGAAAACGTTCTTTTCATCTGTTTGGAATGGAATGAAAACAGCATTCACAAGCATTTGGAACGGTATCAAAACAATTGCTACTTCGATCTGGAAGGGCGTTGTATCAGTTGGAAAATCAATCTGGAATGGATTGAAAACATTCTTCACCAGTTGGCTAAATACGCAAAAGAAAATCTTCAGCACTGTTTGGAATGCGATAAAAACTGTTGTTACCACAGTATGGAAAGCTGTATCTTCTACTGCCAAGAGCATTTGGAATGGATTGAAGTCATTTTTTAGCGGCATGCTGAATGGCACCAAAAGTGTTTTCACAAGCGTGTGGAACGCCGTTAAAGGTTTTGTGACAGGGCTCTGGAAAGGGCTCGTGAGTACAGCTAAAAGCCTATTCAATAGTATGAAAAATGCTATTTCCGGCATAATGAAATCAGCAAAATCAACAATTACAAGCATATGGAACGGTGTCATGAAGTTTTTCCGCGGCATTAACTTGTGGCAGATCGGTAAGAACATCATCCAAGGCTTAATAAAAGGTATCAGCGGCATGGCGGGAGCATTAGCGAGCAAAGTAAAATCAATGGCAAATGCTATTCCCAACGGCATGAAAAAACTTCTGGGAATCCATTCTCCGTCAAGGGTAATGCGTGACCAGGTCGGTTATCACGTCGGCACCGGTATGGCGGCTGGTATTGATAAATCACAGGCCAAAGTAAAAGCGGCCGCGGCAAAAGCAGCAAAAGCAGCTCAGAAGGCGGCTGAGGTAAAGGTATCCAACAAAATTAAGAACGCTGAAGTGAAGTATGACACCAAGAAAATGGGCGCCGATACGTATATCAAAACATTGCAGAAGATTCAGAAGCAAAACAAGCTGACCAGTGAGCAAAACCGAAAAATCCAGCGCGAGATATATCAGGCATCCAAAAGCGCCTCTGATAAACAGAAGAAGCTACTGAAAGATCAGCAGCGCAAGGAAGCGAAGGCGAAACTGGCGTATACCAAGAAAGTATCAGATCAGATTAAGAAAGCTGAGGCAAAATACGATACAGGAAAAATCAGCGGGAATACCTATATCAAAACGCTTGAGAAAATCAAGAAGAAGAACAAGCTGAATTCTGACCAGCAAATAAAGGTTCAACGGGAAATCTATCAGACTCAAAAAGCGATGTCTGATAAGGCCAGAAAGCAGAAGGAAGCCGAAAAGAAAGCGGCTGACAAACTTAACAAGGGCATTCTTTCTGCAAACAATACTTATCTCTCAAAATTCAAAAGTGTGAATGATAAACTGACTGCCGATATTAAGGCGGCCAACGATGCCTATAAAAAGGAGCTGCAAGACCGAACTGACGCGATTTATAACGCCATCGGTCTATTTGACGATGTCTCCAGTCAAAAAGTGAACGGCTCCAAGCTGACTGCAAATCTTAAAAAGCAGCTGGACAAGATCAAAACGTTCAACACTGACATTACAAAAATAGCAAGCCGGGCACCCAAGGCATTCACAGACGAATTGAAAGAAATGGGTATCGGGTCAGCTGATCAGATTAATGCGATTTCACGCATGACAGATTCCGAGTTAAATGAGTATGTCAAGCTGTGGCAGGAAAAGCATAAGCTGGCGAGCACTCAGGCGGAACAAGAATTAACCGGACTGAAGAACGAGACAACCAAGAAAATAGTTGAATTACGATCTGCCGCAAATAAAGAACTGGCACTTTTGAAAAATGACTATCTCCGCAAAATTGGGGAGCTTACAGTGGATGTAAAACAGCTTGGTTCTCTCAAGAAAAGCGGAAAAGCCATCGGTTCAAATACAATGGCTGGCATTATTTCTGGAATGAAGAATATGCAAGGCGAGCTGGCGAAAGAAGCAAATTCCATCGCCTCGACAATTGAGAAAACGATTAAGAAAAAATTAAAAATCCACTCCCCATCCAGATTGATGCGGGATCAGGTCGGGATCATGGTTCCTGCCGGTATCGCTGTTGGGATTCAGAATGGTATCGGCACTGTTCAGAAAGCTATGGGCGCCGTCAGTAATGCCATGACTATTCAGCAGGAGGATCTGAATTTTGCATATGACACATCCATTTCTAGCAGCGAACTCGGCACGGTTAGAAAAGAATTGAGCGCGGACATCCGGAACCTTGAATTGCCTGACAGAATGATTGTTATTGAGATGGACAGCAAGAAGGTCGGTCAAGGAGTAGAAAAGCCTGTCACAAACGCACAAAAAAGGTCAAACGCAAGGAGGGTGAGATTCAATGATTAATTATCAGGAACTGCTGCCTAACCAATGGAAAATCACGTTTGACGGCATTGATATATCACCCTTCTTTTATGTAAAGTCGACGGGCGGCCGAGGCGTGACAGGGAGGGAAGTGAATACAGCCACTATTGGAAATCGTCCGGGAGGTTTCCTGCGGGACACAAGAATTCCTGTAAGAGTCATAACCGTTGAGGTTCTTTTTGCCTTCCGTAGTGAAGAAGAGCTGAAGAAAAAGCAGGAGGAACTGACTTTTATTCTGCACACTGAAGAGCCTAAGCCGTTAATTTTTAACGATGAGCCTGACAGAGTCTATAATGCTGTCTTTGAAAGCATTTCAGAAGGCGAAGAACAGGGAGGCTTTCAAACTGCAACATTGACTTTTATCTGTCCCGATCCAAAAAAATACGGCCCGGCGAAGGATTTTGAAATTAATTCAGGTGTTCAAACTATTACTAATCCGGGCTATGCAGCCGCAGACCCAACAATCGAATGCGTTTTTGAAGAGAAAGCCACTTCATATGAGGTGGCTCTTCTTAATGCTGATGGGTCTGTATCGAAAACGATCAAGCTGCTGTACGATTTCATCGCTGGTGACACTCTTGTAATTGATTCAGCAAAAAGAAAGGTCACTTGCAGCGGTAATTTAATCATGACAGCACTTCAAATTCAATCAGATTGGTTTCTGCTGCCGCCCAGGACGCCAGTTAAAATCAAGTTCAGTCATAAGAGCAGCATCAAATTTAATGAGGCATATTTGTAAGGAGGTCCGGTCATGGCTGACATTTATATACTTTCACCAGATGATAAATTATTGACAGTGCTGTCCAGCCACGGACGAGAAACCTGTACGTTTTGGGATGCTAAATACAAGGAAGAGCTCAACAAGGGCTCTTCTTTTTCTTTTGTAGCCGATGCCTCTCACCCTGACGCACGCTTCCTATTCGAAGAGAATCAAGTGGTGTTCAGGGATAAGGACGGTGTACTGCGTCTGTTTGTAATCAAGGAATTGGATGATGCAGACGAAGAAGGAGAGGTTAACACTCAGGTTACCTGTGAAGCTGCCATGATGGAGCTTGCTGAAACCTTTGTAAAAGATTTCCGTCCTACCAATAAAACTGCACAGTTTGTACTGGATAACGTTCTTTCTCGATCAAGATGGGTGGCGGAAGTAACGGCGGAGCTTGGAGTGAATACGACTACCTTCTATAAAAAAACAGCATTGGATTGTATCGCAGATGTGATCAATATATGGGGCGGAGAGCTTCAGGACACTATAGAATTTGATGGAAATCAGGTCGTCAAACGAATCATAAAAATACTTCCCCGTCGCGGTAAAGATGGCGGGAAGCGCTTTGAGAGTGATAAGGATACAACGAATATCCGGCGGACCGTTATCAGTTACCCGGTGACAGCCCTTTGGGGTTACGGGGCATCCATAGCATCTACGGATGAGGAAGGAGAGGAAACGGGCGGCTATTCCCGTTTTATTGATTTCTCTGAAGTAGAATGGAAAAAATCAAAAGGCGACCCGGTCGATAAGCCTTTAGGCCAGGAATGGGTTGGCGATCCGGACTTATTAGAACGATTGGGGCGCCTTAAAGATGGAAAGTTGATCCATCGGGAAGGCCAGTTCAATAATGAAGACATAACGGAGCCGGAAGAGCTCTTAAAGGCCACATATAATCATTTGATTACGACTGCATGCAAGACAGAAATCAATTATGAGCTGTCCGTGCAACTGCTTGAGAGCGTTCCGGGACACGAACACGAACATGTGGAATTGGGAGATACAACGATCGCAATTGATCGAAACTTCGCTATCCCAATTGAGACATCGCAGCGCGTTATTTCAATGGAATACGATATTACCGACCCTGAAAATACTTGCGTCGTTGAGATCGGACAATTCTTATCAGCATTACAAAAAGACGGCCGGATTGATCAAATTGAAAGCGTAATTGAAAAAAACCGCGGTACTTGGGAGAGCAAACCGGATGCTGGTGAAGTTACGGATGGCAGCTTCCCTGACAAAGCCCCGCCTGTTCCGTCGAATGTAGTGATCAAGCCAATGTTTCAGAATGTGGCCCTGACATGGGATTATGATCCGTCCAGTTATATTGCAGCCTATGAGGTATATGCTTCACAAGTAAATGGATTCACTCCATTAAAAGAGAATCGTATTTTCAGAGGCAAAACAGGCGGATATGAGCATTTTACGGGAGTAAATGAAGTTTGGTATTATCGCTTACGCTCAATCAACACACGGGGCACTGCGAGCGAATTCACGGATCAGTTTTCCGCGACCACTCAGCGCATTCTGACTGATGACATTGTTTTCGGAGCGATCACAAAGGAAAAACTGGCCGAGCTGGCCGTTGACGCAGATAAGCTTTCCAGAAACTTTGATGATGCCAATATTTTGCCGGGTTCATTGTTGGATAGCAACTGGTGGTATGCCTATTCAGGCGCCAAGTACACGATAGACAAAAAAGAATTCAATGAAATGACAATTTCTCAGGATGGCACCAAGGCTTTTGGTGTTTGTCAACTCTCTGTAAAACAGACGATGGCGCTTGTGAAAGATCAAGTATATACTTTGTCTTTTGAAGTGAAACGAAATAATACAACAGATATATCTTGGAATCATCTAAAAAAAGGCAGCACATTCATTTCATTGGATGCAAGCGGGCTCACTGACATAAGCAATTACCCGGCTGATGAATTCGTGAGAGTGAATATTCAATTCACGGCACCAGAAACCGGTAATAATTACACAATTGGTTTGGGCGGCCGTGGTTCGGATGATAACAGTAATTGCAGTTATGTCGTAAGAAAAATTCAAGTCAGAAAAGGAGCGGTAATTAAAGAATATGGCTACAGTCCCTATGACGTAGCCCTGGTTGATGGGGTCATCACGAATAACTATCTCGCAAACCTTGCGGTCGGTTCCGCCAATATTCAATCAGCCGCAATAACATCAGCGAAAATTGCAGACGCGGCGGTAGGATCTGCTGCTATCGCGAACGCCGCAATTAAAAAGGCGCATCTCGGAACGGCCATAATTGACACTGCGCATATCGTTGACGGCGCAATTACAAACGCAAAAATCGCCAATTTGTCTGCTGATAAAATAAATGCCGGCACGATCAAGGGGATCACGATAGAAGGTTCTTTGATAAAAGGAGCCCGGTTTGAGCCAATCTCAAACTCGGATTCACTAACTGCCTATATTGAAGCGGGTACAATATATCAAAGAAAAAGAGCAAATTGGTTAGAATATGATGTTTTAGAATTGACTGCTTCATCATTCTCACAAAGAAGGCAATCTGAAGATAAAAGCGGTAATGTTGAATATGATATAAACCGTGTGTTAATCGAGAATGGCACAATTACGATAGACGGAGGCAAAACATTTCCGGAAGAAACTTATACTTCGGCCCTGAAAATCTATTCACAAAATCAAATTGATACTCGTGATTCAGCTGGCACATATTTTGATTTTTCGCTGAACAATGAGGTTGTTATGCAGTTGAAAAACACTGTAAATTACGACGGCTTAGTTGGAGATAGATATGAAGCGGTTTTGGAGCACAAAAAATCAAGATTTGTGATAAGAAATAAAGACAGTGGGTGGGAATTCTTGCAGGTTATGAGCCCTTTCGCAAGTAAAGGAGGCTCTTTTGGTCCAGTTAGATATCGAATTAATGAAAGCGGCGATGTAATGTTGCGGGGCTTTTTGAGGAAAATGGGTGCTGGGGAACTGCGTGATTATGTAATTTGCAGTTTGCCTGAAGAAGTTGCACCGGAGTATCAGCAGATCTTTCCTGCTTACGTTTGGAACGGAACCGGAAAGGAACGTTTTACTGTGTATCCGAGCGGCGATATAAAGCTATTTTATGGACCGACTGACGGGCGAGAATATGAAGTGTCAATTAGCAACATTCATTTTAGACCAAAAGATAAATAGGTGGGATTGCCATGAAAACTTTTTTAGGAGTTGATAAAGAAGGTTTTGTAAACGGTGTGTTTTATCAGAATTCTGAAGATCGTGAGCCGCCTGAAGGTTTTTATGAAGCTCCGGCCGAACAGTTTTTTATGGTTAAAAGAGATTTTGAAAATAACTGCTGGACTGAGGGCTTATCAACGGAAGATATTGAACGTATTAAAGAAGAAAGCGAAGGTTCACAAACTGATGAAGAGGAAAATTTGAAAGCCAGAACTCTTGATCTTCAGCGTGTTTGCAATCTCTTAATGAACCAATCATAAGAAGCGGAGGAAATTTCATTGGAGAATCGAAGCGTTCTCTTCGGTTTTTTTGAAGACTGCTGGAAAAATGGAACTGTTTTGACCGTTGAAATGAGAAAAGCCGTTGAGAAAGGCCGCATCACTCAAGCGGAATATGATGAAATTACAGCAAAAGAGCGCGGTAATGCGTATCCAGATCAAGAATAGGGAGGGGAACAGGATGCAAGAAATGACAAAAGAGCAGCTTCAGGAACAGCTACAGATTGAAATCTATAAATCCATTTCGCTACAGGAAGAATTGAATCAAAAGAATAAGGAGCGCGCCGAATACAAGGCTTTATATACATTTGCGCAAAAGAAGCGCGAGGAACTTCAAGAACAATTAAATGCTGCACTGTCAGCGAAAGAAAATAAAAGTGAACCAGCACCTGTAACTGAATAGGTGTTTTTATTTTGCCTCGAAGGAGGTGAAGCGTATGAGATAGATAAAAGGGGGGCGTACTAATGTCAGAAGTGACGGAGGTACCAGATGTGCATGCATTACAAAAAGAGATAATGGAAATGAAGGCAGGTCAGAGATCAATCGAACAGCGTGTAAATGTTCTTGAGCGCGTTTCCGACAGGCAAGACCAGCAGATCATGACATTAAACGAAAAACTCAACAAGATCGAAGAGAACACAACTTGGATCAAGCGCACAATCACTGGCGCTATCATTACAGCGGTATGCACTGGCATCATCGGCGGCGCAATCGCTATTTTTTATACTGTTTTGCAAAAATAAGGAGGAGTACACAAAATGAAAAAATTTGACAAAGGCACGGTCGTCCGGACGGTGCTTCTTTTAATTGCGCTTATCAACCAAACTATGCTGATGTTTGGCAAATCATCTTTGGATATTACAGAGGGTCAGGTGAATCAGCTTGCTGATGCCCTGTATACTGCCGGCTCTGTAATCTTTACTATCAGCACTACGCTTGTAGCATGGTTTAAAAACAACTATGTGACTGAAAAAGGCCATAAGCAAAAAGCCGTTTTAAAACAGCATGATTTAACCAAGTAAGGGCTGCCGTTCGGCGGCCTTTTTATATTTCAAAACAGAATAGGAGAGATTTTTTATGTCAGCATTTAAAAACCAATATATTGATATTAATAAATGGACGCGGCCGGGAATCAAAAACAACGGCGTGAAGAAACTTGTGGTGCATTACACGGCCAACCCCGGCGCGCCTGCTGCCAATCATTATAGATACTTTGGTCAAACGCTCCCCGCACAGAACAGAAATCTATCTGAGAAAAAACAGACGTTTGCATCGGCCCACATCTTTGTCGATCGTACAGAGGCTATTTGCATCATTCCGTTGAATGAGGTGGCCTATCATGCGAATGACGTTCAGCAATTCGTCAACGGACAGCCTTACCGGGGCGTCGCTGCACTGAAACCGAATGCGAATTTCTTATCTATAGGCGTGGAGCTTTGCATTGAAAAGAACGGCACTTTCCATCCTGATACCATTGCCCGCGCAGAACAAGTTTGTGCCGAGCTGTGCAAAATGTATAAACTTGATCCGATCAATGACATCGTGCGGCACTATGACATTACACACAAAATCTGTCCGGCCCCATGGGTAAGCAGATCCCAAGGGTTTACTGATTTCAAGAATGGAGTAAAAGCGCGATTAGGTGGGGTAGTAATTAACAAACCAACTAACAACAAATCGAAAACCAACACCGATTCGAATAAAGGCCGTTTTATCAAAAACACGGTGGTTTCAAGTGACGGCCTTGTTTTACGTACGCAACGGAACGCCTCTTCTTCCATGGTGCTTAACCTGCCGAATGGTACGGTTGTAAAATATCAGCTTGGATCAACTGTCAACGGATGGGGATATGTTGAATACACCAATTCAAAAGGCCAGACATTCCACGGGTATGTGAATGTCTCCTATATCAAAAGTGATAACGAGCTGAAAAGCGGCGGCAAGAAGAAGGTAACAGCCTCAAAGCCTAAAAACACTCAGAAATCAAAATTCAGCCTGCCTGCGGGTACTTTTAAAGTCACAAGCCCATTGACCCGAGGAGAGGCCGTAAAACAGATTCAAACGGCGCTGGCGGCTCTTCATTATTATCCCGATAAGAGCGCAAAGAACTTCGGAATTGATGGCGCATATGGCCCGAAAACAGCAAACGCGGTCAAACGATTTCAATCTATGTACGGGTTAACTGCTGACGGCATCTATGGGCCGAAGACCAAAGTGAAGATCGAAGCGCTTTTGAAATGAAAATGAGCAGGCATTAGGCCTGCTCATTCTGTTTTAAGTCATTTGTTAGGTATTCTATATCTTGTATGTACCGTTGTATAGTTTCCTCAATGGCATCCCTTACAACACGAGGATAACCCTTTTCACTTTCTTGTTTCTGCTCCTTCTTCAGTTCTTCTAAATCCTCTTTAAACAATTTAATAGCAGTCTTTTTTTGGTCAACGTTCATATGATTGTAAATTTTTCTCATGATAATTCTCCTTTTTTAACTAATTTTAAACAAAAATTATAAATTTTAGTATATAATACTATATTGGAAGGAGGTGGTAAAATGAAAAAGATTATGTCAAGCGTAATTATTCTTTCTCTCACAGGCTTACTTTTAGTATCAACACTATTACCAAGCGTTGCAAGTGCCGCAACTCCTAATAGTCAAACTGAGACTAAAGGAACAACACAGAGTGTTAATGTTCAAACTAACACTGTGAACAATTTGGCTGAGGAACAGAGTGAGGAGCCAGTGTTCCACACTACCGGCATTAAAGGCTTTCTAGTCAAATTAGCTGCAAATACAGTCTCCTTAGGAATTAGACATGGCGGAGCAGCGGTTGGCCAAATATTAAAACATGCCGACGCTAAAGCAGCAAAAGCATTTAAAAAGAATTCAGGCTACATAGCAGATAAGATAGATGAAATAGCTGAACTTCCCGATGTTACTGCACATATGATTTCGGACAAGCTATTTAAGGCTTTGAAGGGTAAGATTGGCGGGGGATCAGCCAAAATAATTGCTGATGGTGTTTATTATGCTATTAATCTATTGTTGTTCTAAAAGCTGGTGTAATGCCTACTTATTCTCTTGATGAATGTATAAGCTCTGAAAAAATCAGAGGCAGAGCGTTAAGAAGTATCGTTTGTATGATGAATGATTCCCTTCTCGTGACGAGGAGGGTTTTTTGTGATGTATGGCCTGTCTGCTGACGGAATTTATGGGTCGAAAACGAAAGAAAAGCTAGAATCATTATTAAAATAAAGAAAAGCCCTACTTTAACAGTAGGGCTTTTTTTGTGTTCAAAAGAATAATATGGCAAAAAGATCTACCAATTATCGTCAATATTTGATATATTTTAATAGCTGAGTACGCTTACTCCTCCTGTATTTGTAATTAGACCGAGCAAGGAATGGAAGGAGGAGTAGACCTGTTTAGCAAGGATAAACCACATGCCCTTCAAGTAGCTTTTTCGGTTTTTGGAAACGCTGCGAAGGGGGCGTACTACTTGGTTCAAGTCTTTTTGAGTCTCCGTTGATTTGATATGATCTTGAACACACCAGATGTTGAAAAAGATAAAGAAGCTCTGGGAGAGAGCTGACCACTTTTTCCTAACTCATGCGCAATATTACAAACCTTGCGGAGGAAAAGCGTCTTTTTTTGTCTTTAGTAAATATTCTGGTGTCTTTTTTTATTTATGAATATCTTTTCCGTATTAGAACAATTTTAAACAGAAAAAAACCTCTTATGCAGATGACCAGTCCGCGAGAGGTTTTTTTATCAATGTTGCTCTTTGTCCAGAGGATAAGATAGAGGGTGTTTTTGGTTGCAAATTATTTTTTATATACAGAAACTCAAAACGCTGACTATTGACGAAAAACCTTTTGAAATTCTGTTGTACGTAACCTCTTCAACTACCTCTGCTATCTAGACTTGTTTAATCAAAGATTAACCACGACATCATTATAACATGTCATTTGTTAAAAATATACTAATTATTCTTTTTGGAATATGAAAACATTTCCTCTCAGTCACAAAATCCACTTTTTCTTTAATTTATCCCACTTCAAAATGCGCTGCCTCATCAAACTTTTCACAGCAGCACGGATCGTCTGCTCATCTTTCCCGGTTTTCCTTTTCAATTGTTCCATGGAGGGATTTTTCCCGAAGCGGCTCATGTTAAAAATAATCCGATACACTTTACGCTCAAAATCGGTCATTCTGAATCAACTCCTAACGGGAGTATAAACGAATTTAGTTTCTGATTTCAATTTTGGTCACACAATTGGTCACACTTTATAAATTCAAATATGAATAACAATGAAAGATGTGAGGGCAATCGAGCGAAAAAACAAATATCGAATTACCTAAATGAATAGGAATGTATGTTCTTGAAAGTGATTGATTTATGGGCGGAATGATGTAATCAAACGGAGAAAACCTTTGATATACCAAGGGTTTGACCGTTGATATCATCTGAAATGCTCAAAAAAATAACATTTTGATAACATTTCTTCATGAAATTCTGAAATTGAGGATGTTTCCGAAAGTCTAATGGACTTTTGCGAAGCATCCTCTTTCATTTTGAAGGATAAACTTTTAGTATTGTTATGCTTTTACATTACGGCAAGTAAATCTGCAATTTGCTTATATAATTCTGACAATGGTGGATTTTTAAAATGTGTATAAATTTAACATATCGAGAACTTTTACTTTTTATTGGCTAAAAAAGAAAGGCCCTGCTAAGGGCCTTTCTTTAAGCTGCTGTTGTTGTCGTTTTATCTTTTCTGACAAGTCCCATGATCCCTGGAATAATAAGAAGAACAGCAGGCAGTAAATAGAACATTGATATACAAATTACTCCGCCAATTCCTGAGATAAGAAGCAATACTCCTCCGACTTTAGGTTTCTTCTTAACTACTACTGAAGCGACAATACCCAAAATTGATAGGACAACAGCTCCCCAGCCTAAACCAATGATTTCGCTTGTACCGCTTGAATTAAAAGAGGCATCAAGTCCACCAATAATCAATGCCATGATCGCCCCAATAAAACCAAAAATTCCACCCAATAATCCTAAAACAAATTCAGTTGTTCTTTTCATTGTTAAACTCTCCCTTACTTAACTGGTACTGTAATTGATACAGCTTTATTTTTCATGAAGTCTATGTGACAACATCTCCAAGGTTTAATTTCATTTCTTTGACTTTATCAACATCATTTTTTCATCTGGAGCAGAGAATTCAAATACGCCTTTTTGTTTTATTCCGCCTTGGACTTCTCCATCAGTTAAGAACATGTTTGCAGCTAATTGCCAATAACGACATTCTTTGGTCAGAATAAAAGGTCAGGTTTTTGTCAGTTGTATTTTTGATGTTTATTACGACGTTTATCTTGTCTCTCATGATCTTTATATCGCCCAGATTAACTCATGCCCAGTGCTTCAGCATATTGCAACGACTTTTTTAGAACAGTCATCTTTAGTCTTTCAAGCTTTTTTATTTTTTGAATCACTATCCCTGTGAGACATCATTTGTCGAGCTACTACAAGCCGCTAAAAACTAATGATAGTACTAAAGACATGAATAAAAAGAGTTACTTCTTCACCTAAAACCCCCAGTTTATATAATATAATACCTATATATAATCGACTATAATCAATTAAATTTCAAGGGGAAATTACCACTTTTTCTAAAAAATTCTTAGCGGAAGAGAATAAGCTATAAAATATCACTTGAAATATCAAAGTTGGAAATCATTCAACTTACTGCTAGCTTTAAACATTAAAGGCCACATACAGTTTGACATCCTATTAAGTTCTAGTGTAGCCCTAGTACTGGTTTTATCATTTTGACAGATTTGGTATCCCATCACTGCTAAACATTGATTCAAAAATATCTATTAAAAACTAATTTTTCATGATGTTAGGAGGAATAATGCAAATAAACAGCAAAAACCCTTGTTATATCAAGGGTGGATATTTGATTTCATCTGAATTGCTCATGCATTCTAGCAAAAAAGACCTTATCAGTTAACTCAACTGATAAGGCCTGATTTATTTATAAATAAGGTGTGAGGGGTTTATCTTAGATGGAATTCACACTTTCCTAACTACAATGTGACTTCACCATTTCCTTCAAGCACCATTCTCAGCTGCTCAACCTCACCCCGAATCCCAATCCCAGGCTCCCACGAATCAATCAGACGAATTGCCTTCTGATTGGATTCCATCGCTTTCGTTTTCTCTCCTTTTCGATACAACAGCTGCGCCATCCCGTAATAATAGTAGATCAGTTCAACTTGATTGGCGTTGTGTTTGTCATAGAGCATTTGTTCAAAGGCTTTTTCCGCTTTTTCGAGTTGATCACACTTTACGTAAGCCATGCCCAGGTTGAAATAGGCTTCTATTGTTTTTTCGCCGCCGTATGCGGCGCTGGTTGTGTTTGCCGCTTCGTATAATGTGATGGCTTCTTCGTAGTGAGAGCGGGCGAAACTCAGGTCGCCGCAGACCAGAAGAACCCTGTGCCGGATAATGGGCGAGACGGGCTGATCTTTGATGCCGTCCAGCATTGCTGCCGCTTTTTCCGGTTCTCCGATTTTTAACAGCAGCCTCGATTGCAGGGCGGTTCCCCATACTTTCAAGTCGTCGTGATCCGGCGCGCCTGATTGTTCGAGTATCTTCAGGCCGGCTTCTATTTGCCTGAGAGCTCCGTCTGAATCGTTGACTTCCATCAGCGCCCAGCCTGCCGTGTCGATCCGAAAGTAAGCTTCCCGCGTGTGTTCGCCTGATTGATGGGCGGCACCGGCGGCTTTTAATCCGTATTCGATTCGCAGGGGCAGGTTGATTCTGCTTAGAAAATGGCTGATGCGGATGATGAGTTTGATCAGGATGTCATGTTGTCCGGTTTCGCTCGACCATTCGATGACTTTTAGGATGTTCGGCCATTCCTTTTTCATTTGCTCTAAATTCCGTCCCAGCAGGTAGCTCCAATAGATAGAATTGGGCTGTTCCCGCTTTATATGGGTTTCCGCATAATCAATATAATAATGCGCCCAGCGGCTGCGGGCTTCTTTTGCAAATTCGTGATTTTCGGATAAGTGCTGTTCTCCGTAAGCGACAACGGTTTGATGGGCAGCGTATTGAATACTTCCTTCGCTTCGTTCCGGCTGTATTAAAGCATATGACCGCATTTGCTCAATCGCGTAATGAAACCGCCGGACGTCTAATCCGGCCGCTTGAGCCAAGCTTTTTTCATCAGGGGGCTTAGCGAAAAAGCAAAGCGTCTGCCATAGTTTTCGTGTGTCATCATGACATCTGTCCCATGTGCGGCCAAAGAGAACCTCAAACAATTCCAATAATGAGTAGCCTGCTTGTTTAAGCTCTTGTATGAGCTGGGGAGCGGGGATGTCGTCGTCTGACATGTATGCAATGCTGAGTGCCATCGCCTTCGGATTGCCGGCGGCTGCCGAGATGAATTCATTCTTAAGGTCAGGCGATAGCTGCAACAGCTGCTCCAGCTTTTCCCGTTTATGCGGGAGGTTGCATGTTTGCAGACAGCGGTGCACTTCTTGATGGAAAAATTCAAGGGCATCCGTTTGTTCAAGGCCGCTCAGCTGGATGGCCGCCAGTTCCCCGAGGCCGTCCCGGTATGTCTGTTTTACGTTTTCCCGTGCCGTAAGAAGGACTTTTACGCCTTGCGGAAGGCCGATGATAAATTCGTGAATGTCACGTTCCGCTGTATCAATGCTGTCAACGATCAGCAATACTGGTTTTTCGTTTGAATGAGCGGCTAATGCATTGCGGACGACGAACCGTTTTTCGTTGATTGATTTGTCGATTTGTTCTGTGCGTCCGAGCTGATAGGCGATCGTGTTTAAAAAATCGCTGAAGCTCAATCCTTTCCAATCCGCACTGATCCAGATGATGCTGTTGAATGCCGGCCAATCTGGTGAACTGCCGGCACAAAGGTAGGCTGCTTCAAGAGCGATTGTTGTTTTTCCCATGCCGGCCCAGCCCGTGATTAAACAGACCGGTGACGGGGACAGCATCCATTGCCGGATCGCTTCCATATCAAAGCAGCGGCCGATAAAGTTCCCCGTCCGGCGTGACGGTAAGTTATGCGTGACGGACTTTCTTGTAAGCGCATTCGTTTCGTGGCTTGGTCTGTCATGAAACAGCCGCTTTACTGCTTTTTCAACATCTTCATCACTCGGCGCTCCGAATGATCCGTCTTTCCGGAGTATTTTTGCTTTTTTTAGACAAGACGCCGTCCAAACGGGCAATGCGGGTTTGATGACGGGAATGGTGGTGGTTTCCAGAAGGCCGGTCAGCCATTCAGGATCCATGTCAGTCTTTTCTATAATGATCCAGATCATTCCGAACAGCTTTCCGTCGTCAATTCGTCCGGGAATGTAGTTTGCGCCCATCTGTCCGATCCAGCTTTTGATCGTGTTAGAGGAAACGCCTATTCGGAGTGCGATTTGATCTATATAAGACTGTCCGGATTTTACGTTCTTTGTCCTTTTGATTTTGTAATCAGGATGATGTTTCAGCGATTTGACGGCAGGTGCCAGCAGTTCTGCAAATTGTGTCCGGTTTTCAAGTTCAGCCATTAGCCTGCACCTCCTATTAGTACTATTTTATCAATTCAGTGTTTTTTGTATATGAAAAAATAAAAAGTACAGTGAGGCTGTCCTTTTATACAGCAGGAAAGGCTGTTGTACGTCTTGAAAAGCAGATAAAATAGGGGCAGTAATAGAGAAAACAAAAATGTATGCACTTACATTTCAAAGCAGAGAAAGGATTTTGCCAAATGACTCACACAGTGCCTCAAAACATGAAAGCGGCGGTTATGCACAACACGAGAGAAATCAAAATCGAAACATTGCCCGTGCCTGACATCAATCATGATGAAGTGTTGATTAAGGTGATGGCTGTCGGAATTTGCGGATCTGATCTGCATTACTATACAAATGGCAGAATAGGCAATTATGTAGTGGAAAAACCATTTATCCTCGGTCATGAATGCGCGGGAGAAATTGCCGCCATCGGATCGTCTGTCGATCAATTTAAAATAGGAGACCGGGTCGCTGTCGAACCCGGTGTCACATGCGGACGCTGTGAGGCGTGTAAGGAGGGGCGTTATAACCTTTGCCCGGATGTACAGTTTTTGGCGACACCGCCGGTTGACGGCGCGTTTGTCCAATATATCAAAATGCGCCAGGACTTTGTTTTCTCGATTCCGGATTCACTATCCTATGAAGATGCGGCTTTGATTGAACCGTTTTCTGTCGGCATTCATGCGGCCTCGAGAACGAAGCTTCAGCCCGGTTCAACGGTTGCGATCATGGGAATGGGCCCTGTGGGGCTGATGGCCGTTGCGGCAGCGAAAGCATACGGGGCAGGCACAATTATTGTGACCGACTTGGAGCCGCTGCGGTTAGAAGCTGCGAAAAAAATGGGAGCGACGCATGTCATCAATGTCCGGGAACAGGATGCCGGTGAAGAAATCAAAACGATCACGAATGACAGAGGCGTTGATGCTGCTTGGGAAACAGCGGGGAATCCGGCGGCATTGCAATCCGCACTGGCTTCCGTGCGCCGGGGCGGAAAACTGGCGATTGTCGGTTTGCCTTCTCAGAACGAGATTCCGCTCAATGTGCCGTTTATTGCGGATAACGAGATTGATATTTACGGAATCTTCCGTTATGCGAATACGTATCCGAAGGGAATTGAATTTCTCGCTTCCGGCATAGTGGACACGAAGCACCTTATAACGGACCAATATCCGCTGGAGAAGACGCAAGAGGCGATGGAACGGGCCTTTCAATACAAAAATGAATGCTTAAAAGTGATGGTGTATCCAAATCGCTGAGTGAACGGGGAGGATCTTTGCATTCTCCCTCTTGCTTATCAAAAATGAAAACGGATTCTTGGGGTGGGAAATGATGATTGAAACAGAAAAAGCAGCGGCAGTAAAGACGAAATATCGCGGCCTGTCCTGGATGGAACGGATCGGCTACGGATTCGGCGATATGTCGTACAATATTATCTTTCAGTTTGTAAACGCATACTTATTATTCTACTATACAGACGTCGGCGGCATTAAGCCTGCGGTCATTGCAGCTTTGTTTCTTATCGTAAGGGTGCTGGACGCTATTTTTGACCCGATTATGGGCGTGATTTTAGACAAGACGAATACAAGATGGGGAAAGGCAAGGCCGTATCTTTTGTGGGTGGCGTTTCCTTTTGCGCTATTCACATTCTTATGTTTCACGACCCCTCATTTCGGCGAGACGGGGAACATGGTTTATGCGTACATCACTTATATTCTGCTTGGGATGTCCTTCAGCATGCAGACGATTCCGGTCAACAGCTTAACGGGACGGATGACGAATTCCGTGGAGGAACGGACGGTTCTGACGACGACCCGGATGATTTTGGTTTATATCGGCATTCTGTTATCGATTTCCTGTGCGACACCGCTTGCGGACGCCATTGGCGGGAAAGATCAGGCGTTTGGATTCCAGATGACGGCGCTTATCTATGCGGCGGTGAGCATCGCATTGAATCTGTTCAGCTTCTTTACTGTGCGGGAACGGATTCAGCCTGAAAAAAGAAAAAAACAAGGAATGAAAAAGACGTTGTCTGTTTTGTTCCGAAACAAGCCTTTGCTCATTTTGGTTTCTGCATTTTTGGCGTTTGCGATCGGGTTTAACATTAAGCTCAGCACGATGGTGTACTATTTTACGTATAACGTCAGCCATAAGGAATTTGTGTTTTTAGGAACTGTATTATTTTTCGGAGCGGCGCTGATCAGCAATCTGTTTATTCCTTTCTTTTCTGAGAAGCGGGGCCGGAAGCAGGTCATGATCATCACGGCGGCGCTATCGCTGATTTCTTATGCGGGCCTTCAGTTTACATCGTATTCTTCGCTGCCGCTTATTTTCTTTTGGCTTTTCGTTTCGGGATTTTTTACGACGCCTTTAAATACGCTTGCTTGGGGAATGGTTGCCGATTGTGTCGATTATGCGGAATGGAAAACCGGTGTCCGGGCTGATGGCGTGGTGATTTCGAGCATGAGTTTCATCAATAAGCTCGGAGTTGCGTTAGCCGGGTCATTTTCGGCCGTTTATCTCGGAATCGCCGGATATGCCGCGAATACCGATCAGACAGCCTCGTCATTGAATGCGATTAAAAATATGAATGCGCTCATCCCGGGATTGTTCATTCTGCTGTCTATTATTCTTATTTCTTTTTATCCTTTAACTGAAAAAAAATATCAGCAGATGATGTCTGATCTGGAGCAAAGAGCTGCAAGATGAGTATATGTAAAATTTAAAATATTCTATGTAAACGGTTGTATTTATGACAGAAAGCACTATACTGAAACTATAATCGAGAATTGATAAATGAGTGTGATAATGTGGGAAGCCAATCTGTTATTTGTATTGGAGAATTGTTAATTGATTTCTTTTGTACCGATGTGGATGTTGATTTGACGGTAGGACGTAATTTTTTAAAAAGTGCCGGCGGGGCACCGGCGAATGTGTCGGCAGCGATTGCTAAGCTGGGCGGAGACGCGGCTTTCAGCGGAAAAACAGGCAAAGATCCGTTCGGGTATTTTCTGAAGCAGACATTGGACGCCGTACACGTCGATACCTCTATGCTCGTCATGGATGAGAAAGCGCCTACAACGCTTGCGTTTGTTTCATTAAAACAAAATGGGGAGCGCGACTTTGTGTTTAACAGAGGAGCGGACGCTTTGTTTACGCTGGATGATATTGACCTGGAAAAGGTAAACGATGCGAAAATCCTTCATTTCGGATCAGCGACAGCATTATTATCTGATCCGTTTTGCTCAGCCTATTTACGGCTGATGTCGATTGCGAAAGACAATGGACAGTTTATTTCCTTCGATCCTAACTACCGTGAGGATTTATGGAAAGGAAGAGTTTCAGAGTTTATAAACACCGCAAAAAAAGCCGTTGCCGTAAGTGATTTTGTGAAAGTCAGTGACGAAGAGCTTGAGATCATCAGCGGTGCGAAGGATCATAAAGAAGGTGTTGCGGTTCTTCATGAGATCGGAGCCGGCATTGTGGCGGTGACACTCGGGAAAAGCGGAACCCTTCTATCAAATGGGAAGGATATTGACATCATTCCGAGCATTCCGGTGACATCAATAGACTCAACGGGAGCGGGAGATGCGTTTGTCGGCGCGGCGCTGTATCAGCTGGCGCGCACCGATGAGATTCAGACGGCAGCCGATGATTTTGCGAAGCTGCGTGATATTGTCTCATTTGCCAATAAGGTGGGGGCGCTCGTGTGCACCAAAATCGGTGCGATCGATGCTTTGCCGAGCTTAAAAGAGGTTGAAGTATCACTGTAAAGTATGGAGGATGTTTCTTGAAAGTCATCGGACTTCGGGAAGCATCCTCTTTATTTAGGTCTGAAACCCTTTACGATATACGGTATACTTTAGAAAGGCATCCAGTAAATTGAACCGCTGTGAAGTACATACAATCACTTTTTTATCAGTTCTGAGTAAAACCAAGTTTCTGCTGCTGCCGTCATGTATAGTGTGACGGCCTATGATATTGAACCGCGGAGGAATGTTTTTCATGAAACATGTTTTTCTTATTGTGCAATGCGCGTTTTCTGTTTTTTGTTTTCTTTGTCTCGCCGCTGTCAATTGGTATCAGGGGAGTGAGCTTGTTTCTGATTCGTTTGATTGGAATTATACGGCTAAATTCTCAAAGCTTTTGAATGGGACGGATACGATTACAAGTCCGGAACAGATTTCGCAGCTGGATTTCTTTGTGTATGCGGCGAAGCATTATCCGTTAGTGAGCGGGTTGATGATCGGGCTGTTTATTTATTTTTTGTTCTCACTGTATCTGGTCATAAAGAATTTCCGCCGGCACAAATGGGCTGAATGAGACTATTTTCATATAAAATACATAAATTCATGAGAAAATGAAACTTTTTTCGAAAAAAACAGTATATATAACTGTGAACTTGTTACTATTTAATTTTGGGAGGAAAATGAAAAATGAGTATTTTAGGAAGATTTAAAGACATCATGTCAAGTAATATCAATGCGTTGCTGGATAAAGCTGAAAACCCTGAAAAAATGGTTGATCAATATTTGCGGAATCTGAACAGTGATTTAGGAAAAGTGAAAGCGGAGACGGCTTCTGTCATGGCTGAGGAACAGCGGGCGAAAAGAGCGCTAACTGAATGCCAGGCTGATGCCGAAAAGATGGAAAGTTATGCGATGAAAGCGTTGCAGGCCGGCAATGAAGCTGATGCGCGGACATTTTTGGAAAGGAAAGCGGCTGTTGAATCAAGACTGACCGAGCTGCAAACGGCTTATCAGCTCGCTTCATCCAACGCGTCTCAAATGCGCAAAATGCATGACAAGCTTGTCGCTGATATCGGAGAGCTTGAGTCGCGCCGAAATGCCATCAAAGCGAAGTGGTCTGTGGCAAAAACGCAGGAGAGAATGAACAAATTGGGGTCCTCTGTGTCAAATGCGGGCCAATCGCTGACAGCTTTCGGCAGAATGGAAGACAAGGTCAACCAAGCGCTTGATCACGCCAATGCGATGGCTGAGCTGAACGCGTCTCCGAAAGACGATATTGACGAGCTGACGGCTAAATATGACAGCAATCAAAGCAGTGTCGATGATGAATTGGCGGCGCTCAAGCAGAAAATGCTTTTCAGTAAAGATCAATAGACAGCGGGCTGCAGCTTTGTCCGATATAAAGAGAAAGTGAGAGAAACAGAATGATCATTTCTTATAAATGCCCGAACTGCGGCGATGATATGGTCTTTGACAGTTCATCCGGCATGCTGACATGTCACAGCTGCGGGCGGCAGGATCAGATTGAGAGCCTGCCAAAAGAGTATATAACGACGAGATTTTCCGAAAATGAGGCGAACGAGTACCGCTGTGAGAATTGCGGCGCGGTATTAATGACTGAGGCGGAAACGACGGCCACGACGTGCGGGTTTTGCGGAGGAGCCGCCGTTCTCGCCGACCGATTATCGGGAAATCTCGCGCCTTCGATGGTGATCCCTTTTACGATCAGTAAAGAAGAGGCCATGAGCGCTTTTAAAAAATGGTGCCGAAACGGCCGTCTGACACCGAAAGGATTTATGTCTGCCGACCGGGTGAAGAGCATAACCGGCATGTACGTGCCGTTTTGGATGTTTGATTTAAACAGCAAGGTTCAGGTCAATGCCGTTTGTACGAGAGTGCATCACTATGATGATGGAGAATACCGGGTGACGGAGACCGAGTATTACAACGCGTACCGCGATATCAATCTTGATTATCTCAAAATTCCGGTCGACGCTTCAGAAAAAATGAATGATGAATTAATGGACAAATTGGAACCTTACTCATACAGTGAGCTGAAGGAGTTTAATACGGCCTATTTAGCGGGATATATAGCGGAAAAGTACAATTATACCGATGACGATCTCTTTCCGCGGGCGAAGGATAAAATCAGCCATTATATTGATTCTTATATCAGATCCACCTTCTCCGGATATACGACGGCTGACATTACGGATGAGCAGATTCAGACCGATAAAATCAGCAGCTTTTACGTACTGCTTCCGGTCTGGATGGTCAGCTACGACTATGAGCGGGCTGAGCACATTTTTGCGATGAACGGGCAGACGGGCAAGGTTGTCGGCAAACCGCCGATCAGTGCCGGAAAAGTGGCCGCGTGGTTCGGCGGCATAACCGCCGGTGCGTTTGTAGCATTAAGACTCGTCTCACTTATGATAGGAGGCGGTTTTTGATGAAAGTATCGATAAAAAAAGCGTGTCTCTTCTGCTTTGTCCTTTTTCTGATGCTGTCTTTTTCTTTACATACATCGGCGTCTGCCGCGGAACAGAAGCAATATGTTTATGACAATGCTCATTTATTAACGAAGGATGAAACGAAGAAACTTGAGGAATTGGCCGGGAAGCTGGGGGCAAAGCGCCATACCGATTTTATCATTCTGACCGCAAACGGAACGGGCGGTAAGGACATCGAGCAGTACGCCGGTGATTTTTATGACAGTCATTTTAGCGGAAGTACGGCGATATTGACCATTGATATGAAAAATCGGGAAGTATTTATCTCGGGATATAAAAAGGCGGAGACGTATTTGAATAACAGCCGGCTGAATACGATCAGGAATACGATCTCGTCAGATATTTCCGCAGGCCATTATGAAAAGGCGTTTCAGACCTACATCAAGATGGCTTATAAAGATATGGGGAAAAGCCCGGACGACAAGTCTGACAATCTGCTGCTCACATGGTGGTTTCAGCTCATTATTGCCGCAGCCGCGGCCGGAATCGCCGTCACTGTGATGGTGTACAATTCCGGCGGCAAGGTCACCGTCACCGGCAGCACGTATATGGATCACGATACGTCTGAAGTGCTGAGCCAGCACGACACATATATCCGAACCGACGTTACAAGAGAAAAAAAGCCTGATAAAGATAATGACAATGACGGCGGAGTCACGAGGGGCGGAACGAGTTACAGCGGAAGCAAGGGAAGTTTTTAAATTATATGTAAAGGATTTGAGCATACATGGGTTTTTTCAGAAATCAGTTAGCAAATGTGGTGGAGTGGGAAGAATTCAGAGACGACATGGTTTTCTATAAATGGAACAACCGTGAAATTAAAAAAGGCAGCCGTCTGATCATCCGGCCGGGACAGGATGCCATCTTTTTATACAACGGGAAGATTGAAGGGATTTTCCGTGATGACGGCGATTATGATATCGAATCAGAAATCATTCCATTTCTATCTACACTAAAAGGGTTTAAGTTTGGTTTTAACAGCGGCATGCGGGCTGAAGTGCTGTTTGTGAATACGAAGGAGTTCACCGTGAAGTGGGGCACAAAAAACGCCATCAACATTCCGGCGGCAGGTATGCCGGGCGGTATGCCGATCCGCGCAAACGGCACATTTAACTTCAAGGTCATTGACTACATCGGATTGATTGATAAGATTGCGGGTGTCAAAGACAGCTATTTAGTGGAGGACATTAAAATCCGGATTACGTCTATTCTCGATCAGCTTTTGATGAAATGGATCACCAGAGAAGGAAAAGATATGTTCAATCTGCAGTCGAATTCCTTTGAAATCGGAAAAGGGATTCAAGAAGATCTTGATATGCAGCTGATCGGAGACGGCATGTCGATTACGGGCTTCAATATTATGAGCTTTAACTATCCGCAGGAAGTTCAGGATATGATTACGAAAAACGCTTCTTACGGCATGGTGGGCGATGTGAACCGCTATCAGCAGATTTCCATGACGGACGGAATGTCATCCGGCAAAATGAACGGAAGCGGCGCCGCCTCCGACATGGCGGGCATGATGATGGGAATGAATGTGGCAAATCAAATGATGAACCAAATGAATCAAAATCAGCAGAACCAGCCGCAGCAAGATCAAAGTCAGCAGAATCAGGGCACGGCACCGGCGAACGGCTCGGAAGGAGCGGCTAAGCCGAAATTCTGTCCGAACTGCGGAACGAAAACGGAAGGCGCGAATTTTTGCCCGAATTGCGGACAGAAGCTTGCCTGACGATATACGAAAAAGAGGCCTTTTTGGGGCCTCTTTTTTTTGTCATGATTTCATTGTTTGAACGATGAGAGATGTCAGCGCTTTAGAACCCTCAGGTATGAGATGGACGCCGTCCGGTGTGAAGTATTCAGGGTGCTGCAATGCTTTTGCGTGCCAATCGACAAGCGTCACATTTTTCCGTGACTCGGCCTGCCGGCGCAATGACTCGTTTACTTTGCTTTCCCACTGCCGCGGCACACGTGTGTTGACAAGATAGATATCGGCTTTTGAAAAGGAGCTGATCAGTGATTCAATTTGGCTGTTTGTGAAATAGCCGTTCGTCCCTAACTCGATGATGACCGCTTTGTTCGGCTGATTAAATGACGCATATTCCGAAGTGAGCCGGAGTGCTTGAGAGACTTGTCTTCCTACCTTTCCGTCGATGGTGACATGAGGGAGGGACTGCCGCAGGTATGACGCAATGTCCAGCATCACCGAGTCACCGATGGCCAGCACGTCTTGCTGAGGCTGTGTTTGTTTTGAATCAGCCGTTTTTTGAGATGACCGTTCCTTTTTCTCTTCGTTTTTCTTTGTATTTGATTTGTCTGTTGGTTCTTTCTTGTTTTTGTCTGACGCGGTGTCCGTTTTTTCGCCGCCGTGTTTTTTCTTGCTGTCTTCTTCTTTTGCAGGCTGATCGTGATCGGCCGTTTTGTGCGAAGAGGCGGCGGTTTCTTGCTGATCATTTTGCGCGTACGTCCATTGCGGCTGTTTTTTCTCTTCGGCTATCCCTGACAGCCCGCCCGCAAATACGAGAATGGCGGCAAGAATGAGGCCGAGCGACATTCTGCTGATGACAGAGGATGTCTTCCATTCCAGAAAGCGGTTCAGAAACACGCGGCGTAAAAATGGCCGGAAGCCCGCAGTGCGGATCGGCTGTTCAATGAAATGGTAAGATAGCTCGGCAAGAATGAAAGTGGCGCCGATTCTGACGGCGCAGTGCCAATAAACCGGATTTCCGATTTCCTGTACGGGTGTGCTCAGTACGATAACCGGGTAATGCCAAAGATAGATTCCGTATGATCTCGTTCCGATCCAGCGAAGCGGCTTCCATGAAAGAACATGTCCCAAAAAGCTGCTCGGATGGCATAAACATGCGACAAGAACCGCTGCGGTGATGCTGATCAAAAGCATGCCGCCCTTGTACAGGAAGGGTTCATATTCATCCGTGTAAAAGACGCAAAGCAGCAGCGCGGCAAAAGCAGCAAGCTCCGTCCCGTGAAGCAAGTGTTTCATGCTGCTCGGCAGCCGTTTGGAAGATAATCGTTTCATCGGCCACACTAAAGCTAAAGCGCAGCCGATCAGCAATTCAAATGAGCGGGTATCCGTCCCGTAATAAACGCGGCTCGGATCTCCGCCGGGCACATACATCATACTCATCACGACTGCTGAACATAACGCGAGGAACATGACCGCGGCCGCAAGCCGGGCCCGTGTTTTACATATGTACATCCCCGCAAGCAGCAGGAAGGGCCATATGATATAAAACTGTTCTTCAATCGCCAGCGACCAAAGGTTTTTTAATGGCGAAGGGGAGCCGAAGCTGTCGAAATAAGAAAGTTTATGAAAGATAAACCACCAATTGCTTATGTAAAAAAGTGAGGAGACCGCATCTCCGCGTACGGTATGCAGGAGCTCGCTGTTAAACAATACGACCCAAATGACCGTCGTGATAATCATGAGATAAGCCGCCGGCAGAAGCCGCCTGATCCGGCGCACCCAAAAATCACGCAAATCAAGGGTGATGGCATTGCCTTGGGCAGGCAATATAATAGATGTAATTAAATACCCCGATAAAACAAAAAAGATATCAACACCGATGAAACCGCCGTCGGCCCAGTTAAAATTCAGATGATATGCGATAACTGCGAGGACGGCAAAGGCGCGAAGTCCATCCAGTCCGGGAATATAGCGGTGATGCAGTGACTTGTCTGACATGGTATTCCTCCAATAATGTGCGCGGAAATTCTCGCTGTTTTGCGGATGGCTATGGCAGATTTCTGTACAGTCTTCCATTTGTTCCGTTAATTAGACGCATTCGGAAGGGGATTTTGTTTCAGAAAAAATGAATGAAATGCTGTGATTTTCTTAAACTTTTCAGCCCCCGTCCGGCGTCTGTTATATGAAAAGGGTCCCTTGTGCATCTTGGCTGTTGCGGGACGAAAGAAAAAATCCATGATCTGCGGATATCATGGATTTTTTTCTTTCTTTATCTGATGTAGCGGTCTCCGACAAGCAGCTTGGAGATGACGGAGGTCGGTATTGTAAACTCTGTAACGCCCATATATCCGGGTGCCGCTTCATATTCGTCAAATGAAATAACAAGTTTGTGCTTATCTGTAATATAAAAATTCTGGTCGGCGCGGATGGCTTTAAAAGGCTCCGTCATATCATCATCTTCGACCCAGTATATTTTATTCGGATCTTCTTTCATCTGTTTTTTCATTTGTTCTTTAATATTTTGGCTGATGACTTTAATATAACGGTCATCTTTAAATAAGCTCTTTAACGTAAGTACGGCCTCATTCTTTTTATCAATCGTGATGTAACGGCTTTGTGTATAAGAGGAAGCTTGCGTTTTTTCGATATCACGTCGGATTGAGATCAGATCCGCTGTGTCAGTAACGGTTTCATAATCGCTGTAAATACTGAGGTGGCCTTTTTTGCTTTTTGAGGTCGCCTTCATAAATTCCTGATACAGCTTTTTGCTTTCTTTCATGTAATGCCGGTTGATGCTGTCTTCGAGTTTATGATCGGAAAGTCCGGACAGAGCGGGCGTTTTCACATCAATGCTTGATTGGTTCTTTTCTTCCTTCATCTCCGTGAATGTGATGGCTTGGACGACTTTGCCGATGACGGGGATTTTAGACATGGCTTGTGCGGCATCCGGATTGATATTGACAACGGCGGTAAATAAGACGGCCGCAGCGACTGCCGCGGATGTCGGCCACATCACGATTCGTTTTTTCTTCGGTTTTTGCCGAAGGGCTTTTTCGACAATGCTGTCCAGTTCCTTAGGAATGGGCACACTTTTATACTCTTCTCTTAATTGTTCTAATCTCTTTTCCATTAAGAAAGATCCTCCTTCGTCAGCTGAATGCGCATGAGCTTCAGCCCCCTGTAAAGGCGTGTTTTGACGGTGTTGATGTTTTCCCCCGTGATGTCCGCGATTTCTTCTAATTTCAGGTCTTCAAAGAAACGCAGAATGATAATGGTTTTATATTGATGCGGCAGGTCATCAAGCGCTTCGTGAAGGTCTGTGTCTTTGTAGCGATCTTCCTTTCCGCGGCTTAAAAACTCGATCGTTTCATCGTCCATCACTTTCAGTTTTTTCTGTTTGCGGAGAAAATCAATGGCCGTGCGCACTAAAATTTTATAAAACCAGCTTTTGATCACATCGGGGTTTTTGACGGATTCGACCGATGTCAGCGCTTTTTGAATTGATTCCTGAACAATATCTAACGCGTCATCCTTGTTCTTTACGTAACTGTACGCAAGCCGGTAAAAGTCTTCCTTGCGCTCAGTTATGCACGTCACAAGCGACGCTTTGGCTGTTTCGTTCTTCATTGCTTCAAAGGGCTCCTTTTTTAAAAATACGTATCATAGGCTGCTGCCTAAGGATAGACGGGACAGGGTAAAAAATAGTTTGCGCAGAGGGGATCATTTTTAAAAGGAAAAGGAAGGAAAGACGATGAGATGAAAAAAAGAGCCGGAACGGCTCTTTTTCGGATGTGTCTGATATTCAGCTGAACGGTTTAGTTCGGTTTGACTAAGATTTTCACTTGGTTTTTCTCTTTGATTAAAGCGCCGAAGCCTTCTTCAATCAGATCGTCGAGCACGATTTTTTTCGTGACGAGCTTATCTGCTGAGAAGTAGCCCTCTTTCATCAGTGCAAGAACGGAAGGGAAGATGTCACGGTATCCGATAATGCCTTTTACGGTCCGTTCTTTGATGACGATATCGTTCGGATGAATTTCCGCTCCTTTTTCCCAGATGCTGACGATAACCGTTTCACCGGCAATGTTTGTTGACTGGATCGCCTGGCGGAGAACGACAGGAACGCCTGTTACTTCATAAGAAACATCAACGCCGCCGTTTGTGCGTTTAGCGATTTCTTCAACGACATCGTCCGTTTTTGACGGATCAATGATGATAGCGCCGAGTTCTTTCGCTTTTTCCTGACGTTCCGGTGAAAGTTCAACCGCGTAAATATCTGTGGCGCCGGCCGCTTTCAGGGCTTCAATCACAAGCAGCCCGATCGGTCCGCAGCCAAAAACTGCCGCCTTGTCGCCCGCTTTTAATTTGCTTTGGCGGACGGCGTAAAGCGCTACCGCTGACGGCTCAACAAGCGCGCCCTGTTCGTAAGAAAGCTCTTCAGGAAGCTTAAACAGCAATTCTTCGTCAACGGATACATATTCAGAAAATCCGCCGCCTCCTCCGGCTAAGCCTAAGAATCCCATTTGTTCATCAAGGTTATAGGCTCCCTGATGTCCGTGTGTGGCAAAAATCGGTTCCACGACGACACGGTCGCCGACGCTGTAATTTTTGACGCCTTCGCCCACTTCAACGACTTCTCCTGAGAATTCGTGACCCATCGTGACGGGCGCCATTTCGTTTGTTAACGGATGAGGTTTGCCGACCGGAATAAAGATCGGGCCTCCCAAATATTCATGAAGGTCGCTTCCGCAAATCCCGCACCATTTGACTTTAATTTTGACTTTACCCGGTTCTGCTTTAGGTTCATCAATGTTTTCGATTCGAATGTCTTTTTGATTGTGCCATCTTGCCGCTTTCATTGATTATCACTCCTAGTCTGATTGAAACGAGTATAGGTACATGATCAATATGAACCACGGTTAAAAGGAATAAAGTGCCTGCTTCCTAAAGCCTGATTTCTCAAAATATATCATATTATGCAACTATCAATAGGCCTTATAAAAAGTCCATATTGAATGCAGAAATACTCTATGAATATTATAACGCTAATGAATTAAATTTTGTAGTATAATTTACCATGGAATTATATAGAACAGGAAATTGTGCCGTCGTTATGTGCATGTCTCATCACGTTGTAACGAACATGTAAAGTGATTGAAATATTATAATCGTCTTCTTGGTGTATAATTTTGCCTAGAATAAAGAATCAGGAGGACGAAAGCTTGAAGAAGTTATTCTTAGCCTTAGTGATTTTAGCAGGAAGCACGCTGGGAGCGATCAGTTACTCTTCTGATGCAAGTGCTAAAAAAGTGAACGGAAATATTACATGGTATAATGGAGTCGGTAAAAAAGGATCGTCCGGTAAAAAACTGGGACACTGGGATTGCGCGACAAAATTAGGATTTGACGTTCCGAGAAACGGAACGAAAATCAGAGCTTATGCCAAAGCAAAACCGAAAAAGGTTATCACCGTATACAAAAATGATGTAGGCCGTATGCCGAATGCCGTATTGGATGTCAGCCCGAAAGCGTTCAAAGCGCTCGGATATCCATTAAGCAAAGGAAGAGTATCCGGACACTACAGCTATTAAAATAGACCATCTTAAAAAGCAAGGACACTGATTCTTGCTTTTTCTGATTGACGGAGAGATTGATAATGAAGAAGAAACGATGGATCTGGATGTTGCTGGCCGCCGTTTTGGCGGCGGCGGTCATCGCGGCCGTTTTACTGATTAAAGGAAAAAGCGACGGCGGCGGAAAAGCCGTTGTCTCCGGCGGCCATGACAAGCTGCTTGTTTCCATTACAGACAAAGATCTGATGACGAAATATTACGAAGACAGCCGCGTGCTGTACGAGGAAAAGCTTTCGGCATATCCGGCGTTTGCGCTGGATGACACCCATCAGGTGCTCTATTTTGTCGGGAATAATGACCAAAATGAGATGCGTCTGTATAAGCTTGATCTGAAGACGAAAAAGAAGACGGTGCTTTATAAAGGAACGGCAAGCGCTGACAGTCTGTTTTTATCAAAGGATCTGTCGCACATTTATTTCCGTCTCGGAAAAGCGGATGAAGATATTTTCCGTCTCGCATCTTTTGATTTGAAAACGAAACGTTATGAAAATCTGTATCCCGCCGCCGATGAGAAAGACGACAGTGTGAGCAGCTTCTTTTATAACCGCAGCCAAAACGATTTTGCGCTTCTGCATTATTCCGTAAAAGAGGATTATCAAAAAACGGATGAGGCAAATGAGAAGGGGATTGACCCTGAACCGACGAATATCCGGTTTGCGGCAGGAGCGGGCGAACACCTTCAGGATCTGACAAACCTTGAACAGTTTATCAGCGATGTCGCGGTGTCACCGGACGGAAAGAATCTTGTCTTTACATCTTATACTCAAAAAGGGACGGAACAAAAAGCGTCCATCCGTCTGATGAATGTCAAAACGAAAAAAGATGAAACGATTATCTCAAACGGGAAGGACTTCGCTCCGCTGATTGATGCCCAGCCTCAGTTTTCTAAAGACGGCAGCATCATTTATTTCATGGCGGAAGCAAAAGGCGCTAAGCGTCTGAAAGATGAAACGGGGCGGAATGCGAAGGTCCGGACCATTTATGCTTATCATTTGGATACGAAAAAATGCGAAAAAGTCTGGGAAAATGACAACGGCATTATCAACAGTTTTTCCGTCATCCAATCATGAAAAAAACACTCAGCGCCCGCTGGGTGTTTTTTAATGAACAAAGCTGGCTGCGGCTGAGGCGAGCCATTTGAAAAAACGGAGAATCGGAACGGCAAAATGAAGCGTTTCGATGAATGACTGTGCGGCAAGATTCATTTTCCGGCGTTTTGCCATTTCCTTCAGATCTTTCTGCTGCCGATCGTTTTTCATGTTCATTACTCCTTTGCATCATAAAAGGACGTGATAACGCAAAGGCCTCTCATGAGACATGGAGGCCTTCTCTATGTTGAGACTCGTAAAAGGGAGGTCTAACTTGATGCCGTTTGATTATTGTTTTGGAGATTTACCAACGAACGGACGCCGTCGATCATTTTACTGCCGCAAAGGGGGCAAGTCGGGGTATCACTGCCGGCAAAATTCTTTCTGCTCCAGCCGATACAGTCCTCTTTTGTGCATTCCCACGTACTGACATCTTCTTTAGGCAGCGGTTCCTGATTACGTTTGTTGTAGTAAGACATAAAGTCACTTCTTCCCTTATGAATTTTCGTGCACTCCTTCATTGTCTCATACTTTTCCCTAATCTCCTAATTCCTTTTTCTATCCAGATTTCCAATGAGGGTGCATCGTCTTCCTGTTATTACAGTATATGCAAATAAGTGTCTTCTTATTTTTTCTTTTTGGATAAATAAAAAAGCCCCTTCTTTAAAAGGGGTGATATTTATTACTGCTTATCCGTGACGTCCATCGGTCTCATCATGTCGTAATCTTCGTGCTCTAAAATATGACAGTGCCATACGTAGCGTCCGCTGTAAGGAGCGAAAGTCGCCGCGATTCTGATGACCTCTCCCGAGTGCGCCTGCACGGTATCTTTCCAGCCTTTTTCACTTGGAGGAGGCGGGACGGCTGGCCCTGTATACACAATGTCGCCGAATTTGTTATAACGCTCTAAGTCAAAAGGGCGCCGGTCAAGGATTTGGAAGGAAACAAGGTGCAGGTGTATCGGATGGGTTCCTCCCATCGGATTGATAATCGACCAGATTTCCGTTGTGCCGAGCTTCGGCGCTTCTGTCACAGGATCATGCCATCGCTTGTTATTCAGCGTCAAAACGGGCCGGCCGTATTTGTCTTGCGTATTTGTAAGTTTAAGCGTCCTGATATTGTGTATTCTCTTTGATGTCACATTAGGCATGGTTGAAAGATATTTAGGCTTCCGGCTTGTGTCTGCTCCCTTCAGCGGTTTTGTGACGCGGAATTGCATCACATTGGCGTCTGTATCCGGATCGGCGTCGCCCCCGCATCCGGTGCCGTTCGTTAAAATGATATGTTCTCCGTCAAAGGCGGAGAAATCGATGAGCACATCATACCGCTCTGCCGGGGCTAAGCTGATCGTTTGTGTTTTGACAGAGCGGGGAAGCAGTCCGCCGTCAGAACCGATTTGGATAAACTTCCCGCCGTTATTGAGCGAGAGAGAAAATGTTCTCGTATTGGAGGCATTAAGGATGCGGAAACGATATGTCCGCGGTTCAACTTCCATATACGGCCACGCTTTACCATTGACGAGAATGGTATTTCCGCAAAAAAACGGGACGATGGAAGGGTCGGGCAGCGTTTCGGAAGGGGTAGCAGGTCCGCTCGGATAAGACAAGGAACCGTCATCATTTAACGTGCGGTCCAAAATCATAAGCGGTACGTCGTACTCTCCGGAGGGAAGCTTCAGCTGCTTTTCTTTTCGCTCGCGGATGATATACATCCCGGCAAGCCCGGCGTACACATTGAGCCTCGTAATCGCCATGGCGTGATCGTGATACCATAACAGAGCCCCGCGCTGTTTGTTTGGATAATGGTATACCTCTTTCTCAAAATAAGGACCCGTTTCCTTAAAATCCTTTGTGAACCAGGCTTCCGGGTAGCCGTCGCTGTCCGGCGGCGTTGCTCCTCCGTGTAAATGGACGACGGTTTTGACATCGGGTTCCTGATGGCCGCTTTCTGAATGGTGAATGGTATGATCCACTGGCAGAAAATGCTTATCCGGAAGGTCATTCATCCATTTAATATAGACGTTCTCATCTTGGTTTACGTCGATCGTCGGGCCCGGAAACAAACCGTTATACCCCCACAGCCGGGTCGGCGGGAGATCGCGGTGCAGCTTGTGAAAGCATTCCTTCATGGTGACTTCATAATACGTGCTGCCGTCTGATTTCTTCTGCGGCTGGAGTGTTTCAATAATCGGCAGTTCATCTGCAAATTTTTCTAGTGCCATTTTTCATCCTGTCCTTATCATTTATTGAAATCCTGTACTACAGTTAATGCTGCCTGGAACAGGTTGGTTAAAAAAACACCCGCCCTTTTTTGAGGGGGGTGTTTGCGGTTATTGCGCAACCCGGCTTTCGGAAGCGCTCTCTTTCGGTTTTTGTTTTTTGCGGAATACATATGAGGCAAGCACCAGCAGAGTAATAAATCCTGTCAGCAGAAATTCAGACCGCATTGAGCTGATAAACAGCATAGATAACAAGATGGCGCAAATGGCGATGATCGTCAGGTAGGTTAAGTACGGATAGAACCACATTTTGATTTTAAGAGATTCAGGGTTTGTCCGTTCGATTTTCTTTCTCATTCTCAGATGTGAGACGGCGATGACGAGATAGACGAGCAGTGCGATCGCCCCTGATGAATTGACCAGAAATAAGAATACGGAGTCGGGAGAAAAGTAGTTCATAACAACGGCAATATAGGAGAAAAAGGTGCCGGCGATAATGGCTTGAACCGGTACGCCTCTTTTACTCAATTTCATAAAACGCCGCGGCGCTTCATTTCGCTCTGCCAGTGAATACAGCATCCGTGACGTCGTATAAAGCCCGGAGTTCAGGCAGGACAGAACGGCTGTCAGGACGATAAAATTCATGATTTGAGCGGCTGCGGGAACCCCGATATGGCTCAAAACGGCAACGAAGGGGCTTTCCAAAATATTGGCTGAATCCCACGGCAGCAGTGTGACCACAACCGCAATGGAGCCGACGTAAAAAATAATGATCCGCCAAACGACTGAGCGGGTCGCCTTTGTGACGGATTCGACCGGATTTGACGTTTCTCCCGCTGCGATTGCGACGATTTCAGATCCCATGAAAGAAAAAATGACAACGACGATGCCGAGCAGAACGGAACTTGGACCTTTAGGGAAAAATCCGCCGCTGCCCGCCAGATTTTCCAGCCCGACCGGCTTGCTGCCGGGGACGATTCCGAAAATGAACGCAAATCCCGCGATTAAGAAGACAACGATCGTCGCTACCTTCACTAAGGAAAGCCAGTATTCAAATTCGCCGAACGATTTAACTGAATAAATATTCGTCAGTGTTAACAGCACGGTCAGAAGCAGACTCGTCAGCCATAACGGAATGCCCGGGAACCAGTACTGTATGATTCCGGCGCCTGCAATGGCTTCAATAGCAATGACGATGACCCAGAAAAACCAATACAGCCATCCGATCGTAAAACCGGCCCAAGGACCGATGGCATCATGCGCGTACTGTGAAAACGAACCGCTTGTCGGGTTGACGGAGGACATTTCCCCCAGCATTCTCATAATAAAAATCACTAATAATCCTGCTAAAGCGTAGGAGACAATCGCTCCGGGTCCGGTGGAATGAATGACGGATCCGCTTCCGACAAATAATCCGGCGCCGATCACGCCGGCAATTGAAATCATAGTCATATGCCGGGTTTTTAATCCCTTTGATAAAGAGTTAGGCTGATTCATTCTTTGCCTCCTTTTGGCTTGTTTATGCTGAATATTCCGACAAGTATTATTCTATCATAAATGCCACAGACAGTTGAAAATGATGTAAGAAAATATGACATTTTTTCTCGTCCGTACAGCAGAGGTGCCGGAAGGAAAAGAAATAATTTTCTGTTATTTTTGTGTTTTAATGGGTTTGAAAATAATTCCATGAACATGGGATGGCGAGAATCCTTGATACGATTGGGATGAGAGGGGTTTCGTGAATAAAAATAAGTTTCCTGAGCGCATAAATGTTCTATGCTTACTATTTTTCTGTGGAAAGTGAATCATGTTTCTATAGACCCACTGTGTCTTCGCTTTGTATGATAATGAAGGAAAAATTGAACGGGAAGGAGGATTTTCAGTGGAGAGATATCATGAATTGAAAAAAGGCGAAACCGGAGCGATTGTCAGTATTGGCGCATATGCGGCATTGTCGGCTGTGAAGCTTGTGATCGGTTATTTGTTTCACTCAGAAGCGCTTCAGGCCGACGGTTTAAATAATACGACTGATATCGTGGCATCTGCGGCTGTTTTCATCGGTTTGCGCATCTCTCAGAAACCTCCTGACGAAGATCATCCTTACGGCCATTTTCGGGCGGAGACCGTCGCGTCACTCATCGCTTCCATTATTATGATGCTTGTCGGAATGCAAGTGCTGTTCAGCGCCGCGCAATCTATTTTTTCCGTTAAAGAGGAAACACCGGATATGATAGCCGCCTGGACGGCCGCGGGGAGCGCCGTCGTGATGCTGATGGTCTACCGCTATACGAAAGGGCTTGCCAAAAAGGTAAACAGCCAGGCCCTTTCAGCTGCGGCCGCTGATAATAAATCAGATGCGCTCGTCAGTATCGGCACGTTTATCGGAATTTTTGCTTCACAGTTCCATTTGGCTTGGGTGGATACGGTTACCGCGTTTATCATCGGATTGATCATCTGCAAAACCGCGTGGGATATTTTTAAGGAATCCTCTCATTCGCTGACTGACGGTTTTGATGTCAAACATATTTCTGATTATAAAAAGACGATTGAACAGATTGCGGGCGTCAGCCGTTTAAAAGATATTAAAGCGAGATATCTGGGCAGCTCCGTTCATATTGATGTCGTCATTGAAGTGCCGTCTGATCTGAACATTAAAGAGAGTCATGAGATCGCAAATGAGGTAGAACGCAAGATGAAAGAGGAACATGCCATTGACCATTCACACGTTCATATGGAGCCTCTCCAGCTGAAATAAAGCTTCCTTTCTAAAGGGAGCTTTTTCCTTTTTCAGACTGGAAACAATTTGCTGGAAACGTTTTTTTATACTGTTTATATTTTGTGGTAAAGTTAGGTTACGATAATTGAAATTTGAGAGATGACTAGGAGGAGAAGAATGGCTTATAAAGAAGAGCTGCATCCGCTGCTGGAGAAAGCCGTTGAGCATATTGAAAACATCATCATAGGAAAACGGGATATCGCCATACTCAGTCTGGCCGCCATTCTCGCAAAAGGGCATGTGCTGCTGGAAGACGTGCCGGGAGTCGGAAAAACGATGATGGTCCGCGCTTTGGCCAAGCTGATCGGAGCTGACTTTAAGAGGATTCAGTTCACGCCGGATCTTCTGCCGTCAGATGTGACGGGTGTCTCTATTTATAATACGAAAACGATGGAATTTGAATACCGCCCTGGACCGATCATGGGGAATATCGTGCTGGCTGATGAAATTAACAGAACCTCTCCGAAAACGCAGTCTTCCCTGCTTGAGGCAATGGAGGAAGGGAATGTCACGATTGACGGAAAGACAATGCGGCTGGCTGAGCCGTTTTTCGTCATGGCCACACAAAACCCGGTTGAATATGAAGGAACGTATCCGCTTCCCGAAGCCCAGCTTGACCGGTTTTTATTTAAGCTGCGCATGGGCTACCCGACTGCCGAGGAAGAGCTTCAAGTTCTGTCTTTGCAGGAAGGGCGCAATCTGCTTGAAACAATCGAGCCCGTCATTTCTAAAGAACAGTTTATCAGCCTTCAGCAAAAACTGGAGAAGGTGCGGGTGGATGAGGGAATTAAAGCGTATATCGTCGGCATTACTCAGCATACCCGCCGGCATTCGTCCGTACATCTGGGCGTAAGTCCGCGCGGTTCAATCTCATTAATGAAAGCCGCGCAGGCGTACGCGCTGCTTCATGACCGCGATTACGTCATTCCTGATGACGTCCAGTATTTGGCTCCGTATACGCTGCCGCACAGAATGATCCTGACCGCCGAGGCGAAATTTAACGATGTGACGCCGGAAGCGATTATAGAAGACATCATGCAAACGGAAAAAGTGCCCGTCCAAAGGATGTCGGTCCGCTAATGAGAAAGAAGATGCATTGGCTTCTATATGGCTGGAAGCTGCTTATGTTGGCCGTACTGACGGCGGCTGTCTTTTCTTATGCCATGTTTCAGGGCGGATTTGTGAGCTGGTTTTTATTTTATGCGTTTTTGCCGTTTACCGTTTACGCCGGGCTGGTCGCTGTGTACCCGCTGCGGGCGTTTCAGGTGACGCGTGACGTGTCCTCTGCCCAGTTAACCTCAGGCGACAGGCTGTCTGTCACCATCAGGCTGACGAGGCGCCTGCCGTTTCCGCTGACATATATGGTCATTGAAGATGTGATGCCGGAAACGCTTGGCGAGAGGCGCAGTGCGAAACAGCTCGTGTTTCCGTGGTTTCAAAGGAAGCTGACGTTACAATATGAGCTGCCGCAGGTGCCGCGCGGAGAGCATCATTTACATACGATAAGAGTGCGGACGGGAGATGTTCTCGGGCTTTTGGACAAGACGGCGTCGTTTTCCGTAACGGATACGGTTCTGGTTTTCCCGGCGTACGGGTCTGTTCACTATAAGCCGCAGGCCGTATCCGGAGAAGAGGGTGCGGGTGCCGGCGCTCCGTTTCAGGTACACCGTTCCGCAATGGCTGCGAGCGTCAGAAATTATCAGCCGGGCGACCGGTTTTCCGCACTTGACTGGAAAACATCGGCGCGGCGAAATGAGCTGATGACGAAGGAATTTGACCCGCTGCAGAGTATGAATATGATTCTCCTTTTGGACTGCAGGCCGTCCCCTTCGTTTGAAGCCGCGGTGTCAGCTTCGGCATCCCTGCTTTACACGGCGCTTATGAAGGGCTCTCCCGCAGGGTTTATTTCATTGGGGAGCGACCGGACCGTATTTCCCGTCGGGGAGGGAGACCGGCATTTCAGAAAGATGCTGCGTTACCTGGCATCAGCTTCAGAATCGGAAGAAGCTGATGCAGGCGGGCGTTTAGGAAAAGAGCTGGCGGATCCGCGCGTCCGCAAAGCTTCCATTGCCGTCGTGACGGGCAGTCTTACAGAAGACCTTCTCAAACAGGCTGAGCCCGGCCGTGCTGACATGACGGTGTTTTTGGCGAAAGAAACGAATGCCGCGCTTTCGGAGAAAGAACGGAAACTCGCTCTCATCTTCGCTCAAAAAAATATTAAGGTGCAAATGATCAGGGACAAACGGGTGTCCCATGTTGTTTAGAAAGAGAGGTGGCGCGCCATGCCGCATGACGAGAACCAGGGAAGCAGGCTGAGTCTGCTGCTGTTTTATTTTCTCGCTTTTTTATTGTTATGGGAATGGCTCAGGCCGCTGCACAATTTTACGGATACAAAACATACCGGTTTTTTCATCGTTTTTATCGGTTTGGCATTTCTGCTGTCATTCTTCCGGATGAGGTGGTACGTAACCGTGCCGTCCTGCATTCTGTTTACGTTGATCAGTATTCACATCCTGTTTTATAAAGGTTCGGTTTTTCAGCCGGAATGGCTCGTTTCTTTTTTGCGGGACGTGATGCAAAATGCCCGCCACATCGGGAACGGAAGATGGAATGATATGAATCCGTCATTCCGCACATTGCTGTTTTTTGTGCTTTTATGGCTGCTCGTGTATTTGCTGCATTACTGGGTGATCTATCAGCGGAAAATCTTATTCTTTTTTATCATGACGGTGGCGTATATCACCGTGCTTGATACGTTTACTCCCTATGATGCCGCATACGCCGTCATCCGGATCGTCTTTATCGGCTTTTTGATGATGGGGCTTTTGTATATGGAGCGCATCCGGCTTACGGAACACATAGCGTTTAAAAAAAGATTGATACTCAAATGGTTTCTGCCGCTGATGCTGTTTATCTGCGCTTCCGTCGTATTCGGTCTGGCGGCTCCGAAATCAGACCCGAACTGGCCGGACCCCGTGCCGTTTCTTAAAAAAATAACAAACCACAAAGAAGTGCCCGCCGCCGAAAGCAAAATCGGCTACGGCAATCATGATGAAACATTGGGCGGCCCTTTTCAGGAGGATGATACGCCGGTTTTCACATGGAAGGGAAAAGAACGGGCGTACTTCCGGGTGGAAACGAAGGATACATACACGGGGAAAGGCTGGGTGGAGACCGATCAGGGCATGTCCTATAAACTGAACGGCGGCAACGTGGAAGATATATGGTTTGACCGGAGTGTGCAGACGAGACGATATACGGCACAGGTGTCCATTGATGAGAATTATCTCTATAATCACGTCATGTATCCGATCGGCGTCTCCAATATTAAACCGAAGCACTCGATTCAGCTTGAAATGAACGGAAACACCGAGCAAATTACGCCGGTCAGTGAACAAGTGGGCAACATCCGCAATATGGGACGGTACACGGTGACTTTTCAGGCGCCCGTCTTTAAGCTGAATGATCTCAGAAAAGTGAAAGTAAAACGATACCGTGAGCAGAATCAATTCAATGACCGGTATTTACAGGTCCCCGACAGCCTTCCGAAAAGAGTGAGACAGCTTGCGGACAGACTGACGCGGGATCATCATAATATGTTCGATAAAGCGAAGGCGATCGAGGATTATCTCGGATCTTCCGCATTTTCGTATCATACACAGGATGTCGCGGTTCCGGAGCACAATCAGGATTATGTCGATCAATTTCTGTTTGAAACGAAAAGAGGATATTGTGATAACTTTTCATCGGCAATGGCCGTGCTGCTCCGATCTGCGGGTATTCCCGCCCGTTGGGTGAAGGGTTATACATCCGGCGAGTATAAAGGGGCAGGCGACCATAACGGCCACATTTATGAAGTCACGAACAACAACGCCCATTCGTGGGTAGAAGTGTATTTTCCGGATCAGGGCTGGGTGACGTTTGAGCCGACGAAAGGCTTCACCAATCCGACGGAGTTTACGTCAGAGCAAAATCATACCGCGGCAAAAGACAGCGGAGGCTCAGCGGGGAACTCGGATGAACCGTCTGACAAGCAGCGTCAGGAAACAAAGCCGGAAAAAGAGGAAAAGCCGAAAAAGCGGGATCACAGCGCGGCACCGCAGCCTGTGATCCGCAACAAAACCGCGGCACAGCTATGGCCGTATGCAGCCATCGTCATTTTGATTTCAGCCGCGGCGGCACTCGCCTGGCTGCTCCGGGCGCGCTGGATTCCGCACGTTACAGCAGCCAGATTGAAGCGGCGAACGGATGAAGACGTCTTTTTCGACGCATATGCCGCACTGCTCCGACAGCTGAAACGAAAAGGGTTCAGCAGGGGAGACGGAGAAACGCTCCGTGATTTTGCCGCGAGGGTTGACGAGGCGCACCATACAAACGACATGTCCGAGCTGACGCTGCGCTATGAGCGTGCGTTATACCGCAGCGATAATGCCGCAAAGCTTTGGAATGAATCGGGACAGTTGTGGGAAAATATAATTAAAAGAAGATAGTCTTGACCGCATATCGTCCTGTTGTTAGAATAAATGAATGTTAAATGGGAGCCCGGGAGCGTTAAAAAGCCGGGCTTCCGGACAAGTCTTGCCGACAGAGGGCTGAACGTGTGTCCTCCGTTTTTTCTGTGTCAAAAACTTAGAGGAGATTAGGTGACAACCATGACGAAGTTAGTGAATGAAATGATTCTTGTTCTTGATTTCGGCAGTCAGTATAACCAGCTGATTACCCGCCGGATCCGTGAATTTGGCGTATATAGCGAGCTGCATCCCCATACGTTGACAGCTGAGGAAATCAAAGAAATGAATCCAAAAGGAATTATCCTTTCAGGCGGACCAAACAGTGTATATGATGAAGGATCTTTCCGCTGTGATGAAAAAATCTTTGAACTTGATATTCCTGTATTGGGCATCTGCTACGGCATGCAGCTGATGACTCATTACCTCGGAGGGAAAGTCGAGGCGGCAAGCCAGCGCGAATACGGAAAAGCGAACATCCAGATTCAAGGAACTCCTGACTTGTTCAAAGATCTTCCGGAAGAACAAGTTGTCTGGATGAGCCACGGCGACTTAGTCGTACAAGTGCCGGAAGGGTTTACGGTAGACGCGACAAGCCATCACTGCCCGAACTCGGCGATGAGCAAAAAAGACAAAAAATGGTACGGTGTTCAGTTCCATCCGGAAGTCCGTCATTCAGAATACGGAAATGACCTTCTGAAAAACTTTGTCTTCGGGCCTTGTGAATGTAAAGGCGAATGGTCAATGGAAAACTTTATCGAAATCGAAATGCAAAAAATCCGCGAAACCGTCGGAGACAAACAAGTGCTTTGCGCTTTGAGCGGCGGAGTCGATTCTTCTGTCGTAGCCGTTTTGATTCATAAAGCGATCGGCGACCAGCTGACTTGTATTTTCGTAGATCACGGCCTTCTCCGCAAAGGCGAAGCGGAAGGCGTCATGAAAACGTTCAGCGAAGGCTTTAATATGAATGTCATTAAAGTTGATGCGAAAGACAGATTCTTAAACAAGCTGAAAGGTGTTTCTGATCCTGAGCAAAAACGCAAAATCATCGGCAACGAATTCATTTACGTGTTTGATGATGAAGCGGACAAGCTCAAAGGAATCGACTACCTTGCGCAAGGAACGCTTTACACAGACATTATTGAAAGCGGAACGGCAACTGCGCAAACGATCAAATCGCACCACAATGTCGGCGGACTTCCTGAAGATATGCAGTTTGAACTGATCGAACCGCTGAACACCCTTTTCAAAGATGAAGTGCGCGCGCTCGGCACAGAGCTCGGCATCCCGGATGATATCGTATGGCGTCAGCCGTTCCCGGGCCCTGGACTTGGCATCCGCGTACTCGGCGAAGTAACGGACGAAAAACTTGAGATCGTTCGTGAATCAGACGCGATTCTGCGTGAAGAAGTGGCGAACCACGGCCTTGAGCGCGACATCTGGCAGTACTTCACGGTTCTTCCTGACATCCGCAGCGTCGGCGTCATGGGAGATGCGAGAACGTATGATTACACAATCGGTATCCGTGCCGTAACATCAATCGACGGCATGACATCTGACTGGGCGCGTATCCCTTGGGATGTGCTTGAAGTGATTTCGACACGGATCGTCAATGAAGTGAAACACATCAACCGCGTCGTGTATGACATTACGAGCAAGCCGCCTGCAACGATTGAGTGGGAATAATGAGAAAAGCCTCAAATCTTTTATTTATAAAGATTTGAGGCTTTTTTAATTTACATGGTTCTAGGAATAATGGGCCTTTTATCATTAACACCGGAGAAGATGTGCAGCAGTTTTTTATATATTCGAGTTTTTTAATCAGTTGTATTCCTAATATTCTCCCTATAATTTCATTTTTTCTAATAAAACTGAATTCATAAAATATTCATTTAATAACAAATAATGTATGTTATTATGAATATATACAAATAAAACATATGATGGTTTGTGTTTTCCAAGGGGTTTTTTTATCTTCTGCATTCAGTTCTTTAGAAACGCAGAAGGTTTCTAATTTGCAGAAAAAAATGTTGAAAGAGGCTCGGAAGGATGGAAAAACATATTTTATTTTTTAATGCTACTTATATTAAAAAAATTTCTACTTTGGAGACTGCTAAAAATTTGGGCTTGACGGTTTCTGTTGTCGGACCTGAACTGCCTGAATGGTCGCGGCCATTCGTTGACCATTACATTTCCGCAAATACTTATCAGATTGATGAGACTATAGCTGTTCTGAAGGAAACTGCCAAAGAAAATCCTTTTGATGGAGTCATTACATTCTGGGATAGAGATGTGGTTCCGGTGGCGGTAACTGCCCGAGAACTTAACTTAAAGGGCAGTCCGGTGGAAGCGGCAGAACGGGCTCGAAATAAATGGAAGATGCGTCAATTTTTGAACTGCGCACAAGTTCCTCATCCAAAATATTGCAAATTTACAAATTGGACCGAATTATATCATGCAAGCATTGATATGGAATACCCATTGATCGTTAAACCTGTGGGTGCTTCTGCCAGTAAAGGCGTATTCCGAATATCAAAGCCTGAAGATTTAAATCGCGCATATCAGCAGCTGTTAAACGCTGCGGTGCCGGAAAACGATAAAATGTTTTCTTTTTATCAAAACGAGTATATTGTTGAAGAGTTTATGAACGGACAAGAAGTCAGCATTGAGGGAGTGATTTCCGACGGAGTCATTCACTTTGCAGGTGTTACTGAAAAATGGACGGATCAGTATTTCGAAGAATACCAGCATGCATTTCCCGCCAGGCTGCCGGAGGCTGTGGAACGTGAATTATTCCACATCACCAGTGAAGGGATAAAAGCTTTGGAGCTGAACAATTGTGGTTTTCATGCCGAGGTCATGATCACAGAGAAAGGGTGCAAGATTATCGAGATCAACGGTCGTCTGGGCGGCGATTTTATTACTACCCATTTGGTTCCTCTAGCCAAAGGTATAAATATAACGCGCGCAAACCTATTGGCTGTATTAGGAGAAACAATAAGCTTTGAAGCTTCGAAAAGAAGAGCTGCCTGCGTCAGGTTTTTAATTGCAGACCGTGCTGGTGTGATAGAAAAGTGGGAAGGTGTCGAATCGATCAAAGAAATGCCCGGGGTCGTTGAATTTGTTTTAGAAAAGCAGCCGGGCGATCATGTTGGCCTGCCGCCTGAAAAGTTTCATGATTCCCGGATTGCTTATGTCATCACAGAAGCCGAAGATACAGAAAAAGCGATCGAATATGCTCAAAATGCTTTATCTGAAGTGAGGTGTTTCATCAATGGAGAGGAAAAGACTGTTCCTGATCGGGATTCCTGAAACGCATATTGAGAAGGCCGTTGCGAGGGCAAAACAACTTGGTTTTGACGTCTTATTAGGAGATACAGAAGCTTCATTAAAAAAATATGAGCATTTAATAAAGGAAGCTGACCAAAAAATCGCATTAGATTATACCAATCATGAGAATCTATTCTCAGTCGCTAAAGAAATCCATGACAAAGAGCCTTTAGATGCCATATTTACTTTCAAAGAAGCCGGCTTATTCAATGTATCCAAACTTCAGCAGGCATTTCATTTAAAAGGAAATCCTCCGTCTGTGGTGCAAGCATGCCTTGATAAATATACAACGCGCCGGCTTTTAAAAAAGGCAGGACTAAACTCTCCCGATTTTGGATTGTGCAGGAGCGTGGAAGACGTATACGATTTTTGGAATACATCTCAACATCCTATCATTTTAAAGCCGAGATCTCAGCAAGGCAGTATAGGCGTCATAAAAGTTGAGAAAAAAGAGGACATTGAGGCGTATTTTAAAGAGTGTTCAAAACATGACGAGGAGAAGTCGGTATTAGCCGAAGAATTTATAGAAGGGCAGGAAATTTCAATAGAAGCCGTTGTCTGCCAAGGCAAGGCCGACATATTTGGTGTGACCGAAAAGCTGCTATACCCCGGGACTTTTGTAGAATCCGGGCATATATCGCCGTATAAACATAAAGAAAAACATCAGGATTTGTATAAGAATCTGGTCAAGGAAGTTGTTCATGCCATGGGGATCGTATTTGGGCCCTTGCATATTGAAGGGTATCACACAAATAAAGGATTTGTGGTTGGCGAGGTACACACCCGCTATGGCGGAGACAACATAGTGACCATTACAGAAATCGCCATGAATTGTGATATGCATACACCTATTTTTGCGGAACTGGCGGGCATCCCATATCAACCGGAAAGGAAACATGCTCAAAGCGAAGTATGCGCCGTTCGTTTTTTAGAAACGAACCAAGGGGTTGTACGCGCAATCAAAGGGATCAGCGATCTCAAAATGATGGGGAATGTAGTAGATTTTCATGTAAATTGCAGTGTCGGTGATAGAATCAGACCGATCAAAAACAGCTACGATAGAGCAGGATGGATGATTGTAAAGGGGAAAAATGAGCGAGAAGTCAATCACGCATTACATGATGCGATTGACAAAATAAAAATAATCATTAGGTGAAGGGGAGAATGATGGTGAAAAACAGAAAATCATCAATTTTTAGAGATGCTTTAAACAGTAAAGGTTTGGTGAAAGTTGCGGGAGCTCATGACGGTTTAAGCGCCAAATTAGCAGAGAAAAACGGATTTAATGCCGTATGGGCAAGCGGTTTGGGAATCTCGGCTGTGCAAACTGTACCTGATGCCAGTATATTAACGATGACTGAATTTCTTGAAGCCGCCGTCATTATGAATGAATCATGCAATTTGCCGGTCATCGCTGACTGTGATTCCGGCTACGGGAACATTCACAATGTCACCCGCATGATCAAAAAATACGAAGCTGCTGGTATTGCCGGAGTTTGTATTGAAGATAAAGTATATCCAAAATTAAACTCATTTGACGACAGACAACAGATCCTTGTCAGTACTGAAGAATTTTGCGCAAAAATTAGAGCCGCAAAGATGGCTCAGCAAAATGACGATTTTGTATTGATTGCCCGTGTCGAAGCTTTAATTGCTAAATTGGGTCAAGAAGAAGCCTATACAAGAGCAAAAGCTTATGTTCATGCTGGAGCAGATGCAATTTTAATTCATTCAAAAGAACAATCGCCTGATGAAATTATTGAGTTTGTTAACAATTGGGACGTGGATGCGCCGTTGGTTGTGGTTCCGACTAAATATCCGACGCTCTCAATGGAACAGCTTGAGAAATTGGGAGTGAAGGTTTCCATCTATGCGAATCAGGCGTTGCGCGCTTCTGTTAAGGCTATAAATGATACATTCGAAAGCATTATAAATAATAAATCGTCTTTGCAGATTGAAAATGACATCGTGAGCGTTAATGAGATATTTGACATTCAAGACGTTCCGGGGATGAAGCAACTGGAGCGTTTGATCCATAGACAGCCGGCTAACTGAGGTTTTTGTATCGTGCTATTTTAAGAATGGCCCATAAAGACATTGGAGGCGTTTGAATTGAATAAAAGATTATCCGATAGAGTCATGAATATAAAACCTTCGGCCACTATGTCATTAAATGCCAAAACGAAGATAATGGTAAAAGAAGGAAAAGACATTATAAATATGAGTGTCGGAGAACCGGATCTTCATCCGCCATTAACAGCCTCATATGCAGGAATTCAGGCAATAGTGAAGGGGAAAACCGGGTATACGCCGGCAGCAGGGCTGATTGAATTAAGAGAATCCATTGTGCGATATCTGCTTAACGAACGAGGTTTAGAATATAAACCAAACCAAATAATTGCATCTGCCGGGGGAAAACAGCCGCTATATAATGTTTTTCAAGCAATTTGTGATCAAGACGACGAAGTTATCCTCCCTTCACCTTACTGGGTATCTTATCCGGAACAAATCAAACTGTCGGGGGCGGTTCCTGTTATTGTAAGCTGTGATGAAACTACAAATTTTAAAATCACACCCGAGAAGCTTGCAGAAGTAATTACCCCTAAGACAAAAGCTGTTGTTATCACATCTCCCAATAATCCGACAGGGTCCGTTTATTCAGAAAATGAACTGAAAGCTTTAGGAAATGTGTTGAAAGATTATTCTGAAATTTTTATTATTTCCGACGAAATTTATGATCAGTTTGTGTATGAGGGCAAGCATATCAGTCTGCCGCTCATTTTTCCCGAATTGCTGAATCGGACCATCATAACGAATGGATTTTCCAAAGTCTTTGCAATGACTGGATGGAGGCTCGGCTATATCGCAGCCCCATCGGATATAGCCGAAGCCATTGCCAGCTTTCAAAGCCATGCTACAGGCAGCCCGTCAACTATTTCTCAATATGCCGGTATTTCTGCTTTAAACGGTTTTGACAAGTCGATGGTCGAAGAATACAAAAAAAGACGCGATATATTAGTCGATGGTTTAAATCAAATTGAGGGCATTCAATGCGCCAAACCAAATGGAGCCTTTTATGCGTTTCCGAATGTTTCACAATTTTTCGGAACAATGTTTGAAGATCAACAAATAATTGATGCGGAGACATTTTGTCATCTTCTGTTGGAAAAACAGCACGTGTCAGCTGTTCCCGGCACAGCATTCGGAGAGCCGAACAACATTCGTTTGAATTTTGCCATCCCAAAGGATCTTATCACAGAGGCTTTGAAAAGAATTAATAATTTTACAACTCAGCTGGCAGTTAAGGTATAACAGAGCGCTGAAAGCTTAAACGAGCCTCTTTATATCTGCATCTAATGTTTAGGCAGGTGGTTTTTTGAAAGGCATACGATTAAGAATTCACCCTGTGGGCTGGAATATCATTTTAGGCACCTTGTTTAGCAGAATGTCAGTCTCGATGAGCATTCCCTTCCTTTCTATTTACCTAACACAAGTAAAAGGTGTTTCTCCTGCTTTAACCGGCATCATTGTTTCAGTAAGTTCGCTGGCTGGGATTGTAATGAGCTTTTACGGAGGGTATTTGTCTGATCTTTTTGGCAGGAAAATTGTGATGATAACGTCTGTATTTTGTTGGGCGCTTGTTTTTGTAAGTTTTATGTTTGCAGATAGTGTACTCGCATTTTTTGTCATCAATGCGCTTAACGGGCTGTGTCAATCTATCTTTGAACCGGCGTCAAGAGCATTATTATCCGATATAAGCAAAGAAGAAAATCGTTTGAAGATGTTTAATTTGCGGTATACTGCGATTAATATCGGCGTAGTTTTCGGTCCTCTTTTAGGCCTTAGATTGGGAGCTGCCAAGACGGCTCTCCCATTTCTGTTCGCAGGTTTTACATATTTTCTTTATGGTCTATCTCTCTTATTTTCATTCCGAAAATTTAAATTAGACGAGAACAATCGAAAAGAAAATAAAACGACTATTGCTACGGCCTTTAATGTGACAAGGAAAGACAAGGTTTTTCTTATCACATTACTTGGAGTGATATTATCAATATCCGGATATGCGCACTTTTCTACAACATTGCCCCAATATTTTGCCGCCAAAATAGAGGACGGGGTGACCATATTTTCATGGCTTTTAGCTTTGAATGCAATTGTCGTCTTAATTGTTCAATACCCTATTGTGAATATCATGAAAAAGTTCCCGCCGATTCATTCAATCATTCTGGGAAATGCTTTAATTAGTTTCAGTTTATTATTTTTTTCGCTATCGTCCAACCCATTCATATGGGGCTCTATCGTCGTGTTTTTCACAATAGGGGAAGTTTTGATTTTTTCGATGGTTGATATGCTGGTGGATGAAATTGCAAAACCAGGCTTCAAAGGGACATACTTTGGAGCAGCAGGCTTTAACCGTTTAGGAAATGTAATCGGTCCTTGGCTGGGAGGGATTCTTCTTTCCTTTTTTGGTGTAAACGGGTCCTTCTATATGTTTTTGATCATTTTTATAACGACAGCCTCGGGAATTCCGGTTTTATTTTTGGCAAAAAAACATCTTGATAAGAGCGGACGTTCAAAAGTTGATGTAACAGAATCTCATAGGAGTTAAATGTTTTAACACAATGAAGAATTAATGGCAAAGTCTTTGAACCTCAAAGGTTTAAAGGCTTTTTTCTTTTCAGCAGCGCCCCATCAGAATGGGAAACAAGAGTGTTTATATTTTTGGGGAGAGGAATACAGACTGAACGGCGAACAAAGAAGGTATTAATCTAAGGGACTGACACCATAAGATGAGACAAATAAAAAACACCTTCAAGTTTGAAAACGGATCGTTGTTATCCGAAATTAGACTTTGAGGCGTTTTTTTTCATCTTTTTGAAACCGTTTTGCCTTGATTCATATCTAACAGCATAGGAGGTGGATAAGGTGAAGGAAGAACGATTGATCAAAAAGGCGAAAAAAGGTGATGCCGCAGCCTTTGAAAAACTGATCACCGCACACCAGGATACTTTATATAAAACAGCTTATCTCTATTCGCATCACAAGGAAGATACGCTGGACGCTGTTCAGGAAACGGCTTACAAGGCTTTTCTTCATATCGCGCAGCTGAAGGAGCCGAAATATTTTAAAACGTGGCTGATCCGGATTTTGCTTCATACGATTTTTGCGATGAGGAAAAAGCACGGAGACGTCATCCCGTTTGAGCCGCAGCATGATACGCGCGCGGAGAATAAGAACATTGAAGAATACATAGATCTTCGGAATGCCCTGGAAACGCTTGACGAACATATACAGCTGACCATTCAGCTTTATTATTTTCAAGATTTCTCGATTGCTATGATCGCTGAACAGACCGGTATGGCGGAAGGCACTGTAAAAACGCATCTGCACAGGGCGAGAAAAGCATTGAAGCAGGAGCTGGAAAAGGAGGATAAACATATATGGAAAAGCATCAAATGAAGCAATTGTATCAGGACATTGACGTGCCGAAAGCTGAATTGAAAAATGTGATACACAGCGCCGCTGTCCGTGTCGGAAAAGAAGGCGCCGTCAGACGGAGATGGGGAAGAAAACTGATAAACGGACTCGCGGTTGCTGCTGCTTTGTTTATTCTGTATCTGTCCTCAGGCTTATTCATGCCCTCCGTTAATACGGCTATGGGAAACATTCCTGTTGCCGGACAAATTTACAGTCTGTTTCAGGATAAGGCAGGTTCTGCGCTGTTTAAAAGCAATTTGGTGACAAAACTGAATGAGAAAGCGGAATCACGCGGAATCACGGTGACAGTGAAAAGTGTGTATTACGACAGCGGACAGCTCGTTTACAATTTTACCGTTGACAATTTGAAATCAGATGAGGAGAGCATCTCTTTTCAAGTTGATTATAAAGATCCATGGAATATGTTAGCAGAGGATTATGACAACAGTGATATGAAAAAAATGAAAGACGGACGGTACGCGGGACAGCTTCGCCTGTTCACGGACGGCTCAAAGCTGAAAGACGGTGATAAGCTTCCGCTTGTCATTACAAAAATCAAGGACATCCCGGGAAACTGGCGCTTTACACTCCCTATTAAAAAACAAAAGTCCGTTTCTCTGGAAGGAACGAAAGCTGTGAATGTAAATCACGGATTATACCGCTTTTTCGATATCCGGGCGGAAAACGGAACGACGGGATCGGCTCTCCTGTATTCTATCGACTTCTATGATGCAGCCAAAAATGATGCCATCTCGATTTACGAGGCAACGGATGATGCCGGAAACCATTATGAAATGACGGCGTCGAATATTGAACTTGGCGGCAGAAAGAATCTTCCCGGCGGCGGGAAAAGAATACGCGGCCAAACTCAATTCAGCAAACCGATAGACCCGAAAGCGAAAACACTTTTCATAACGGGCGATATAAAAACAGAATCAGAGCCGGGAGAAATCGTGCCTCTGAAAACAAAACTGCCCGTCAGTTATAAAACGAAACATCATCATGTCGGCATTACCATCAAAAAGATCAAACAGCAAGGCAGAACGGTAATCGTCGATTATCAATTCACCGGAATCAATTACAGCAAGGCGGATGAAGATCAGCTGATCAATGTCGGTGAGTCAATCGGTCTCGGTAATACGAAAAAAATGAAAACCTGGCCATCGCTTAATGAGTATGAAAAAGGCTATTATCTGAAAGGGAATAAGGCGAAAGTCACGAACCTTAAAACGGGTGAAATGGAATCCGTTTTTGAATTAGATGATTCAACCGATAAAGACTATTCGTTGCGCGATTTCTCATTCGATTCATACGCTTTGTACGTCAATCAAACGGTTATGAACTTGCTGGCGGATGATAAGGGGATCACATTCGCGGTGCCGGTTCGGCCTGCGGACGGAAAATGATGTCTGGAAGGCGGCTTTTGCCGTCTTCCATTTTTGGTCAATTAACGAATAAACCAAATTTTTTTAACGGGATTGTTCGTTTTTTTTATTGAGTTTTCAAAATTGAATTGATACAATAGACTCAGAAATCAAATATGCAGATATCGTATAATGGCGGGGATATGGCCCGCAAGTTTCTACCAAGCTACCGTAAATGGCTTGACTACGGATCAATCTCAATCGTTTGATATAAATAATCCATTCTTATTTATTCAGACTGAACGTATGTAGTCAAGCGTCCCAAATGTATTTGGGGCGTTTTTTATTTGGCGGATAACGGGCAGAATAAATGGGAGAGAATGAAGGAGGCAATTGGCTTGAAGCAATTTTTTCAGTTTGATGAGCTGGGGACAAGCTATCGTAATGAAATCATCGGCGGTTTAACGACCTTTTTGTCAATGGCGTACATTCTGTTCGTCAATCCGCTGACATTGTCTTTAAACGGTGTGAAGGGATTTCCGGAAGCATTAAAAATTGATCAGGGCGCGGTGTTCACCGCTACAGCCTTGGCGTCTGCGGCCGGCTGTATTTTAATGGGGCTCATTGCAAAGTATCCGATCGCGATTGCGCCGGGTATGGGATTAAATGCGTTTTTTGCTTTCTCTGTCGTCCTCGGCATGGGGATTTCATGGCAGGCTGCGCTTTCCGGCGTCTTGATTTCCGGAATTATCTTCGTGGCGCTTTCGCTGACGGGACTGCGGGAAAAAATCATTAATGCGATTCCGCCTGAGCTGAAATTGGCGGTCGGCGCGGGTATCGGTTTGTTTATCACATTTGTCGGTTTGCAGGGTTCGGGCATTATTGAAGCGAACTCATCGACTCTGGTGTCTATCGGCAATATTCACAGCGGCCCTGTGCTTCTGACGGTTTTCGGTGTTATTGTGACTGTCATTCTGATGGTGCTTCGCGTAAACGGCGGCGTATTTATCGGAATGCTTCTGACGGCGGTTGCCGGCATGGTCTGCGGGCTGATTCCGGTTCCGACGCACATTGTCGGCAGCGTGCCGAGTCTTGCGCCGACTTTCGGACAGGCGTGGATGCATCTTCCGGATATCTTCTCCGTACAAATGCTGATTGTCATTTTAACTTTCTTGTTCGTCGGGTTTTTCGATACGGCCGGAACGCTGGTGGCTGTAGCGACACAGGCCGGGCTGATGAAGGAAAACAAACTTCCGCGTGCGGGAAGAGCGCTTCTGGCAGATTCAACATCAATCGTTATCGGAGCCGTACTCGGTACGTCTACAACGACTTCTTATGTTGAATCCAGCTCAGGCGTTGCGGCGGGGGCGCGCTCCGGCTTCGCGGCTGTTGTGACGGGCATTCTCTTTTTGCTGGCGATGTTTTTCTCGCCGCTTCTGTCAGTTGTCACCACGAATGTGACGGCTCCGGCTTTAATTATTGTCGGCGCGCTGATGGTGGCGCCGCTCGGTAAGATCGCCTGGGATAAATTCGAGGTGGCTGTGCCGGCATTCTTAACGATGATTATGATGCCGCTGACGTACAGCATTGCGACGGGGATTGCGATCGGTTTTATATTCTACCCGATTACAATGATCTGCAAAGGAAAAGGAAAAAGCGTTCACCCGATTATGTACGGGCTGTTCGTCATCTTTATCCTGTATTTCATCTTCTTGAAATAACGGAAAAACCGGCTGAGGAAAGCCGGTTTTTTGTTTTTGTCCTATTCCGTAAAACCAATACATACTATAAAACGTCATGTGGGTGTCCGGGTGAAGAAAACCGCTTGACTGTTTAAGGACGCTTCGGTACCTTATATAAGTGTTTTATTTTCTTGTTTAACAAATTCCGCCGTATTTTTTTGATAGGAGTTGCTGACATGACGGAAGAAAGAAAAGAAACGTTGGAAGAAGAAAAACAGCATCAGGGGACTGATGAAGAACCGCTGTCGAGAATGTCCAGAAATGCGGGACGTTATCAAAAGCAAAAGAAAAAAGTAAAGGAACGGCGCCCGGCTCCGGCTTTTACGGAAAAACTCGCTTCTGCATGGGCCGCGGTCAAACGTTATTGCCGTTTCGCGCTGCGCATTTTGACATCACCGGTGAAGGTCGTTGGGGAAGACGGCTTTTCCCGCTTTAAATATGCTCTTATTTCAATGCTTGTATTCAGTATCTTTTTCTCAATCGGAAATTGGTTTCAGCTGAGGGCAAGCCAGCAAAGGCCTCTCGGATACGGGGAGCGGCATCATACGTTTTTTGACGGCTTTACCGTCGTTCTCGTGTATACGCTCGTCTTTTTTGCCGCTGCGGCCGGCGCGGTCTGGCTTGTATCACGTTATATGATGAAACAGAAAATTACGATGCGGGATGCGGCCGCGGGGGTCGGATCGCTTTTGGTTCCGGCTGTCGCCTGCTCTATCGTGTGGATGATTTTCGCGATATTGAATCTGCCGGTCATCACCGTGGTGTTTACGGCGCTGACCTTGTTTCTGGCCGCCTCGGCGATGGTGCAGTTTGTGCAGATTCTATACAAATCGGCTGAAAAGCCTGCGGCTGACGTGATGTACTGTATTTCCGCGGCGGTCATCATCATGCTCGTTTTTACGGCTGTGACATGGCCGCTCATTTCCGAGTACTTTACTGCTTCGCTGATCCCTTTATAAGTCGAAATTTGTCTTTCACAATGTTTACAAATTTTTCTAATAAAGCGTATTGTTTTGAGGACCCGGCCGAGATATGATGAGAGCAACAGCAATTCGAAAGCGGCACTACTCTTTATGATTCGGAAAGGGATGATGAAGATGGCCCCGTTGTTGCGAGAAGCCATTAATCGGAAAAAACAGCACCTGAGGACAAAGCTGATCCGCTCAGGGTTTTATCAAGACCATGTTCAGGAACTGTCCGGGTACACGCTTAGTGAACTTGAGAAGGAATATGAAGCCGTCAAACGATTGAAAAAAGCCGAGCTTCACTGATAAGAGCTTAACAGTCTGCCTTGCGGGGCGGGCTTTTTTTTCTTTTGAAAATGATGAAAAGAGGGTAAACTATCCTTAATTGAAGGATTGATGCTTTTCAAAGTATCAGAGGAGGGGAATCAGTGATGCAGACGATTTTATCCAACAGTATAGGTATGGTTCTCATTATTCTCATCATTAACATTATATATGTCTCTTTCTTTACGATCAGGATGATTCTGACATTAAAGGGACAGCGCTATTTCGCCGCAGGCATCAGTACGATTGAAATCCTTGTGTATGTGACCGGCCTGAGTCTCGTGCTCGGCAATCTGAATCAAATTCAAAACGTCATTGCCTATGCGCTCGGCTACGGCCTCGGCGTCATAGTGGGAATGAAAATTGAAGAGAAACTGGCGCTCGGCTATATTACAGTCAACGTCATTACGAAGGAGCTCGATCTGGACCTGCCGAAACAGCTCCGGGAAAAAGGATACGGGGTTACAAGCTGGGTTGCGGGCGGACTTGAAGGAGACCGGACCGCCATGCAGATTCTGACGCCGCGCAAATATGAGCTTCAGCTTTATGATACGATTAAAACGCTTGATGAAAAAGCGTTTATTATCGCCTTTGAGCCGAAAACGATCCACGGCGGATTCTGGGTGAAAGCAGTGAAGAAGAGGAGAATTAAGGAATGACAAAGCCAAAAAAGAAACGGTTTGAAGTAACGGAAGATGAAACGATTGACACCATTCTCACTTTAATGAAGGAAGAGGGTTATATGCCGGTCCGGCGGATGGAAGAGCCGATCTTTACAGAAAAGAAAGAAAATGGATCAATTCAAGTCGTTCCTTGCGGGAAAAAAATCGTATTTGAAGGGAAATTGATCTAAACACGAACATTAAAAGAAAGAATTTTTATATCGTTCGATAATGTCGTTGACATTATCCAAGTCCGTTGTTAAGATAAACATGAAATCAAAACACGACCTCATATAATCTTGGGAATATGGCCCATAAGTTTCTACCCGGCTGCCGTAAACGGCCGGACTATGCAGGAAAGTGATAAACAGCTGACATGGATATCGCAGAAGCGAACGACTGACGATACGCGCGCCATGCCCGGTTTGTATTGCTTCCTCATAGTTGCAATATAAGCCGGGCTTTTTTTTCTGAAAAACAAAGCATGAGAAGGTGGGAACAGAATGCAGCCGCTAGCAGGAATCATCATGGGAAGCACCTCCGATTGGGAGACAATGAAACATGCATGCGACATACTTGACGAACTTCACATTCCTTATGAAAAACAGGTGGTATCCGCGCACCGGACGCCTGATTTGATGTTTGAATATGCAGAAAGCGCCAGAGACAGGGGCTTAAAAGTCATTATTGCCGGAGCCGGGGGAGCGGCGCATCTGCCGGGAATGACGGCGGCCAAAACGACGCTGCCGGTGATCGGCGTACCGGTTCAGACGAAATCGCTTAACGGGCTTGATTCTCTTCTGTCTATCGTACAGATGCCCGGCGGCGTGCCGGTCGCGACGACGGCGATTGGGAAAGCGGGCGCAGTGAACGCGGGTCTGTTAGCCGCGCAAATTTTGTCGGCATTTGACGATGACATTGCGGATAAACTAGAGGCGAGAAGAAATGCGACAAAACAAACGGTGCTGGAAAGCAGTGATCAGCTTGTCTGATAAAAAAACGATTTTTCCCGGCGCCGTCATCGGCATTATCGGAGGCGGACAGCTCGGAAAAATGATGGCTGTCGCCGCAAAACAGATGGGCTATAAAGTCGCTGTCGTCGATCCCGTGAAAGACTCGCCATGCGGACAGATCGCCGATATTGAGATTACCGCCCAGTACAATGACCGTGAAGCGATTCAAAAATTGGCCGGAGTCAGTGACATCATTACGTACGAATTTGAAAATATCGATTACGAGGCGCTCAACTGGCTCAAAGAACATGCATATCTTCCCCAGGGAAGCGAGCTGCTGCTCATCACCCAAAACAGGGAAACGGAAAAAAAGGCGATCCAGTCAGCAGGCTGTCAAGTCGCTCCTTATCGGATCGTAAACAGCGGACGGGAGCTTGAGGAAGCCGTTCAGGCACTGGGGCTCCCGGCGGTGCTGAAAACATGCCGCGGCGGATATGACGGCAAAGGCCAATTTGTCATTAAGGAAGAAGGACAGACAGATGAAGCGGCTGCGCTGTTAGAAAACGGCACGTGCATACTTGAAAGCTGGGTATCGTTCCGGATGGAGCTTTCCGTTATCGTGACGAGATCGGTGCACGGTGAGATTTCAACCTTTCCGGCTGCTGAAAATATCCACAAAAATAATATTCTGTTCCAAAGCATCGTGCCCGCGAGAGCGGAGGAAACGGTTCAGAAGCGGGCAGAGGCGCTTGCCGTTCAGCTCGCGGAGAAATTGGAACTTGTCGGGCCGCTTGCGGTGGAAATGTTCGTCACGGAAGACGGAGACCTTTTGATTAATGAACTGGCGCCGCGTCCTCACAATTCAGGGCATTATACGCTCGACCTTTGTGAAACGAGCCAATTCGAACAGCACATCAGAGCGGTCTGCGGACTTCCTCTCGGCAGAACCGATCTTCTCAAACCGGGAATGATGGTGAATCTGCTCGGTGATGAAGTGAAGCTTGCGGAGGAGCATACGGAGCTTTTAAAGGAAGCCAAACTGTACCTGTACGGAAAACACGAGATTAAAAAAGGCCGCAAAATGGGGCATATGACATTTTTGCGGAAGCCTGATGAAACATGGATTCAGGACATCACGAACATATGGATGAATAGAGACGGAGGACGAGCATAATGATCGAACGTTATTCAAGACCTGAAATGTCCGCGATCTGGACGGACGAAAACAGATACCAGGCATGGCTGGAAGTCGAGATTTTAGCCTGTGAAGCCTGGGCTGAGCTTGGCGTCATTCCGAAAGAAGACGTCAAGGTCATGCGCGAAAACGCGTCTTTCGACATCAACCGCATTTTGGAAATCGAGCAGGATACGCGCCATGACGTCGTTGCATTCACCCGCGCGGTTTCAGAATCATTAGGCGAAGAAAGAAAATGGGTTCACTACGGCCTGACGTCAACAGATGTCGTGGATACCGCTCTTTCCTATCTATTAAAACAGGCGAATGAGATCTTGCTCAAGGACATTGAGAGATTTGTTGACATTATAAAAGAAAAAGCGAAAGAACATAAATACACGGTCATGATGGGCCGCACGCACGGCGTACACGCGGAACCGACGACATTCGGCCTGAAACTCGCGCTTTGGCATGAAGAAATGAAACGCAACCTTGAACGTTTCAAGCAGGCAAAAGAAGGGATCGAAGTCGGGAAGCTTTCCGGCGCGGTCGGCACATATGCAAATATTGATCCGTTCGTAGAGCAGTATGTCTGTGAAAAACTCGGCCTGAAAGCGGCGCCGATTTCCACTCAGACATTACAGCGCGACCGTCATGCGGATTACATGGCGGCACTGGCTTTGATCGCGACGAGCATTGAAAAATTCGCAGTGGAAATCCGCGGTCTGCAAAAGAGTGAAACACGTGAAGTGGAAGAGTTTTTTGCGAAAGGACAAAAAGGTTCATCGGCTATGCCTCATAAACGGAATCCGATCGGGTCGGAAAATATGACGGGCATGGCGCGCGTGATCCGCGGGTACATGCTGACGGCATACGAAAATGTACCTTTATGGCATGAGCGTGATATTTCTCATTCATCAGCTGAGCGCATCATTCTTCCTGACGCGACAATCGCGCTGAATTACATGCTGAACCGATTCAGCAATATCGTCAAAAACTTAACGGTATTCCCGGAAAATATGAAACGCAACATGGACCGCACACTCGGTTTAATCTACTCTCAGCGCGTGCTGCTCGCTTTAATCGACACGGGTCTGCCTCGTGAAGAAGCATATGACACGGTTCAGCCGAAAGCGATGGAAGCGTGGGAAAAACAAGTGCCGTTCCGCCAGCTTGTCGAAGCGGAGGAAAAAATCACGTCCCGTCTCACACCGGAACAGATTGCCGATTGCTTTGACTACAATTATCATCTGAAAAACGTCGACTTGATCTTTGATCGTTTAGGTTTATAGAAGAAGCCAGCCGGAGGCGGCTTCTTCAGCCGCCATAGATTGAATATTCCCAACATTCGGGTTAGGAGGCCTTCCGTGAATATTGTGAACAATAATCTTCTTTATGAAGGAAAAGCGAAACGGATTTATCAAACTGAAGACGAACAGATTCTCCGCGTGGTCTACAAGGATTCCGCAACAGCCTTTAACGGTGAGAAAAAAGCGGAGATCAGCGGAAAGGGCCGTCTGAACAATGAAATTTCAAGCCTGATTTTCAAACATCTGCACGCCAAAGGAATTGACAACCACTTTGTGGAGCGTGTTTCAGAATCAGAGCAGCTTATCAAAAAAGTGAGCATCATTCCGCTTGAAGTCGTGGTCAGAAACATTGCCGCCGGAAGCATGTCGAAACGTCTCGGCATCCCGGAAGGAACAGAGCTTCCGCAGCCGATTATCGAATTTTACTACAAGGATGACGCGCTGGGCGATCCGCTCATCACAGAAGATCATATCTGGCTCTTGAAAGCGGCTGCTCCTGAGCAGGTCAAAACGATCAAATCGATTACAAAACAGGTCAATCAAGAGCTGCAGCATATTTTTGAAGACTGCGGCGTCAGATTAATAGATTTTAAGCTGGAATTCGGCTTAGACGCAGAGGGACGGGTGCTTTTAGCAGATGAAATTTCTCCTGACACGTGCCGTCTGTGGGACAAAGACACAAACGAAAAGCTCGATAAAGATTTGTTCAGACGGAACCTGGGAAGCTTAACCGACGCATATGAAGAGATTTTCAAAAGACTGGGAGGCATTTCATAATGTATAAAGTGAAAGTTTATGTCAGCTTAAAAGAAAGTGTGCTCGATCCTCAAGGAAGCGCGGTGCAGCATGCATTGCACAGCATGAGCTACAATGAAGTGCAGGATGTGCGCATCGGAAAATACATGGAGCTGACGATCGAAAAATCTGACCGCGATCTTGACGCGCTCGTGAAAGAAATGTGTGAAAAGCTCCTTGCCAATACAGTCATTGAAGACTACCGATATGAAGTTGAGGAGGTTGTCGCACAGTGAAATTTGCGGTGATTGTGTTACCCGGCTCCAACTGTGATATTGATATGTTCCACGCCGTAAAGGACGAACTCGGCGAAGAAGTCGAGTATGTCTGGCACGAGGAAACAAGCCTTGACGGATTTGACGGCGTGCTCATCCCCGGCGGGTTTTCATACGGCGACTACTTGAGATGCGGCGCCATCGCCAGATTCGCAAACATCATGCCGGCTGTGAAAAAAGCGGCTGCCGAAGGAAAACCGGTTCTCGGCGTCTGCAACGGATTCCAGATTCTGCAGGAGCTCGGACTTCTGCCCGGCGCGATGAGACGCAATAAAGATTTAAAGTTCATCTGCCGCCCGGTTGAATTAATCGTGCAGAACAGCGGCACGTTATTCACATCTTCCTATGAAAAAGGACAATCGATTACGATTCCGGTTGCCCACGGCGAAGGCAATTTCTACTGTGATGACGAAACACTTGAAAGATTAAAAGAAAACGATCAAATCGCCTTCACATACGGCGGCGATATTAACGGAAGCGTCAGCGGCATTGCCGGCGTCGTGAATGAGAAAGGCAACGTATTAGGCATGATGCCTCACCCTGAGCGCGCAGTCGATGAACTGCTCGGCAGCGCAGACGGTCTTACATTGTTCCGGTCTATCGTGAAAAATTGGAGGGAAACTCATGTCGCTACTGCTTGAACCAAGTAAAGAACAAATAAAAGAAGAGAAACTCTATCAGCAAATGGGTGTCAGTGATGACGAGTTCGCACTCATTGAATCTATTATCGGAAGATTGCCGAACTACACGGAAATCGGGATTTTTTCCGTCATGTGGTCAGAGCACTGCAGCTATAAAAACTCAAAACCGGTTTTACGCAAATTCCCGACTAGCGGCGAACGCGTGCTGCAGGGTCCCGGAGAAGGCGCGGGAATCGTTGACATCGGTGACAATCAGGCGGTCGTGTTCAAAATTGAATCTCATAACCATCCGTCAGCGATTGAGCCATACCAAGGTGCTGCGACGGGAGTGGGCGGCATCATCCGTGATGTTTTCTCAATGGGCGCCCGTCCGATAGCTGTATTAAACTCTCTTCGATTTGGTGAGCTCACTTCACCTCGTGTGAAGTACTTGTTTGAAGAAGTAGTGGCGGGAATCGCGGGATACGGAAACTGTATCGGCATTCCGACGGTCGGCGGAGAAGTGCAGTTTGACGCAAGCTATGAGGGCAATCCGCTTGTCAATGCAATGTGCGTCGGCTTAATTGATCATAAAGATATTAAAAAAGGCCAGGCGAAAGGTGTCGGCAACACGGTCATGTACGTCGGCGCTAAAACGGGCCGCGACGGCATACACGGCGCTACTTTCGCATCAGAAGAAATGTCAGATTCATCTGAAGAAAAACGTTCCGCGGTGCAGGTCGGCGATCCTTTCATGGAAAAACTTCTCCTGGAAGCATGCCTTGAAGTCATCCAATGCGACGCCTTAGTCGGCATTCAGGATATGGGGGCGGCCGGTCTGACAAGTTCGAGTGCTGAAATGGCAAGCAAAGCCGGCTCAGGCATTGAAATGAACCTTGATCTCATTCCGCAGCGGGAAACAGGTATGACCGCTTACGAAATGATGCTTTCCGAGTCTCAGGAACGCATGCTTCTCGTCATTGAACGCGGACGTGAACAGGAAATTGTCGATATTTTTGATAAATATGATCTTGAAGCGGTTTCCGTAGGTCATGTTACGGATGATAAAATGCTCCGCCTCCGCCATAACGGAGAGGTTGTTTGCGAGCTTCCGGTCGACGCGCTGGCGGAAGAAGCGCCTGTATACCACAAGCCGTCAGCAGAACCCGCGTACTACCGCGAGTTTCAGGAAACGGAAGTTCCCGCGCCTGAAGTAAAAGATGCGACAGAGACGCTTTTTGCCCTGCTGCAGCAGCCGACAATCGCCAGCAAAGAGTGGGTGTACGATCAATATGACTACATGGTGCGCACAAATACGGTGGTCGCTCCGGGCTCTGACGCCGGTGTGCTCAGAATCCGCGGCACGAAAAAAGCGCTGGCGATGACGACGGATTGCAACGCGCGTTATTTATATCTTGATCCAGAAGAAGGCGGGAAAATCGCCGTTGCCGAAGCGGCGCGCAACATCGTATGCTCCGGCGCCGAACCGCTTGCGGTCACGGATAATCTGAATTTCGGAAACCCGGAAAAACCTGAAATTTTCTGGCAGATCGAAAAAGCGGCCGACGGCATCAGCGAGGCGTGCAATGTTCTCAGCACTCCCGTCATCGGCGGTAACGTATCACTTTATAATGAATCGAACGGAACGGCGATCTACCCGACGCCTGTGATCGGCATGGTCGGCTTAATTGAAGATACCGCTCATATTACGACACAGCATTTCAAACAAGCGGGGGATCTTGTATACGTGATCGGCGAAACAAAACCTGAGTTTGCCGGAAGCGAACTGCAAAAAATGACAGAAGGCCGCATTTACGGCAAAGCGCCGCAAATCGATCTTGATATAGAGCTGTCACGCCAAAAAACATTGCTTGACGCGATTAAAAAAGGCTTCGTTCAATCAGCGCATGATGTGTCTGAAGGCGGCTTAGGCGTGGCGGTTGCAGAAAGCGTCATGACGACGGAAAACCTTGGCGCCAACGTGACTGTAGAAGGGGAAGCGGCATTATTATTCTCTGAATCTCAATCACGCTTCGTCGTTTCGGTGAAAAAAGAACACCAAGCGGCGTTTGAAGCGGCTGTGGCTGATGCGGTTCATATCGGTGAGGTAACGGCTGACGGACTTCTGGCGATTCAAAACCAGGACGGACAACAATTGGTTCACGCGCAAACGAAAGAACTTGAGCGCGCGTGGAAAGGAGCTATTCCATGCTTGCTGAAATCAAAGGCCTGAATGAAGAATGCGGTGTGTTTGGCATCTGGGGACATGAAGAAGCTCCGCAGATCACATATTACGGCCTGCACAGCCTCCAGCACAGAGGACAGGAAGGCGCGGGAATTGTCGCAACTGACGGTGAAAAACTGACGGCGCACAAAGGACAGGGGCTTATTACCGAGGTTTTTCAAAACGGCGAACTGAGCAAAGTGAAGGGAAAAGGCGCGATCGGGCACGTCCGTTATGCGACGGCAGGCGGAGGCGGATATGAAAATGTCCAGCCGCTCCTGTTCCGTTCGCAAAACAACGGCAGCCTCGCGCTTGCTCATAACGGCAACTTGGTCAACGCCACACAGTTGAAGCAGCAGCTTGAAAACCAAGGGAGCATCTTTCAGACTTCCTCCGATACGGAAGTGCTGGCTCATCTGATTAAACGCAGCGGACACTTTTCGCTGAAGGATCAGATCAAAAATTCGCTGTCTATGCTGAAAGGCGCTTATGCCTTTTTAATCATGACTGAAACAGAAATGATCGTAGCGCTTGACCCGAACGGACTCAGACCGCTGTCAATCGGCATGATGGGTGATGCTTACGTCGTCGCTTCAGAAACGTGCGCATTCGATGTGGTCGGCGCGACATACCTTCGCGAGGTAGAGCCGGGCGAAATGCTGATCATCAATGATGAAGGCATGAAATCAGAGCGTTTCTCCATGAATATCAACCGTTCCATCTGCAGCATGGAGTACATTTATTTCTCAAGACCTGACAGCAATATCGACGGCATTAACGTGCACAGCGCCCGAAAAAACCTCGGAAAAATGCTTGCCCAGGAGTCCGCGGTTGAAGCGGATGTCGTCACAGGCGTGCCTGATTCCAGTATTTCTGCAGCCATCGGCTATGCCGAGGCAACGGGCATTCCGTACGAACTCGGTCTCATTAAAAACCGTTATGTCGGCAGAACATTTATTCAGCCGTCCCAGGCTCTGCGTGAGCAAGGCGTGAGAATGAAGCTGTCTGCGGTGCGCGGGGTTGTTGAAGGAAAACGGGTCGTCATGGTTGATGATTCCATCGTGCGCGGGACGACAAGCCGCCGGATTGTCACAATGCTCAGAGAAGCGGGAGCGACAGAGGTGCACGTCAAGATCAGTTCACCGCCGATCGCTCATCCGTGCTTCTACGGCATCGACACATCAACCCATGAGGAGCTGATCGCTTCTTCTCATTCCGTGGAAGAAATCCGCCAGATCATCGGTGCCGACACGCTTTCTTTCTTAAGTGTAGACGGATTGTTAAAAGGAGTCGGCCGAACATTTGAAGACACCAATTGCGGACAATGCCTCGCTTGTTTTACGGGCAAATATCCGACGGAAATTTATCAGGATACAGTGCTTCCTCACGTAAAAGAAGCGGTGCTGACAAAATAAAATCTGAAAATGACATAAAGGCAGCGGGAATTCAGGCTGCCTTTCTCTTTCTGCCTTTTAAGGAGAAACGAATTGACAAGGAGTGATAGGGATGTCTGATGCTTATAAAAATGCCGGAGTTGACATCGAAGCCGGATACGAAGCCGTCAAACGAATGAAAAAACACGTGGAGCGCACGAAAAGGCTCGGCGTTATGGGAAGCCTGGGCGGTTTTGGCGGAATGTTTGATCTGTCAGAGCTTCCGTATCAAAAGCCTGTTTTAATTTCCGGAACAGACGGTGTCGGCACCAAGCTGAAACTCGCATTTTCAATGGATAAGCATGACACGATCGGCGTCGATGCGGTCGCGATGTGTGTAAATGATGTGCTTGCCCAAGGAGCGGAGCCGCTGTTTTTCCTTGATTATTTGGCGGTCGGCAAGGCTGATCCGGTAAAAATTGAGCAGATCGTTCAGGGCGTGGCGGACGGATGCGAGCAGTCAGGATCAGCGCTTATCGGCGGTGAGACGGCGGAAATGCCGGGACTGTATACGGTTGATGAATACGATATTGCGGGCTTTTCAGTCGGCGTCGCGGAAAAAGACGAAATCGTCACCGGTGAACATATCGAAGAGGGGCATCTCTTAATCGGACTTACTTCAAGCGGCCTTCACAGCAACGGATTTTCCCTTGTGAGAAAAGTGCTTCTTGATGACGGCGGACTTGATTTGGATACTGTCTATGAACCGTTTGCGCGTCCTCTCGGAGAAGAATTGCTGGAACCGACGAGAATATATGTGAAGCCGGTGCTCAAGGCGGTGAAAAGCGGTAAGGTGGACGGCATGGCGCATGTGACAGGCGGAGGATTCATCGAGAACATCCCGCGGATGCTGCCGGACGGATTGAGTGCGGAAATTGATCACGGATCATGGCCGATCCCGCCGATTTTTTCGTTTCTGCAGGAGCACGGCAAGCTGAAAGAAGAAGAAATGTTCAATGTTTTTAATATGGGCATCGGTTTTGTCCTTGCCGTTAAAGAAGAAAACCTGACAGACGTCATCGACACGCTTGAAGCTCAGGGCGAGAAGGCTTATCTGATCGGCCGGGTCAAGCGGGGCGAAGGCATTTCTTTCGGCGGTGCGGCTCTTTCATGAAAAAGTTTGCGGTATTTGCTTCAGGAAACGGATCGAACTTCGAGGCCATTGCCAAACGCATGAGAGAAGAGAAGTGGGATGCGGAGCTCTCGCTTCTCGTGACGGATAAGCCTCAGGCAAAGGCGGTGGAAAGGGCGGAGGCTTTACACATTCCGTCATTTGCCTTTGAACCGTCATCTTTTGAAAACAAAGCGGCCTTTGAACGGGCCGTTATTGAACAGCTGCGCCTGCACGGGGCGGAATTAATCGTTCTCGCCGGTTATATGAGACTGATTGGAGATACGCTGCTTGAAGCATACGGGGGCCGCATTATTAATATACATCCCTCGCTTCTTCCGGCATTCCCCGGGATTGACGCTGTCGGACAGGCGTATCGGGCCGGTGTGAAAGTGGCGGGCATTACCGTTCATTACGTCGACGAAGGCATGGACACAGGACCGATTATCGCGCAAAAAGCATTCGAAATACAGGAAAACGATACGCTTGAAGACATAGAGCATACAATACACGAGCTTGAGCACAAATGGTATCCGAGCGTTGTGAAACAGCTGCTGGGACTAAATAACAGAGGTGAAAAGGCATGACAATCAAACGCGCACTAATCAGTGTTTCTGATAAAACAAATCTCGTACCTTTCGTAAAGGAACTGACAGAGATCGGCGTCGAAGTCATTTCGACCGGAGGAACAAAAAAACTACTTCAGGAAAACGGTGTGGATGTCATCGGCATTTCAGAAGTGACCGGATTTCCTGAAATTATGGACGGACGGTTAAAAACGCTCCATCCTAATATTCACGGCGGCCTGCTTGCCGTAAGAGACAATGAAGAGCATATGGCGCAGATCAATGAGCACGGCATTGCACCGATTGACCTTGTGGTTGTCAACCTTTATCCGTTTAAAGAAACGATTTCAAAAGAAGATGTAACATACGATGAAGCGATAGAAAACATTGATATCGGCGGCCCCGGCATGCTGCGCGCCGCATCGAAAAACCATCAGGATGTGACGGTCATCACAGATCCGGCCGATTACAGCTCCGTGCTCAATGAGATTAAAGAACACGGCGGTGTTTCGCTTAAAAGAAAACGCGAGCTTGCGGCCAAAGTATTCCGCCATACCGCGGCATACGACGCATTAATCGCTGATTACTTAACACGCGAGGCCGGTGAGAAAGACCCTGAGCAATTCACCGTTACATTTGAGAAAAAACAATCGCTCCGCTACGGTGAAAACCCTCACCAAGAGGCTGTTTTCTATCAAAGCGCACTCCCTGTCTCCGGTTCCATCGCGGCGGCAAAACAGCTTCACGGCAAAGAGCTTTCTTACAACAATATTAAGGACGCGGATGCGGCCGTTCAAATCGTCCGGGAGTTTACAGAACCCGCAGCTGTTGCCGTTAAACATATGAATCCGTGCGGAGTCGGTACGGGAGCTTCAATTGAGGAAGCATTCAATAAAGCGAAAGAAGCTGATAAAACCTCCATTTTCGGCGGCATCATCGCGCTGAACCGTGAAGTTGATCAGGCAACGGCTGAAGCCCTTCACGGCATCTTTTTAGAAATCATTATCGCCCCTTCTTTCAGTGAAGAAGCGCTGAACGTGCTGACGGCGAAGAAAAACCTTCGTCTGCTCACGCTTGACGTGACCGCATCAGGGAAGAAAGAAAAACAGCTGACATCCGTACAGGGCGGCCTTTTGATTCAAGATTTAGACGTCCATGGATTTGATGACGCCGACATCAGCATCCCGACAAAAAGAGAGCCGAACGAGCAGGAATGGGAAGATCTGAAGCTCGCCTGGAAAGTCGTCAAACACGTGAAATCCAACGCGATCGTTCTTGCAAAAGACCATATGACGGTCGGTGTGGGCGCAGGACAGATGAATCGCGTCGGTTCAGCTAAAATCGCCATTGAGCAGGCCGGAGAAAAAGCAAAAGGCAGCGCGCTCGGATCAGACGCGTTTTTCCCGATGCCGGATACAGTCGAAGAAGCCGCAAAAGCCGGTGTCACGGCGATTATCCAGCCCGGCGGATCGGTCCGCGATGAAGATTCGATTAAAAAAGCGGATGAATACGGCATCGCCATGGTATTCACCGGCATCAGACATTTCAAACATTAAGAGGGGGAACGAAGCGTGAATGTATTGATTATCGGAAAAGGCGGCAGAGAGCATACATTGGCTTGGAAAGCGGCGCAAAGCCCGCTTGTTGACACGGTGTACACCGCGCCCGGAAATGACGGTATGGCAGACTGCGCGACGCTGGTCAACATTGAAGAAAGCGATCATGCCGCACTCATTGCGTTTGCGAAAGAACATCATGTCGGCCTGACGATTATCGGCCCCGAAGTTCCTCTGATTGAAGGGATAGCCGACGAGTTTGAAAAAGCCGGACTGCTTGTTTTCGGACCGTCTGAAAAAGCGGCTATCATTGAAGGAAGCAAACAGTTTGCCAAGGATTTAATGAAAAAATACGGCATTCCGACGGCGGAGTATGAGACGTTTACTTCATTTGAAGAGGCGAAAGCATATGTGCAGCAAAAAGGCGCGCCGATTGTCATTAAAGCGGACGGGCTTGCCGCCGGAAAAGGTGTCACGGTCGCGATGACGGAAGAAGAAGCGATTGAATGCCTGCACGATTTTCTTGAAGATGAGAAATTCGGCGAGGCGAGCGCATCTGTGGTCATTGAAGAGTTCCTCGCCGGCGAAGAATTTTCTTTAATGGCGTTTGTAAAAGGGGAGGCCGTCTATCCGATGGTAATCGCTCAAGATCATAAACGCGCCTTCGATGGAGACAAAGGGCCGAATACGGGCGGAATGGGCGCCTACTCACCGGTGCCGCACATTTCCGATGATATCGTCAGAAGCGCAGTCGAAACGATTGTGAAGCCGGCGGCAAAAGCAATGGTGAAAGAGGGACGCTCCTTCACGGGCGTGCTGTACGCGGGGCTGATTTTGACGGAAAACGGATCAAAAGTCATTGAATTCAACGCGCGCTTCGGAGATCCGGAAACACAGGTTGTCGTGCCGAGAATGGAATCTGACCTCATTCAGGTGCTCTTAGATCTTCTGCATGAGAAGGATGTTGACCTAAGGTGGAAGGATACGGCCGCTGTCAGCGTTGTGCTGGCTTCTGAAGGCTATCCGGAAGGCTATGCAAAAGGGACGCCGATCGGCAGTTTGACGTCCGCTGAAGACGGGATCGCTGTTTTTCATGCCGGAACGAAAAAAGACGGCGGCCAATTTGTTACAAACGGCGGTCGGGTCGCCAATGTCACCGCATTTGCTGAGACATTTGAAGCGGCGAGAGATAAAGTGTACAGCGCCGTTTCAGGGCTGACAAAACCCGGACTGTTTTACAGAAGCGACATCGGCGCCCGTGCGCTGAAAGCTTCTCAACGATAGAAAGCAGAACCCCGCAGCACCCGAGCTGCGGGGTTTTTTACGTAAGCTGAGGACGGCCTAGGTTGTCGGCTTGCCAGTCATCGATGAAGGCGTATAGACGGATTCTTCTCAGACTCGCGGGACAGGAGAAATTAAATAACAAGCCGAAACGGCTTGTTATTTTTCTTGCTGATGGCTGTCATCCTGATTCATTCCGGTTTGGAACATATATGTCACCGGGCAGAAGCGGAGGATGCCGGACGCCGCTTTCATCGCGCCCATTATCATACAGAAGAGATGCATCTTGCACCAAGGTTTTCTCGTGTATTTCGCTGAAGCAGCAGACAAAATGGTGAGGCCGCAAGTGATGCGCATAACGGCATTTAATAAACTGATATTCGGTTTCATCATTTCAGCTCCCTTAGAAAAAGTTTTTCATTCATCTTCAATAATTTGTAACGTTTTAGCCGTGCGATAATTGTGCGGATGTGATACGATGGGTCTAATATAAGCGAAGGAGAGTATGTGAATGTCCGAACGTACCTTTAACTGGAAAAATAAAGACATCAGATCACAGGCGGATGTTGTAGACTCAAAGCTGCTTCCAACGCTACTTTTACGGGATGCTCTCGTATTAAATCCTTTTTTAAAACAATGGCTGAAAAAGAACGTCTGGATTTACGGAGACCGAATTGTATATGTTGGTCATGAGCTTCCTGATGCAGCTGAGCACATTCATACCATAAATTGTGAAGGAAAATACATTGTGCCAGGTTACATTGAACCGCATACACATCCTTTTCAAATATATAATCCCCAAACGCTCGCCGAATATGTGTCTCAATTCGGAACAACGACGTTTGTTAATGATAACTTGTTTTTTCTTTTGCACAGCGGTAAAAAGAAAGCGCTTACTATATTGGAAGAACTGAAAAAACAGCCGGTGCAATATTTCTGGTGGTCCAGATATGATCTGCAGACTGAAGTGCTGAATGAGGATCAGCTTCTTTCTTTTGATGTCCGAAAGCAATGGATTGAGCACCCGGATGTCATTCAAGGCGGAGAATTGACCGGATGGCCGCGCCTCATGGACGGCGATGACCTGATGCTTCATTGCATGCAGGCGACAAAGAAACTGCGCAAGCGGATAGAAGGGCATTTTCCCGGAGCCTCTGAAAAAACACTGACGAAGATGAAACTGTTCGGAGCTGATTCCGACCACGAGGCGATGAATGGCGGCGAGGTAATGAGACGGCTTGAATTGGGCTACTATGTTTCGCTCAGACATTCATCCATCCGCCCTGATTTGAGAACGATTTTGCAGGATCTTCATCAAAAAGGCTTCCGGCATTATGATCATTTCTTTTACACGACGGATGGAGCGACGCCGCATTTTTATAAAGGCGGCATGACGAATGAATTGATCAAAATCGCTTTGGAGGAAGGGGTTCCGGCGATCGATGCCTACAATATGGCGTCCTTTAATATCGCGAAGTATTATCAGATGGACGACTTTCTCGGTGTGATCGGTCCGGGCCGGCTTGCTTCATTGAACATTCTCGATGACCCGATGAATCCTGACCCGGTCACGGTGATCTCCAAAGGCATCCTGCTGAGGGAAGACGGCCGAAATATGAATGCGTTTACAGAAACGGATTGGAAAAAGGGCGGTCTTGTCCCTCTTGAGCTTTCATATGATATGACGATGGATGATTTACAGTTTTCAATGCCGATGGGTGTGTCCATGCGCAACGCGGTCATTATGGAGCCGTATATGATTGCGATTGATAATTCTGTTGACCAGCTTTCTTTTGATCATGATGAATGCTATCTCACGCTTCTCGATAAGCATGGAAAATGGCGGGTTAATACAATGCTGAAAGGTTTTGCCGATCGGGTGCAGGGCTTTGTCAGTTCCTACACGACAACTGGAGATATTATCGCTGCCGGAAAAAATAAGGAAGATATCCTGCTCGCTTTCTCACGGATGAAAGAAATCGGCGGCGGAATCGTGCTTGCCGAAAACGGGAAGATTCTGCATGAGATTCCCCTCGCCTTAAACGGTTCTGCATCTGCGGAGAATTATGAAGAAGTGCTTGAGAAAGAGCAAAAACTGAGGACGCTGCTGGAGGAGCGGGGCTACCGATTCTGCGATCCGATCTATACGCTGCTCTTTTTGCAGAGCACACACCTGCCTTATATCCGCATTACGCCGAGAGGAATATTCGACGTGATGAAAAAAACTGTACTCTTTCCATCGATAATGCGTTAAAATATAAAAGCAGGGAGCCGACATATGAAAAGATGGAAAACCGTTTGTATGCTTTGTTTTGCGTTTTTGCTGCTTGCCGCCTGCCGGCAGAACAATGCCGATCAGGTGCAGCCGAAAGAAGCGGAAGCTCCTTTAACGGGGCTGAAAACTGAGCAGAAGCTTGCAGAACGCCGTCCGATTGCAGTCGCAGTGAACAATCATCCGAAGGCGAGGCCCCAATCCGGGCTGTCAAAGGCGGATGTTGTCATCGAGGCGCTTGCGGAGGGCCGGATTACGCGGTTTCTCGCGATTTTTCAAAGTGAGATGCCGGAAACGGTCGGGCCTGTGCGGAGCGCGAGGGGATATTTTGTCACGCTCAGCAGCGGGTTTAACAGCATATTTGTCCATCATGGCTGGAGTCCCGGCGCAAAAAAGCAGCTGGAGTCCGGAGCTTACGATTATATAAACGGTTTGGATTTTGACGGAAGCCTGTTTTGGAGAGCCGATTTCAGCAAGCCGCCCCACAATTCCTACACGTCGTATGACAATATCAGGAAGGCGGCGGAACAAAAAGGATACAAGCTGAACGGAAAAACAGAACCGCTCCCATTTCAGACATCAGATGCAAAACCCGGAAACGAAACCTACAATATTCGGATAGATTATGGAACACAAAACATTACAAATCTTGTCGAATACGATTATGATAAAAAAGCTGATGCTTATACAAGAAGCTCTGATGGTGTGAAAGCGACAGACCGGGAGACCGGAAAGCCTTTAGCCATGCACAACATTTTTATTGTTGAAGCCGGCCATCGCATGACAGACAAAGATGGAAGGCGGGCCATCGATATTCAGTCAGGGGGGAAGGGCCTCCTGCTTCAGCACGGCGATGTTATGGAGTCAGACTGGGAATATAAAGACGGCCGTATTCTGCCCGTAAAAGGCGGTGAGATTCTTCCGTTTGTGCCAGGAAAGACATGGATTAATATCGTGCCTGATCTCGATGCAGCTTCCATTAGTAAAGGAGAAGGTGTTTGACGATGCAAATCGATAAATTACGCGGAAAAGAACTGGACCAGTTATTTTTATCTATTTTATCGCTGAAAGATCTGGAGGAATGCTATCGTTTCTTTGACGATCTTTGTACGATTAATGAAATCCAATCGCTGGCGCAGCGTTTGGAAGTGGCAAGAATGCTCCGCGAAGGAAATACGTATCACAAAATTGAAAGCGAAACGGGTGCTTCCACAGCGACGATTTCCCGGGTGAAGCGCTGCTTAAATTACGGAAACGACGCCTATGAAATGGCGCTTGACCGCGTAAACAAAGGAGAATCCTCCTCAGCTACGTAAAAAACCGCTCTGCCGATGACGGCAGGCGGTTTTTTTATGCGTGCGGATTCAAAAGGCCGGGAAGTTCCCTCAGGGTTCCGTCTTCCTCCCGGTATACGATGTGTTCAGCTGAGAAATGAACCGGCGAGCTGATGCCCGCCGCCGCGGCAAGGTGAAACAGCCCTTCACGCAACGAGAGCACGTAGTTGCAGACGCGGTGCTGTTTATCCTCGATACTGAGCGCGCGCTGAAGTTTTGGATCGGTTGTCGCCACTCCGACAGGACAATGATTGGTGTGGCATACTTGAGCGCGGATACAGCCGACTGAAAACATCATTCCCCGGGCAATATTGACAAAATCCGCGCCTAACGCGAGGGCAACGGCAATCTTATCCGGAGTGAGCAGCTTTCCGGATGCGAAAATTTTCAGCTTATCTCTTATCCCGTATGTCTTCAAAAGGCCGTCAACAAGGGGAAGGCCGGTCAGAATCGGCAGGCCGACGGAATCCGCCAGCTCATGGAAAGAAGCTCCCGTTCCCCCTTCACTGCCGTCAATCGTAATAAAGTCGGGAAGTTTGCCTGATGAACTCATACAGGAAATAAGGTCTTCAAGGTCTTTGCGGCTGCCCGGGACAATTTTGATACCGACCGGTTTTTCGCCGACAGTCCTTAATTTCTCAATGAAATCAAGCATGTCCGGAACATTTGAGAACTCGTTGAAGCGGTTTGGGCTGTCAATGGATTGTCCGGGCTGCACATTTCTGATGGCGGCAATTTCTTCGGTCACCTTTGAACCGTCAATATGCCCGCCTCTTGCTTTTGCCCCTTGCGCAAGCTTTAATTCAAAGGCTTTAATCTGCTCGAGGCGGCTTTTTTTCTTAAATTCTTCCCATGAAAATTCTCCATCTTCAGTGCGCACGCCGAACAGCCCGGGGCCGATTTGGCAGATAATATCCGCGCCGCCTTTCAGGTGATACTCAGACAGGCCGCCTTCGCCTGTATTCATCCATGTGCCGCCGGCCTGGTGCAGCCCTTTTGACAGGGCGGTGATTGCCCGGTCGCCAAGTGAGCCGTAGCTCATCGCTGATTGTCCGATTAACCCTTTCACATAAAACGGCTTCTTGCATGTGTCGCGGCCGATCACTTGAACATCGTCCGGATGCAGGTAATAAGGGTCCGCTTTTGCCTTTTCGCGGTGTTCGCTGCGTTTCAGCAGGTTGTCTTTGTCAATCTTGTATACCATCGTGTCGATCTTCGGCGTCTGATCTGCGCGCAGCTCCTCCCTTTGTTTCGGGAAGAGGGCGTTACGGATATAATAGCCCGGCTGATTGAAATCCCGTTCTGAGCCGAAGCCCATCATTCTGCTCTTATACTTTCCCGACATGACCGTCTGTTCATATTCTCTCCGGGAAAACGGCTGTTCTTCGTTATCATTGCTGAATAAATACTGCCGCAGCTCAGGTCCGATTTTTTCAAATATATAGCGCAGTTTTCCCGCTACGGGATAATTGCGCAGCACTGAATGTTCTTCCTGCTTTTCGTCTCTTATGTATATCCAGAGAAACAATGCGGCGGGAACTAAAATAATAAAAATCAATATACAAATCAGTACGATAATGGCTTGTTCCATTGAGATCAGACTCCTTGTCTTTTTTCTCTTTGACATTCCACATATTGTCTGTTTTCAAACATAGCCGTTTCCCGTCCGGCGGAGCGCAATCTTTTTTTGTGAATCAGGTGAATGACGTCTTTTTCCGTTTTTCCGGGCCAAACGAATTTGTTATAATGTTTAAATGGCAAGAAACGAATGGAGGAACGAAAACGCATGTACGATGTTAACGAGTGGAAGCATGTTTTTAAACTCGATCCGAATAAAGATTTACCGGATGAACAGCTGGAACGGCTTTGTGAATCAGGGACTGACGCCATTGTGATCGGAGGAAGCGACAATATCACCGAGGACAATGTGCTGAGACTGATGTCAAAGGTGCGGCGGTTTTTAGTGCCGTGCGTACTTGAGGTGTCGACGATTGATTCCATTGTGCCCGGGTTTGATCTTTATTTCATTCCGAGTGTGCTCAACAGCAAAAAGGCGGACTGGATTGTCGGCATGCATCATCAGGCGATGAAAGAATACGGAGAGCTCATGTCAATGGAGGAAATCGTGACGGAGGGCTACTGCATCGTCAACCCTGATTGTAAGGCGGCCGCTTTGACGGAGGCGGATACACATATAGAAACAGAAGATATTCTCGCCTATGCGCGGGTCGCGGAACATTTGCTTCATCTCCCGATTTTTTATCTGGAATACAGCGGGATGCTGGCGGACATAGAAACGGTGGAGAAAACGAAGGCTGTGCTGGACAAGTCCGTCCTGTTTTACGGAGGCGGCATTAAAGACGCGGAAACGGCGGAACGGTTCGGCCGTCATGCCGATGTCATCGTTGTCGGAAATGCCGTATATGAAGATTTTGATCAGGCGCTTAAAACGGTGGCGGCTGTAAAGACAAAGTAGCCAAGCGGACGAAATTGATTTATGATAGAACATATGTTTGATAGGCGGTGAACGGATATGAATTACATTAGCAATCAATTATTAAGCGGATTAAATCCCGTTCAGCAGGAAGCGGTCAAGACGACGGACGGTCCGCTGCTTCTGATGGCGGGCGCGGGAAGCGGAAAAACACGTGTGCTGACGCACAGAATCGCATACTTAATGGCGGAAAAACACGTGGCGCCATGGAACATTCTGGCGATTACATTTACAAATAAAGCCGCCAGAGAAATGAAGGAGAGGGTAGAGAGCATTCTCGGACCCGGCGCGGATGAAATCTGGATTTCCACTTTCCACAGCATGTGCGTGCGGATTCTGCGCAGGGATATTGACAGAATCGGCATCAACCGAAATTTCTCCATTCTTGATACGGCTGATCAGCTTTCCGTTATTAAAGGGATTCTGAAAGAGCGGAATATCGATCCGAAAAAGTTTGATCCGAGAAGTATTTTAGGGTCCATCAGCAGCGCAAAAAACGAGCTGATCGAACCTGAGGAATTCGCAAAATCGGCCGGCGGCTACTACGATCAGGTCACGAGTGACGTGTATACCGATTATCAGAAAAAACTGCTGAAAAACCAATCGCTTGATTTTGATGATTTAATCATGACGACGATTAAGCTTTTCGAGCGTGTGCCGGAAGTGCTTGAGTTTTATCAGCGCAAATTCCAGTACATTCACGTAGACGAGTATCAGGATACGAACAGGGCACAATACCTGCTTGTGAAGCAGCTTGCGGCCCGTCTTGAAAATATCTGCGTCGTCGGTGACTCCGACCAGTCCATTTACAGATGGCGCGGGGCGGATATCGCGAATATCCTTTCCTTTGAAAAAGATTATCCGAGCGCAAACGTGATTTTGCTCGAGCAAAACTACCGCTCAACAAAGCGGATTCTGCAGGCGGCTAACGAAGTGATCAAAAACAATTCAAACCGCAAGCCGAAAAACCTGTGGACGGAAAATGACGAAGGCATCAAGCTTTCTTATTACAGCGGCGACAATGAATTCGGCGAAGGCCAATTCGTCGCGGGCAAAATTTATGAGCTGCACAGCTCGGGCCGGCGGAAGCTTTCCGATATCGCGATTTTATACCGGACAAACGCCCAGTCGCGCGTCATTGAGGAAACCCTTTTAAAATCCGGACTGAACTACAATATCGTCGGCGGAACCAAGTTCTACGACAGGAAAGAAATTAAAGACATTCTCGCATACCTGCGCCTTGTGTCAAACCCGGACGACGACATCAGTTTTACGCGGATCGTCAATGTGCCGAAGCGGGGCGTCGGCGCAACTTCGCTAGAAAAAATCGCTTCATATGCGGCGATGAACGGAATGTCAATGTTCCAGGCGGTCAAACAGGTTGATTTCATCGGCGTCAGCGCGAAAGCGGCAAACGCGCTTGACGGCTTTGGCGCGATGATTGAAAATCTGACGAACATGCAGGATTACCTGTCCATTACAGAACTCACGGAAGAAATTCTCGAGAAAACGGAATACAGAGAAATGCTGAAGGCCGAAAAATCAATCGAAGCCCAAAGCCGCCTTGAAAATATCGACGAGTTTCTTTCCGTGACGAAAAACTTCGAACAAAAAAGCGAAGACAAGTCTCTCGTCGCGTTTCTGACTGATTTGGCGCTGATTGCGGATATTGACCAGCTCGACCAGAAGGAAGAGGAATCAGGCGGAAAGGATGCCGTCACTTTAATGACACTGCACGCCGCTAAGGGGCTTGAATTTCCTGTCGTGTTCTTAATGGGCATGGAAGAAGGCGTGTTCCCGCACAGCCGCTCCCTGATGGAAGAAGCCGAGATGGAAGAAGAACGCAGGCTCGCATATGTAGGCATTACGAGGGCGGAAGAAGAACTGTATTTAACGAATGCCAAAATGCGCACCTTATTCGGCCGCACCAATATGAATCCGGAATCCCGCTTTATCAGGGAAATACCTGGCGATTTATTGGAGAACCTAAATGAGAAGAAAACACCTCGCATGCAGCCGGGAAGAAAAGTGCAGCCAAAACGCGGGCCCGTATCCCGTCCCGTTTCCTATGCGAACAAAACAGGCGGCGACTCGCTCAGCTGGGCGGTCGGCGATAAAGCGGGCCATAAAAAATGGGGCACCGGAACGGTTGTCAGCGTAAAAGGAGAAGGCGAAAGCACCGAGCTTGATATTGCATTCCCGAGCCCAGTCGGCGTGAAGCGTCTTCTTGCCGCTTTTGCGCCGATTGAAAAGCAGTAACCTGAAGAGGAAAGGAAGAACATGATGGACAAAGAAACAGCGAAACACCGGGCAGAAGAATTGCGCCGCACCATCGATCAGTACAGTTATGAATATTACACCTTAGATGAACCGAGCGTGCCGGATTCCGAGTACGACAGACTGATGCAGGAGCTGATTGCCATAGAGGAAGAGCACCCGGAGCTCAGAACGCCTGATTCGCCCACACAGCGGGTCGGGGGAGCGGTGCTTGAATCGTTTCAAAAGGTGCAGCACGGCACACCGATGCTCAGTCTCGGCAACGCATTTAACGATGATGATCTCCGCGATTTTGACCGCCGCGTCCGTCAGGCTGTCGGTGACGGCGTCGCTTATAACGTGGAGCTGAAAATAGACGGTCTTGCTGTTTCTCTCCGTTATGAAGACGGCTATTTCGTCAGAGGCGCGACAAGAGGAGACGGAACGACGGGCGAAGATATCACGGAAAACTTAAAAACGATCCGCAACATTCCGCTGAAAATGAAACGGAATCTTTCCATAGAAGTGCGCGGAGAGGCGTACATGCCGAAACAGTCATTTGAAGCGCTCAATGAAGAAAGGCTGAAACATGAAGAGGAGCCGTTCGCCAATCCCCGGAACGCGGCTGCGGGCTCACTCAGACAGCTCGATCCGAAAATTGCAGCGAAACGAAATCTTGACATCTTCGTCTACAGTATAGCGGAGCTTGACGAAATGGGTGTGGAAACACAGAGTCAGGGCCTGGATTTTCTGGATGAGCTCGGTTTTAAAACAAACCAGGAACGGAAAAAATGCGCCACGATAGATGAAGTCATTGAAATGATCGAAGAGCTGCAGGCGAAGCGGGCCGATCTCCCGTATGAAATTGACGGAATCGTCATCAAAGTCGATTCGCTCGACCAGCAGGAAGAGCTCGGGTATACGGCAAAAAGCCCGCGCTGGGCGATTGCTTATAAATTCCCGGCGGAAGAGGTCGTGACAAAACTTCTCGATATCGAACTGAATGTCGGAAGAACGGGCGTCATTACGCCGACCGCCGTTCTGGAACCGGTAAAAGTCGCGGGGACGACGGTCTCAAGAGCATCCCTTCATAACGAAGATTTAATTAAAGAGAAGGATATCCGCATTCTCGATAAAGTGGTCGTCAAAAAAGCGGGCGACATCATCCCTGAGGTCGTCAATGTCTTAATTGAACAGCGGACCGGGGAAGAAAAAGAATTCAATATGCCGACCAGCTGTCCTGAGTGCGAAAGCGAACTTGTCCGCATTGAAGGGGAAGTCGCACTGCGCTGCATCAATCCGGAATGTCCGGCGCAGATCAGAGAAGGCCTGATTCACTTTGTCTCACGCAACGCGATGAATATTGACGGACTCGGAGAACGTGTCATCACACAGCTTTTCCGTGAACATCTCGTCCGTAATGTCGCTGATTTGTATAAGCTGACGAAAGAGCAGGTCATCCGGCTTGAGCGGATGGGGGAAAAATCAACTGACAATCTGATCAGCTCCATCCAAAAGTCGAAAGAGAATTCGCTGGAACGCCTGCTGTTCGGTCTCGGCATCCGTTTTATCGGCTCAAAAGCGGCCAAAACACTCGCCATGCATTTTGAAAGCCTGGAAAATTTGAAACAAGCCACGGAAGAAGAGCTGCTTGCGGTAGATGAAATCGGCGAAAAGATGGCCGATGCCGTTATCACCTATTTCAGCAAAGAAGAAATGCTTGAGCTATTGAATGAACTTGAGGAACTCGGTGTGAACACACTCTACAAAGGCCCGAAAAAAGTAAAAGCGGAGGACAGCGACTCTTATTTTGCCGGCAAAACCATCGTGTTAACCGGAAAGCTTGAAGAGCTGTCCAGAAATGAAGCCAAGGCGCAGATTGAAGCGCTCGGCGGAAAGCTGACGGGATCTGTCAGCAAAAAAACAGACTTGCTGATTGCCGGAGAAGCGGCCGGAAGCAAGCTGACAAAAGCGCAGGAATTAAACATTGAAGTATGGAATGAAGCACAGCTATTGGGAGAGCTAAAGAAATAAGAGGAGTGTTTTCTATTGAAAAAGATGTTGGCATTGGCGGCGACGGCAACGGCGGCAGTACTCATGCTGTCGGCCTGTTCGCCGAGTTTCGGGGGGAACAAAGAGGAAGAGATCACGCAGAAAACGGCAAAGTCTTCTGAAAAAGCGATCATACCGAAATATAATATCTCTGATTCCTACTATAAAATGGTGCTTCCGTTTAAGGCCGGAAAAGCGCGCGGCCTGACCGCGGACCGGCTGAACACGAGGCTGGACATCGATGAATTCGAGACGGGTCTGATGCGGCTCGCTCAAGACACGTTCCCGACGGATGACTATTTGTATCAGGAAGGCCAGTATTTAGATGAGGACACGGTACTCAGCTGGCTTGACCGCAAAAAAGAGGGCAGTGATCTGAAAAAGGCGAAAAAGGCAGATGCCAATTTTCAGAATCTCGGCTTAAACCCGGTGCTGCCAAGCTCGGGATCGGCAAAAGAGAAAAATGAAAACAGCCCGATTTACTTAGCGTCTATGCTTGAACAGGATTACTTAGTAAGAAAAGATAAAAATTCCATCCAGCTTGGCGGTGTCATGATCGGTCTCGCTCTCAACTCTGTTTACTATTACCGCGAAAACACAGGTGATCCGCAGCAGGAAGTGGAGCTCAGTGACAAAACGATCCGCAGCCACGGTGAAGAAATCGCCCAGGAAGTCGTTAACCGCCTTCGGAAAATGGATAACCTGAAAAATGTGCCGATTACCGTCGCCCTTTATAAACAAGCGCCGAAAACATCAATCGTGCCGGGGAATTACATTGCGAAAACAGAAGTCAAGGCCGGCTCATCCACCATTTCAAACTGGGATGATGTCAAAGAAAAGTACGTCTTCTATCCGGCGGATACAGACACGGCAAAGAAATACCCTGATGATTCCGAAGTGTTTAAACGCTTCAAAAACGCCATCGACAGCTACTTCCCGAATTACACCGGAGTCGTCGGAACAGCAATGTACGAAAACGATGAAATGAGAAAAATGAAGATTGAAATCCCGATGCAATTTTACGGGAAAAGCGAAGTTATCGCCTTTACCCAATACTTAACAGGTGAGCTGATGGATTATTATTCAAAAGGCTCAGTTGATGTCGAAATTAACATTACCTCGTCTGACGGACAGGAAGCGCTGATCGTCCGCAATGCGGGTGACAAAGAACCGACCGTCCATATTTACGATTAACCAAGATGCCCTTGTTCATTTCTGTATGAGCAAGGGTTTTTTATTGTGAATATCGTTGGAGAGAGGGATGAGGTATGTTAAGATATTTGTATAATTAGGAATTAACAGGAAAACACATTTCGTTTCTAAGCGGATGTTACGAATCTGCTGTGAAAAAAGAAGGGCAGGAATGTTGATGAATGACATTTGCTGAGTACACACACCGCCTACAAACGTTATGAAAAGGGTGAATCAGCATGCATAAAGATATTAAAGCGATTTTTGAGGAAGATAAGGTGCTCGCTGAAGCAGGTGAAATATACGGCTTTACCCAGTTTCAATTTATCGCCGACGCAGAGAACTACGTGTATGAAATTGTGAAAGATAACGAACCTTATATCTTAAAAATTACGCATACGATCAGAAGAACACCGGAATATATTCTCGGAGAAATGGAATGGCTTCATCATCTGGCAAAGGGCGGGCTTTCAGCAGCGAAACCGATTCCTTCATTAAATGGCAAAGATGTCGAAGAAGTGCCGGATGGAAAAGGCGGAGCATTTTTAGTAAGAGTCTATGAAAAAGCGCCCGGACGCAAAGTGGAGGAATCAGACTGGAACGGGACTCTGTTTTACGAGCTTGGGAAGTACACGGGGAACATGCACCGGCTGACGAAAAGCTACCGTCTGAGCGATCCGGCATATAAAAGGCAGGAATGGGATGAAGAGGAGCAGCTGAAGCTGAGAAAATATGTGCCCGCAGATCAGTATCTCGTATTTGAGCGGGCGGATGCTCTAATGGAAAAACTGCGCCGTTTGCCGAAGAACCCTGAAAACTACGGCCTTGTGCACGCCGATCTGCACCATGGCAATTTCAATTGGGACAACGGAAAAATCACTGCATTTGATTTTGATGATACCGGCTACAATTGGTTTGTGAATGATATCAGTATTCTGCTGTACAACATATTGTGGTATCCGGTCATCCCGTATGAAGACAAGGCCGCGTTTACGGGTGAATTCATGACACACTTTATGAAAGGCTACAGGGAAGAAAATGACCTTGACCCCGCCTGGCTTGAACACATCCCGGATTTTCTCCGGCTGCGCCATATGCTGATCTACGGATTATTGCATCAGGCGTTTGACCTCAATGCACTCGGGGACGAGGAACTTGAGATGCTGAAAACCTTCAGGCGCGATATCGAAAACGAAACCCCGATTACGGAGTATAACTTTTCTGCATTCGTATAAATAGAAAAACGCCGGCTGAATCCAGCCCGGCGTTTTTTTATAGCGTATCACACTTCACTCCGACGACACCCTGAATTTCTTTAATATCATAATAGACGTCAGTGGTGTAGCGGTTTTTGTGAACACTGACTTTCACTTCCATAATCGGAAATTCTTTTTCACCCAGATCATCAATCCGGACGGAGTGAATGCGGAGCTGTTTGCTTTTCATTTCTTTTAAAATCTCGGTCATTTTGTCTTTATCGGAAAGAGACATTCTCACGCGGATATCCTTTTCCTTCAAGCGGTTGGGACCGATTTTTCTGATCAGCCACGGAAGAAATTCGACACTGATCAGGATAAACAAGAGGCTTGCGAACGCCTCTTTATAAAAGCCGGCGCCTGTCGCCAGACCGAGCCCGGCTGCGCCCCAGATGATAGCCGATGTCGTCAGGCCGGAAATGACGTCATTGCTTTTGCGCAGGATCACGCCCGCACCGATAAAACCGACGCCGGAAATGATTTGGGCGGGGAGGCGGAGCGGATCCATCATGATACGGTAATATTTTGGGAAATGATATGCCGCGTTAATGCTGACGATCGTCAGCATACAGGAGCTGACGGCGATGACGATACAGGTTTTCAGTCCGAGCGGTTTGTTTTTCAGCTCGCGTTCAAGACCGATGATCATGCCGATCAGCGTGGCAATGCCCAGCTTTAATAGAATGTCTGGTTCGATAGGCCAGCTCAATTTGCACAGCACCTCCGCAATTTTTCTTATAATAAATTGATATGATTTTCTCACAGTATTTATAGCAGGACAAGTGCGGAAGAAAAAAGCCGTCAGGGATAAAATCTGACGGCTTTTTGTCTATTTCTTGTTTTTCAAAAGAGCTTCCATCCGGCTGAACAGCTGATAAGAAGCATCGGCCGGTTTTTTGGTCAGCAGGCTGACGGCAATACCGGCAATCAGACTGAGGAAGAACCCCGGAATGATTTCGTATACGCCGGTTGAAGCGGCAAGCCCTGTCGTGATCCAGATTAAAACGGCCGCGGCCCCGGTAATCATCGCCGCAAGCGCTCCCCATTCATTCATCCGTTTCCAGTACAGACTGAGCAAGAGCGCCGGGCCGATAGCCGAACCGAAGCCTGCCCACGCATATCCGACCAGATCAAGAATGGTGCTGTTCGGATTCATGGAAAGCAGGATGGCGATAACGGCCACGATCAATACCGACAGGCGTCCGGTCATGACCAATTCTTTATCGCTCGCTTCCCGTCTGAAAAAGGCGCGGTATAAATCTTCCGTAATGGCGCTTGCCGTTACGAGAAGCTGTGAGGAAATGGAACTCATGATCGCCGCTAAAATTGCGGACAGCAAGAAGCCCGTAATCAGCGGATGGAACAAGATTTTAGAAAAAATAATGAAAATCGTTTCCGGATCTTTTACGGAGACCCCGAAGTGATGAGAATACGCAACCCCGATAATCCCGGTAAGCAATGAACCGACAACTGAAATAACCATCCAGCTCATCCCGATTCTGCGGGCGGGTTTTAAATCTTTCACTTCTTTAATCGCCATAAATCGTACGATGATATGAGGCTGGCCGTAATAGCCGAGTCCCCATGCCAAATAAGAAATAATGCTAATGACGCTCGCGCCTTTAAAGATATCCAATAGTTTCGGGTTAACGGCGTTGATCGAATCAATCGTCGTTGAAACGCTCCCGAGCTGGGTAAAAGCAACGATCGGCACAAGCACTAATGCCGCAAACATGATCGCTCCCTGTACAAAGTCAGTCAGACTGACAGCGAGGAAACCGCCAAACAGCGTGTAAAGCACAACAACACCGGCCGTTAAAAACAAACCGAATTTGTAGTCGGCGCCGAATGCCGATTCAAATAACCTGCCTCCGGATACCATCCCGGACGATGTGTACAGCGTGAAAAAGATCATAATAATCACGGCGGAAACAATTTTCAGCAATGATGACGAGTGGCGGAACCGTTTATCGAAAAAATCGGGAATCGTAATCGCATCATCCGCAACTTCCGTGTAAGCGCGCAGCCTCGGAGCAAGCAGCAGATAATTTGAATACGCGCCGATCGTCAAACCGAGCGCCAGCCATAAGGTCGATAACCCCGTTGCGAACATTGCGCCGGGAACTCCCATCAGCATCCATGCGCTCATATCGGCCGCACCTGCGGACAGCGCCGTTACGAACGGGCCTAGTCCTCTTCCGCCCAGCATGTAATCATTAATATTCGTTGTCTTCCTGAATGCGTACCAGCCGATTAACAGCATGGCAGCAAAGTAAATGCCAAGAGATATAATTAATTCAATACTCACGTTTTTGGACCCTCTCTTCTTTCATGTAAATGTTGCATCACCTCTGTAGATTAGTAGTGCCGGAATATGCGCCGGCGATCCAGCCTTTGGTCATCATTCCATGCGGATCGCATGATTTAGTGCTGGCTATGGTTACTAAACCTAACAAAGTATCCCCGATCAATCAACTCTCGAAACCTGGCCCGCTCAAGGAAAAAATCCCCGCTAACATAGAACAGCTTAGAGATGAAAACGCTACCAATAAATTATAAAAGTAAAAATTTTCTGACATATAATTCGTTTCTCTTTCTCCCCGATTTAGGATAAAATAGAGAGGGTTTCATCATGCCTCAGAAGGCGGCGTTTTGTTGCTTTAGAGGGCTCATTTTTGATATGATCAGTATTATATGACGAAACGGAGAATTATGCGGAGGTGGATCTTATGTCACGAATTTCTATAGAAGAAGTAAAGCATGTCGCTCATTTGGCGAGACTCGCCATTACGGATGAAGAAGCTGAAATGTTCACAGAACAGCTTGACAGCATCATCTCGTTTGCCGAGGAGCTTAATGAAGTGGACACGGATAACGTGGAACCGACAACACACGTGCTGAAAATGAAAAACGTAATGAGAGAAGATGAAGCGGGTAAAGGCCTTCCGGTCGAGGATGTCATGAAAAATGCTCCCGATCATAAAGACGGCTATGTCCGTGTGCCATCTATTCTGGATTAAAGGAGGGAGACAGTATGTCATTATTTGATCACAAAATCACAGAACTGAAACAAATGATACATAAAAAAGAAATCAAGATTTCCGATCTTGTTGATGAATCTTACAAACGGATCGCATCCGTGGATGATAAGGTGCAGGCGTTTTTACAGCTTGATGAAGAAAGAGCCCGCGCTTACGCGAAAGAACTTGACGAAGCGGTTGACGGACGGTCTGAACACGGTCTTCTCTTCGGAATGCCGATCGGCGTCAAAGACAACATCGTGACCAAAGGGCTTCGCACAACATGCTCAAGCAAAATCCTCGAAAACTTCGATCCGATTTACGATGCGACGGTCGTGGAGCGCCTTCAAGCCGCTGAAGCCGTCACGATCGGAAAGCTGAATATGGACGAGTTCGCAATGGGTTCTTCTACTGAAAACTCCGCGTACAAAGCGACGAAAAACCCTTGGAATCTCGATACGGTTCCCGGCGGATCAAGCGGCGGTTCCGCAGCTGCGGTTGCCGCGGGCGAAGTGCCGTTTTCACTCGGATCTGATACAGGCGGCTCCATCCGCCAGCCGGCTTCTTTCTGCGGCGTCGTCGGATTAAAGCCTACATACGGACGCGTGTCGCGTTACGGTTTGGTCGCTTTTGCGTCTTCACTGGACCAGATCGGGCCGATCACAAGAACCGTAGAAGATAACGCATTCCTGCTTCAGGCGATTTCAGGCCCGGACAAAATGGACTCTACGAGCGCCAATGTCGAAGTGCCGGATTTTCTTTCTTCATTAACTGGCGATATTAAAGGCTTAAAAATCGCCGTACCGAAAGAATATCTCGGAGAAGGCGTCGGCAAAGAAGCGAAAGAATCGGTTTTAGCCGCTTTAAAAGTGCTTGAAGACCTCGGAGCGACATGGGAAGAAGTATCTCTGCCGCACAGCAAATACGCGCTTGCGACGTATTATCTGCTGTCTTCTTCCGAAGCGTCTGCAAACCTTGCGCGCTTTGACGGCATCCGCTACGGATACCGCTCAGACAATGCGGACAACCTGATCGACCTTTATAAACAGACACGCTCAGAAGGCTTCGGCAATGAAGTGAAGCGCCGCATCATGCTCGGCACCTTCGCGCTCAGCTCCGGCTACTATGACGCGTATTACAAAAAAGCGCAAAAAGTGCGCACGCTTATTAAAAAAGATTTTGAAGACGTATTTGAGAAATACGATGTCATCGTCGGACCGACAACGCCGACACCGGCATTCAAAATCGGCGAAAAAACCAGCGATCCGCTCACAATGTACGCCAACGATATTTTAACGATCCCTGTCAACCTCGCGGGTGTGCCGGGAATCAGCGTGCCGTGCGGATTTGCGGACGGGCTGCCGCTCGGATTGCAAATCATCGGAAAACACTTCGATGAAGGCACTGTATACCGCGTCGCTCATGCTTTTGAGCAGGCAACAGATCATCATAAAGCGAAACCTGAACTGTAAGGGGGGAAATGAAGTGAACTTTGAAACGGTAATCGGACTTGAAGTCCATGTGGAATTAAAAACAAAATCTAAAATTTTCTCAAGCTCACCGACGCCATTCGGCGCGGAAGCGAATACCCAAACGAGCGTCATCGACCTCGGCTATCCCGGCGTGCTGCCCGTTTTGAACAAAGAAGCGGTTGAATTCGCGATGAAAGCCGCAATGGCTTTGAACTGTGAAATCGCAACGGATACGAAGTTTGACCGGAAAAACTATTTCTATCCAGACAACCCGAAGGCATATCAAATTTCTCAATTTGACAAGCCGATCGGCGAAAACGGCTGGATCGAAATCGAAGTCGGCGGAAAAACGAAAAAAATCGGCATTACCCGTCTTCACCTTGAAGAAGATGCGGGAAAACTGACGCATACGGGCGACGGCTATTCCCTCGTTGACTTCAACCGCCAGGGCACGCCGCTTGTCGAGATTGTATCTGAGCCGGATATCCGCACACCGGAGGAAGCTTACGCATATCTCGAAAAGCTGAAATCAATTATTCAATACACAGGTGTTTCCGACTGTAAAATGGAAGAAGGTTCACTGCGTTGTGACGCCAACATTTCCCTCCGTCCGATCGGCCAGGAGAAATTCGGCACAAAAACGGAGCTGAAAAACCTGAACTCCTTCGCGTTCGTGCAAAAAGGACTTGAGCATGAAGAAAAACGCCAAGAGCAGGTGCTTCTGTCAGGCGGAGTCATTCAGCAGGAGACGCGCCGCTACGATGAAGCGACGAAAAAAACCATTTTGATGCGTGTCAAAGAAGGTTCGGACGACTATCGTTATTTCCCTGAGCCTGACCTTGTCGAGCTCTACATTGATGACGAATGGAAAGAACGCGTAAGAGCAACCATTCCTGAGCTTCCGGACGAGCGCCGCAAGCGTTATATCGAAGAGCTCGGCCTGCCTGCTTATGACGCAATGGTTCTGACGCTGACGAAAGAAATGGCTGATTTCTTCGAAGAAACGGTCAATAAAGGCGCAGAAGCCAAGCAGGCATCAAACTGGCTGATGGGTGAAGTCTCAGCTTACCTGAACGCCGAACAAAAAGAGCTTGAGGATGTCGCACTGACTCCTGAAGGCCTTGCCGGCATGATTAAGCTGATTGAAAAAGGAACCATCTCGTCCAAAATCGCGAAGAAAGTCTTTAAAGAATTAATTGAAAAAGGCGGCGACGCAGAAAAAATCGTCAAAGAAAAAGGCCTCGTGCAGATTTCTGACGAAAGCGTGCTTCTGAAGCTGGTAACAGATGCGCTTGACAGCAACCCGCAGTCAATTGAAGACTTCAAAAACGGAAAAGACCGCGCGATCGGCTTCCTTGTCGGGCAGATTATGAAAGCCTCAAAAGGACAGGCCAACCCGCCGATGGTCAACAAGATCTTACTTGAAGAAATCAAAAAACGATAAAAAAAGCAGCCGCCTCTAAGGGCGCTGCTGACACGGAGACCGGTAAGCGCCGGTCTCTTTTTTTATAAGCTGAAATAGGTTTCAATGGAAGCCCGCAGCGTTTCAATCTGCTCATTTCCGCTGCCTGCCAAGTTGGACAGCATTCCTTTAATAATCGGTTTTCGCGGCTCTTCCTTTGCGCATTCCTCTTCAATGACTTCAAGCGATACGAGGACGTCCTCAGGCAGCTCCTGCTGTGCTTTTATCTTTTGAATATCCGCAAGCAGTCTTTCTCTGTCCGCCGCGGGCTGAGTGAAGATATCCTCAGGCAGCAGCGGATCGGGATTGTCTTTTATCAGTCCCGTAATCAGATCATCGATTCTGGCAATCAGAAAGGCCGCCACGTTTTCCGTCCGGAATGCCGTATGTTCATTAAAAATCAAGAAATGAATATAGGAGCTCACAATTCCTTGCGCCATAACGGACGCATCCGCTATAAACGGTGTGACGGCATCTCCGTAAACGGAGAGCAACGCATCCCGATACAGCATGTTAAATTGAATATTGGCCTCATGAAAATACTGCTTGACCTTTTGGTTTTCAGGAATGACCTTTTCGCTCAGCAAGAGAATGATAAAGTCCTTGTGCTCCATAAATTCCTGGAATTGATAAGCGATTTGTTTTCGGAATACGTCCTTAGGCGGTTTAAGCTGATGTTCTGTTTTGATTTTCTTTATTTCTTCCATAGACATGCCGATGTAATACTCACATGCTGACAGCAAAAGGTCTTCTTTTGATTTGAAATGGAGATAGAAGGCTCCTTTTGAAATTCCGCATTCACCGGCGATTTCCTGAATGGTTGTTGAAGAAAACCCTTTTTTGGCAAATAAATGGATGCCTGTTTTTATGATTTTCTCTTTTTTTTCGTTCATGACGTGCTTCCCCTTAATCCTGAAAAATTTAGAAAAATTTACTGCCTTATTAGTTGACGATGTTGAGTTATACCGTTTAGTATTATATAGAATGACCAGTCAGTCAATAAAAATTAACGGAGGACATGATGAACCACATTATTAACTTTGTACTGAAGAACAAATTCGCAGTTTGGCTGATGACGATTATCGTTACTGTAGCAGGGCTGTATGCCGGTATGAATATGAAGCAGGAATCCATACCGGACGTCAACATGCCTTACCTTTCAGTAAATACGACTTATCCCGGAGCTGCTCCGAGTCAAGTTGCGGATGACGTGACAAAACCGATCGAGCAGGCGGTGCAGAATTTAGAAGGAGTGAGCGTCGTAACGTCCACATCCTCTGAAAACGTCTCATCGGTTATGATTGAATATGATTACAGCAAGGATATGGACAAGGCGAAAACCGAAGTCGCTGAAGCGCTGGACAGTGTCAGCCTTCCTGACGACGCGAAAAAACCTGACATTTCCCGTTACAGCCTCAACTCTTTCCCGATTTTGACGCTCAGTGTGACAAGCGGCAAAAGTTCGCTTGAAGACCTGACCAAAAATGTGGAAAACACTCTCGTTCCTAAGCTTGAAGGCATTCAGGGCGTTGCGTCCGTGCAAGTTTCCGGTCAGCAGGAAGAGCAGGTGGAATTCTCTTTCAAAGACAAAAAAATGAAAGAGTACGGACTTGATGAAGATACCGTCAAGAAAGTGATCCAAGGCTCTGACGTCAATACGCCGCTTGGATTGTACACATTCGGCAACAAAGAAAAATCAGTTGTCGTTAACGGAAATATTACGTCAATTAAAGATCTGAAAGATATGAGAATTCCGGTCACATCTTCTTCTGCCGCTCAAGGTCAAGCGGGCGGAGCCGGTGCGGCATCTGCGGCGGACGCTCAGGCTATGCAGCAGGCACAGCAAAGCGCGGCAGCAGGGGTGCCGACAGTCAAGCTTTCTGATATTGCCGACATTAAAGATGTGAAAAAAGCTGAATCCATTTCCCGCACGAACGGAAAGGACAGCATCGGAATTAATATCGTAAAAGCCAATGACGCCAACACGGTAGAAGTGGCCGATGCGATTAAAGATGAACTGAATCAATACAAAAAAGACCACAAAGGGTTCAAGTACAGCTCGACTCTTGATATGGCAGAGCCGATTACAGAGTCGGTGGATACGATGTTAAGCAAAGCGATTTTCGGCGCGATTTTTGCGGTCGTGATCATTCTCTTATTCTTAAGAGATATTAAATCAACGATGATTTCTATCATTTCCATCCCGCTGTCACTGCTGATTGCGCTTCTTGTGCTGAATCAGCTTGATGTCACATTGAACATAATGACGCTCGGTGCAATGACGGTCGCCATCGGACGGGTAGTCGACGACTCGATTGTCGTGATCGAAAACATTTACCGCCGCATGAGGCTGAAAGATGAACCTTTACGCGGGAAGCAATTGGTGCGTGAAGCGACGAAAGAAATGTTTAAACCGATCATGTCATCAACGATCGTAACCATTGCCGTATTCCTGCCGCTTGCCATGGTCGGCGGACAGATCGGCGAACTGTTTATGCCGTTTGCATTAACAATCGTCTTCGCGCTTGCCGCATCGCTGTTGATTTCGATCACACTGGTGCCGATGCTTGCGCACAGCTTATTCAAAAAATCGCTCACAGGCGCGCCTGTTAAAGCGAAAGAGCATAAGCCGGGCAGATTGGCCAATTTCTATAAAAAAGTGCTGAATTGGTCATTAAGACATAAATGGATTACATCTATCATCGCGGTTCTGATGCTTGTCGGCAGTTTATTCCTCGTACCTCTGATCGGCGCGAGCTACCTGCCTGCGCAAGCGGACAAAACGATGCAGCTCACATACACGCCTGAACCGGGCGAAACGAAAAGCGAAGCTGAAAAAGCTGCGCAAAAAGCGGAAGACATGCTGCTTAAACGCAAACATGTCGATACCGTTCAGTATTCATTAGGCTCGCAAAGTCCGCTCGGCGGAAGCTCAAACGGCGCATTGTTCTACGTGAAATACGAGGATGACACGCCTGATTTTGACAAAGAAAAAGACAATGTCTTAAAAGAAATCAAAAAAACATCCAGCCGCGGCGAATGGAAATCACAAAATTTCAGTTCGTCAGGCAACAACAACGAATTAACGTACTATGTGTACGGAGATTCAGAGTCTGATATTAAAGGCACGGTCAAAGACATCGAAGGCATCATGAAAAAGCAGAAAGATCTGAAAGACATCAACTCAGGCCTTTCCAGCACATATGATGAGTACACGTTCACCGCTGACCAGGAGAAACTCAGCAAGCAGGGCCTGACGGCTTCGCAAATCTCCCAAGCCCTGATGTCCCAAACGTCACAGTCTCCTTTGACAACGGTGAAAAAGGACGGCAAAGAGCTTGACGTCAACATCAAAACAGAAAAAGACCAGTATAAGAGTGTAAAAGAATTAGAGGATAAAACCATCACATCGCCTGCAGGCCAAGAAGTAAAAATCGGCGATGTGGCGAAAGTGAAAAATGGCACGACATCCGATACCATTTCCAAACGCGACGGCAAAGTGTACGCTGACGTAACGGCAACCGTCACTTCTGACAACGTCACGAAGGTGTCATCAGCCGTTCAAAAGAAAGTTGACAAACTGGATAAGCCGGACAATGTATCCATTGATACCGGCGGTGTATCAGCGGATATTGCTGATTCCTTTACGAAACTCGGGTTAGCGATGCTTGCCGCAATCGCCATCGTATACCTCGTTCTTGTGATCACGTTCGGCGGAGCATTAGCGCCGTTTGCGATTCTGTTCTCGCTTCCGTTTACAGTCATCGGCGCATTAGCCGGCCTGTATGTATCCGGAGAGACGATCAGTCTGAATGCCATGATCGGTATGCTGATGCTGATCGGAATCGTCGTCACAAATGCGATTGTCTTAATTGACCGCGTCATCCATAAAGAAGCGGAAGGCTTATCGACGAGAGAAGCGCTCCTGGAAGCCGGCTCTACGAGATTGCGTCCGATTCTGATGACGGCGATCGCGACAATCGGCGCCCTGCTTCCATTGGCATTGGGCTTCGAAGGCGGCAGCCAGGTCATTTCTAAAGGACTCGGTGTCACCGTTATCGGCGGTTTAATCAGTTCGACTCTGCTTACCCTTCTGATTGTGCCGATCGTATATGAAGTATTGGCGAAATTCCGTAAGAAAAAACCTGGAACGGAAGAAGAGTAAGACAGCGGGCCTTGGCTCCTTAAACGGAGCCGGGGCCTTTTTTCTTCTGGCAATTCCTGTACATATTGTTGCGATTTTCTCAAGTCATAGTATAATTAAAGGTTGTTAGTGTTAATAATGGATCGGATACTCTTAAGTAGGATGATGAGATAATGAAACGTGCACGCATAATATACAATCCGACTTCAGGACGGGAACTTTTTAAGAAAAATCTTGCCCAGGTCCTGCAAAAATTTGAACAAGCCGGTTATGAAACCTCCACCCATGCCACCACATGCGCGGGGGATGCCACCCACGCCGCAAAAGAAGCCGCTTTGCGGGAGTTTGACCTGATTATCGCTGCCGGCGGAGACGGAACGATTAATGAAGTCGTCAACGGCCTCGCGCCGTTAGACACACGCCCGACACTCGGCATCATTCCGGTCGGCACGACAAATGACTTCGCCAGGGCGCTGGGCATTCCGAGAGAGAATATACTGAATGCCGCTGATACCGTCATTAACGGCGTGGCCCGCCCGATCGACATCGGACAGGTGAACGGTCAGTATTTTATCAACATCGCCGGCGGAGGCCGTCTGACGGAGCTGACGTATGATGTGCCAAGCAAACTGAAAACGATGCTCGGCCAGCTTGCTTATTATTTAAAGGGAATGGAAATGCTGCCTTCACTTCGACCGACAGAAGTCGAGATTGAATATGACGGCAAGCTGTTTCAAGGCGAAATTATGCTGTTTTTAGTGACGCTGACCAACTCGGTCGGCGGATTCGAGAAACTGGCCCCTGATTCCAGCCTGAATGACGGCATGTTTGATTTGATTATTTTGAAAAAAGCCAATCTCGCGGAGTTTATCAGAGTCGCGAGCATGGCGCTCAGAGGCGATCATATTAACGATCAGCACATTATTTACACAAAAGCGAATCGTGTGAAAGTCAATGTATCAGAAAAGATGCAGCTGAACCTGGACGGCGAGTACGGCGGCATGCTGCCGGGCGAATTCGTGAACCTGTACCGGCATATTCACGTCATCATGCCGAAGGAGAAAGCGGAACAGCTGGATGATTAATACGCGGACAAAATCCTAAAACAGTATTCGTTTTAGGATTTTGTCATCTTTTCAGCGTGATCGGAAACCTTTGAAGGCTGACATTGAATTTGAAGGTTTGCCAGCACGCTGAAACAAGGCTATTTGTAAAACTAGAGGTGATTATAGATGAAAATGAAACCCCCGATAGAAAAAAATGAATACTATGATGTGACATTTGAGGATTTGACGCACGAAGGAGCGGGCGTCGCAAAGGTTCAGGGCTTTCCGATCTTCGTGCCGAACGCCCTGCCTGAGGAAAAAGCGCAAATCAAAGTGACACGCGTCAAAAAAGGCTTCGCTTTCGGCCGTTTGATCGAGCTGAAGGAAGAAAGCCCGCACAGAACGGATGCCCCGTGCCCAATCTACAAACAATGCGGCGGCTGCCAGCTTCAGCACATGACCTATGAAGGCCAGCTTTTGTTTAAACAGAAACAAGTCAAAGACGTCTTAGAACGGATCGGCAAGCTGGACCTCTCAAAAGTCACCGTGCACCCGACGCTCGGCATGGAAGACCCGTGGAACTACAGAAACAAAGCGCAGGTGCCGGTAGGAGAAAGAGAAGGCGGACTCGTCGCCGGATTTTATCAGCAAAGAAGCCATGACATCATCGACATGAGCGCCTGCCTGATCCAGCAATCCAAAAATGACGAAGCCGTCCAAGCCGTCAAAGACATCTGCGCAGCATACGGTGTCAAAGCCTATAACGAAGAACGCCACAAAGGCTGGCTCCGCCACATTATGGTCAGATACGGCGTCGTCACGGGCGAAATGATGATCGTCTTCATCACAAGAACAAGCGATTTTCCGCACAAAGCGAAAATCATCGAAGACATCACAGCGCAATTCCCGCACGTCAAATCCATCGTGCAAAACATCAATCCAAACAAAACAAACGTCATCTTTGGGAACGAAACAAACGTCATCTGGGGCGAAGAATACATCTACGACCTCATCGGAGACGTCAAATTCGCCATCTCCGCCAGATCGTTCTATCAGGTCAACCCGGAACAGACAAAAGTGCTCTACGACAAAGCGCTTGAGTACGCGGAGCTGCAAGGGGAAGAAACCGTCATCGACGCCTACTGCGGCATCGGAACCATTTCTCTCTTCTTAGCGAAGCAGGCGAAGAAAGTATACGGCGTCGAAATCGTGCCGGAAGCCATCGAGGATGCAAAACGCAACGCTGAGCTGAACGGCATCACAAACGCGGAATTCGCAGTCGGAGAAGCGGAAACAGTCATTCCAAAATGGTATGAAGAAGGCATCACGGCCGACACCCTCGTCGTCGACCCGCCAAGAAAAGGCTGTGACGAAGCCCTCCTGCGGACAATCATCGACATGAAACCGAAGCGGGTGGTGTACGTATCCTGCAATCCAGGAACGCTTGCAAGAGACCTGCGGGTGCTTGAGGATGGCGGGTATCAGACGCGAGAAGTGCAGCCAGTGGATATGTTCCCGCATACGAATCATGTGGAGTGTGTGGCTGTGCTGGAATTAAGAGAAGGCAACTAACCCTTAGGGATGGTTGCCTTTTTTTAATCCAAATTTTTTTGCATTCAGGACGAACTCTTGACATGAGAAGAGTACCAGAAGATGTTTGGTTAACGCCTATAATATAGCTTTCTATACATTTCTTTATTAATATTCACTCTAGAGGGGCAGCTTTTTTAATACACTTTCATATCTTGTTTTTTCTCCTTACTAATCATTACTTTTTCTAAATAACTCTTAAGAAATACATTATCTATCCTATCTGGAATGTAACCCAGACGTTTATTTAATATATTCTCTATGATATACATTTTCTTTGTGTAATATTGGTAATTCCCCGTTGCGATTTGAACACTTTCTGATTCATTTCCTTTTTCTGATTCAAGTCGAGATTTATATAGCTGATCATACTTCTGTTTGCGTATTTTTCTTGAGAGCCGCAGTAAATGAAATAATTCAATTGTTGGCAGAGTCATTAGTTCTGGTGTAGACTTATCCAAATCTAATTCAGAAGTATGCTCACGATATTCTATGATTTCACGTTTGCCATCTCTCTGAACATTATGTATGTACATTAAGCAAAAACTACAGTAATACTGATTATCCTTTTGAATTGAAGTTGCACAATAAGGGCATGTTTCCATTACGTTCTCCTTTCTGAATGTTCTAAGATAATATGTATTTCGGTTACAAACAGGAATTTTAAATAGTATTAGAGATTCTTAACCAATAAAAACCCTTTTTATGATAAAGGGTTTATTGATTACAGCATGTATAAATTTCATGCAAAATCAATAGTGATCCCCATCTATAGAAAATCCACCGATCCTAAACCCAATAACAAAACGCGAAAATAATAAATTATATCGTTATAATAAAGATAATTATTTTTAAAAAGATAATAAAGTTGGATAAAAATGAGAAAATCCTGGCGGAAATGACGATATAAAGTTAGTGAACACCGGTATAGAATCTTACTTTTCGAGGTGAACAGAATGGGAGAAGAACAAGACATTATTACAGTAACGGATCTTCGTAAAAAATATGGATCATTTGAAGCAGTGAAAGGGGTATCCTTTTCTGTCAAACGCGGCGAGCTGTTTGCATTTCTGGGAACGAACGGTGCAGGGAAATCGACCACTATCGATATTCTCTGTACGCTGATTAAAAAGACATCCGGAAAAGTGGTAATAGACGGTTATACGCTTGGTGAGGGGAAAGAGAATAATCATATCCGCAAAAAGATCGGAGTCGTTTTCCAAGAGAGCATTTTGGATGAACGATTGACCGTTTATGAAAATATCATGAACCGCGGACAATATTATCATTTAAGCAAGGCACAAGTGCAAGAGAACTATCAGTTTGTAACAGACTATTTAAAATTGGATGATATTAAGGAGAAAAAATACAGCGATTTGTCAGGCGGACAAAGAAGAAGAGCTGATATTGCCCGTGCCATCATCCATAAACCGACTATATTATTTTTAGATGAGCCTACTACAGGTCTTGATCCGCAAACGAGAGTATTTGTTTGGAATGCGATTAAAAGGCTGCAGGAAGAAACAAACATGACGATCTTTTTAACGACCCATTACATGGAGGAGGCCGCTGTGGCTGATAACGTTGTGGTCATCAAAGAAGGACGTCTGATCGCAGAGGGTACACCGAGTCAGCTGAAAGATCAATATGCGTTTGACAGTCTGCATATGATGTTTAAGCAAGGCGTTGATCCGACGGCATGGTTTGAAAATAAACAACTGGATTTTACGGTTAAAAACTCTATTTATTCTCTTCGTGTAGAGTCCACTCTCCATGCGCTGGACATTTTGAAAGGTCTTGAAGGAAAAATTGAATCTTTCGAGGTGATTAAAGGGAATATGGATGATGTGTTTATCCATATTATCGAGGAACAAGGAAGCAGTTTGCCAGTAAAGGGGAGCATTGCATAAATGAAGTCTTTATCCAGTTTAATCAGCAGAAATATAAAAATATACTTCCGTGATCGAACGCTTTTGCTTCTTTCTTTGCTGTCAGTATTTATCGTCATTCTGTTATATGCCGTGTTCTTACAGCAGACACAGCTGGACGCCATTAAGGCCTTGGTCGGTTCGACAGATGATTCCAAAGCAATGGTGAACGAATGGATGGTGGCGGGATTGCTGTCCATTACAGCTGTGACAACGACTTTAGGCGCTTTCGGAATTATGGTGAAAGATAAAGAAAGTAAGAGAACGTATGACTTTTTAACAGCTCCTTTATCAAGGGCGACCATCCAATTGAGCTATGTCATTCATTCATTTGTCATCGGCTTGATCTTTTCTTTCATCGCCTTTTTAGGCTGTGAAATTTTTCTCATTTCAACAGGCAGCAAGCTTTTAAGCGGTACAGATATACTTGAAGTATTGGGGATCATTATTCTTTCAGTTGCACTGTCAAGTTCCATAAATTTATTTTTAACGCTGTTTATTCACACACAAAATGCATTTTCGACGTTAAGTATGATTGTCGGAACAGCCATCGGTTTTTTATGCGGAGTATATGTGCCGATCGGCGGCGTACCGGTGTTTGTGCAGAAGATTATTATGTATTTCCCTATCAGCCACACCGCTGTTCTGTTCAGAAAAGCGTTTATGACAGACTCAGTTGATAAAGTATTTAAACATGCTTCCACAACCCAAATACAGGAATATGAAAAGCATTACGGGATCGTCTACAAGTTAAACGGCCATTTTATCAGTACGGCTGCGAGCTTGTGGGTCATTGTCATTACAGCCATCATATTTACCGTCATATCTATTTGCATATTTAAAAAACAAAATAAATGACCTCTTCAGACGATACATAACGATGTAACAGGCAGCATCCGTTTACTGGATGCTGCCTGTTTTGTTTAGTCTTCTAGGAGCATGCCCATATTTTTGCTTCTTCAAATCCTGTCTTTGTGTACATTAGTCAAGATATCCTGGTTGTCAGCTTTTCATTTTTTTTCGCTAGTCTTGATGAAATCTTCTAGGAAGGCTCTTAACGTTTTCTTTTTTGGCATCAAGCCTAGGTTTTTATACACCCAAACAGCTTTTCTTTGAGCTCCGTTTAGCTCTGAACCGATTACATCTTCATAGTTATAATCTATAGAAAACTGGCCTGTTCTATCTAGATTCAAAGTCAAGTTCGTCCAAATATGCAGATTATTTTCTTTATATTCTTTGCGCAGTTCTTCGAAGGCTTCTTGAAGTTTGATTAATAGATCGTCATAAAGATCTTCGCTTACTTGAAAATGCTCAGGAATGTTATGAGAATAGATAAAATCCTCCTCACTTTGCGGAGGATTGAAATAAAAGAAAACCTCAGATGAATCGTCGAGTATTTCTGCATAAAGAATGACTTTTTCCCATTCAGAAGGAATGATTTCGTTAATGCCTTCTGCTATCTGTTGATATAATTCACCCATTTTTTCTGTTTCCATGCCAACCTCCAGTTTTTTTAGAACTATATCAAATTTATAGATTTAGGTGGCTAATTAAAAACCTCGTCTTTAGGCAAAATTCCAAGAGTTTTGTACTCCCATAATGCAATTCTTTGATACCCATCAAGCTCAGATGCTAAAATATCGTCATCATTATAATCAAGTTGGAATTGACCGTTGCTCTTCAATGTCAATGTAAGGTTCGTCCAAACCTGATCATTATTATTTTTGTGCTCAGCTCGTAATTCCTCAAAAAGTTCACGGATTTCTCTTAAAAAAGTGTTGAAGATATCTTTACTTACACTGTATCGGACTGGTATATTTTGCGAATAAATCAGCTGATGTTTTTCTGGTGTCTTGAAGTGAAAGAGAACCATGGTAGAGTCATCTAATACTTCTGCATAAAGATATATTTTTGTCCATTCACAATGTATGATGTCATTTAATTTTTCACCAATAATGTGGTACAAATCTTGCATTTGCTTAGTTTCCAACTTTTTCACCTTCAATTGTCGAGAAATCCTAGTTATAAAAAATAGCCCAGCAGGGAACTGCTGAGCCATTATTGATTTATAGACCGAAGTAGCTTATTACAAATTCTTTGTCGTCCTCATCTTCAGGCAAAATCCCCAAGTTTTGATATTCCCATACCACTTGCCGTTGTGTTCCGTTTAAGTCTGAGGCGATGACATCGGTGTAATCGTAGTCAATTGAGAATTTACCGCTTCGTTCGAGATGCAAAGTGAGGTTTGTCCATAAGTCCTCGTTGTTTGTTTTAAATTGATCCCGTAACTCTTCAAAGTAATCATGCAATTCATATAGAAGTTCGTCATATATATCTTCATCAACATTAAAATGTTCAGGAATATCGTGTGAATATATATATTCCTGATTTTGTGGAGTAGTAAAGAAGAAGTAAACTTCTGAAGAATCATCTAAAATTTCGGCATAAAGAGCAACCTTCTCCCACTCAGACGGAATGATTTCATTTATTTGCTCAGCTATTTTTTGATACAGTACTCCCATCTTTTCAGTTTCCACAATATCAGAATCCTTTTTAATTTTTTTAGCCGTTTGAAAGCTTATTATATGTTTAGATACTCTTCTATGAATTTTCTATCTTCCTCATCAGCTGGCAGTATGCCGAGATTTTGATATTTCCAAACATCGCGTCTTTGAAGGTCATCAAGTTCAGAGGATAAAACATCATCATCATTATAATCAATTGAAAACTTTCCGGTGTTTTCTAATTTTAAAGTGAGATTAGTCCAAATATCTTGGTTGCCTAGTTTAAATTCTTCTTTTAGTTTTTCAAATAGCTCTTGAAGTTCAATTAGCAGTTGATCGTAAATCTCTTCACTCATATCAAAGTGTTCAGGTACATAATGAGAAAATAAATAATCACTGTTATTTGGTGTTGTAAAATAAAAGTATATATCCGCTGAGTCATCAAGTATTTCAGCATATAAAACGATCTTTTCCCATTGAGATGGAATCATTTCATTTAGATGTTCAGCAATCTTTTGATATAGTTCACCCATTTTTTCATTGTTCATTTAGATATTGTTCAAGGAACTTTCTGCTGCTCTCGCTTATTGGCGTAATTCCCAAGTGCTTATATTCCCAAATGACTTGTCGCTCAGTATCAGTATATTTTGAAGCGAGTATATCTTCATAATCATAATCAATTGAGAATTCACCGTTTCTATCTAAATTTAGTGTGAGGTTAGTCCAAATATCTGAGGATTGCTTTTTAAATTCATCCCTTAATTCATCAAATAAATCTTGAAGGTCTAGCAGCATATTTTTGTAAATTCGATTACTTACTTGAAAATGTTCTGGAATATCGTGTGAATAAATATATTCTTCGTCTTCGTGTGTGTTAAAGAAAAAATAAACTTCTCTGGAGTCATCTAAAATTTCGGCGTATAGAGTAACCCTCATCCATTCGGAGGGAATCATATCATTTATTTTTTCAGCAATCTTTTGATATAGTTGTTCCATTTTTTCAGTTACCATTGATGATCCTCTACCTTTGAATTGTTGAAGCCATTATTTAATATTTAGATAATCCTTAACAAATTCTTTATCCTCTTCATCTTCGGGGAAAATACCCAAGTTATTGAACTCCCAAATCATTTGTCTTTCGTATTCGTCCAAATCAGATTCAATAACATCTTCATAATCATAATCAATTGAGAACGTTCCATCGCTTTCAAGATTCAGTGTCAAATTTGTCCATGCTTCAGGATTATTTTCTTTAAACTCATTGTGTAACTGTTTAAATAACTCTTGAAGATCTATTAATAGTTCGGTATAAATTTTTTTACTGACCTGAAATTGTTCTGGAATGTCATGAGAGTATATATATTCATCGTTTTCTGGTGTTTGAAAGAAAAAATACACTTCTCTGGAGCCGTCTAGTATTTCCGCATAAAGAACAACTTTGCTCCATTCGGAAGGGATCATATCATTAATTTGTTCTGCTATCTTTTGATATAGAACTTCCATCTTTTTTGTTTCCATTAGATTAACCCCCTGGTTTATTTTCTATAGTAACTTGTCTCGCTCTACGATTACCTATCTTATATTCAACATTAAATAATACAGGTCTTAGTGAATCTCCCTGATAAACGGGTTCTATATTAACTTTTACTTGCTTAGGAGGTTTTCCGTTTAATGCCTTTGACCACACTTGCTCCATTTTGTACCATTTCCCGCCGCTTCTATTAATCTGAGAATTCATCGGCACGATATTGTCAAACTGGCCTGAGCCTTTGAATTGGGTGGCGATTAAATGGCCTCCGTCATCGTCAGGCTTTCGGTCTTGGGGCTTTCCAGCATTCGTCTGTGCATATTGGTTTCGTTTTGCTTCTCCCAGCTGTAAGTCTGCTTTGACACTTGTAATTCTACCATAGTTGTCAGTGGTGTACGTGTAGCCTTCTTTTGTTTTGTAGATGACATTCGGCTTCAATACTTTCTTTCTGGTCCATTTCGCAAAATGCTCGCCGTATTTGACCGTTATCGGCGGTACATGCGGTGCCGGTGTCCGCCTGCCGCTTGCGGAGGTTCCGTACGGTTTCGGCAATACCACTTTGGCGAATGCTTGCAGTGCTTCTTTTAAACTTTTGATTGACTGTGTTGTAAGGCACTCCTTCAGCGGTGCATGGAGTGGATGATAGTGAAGAATAACCTCAAGTTATAGTTACTTTGTTTGTGAGGGAACGCCCCTCCTTTTGTTTATCTATAGATGTTTTAGTCTTTTAGGTTTTACACGCAAACAAAAAAGGCCTCTGAAAAAAAGAGAGCCTTCTTCAAGTCATCCTACTTTTTATCTTCTTCCAAGTAGTATGAATAACCATCTAATAAAATCTCTACATTATGAAAATGTAATTCTGAATTATGTTTTATTATGATTTTTTCTTTTATACATAGGAAACTGCTCCAATAAATTTAAATGAATAGTTTTTTGCGTTTATTTCTTTCTCCCTGCCGTCATATTCAAAATTATATAAAAGAACAGCAGCATTGATTTGATCAGGGAGTGTGATACCTACCATGTCCTCGAAACGATGTAAGATGACACTATCGTATGAACAGCCGTCAATTAGTGCAGGTAAATTGTTATGATTATTTTCATGTGCAACTTTTTCTATAAAATCTTCATCTAAATCATCGATATCTATATCAAAGTCAATTAAAAATTGGGAAGGAAGAAAATCACCCTCATCTTCATTGTAAACTAATTCAACATATTTACTTAATGATTCATCATCCTTTATACTTCCGATCCACAATGATACGTAATTTTGACGTTCCATATAAACCTCCTATTATTTAATCCTCAATCCTTTTGGCAGGGCTTCCACTCCACCTTTAAGTCTATAGTTTGCCCAATTATTCAACCTTCGGACAAATATATTATAGTTTAGAGATGAATCAATAATTCCTAGCAATTCATTATGGGCAGCTGTAGAGCCCAATCCCCCGTGTTTACCAACAGGATTTACGAACTCAACTTCGTTTATGGCAGTTCTTAAATCTCTTATTTGTTCCGCTGTAATATTCCAATGTTTGTATCAGAAGATAATCACTACCTTGACAGGGTAGAGGTCGCTGGTTCGGGCCCAGTCGGAATCATAGACGAAACCCTTGCTACGCTAGGATTTTTTACTTTCTCTTAATAAAGCCGGTTTATCAAATTCGCAAGTTGTTGGCGAACTTGATTTTTTGGCTCGAAATTTATTGTTCGTATCTCTTTTAGGGGCAAAATTGTTGAAAAGTTCAGCTGGTGATGCCGTCAAGTAGATCCAAACCGAACTGTCGGTATTGCATTTCTATCCGGATAAGAAAGCCGAAAAATTCGGTATCAATATAAAAAGGCCCTCCATAAAATGGGGGCCTTTCAGTGTTTCTTTTAAATAGCCTCTTTTAGTTGTTCTATTACACTTTTTAACCATTCTATAGGCGGTAAGCCAATTGTCGGGAAATATATTTCTGCATTACACTTTATAATGTCTTCCTTTTCTTCTTTAGTTAGATCGCTATTTAGAAACTCTTCGCAATACTTTACTGTAAATAGCAAACCTTCTTTACTAATTTCCTCAATAAATTCGTCTAAGGCGTGTTCAGGGGATTGGATATCTTGATGAAATGTTGCACCTAAAAAATTTTCTAATTCATCTAAGAAATCATACCTTTCATCCATGATACTTCCTCTCTTTCTATTTGGTTGGATATCCTGTAAGAATAAAGTTACCGTTATTATCTTTTTTGAGTATAATTTTCGCGTTTGTAACGTTTTCTACTAGTTCTGAATTTCTTGATACACTTCTGCCGATTATTTCTCCATCGCCCTTGTATCTTAACATTAATTTAGGTTTTTTAGGATCATCAATCCAATTTTCGATTTTCTTTATATTTTTTGGATCGTTTAAAACTGAATTAGCAATTCTTTCAGCGGTAGCCCTATCTTTAAAAGTAGATGAAGCTGTAATATGTGGGTTAGGATCAGTTTTCAGTCTTTCTATTAATTCTTTATCTGTTTTCCCAACATGTCTTTCTATAAGGTGTCCGCCTTTTGCTTCATGAGCAGCTAAGCCACCGCCTGGTGCGAGAGGGCTGCTGTCTCCTTGTTTAACACTATGTATACCGCTATTGTCAGAAGTCACAGACTTACTGAGCACACTCTCTTTTTTATCTTCAATAATACTTTTCAACAAAGGCGTATTCTTCACATTGTGAGTATTTTCAATATCCTGTGCTATTCCGGCAAGTGCGGGTTGGTACTTATTTTTCGAAACGGAATTGATATAGTCTTTTCCTTTTTCAATCCCGGTCTTCACATGTTTTGCAGCCGCTTTTTCTCCGGCTTCCAAGACGTTATCCACTTTGGCGGCGCCTGTTTTAGCGAGCTTGCTTGATACTTTTACAGCTGAGCCGGAACCTTTGAGTCCGACAATGCTCCCGATGGCGTAGGTGATGTAATGTGATCTTGAATACGCATCCCCGTTAACCATTTTATCATTCCATGAATCCGCCAGGTTTGTCCATATGATTTTTGCGTAGGAGGGCGTGTTCAATACAGCCGATATGGTTTTAGTGACTTTTTGTTCATCAGAGAGATGGTAAAAATCCCATGCGCCGACAGCCAGATCTTTGACGCCTGTTATCGTGTCTTTCCCGACATCATAAAGGCCGACGCCTATTCCTTTGACGATATCCCAAGCCGTTTCTCCGACTTCTTCGAGCTGTTTTGCTTGTTCGAGCTGCATCACATATTGCACCTGAGCGGGTTCAAGGTTTTCATAGCCGATCTTTTTCGCGATTTCTAAATATTCATCCGGATCGGTGACACCAGCGGCCAGCTTTTTCTTCAGATCCTTGATTTCCCGCTCTTTCGCTTCTTCCTTTTTAATCGTCAAATAAGCATCCGAATGTCTTGCGATATCGCCTTTTTTCTTATGGATGTCGCTTTCACGGTATGCTTTGGCGTTGTAGTGAAGCGGCGTGGCGCTTTTTCCTTTGCCCGTGACGTTTTGGAGCTGCTGAAAGTCGGCTTGGATGAACTGTTCGTTTGCTTCGGTTTCTGCGTATTCTTTCGTTAGATCGTGATCAAGTTTGCCGAGTTTATGTATCGTTTCGATTCTTTTTTTGTCAGCTGAAGAGAGCTTCTGATCTGTGCTTTCGGTTGAAAACAGATCAAGCGAGATGATGTCTTCGATCTCTCCGAGGATGGAGCGCATGTCCTTTTTCTGCTCTTCCATAATCGCCTTTGATTTACTAAGGGCGTGGGTGAGCTCATGCTCCAGAAATGATTCCTCCACATGCGAATTGGAAAGTCCGGCGTCTTCGACCTTGCCGGGAAGGCTTGTGAGAAATGCGATTTTCATATCGATCAGATCAAGGCAGCTGTCTGTGACGCCGGCGTGGTCCTTGAAAAACGCTTTGATATTGTCAGCGCCCCGGCCTGAGAAATCGCTGTCACCGAGATCAGCCATGCCTTGAAACGCTTTTTTCAGATTAACCATCTGGCCGCGCAGTTTTTTGTATTCACCCGCGCGCTGTTTGGCAGCGGCGAGGAGGCTGTTTGCTTCGAAAACTTTCATGACCATATCCTTTCTTTTGTTCGATATCAAAATTTTACCACGTGAGTCGGGATATACAGTGTAGGAAATAGGTAATAAGAATAAAATGAATCTTTTGGCTTGCGACTTCCTTCCTGTATGAAGGGAGGCTTTTTATGTTTTGTATGATAACCCTAAAATTCGGCCTGCCGCGCTCCGGTGATTTTAAGCGTGCCTGTTTTTTCTAATGTCTTACACTCGAAACAACCTAACTGCTGAGGTATAATAGAAGCAGAGTATTTATCATACAGATTCAATTCGTGAAAGAGAGTGGAACAAAATGGGCCGTAAGTGGAACAATATTAAAGAAAAGAAAGCATCAAAGGACGCAAATACGAGCCGGATTTACGCGAAGTTCGGCCGTGAGATTTATGTGGCGGCAAAACAGGGCGAGCCAGATCCGGAATCGAACCAGGCGTTAAAAGTGGTGCTTGAGCGCGCGAAGACGTACAGTGTGCCGAAAAATATTATTGAGCGTGCGATTGAAAAGGCGAAAGGCGGCGCGGAGGAGAACTTTGACGAGCTGCGTTACGAAGGTTTCGGGCCGAACGGTTCAATGATCATCGTTGACGCGTTAACGAATAATGTAAACCGCACGGCGCCTGAAGTGCGCGCCGCATTCGGGAAAAACGGCGGAAATATGGGTGTGAGCGGGTCTGTCGCTTACATGTTCGATGCGACCGCCGTTATCGGCGTTGAAGGCAAGACGGCGGATGAAGCGCTGGAATTGCTGATGGAAGCTGATGTGGACGTGCGCGATATTTTAGAAGAGGATGACAGTGTTATCGTGTATGCCGAGCCTGACCAATTCCATGCCGTGCAGGAGGCATTCAAAAATGCCGGCGTTGAAGAGTTCACGGTTGCCGAGCTGACGATGCTTGCGCAAAATGAAGTCGAGCTTCCGGAAGATGCGAAAGCTCAATTTGAAAAGCTGATCGATGTGCTGGAAGATCTGGAAGACGTACAGCAGGTTTATCACAATGTAGATTTAGGCGAATAAAGACAAACAGGCCGGGGCGGCATAAGTTCCGGCCTTTTTATTTTGCTTATACGGTCGGCCTGTATCGTATGTCTCCGTAAGCAATTATTGATTATTTCGCCAAAACTGGGCGGATGCCCATACGTTTCCTTTCGGGTGTCATAAACTGGACTGTAACCTATGTGAAGGAGCGATAAATCATGAATGAAAGAAGACCGATTTACGGCGGCTATGGCGGCGGCTATGGAGGCTTCGGAGGCTACCCGGGGTACGGTTTTGGCGGCCACGGAGGCTTCGGAGGATATCCGGGATACGGTTTCGGCGGAGGCTACGGCTACCCGGGATACGGTTTTGGCGGTTACGGCGGTTTTGGCGGCTACGGCGGCTACGGAGGCTTCGGGGGATATCCGGGGTACGGTTTTGGCGGCTATGGCGGAGGCTACGGCGGCTACCCGTTCCATCATCATCATCGGGACAGCCAATATATCTGACCATTCGGGAAAAAGCACTCTTGGAACAGCGGGAGTGCTCTTCTCATGTTCTTGCAGCTGTGTTACGATTGGAGCAAAATCATCAAGTACATAAGGCTTTCTGTAAATCATGAGCAAGCTCACAAACCTTTTCTTTCTGTTGTTTATAAACTGAAAAGCATGATCTGTAAAAATCTCTTTATCGGGAGGTTTTACATGTGAGAAGTGAAGACGAAATGATGAAATTGATTCTTGATATTGCGATGAAGGACGAGAGAATCCGTCTTGTCACTTTAGAGGGATCAAGAACCAATAAAAATGTACCGAGAGACAGATTTCAAGACTATGATATTTCTTATTTTGTGACCGATATGGACTCCTTCACATCTGACGACAGCTGGCTGGATCAGTTTGGCGAAAGAATGATGATGCAAAAACCTGAAGATATGGAACTTTTCCCTCCGGAACTCGGAGACTGGTTCTCCTATCTAATGCTATTTAAAGATCATCATAAAATCGACTTAACTTTGATCCCTCTGAGTCAAACAGAGGATTATTTTACACAGGGTGATGGTTTGGCGGAAATAGTATTAGACAAGGATAACCGAATCAACAGTAAGATTATTGCGAGTGATGAACAATATCATATAAAGAAACCGACCTCCAGAGAGTTTGATGATTGCTGCAATGAATTTTGGATGGTTTCAACCTATGTTATAAAAGGATTAATGCGTAAAGAAATACTGTTTGCGCTGGATCATATGAATGACATTTTAAGGCCTAATGTTTTGCGTATGATTGCGTGGAATATCGGGATAGAGAATCAGTTTTCATTAAGTGTAGGGAAGAATTATAAGTATATTCAACATTACATGAATGCGAAAGATTGGGAAATCCTGCTGAATACTTATGTCGGCAATACTTATGAAAGCGTGTGGAAGGCATTGTTTGACTGCCAAGGTCTCTTCAGAGCATATTCAAAGTCAGTGGCTGTTTTATTGAGATATGAATATCCTGAATATGATCAACAAATTACGGAATATACATTGAAACATTATCAGCGCTTTCAATCAGATTTTTCATTATGATTTTTTCACTTCAAATTCCAGATGAGTTGCATTGAGTCCGTTTTTAACGGGCTTTTTTATTTTCTTACAGGGCATAAATGCCGATACGGATTCATACCTATTAAGGTCATGTGTTTAGGAAAGGAGGATCGTAATGAAAGAAAATCAGCCGTTTACACCGGTCAAATCCTATAAACCCTTCCACAGCCGGTTTGATCCCTGCCCGCCGATCGGGAGAAAATATTACAGAACGCCGCCGCATCTTTATATGCGGTTTCAGCCGTATCACTTGGAGCAGTTTTCTCCGATGGAGGCATTGAGAAAAGGGACCCTTTGGAAGGATCTTTACGATTTCTATGATAATCCTTATCGGGGGGGAATCGAATATGGCGAAAAAGATTGATGATGAATACTATCGGCTGCTGGAACAAATCCAGGCGGCGGACTTTGTCTTGGTGGAGCTGACGCTTTATCTGGATACGCATCCCCATGACCGTCTCGCGCTTCAGCAGTTTCATGAATATTCCCGGTACTCAAGACAGCTGAGAAAGCGGTTTGAACCTGAGTACGGACCGCTTCTGCAATTCGGCGTGAGTCAGGTTGGCGCTCAATGGGACTGGGGCCGCGGTCCTTGGCCATGGCAAGTATAAGGAGGGATCTGTAAATGTGGGTATATGAAAAAAAGCTGCAGTATCCGGTTAAAGTGAGTACATGCAACCCGATGCTGGCTAAGTTTCTCATTGAACAATACGGCGGGGCGGACGGCGAATTGGCCGCAGCGCTCCGGTACTTAAACCAGCGCTACACGATTCCTGACAAGGTGATCGGCCTGCTGACGGATATCGGCACGGAGGAGTTTGCGCATTTAGAAATGATTGCGACGATGATTTATAAGCTGACAAAAGATGCGACCCCGGAGCAGCTGCGTGATGCAGGGCTCAGTGATCATTACGTCAACCATGACAGCGCGCTGTTTTATCACAATGCGGCCGGAGTTCCGTTCACAGCGTCTTACATACAGGCGAAGGGAGATCCGATCGCTGATTTATATGAGGATATTGCGGCTGAAGAAAAGGCGAGAGCGACGTATCAATGGATTATTGATATTTCCGATGATCCTGACCTGAATGATTCACTCCGTTTTCTGCGTGAGCGTGAAATCGTCCACTCTATGCGTTTCAGGGAAGCGGTTGAGATTTTAAAAGAAGAACGTGATAAGAAGAAAATTTTTTAAACGGCCCTCAAACATGACGGCTGTTTTTTTCCTTTCAGCGTTTGGTCTATAATAAAGGTGTCGAATATTCTGATTACAGGAGGCTTTTATGACACCATTTACGATCACGGAGGAGAAGGCGGGGGCATTCCGGGTCACCTCCGCCCGGAAGGATGATGAAAAAGAGGTCATGGATCTGCTCGTGCAAGCGGCAGAATGGCTTCGCGATAAAGGGTCGAACCAGTGGAGCGGCCTTCTGCAAGGGGAAGATACCCACAATATGCGGGAGGCGATCGCCAAAGGGTATGTTTTTCTATTCAGGCAGAATGAAGAGCTGGCCGGCGTCGTCATGCTGCTTCCCGAAGCAAGCGGGTGGGACAGACGTCTTTGGGGCGATGAAGGACATGAGGAGTCCGTATATCTCCACCGGCTGGCGATTAACAGGCGGTTTGCAGGCGAGAGGCTCGGCCGGACAATCATGACTTGGGCGGAGACGGGTGTGTCTTGTCCGGGAAAAACGAAAATCCGGCTCGATTGCGTGTCCGAAAACAAGGCGCTTCAGTCGTTTTACAGCGGAATGGGGTACGAATCAAAAGGACTCGCGCCGGGTTATCATTTGTTTGAAAAAAAGATGAGTAAATAAAAAGCTCCTCATGACGGAGGTGCAAAAGACATGGGGTTTTTTTATCTGATCTGTCTGGCCGCATTTTGTCTTAACTTGGCCGTATCGGCTGTGCTCCGTAAGAAATGGCCGAAAAAGATGTGGCCTGAGTGCCTTTTGGCGGTGCTGGGCCTGACTGCTTTCGGTACGGTTGTTTACAGCATTTTCGGTGTCGGCGGCTGGGAAGGAATGGGCTTGGGGCTTGCCGCGATGTTTGCGGGTTCCGGAGCGGCCGCCGGTTATGCCGCTGAGGTGTGTTTACGGGTCGTCAGATCGAATCAAAAACAGTAAGCAGAAGTGAAAAAACGCGGCCTCGGCTGCGTTTTTTTGTGTGTTGCCGGCCGCTGTATAGAAAACAGGCGAATGTCCATAATGGTAATGACTTTTAAGAAGAAGGTGCGAATATGGGACATTTACTTACAGTGGCTTGGGAGTTAGTATGCGGTTTGGGTATTTTATTTGTGATTTTAAAATTGCTTGGAAAAACTCAATTCTCGCAAATTACGCCGTTTGATTTTATTTCTGCGCTCATCCTCGGCGAACTGGTCGGAAATGCGGTGTATGATAAAAACGTCAGGATTATTGAAATCATTTTTGCTTCTCTGTTATGGGGAGTTTTAATTTATCTCATCGAACTGATTACGCAGAAAGTAAAAAGCACCAGAAAGCTGTTGGAAGGCGAGCCGAGTATTATCATACATAAAGGAAAACTGAAATATGATGTGCTGAAAAAGAATAAGCTGGACATTAATCAATTGCAAAGCCTTCTCAGACAGGCGAATTGCTTTTCCATACAGGAAGCGGAGTACGCGATTTTAGAAACAAACGGGATGGTCAGCGTCCTGCCGAAATTTCAATATGATACGACGAAAAACGGCGACATGCAAATAAAGCCGAAGCAGGTCTCTTTGCCGGTCACGCTGATTATTGACGGCGAAGTGCTGTATGAAAATCTGAAAGAAGCCGGGCTGGAAGAAAAGCAGCTGAATCAGGAGCTGAAAAAGCTGAACATCAAAAAAACGGAGGACGTGCTGTATGCGGAATGGAAGCCCGATAAACCGCTGTTTGTCCTGCCGTATGAGGAGAAAAAATAAAAAGAGCATTGCCCTGGGGCAAATGCTCTTTATTATTTTTCGTGTACGCCTGTTTTAACGGCTCTGACATGATACATACCGACATCCGTCCCAAGCATATAATCAGGTTTCGGCTTGCCTTGGTTTGCTTTATGGGCCGCGATGTGGTCTTCGCTTTTTTCCCATTGTTTCCAATGATCTTCTGACTCCCAGCGGATTAATACGACGACTTCTTCATCACCGCGGCGGACTTTTTTTTCCAAGACCGTTACGTCTATCAAACCTTCCTGCTTTTCAATCACGCCTTCTGAACTGAAGCGTTCGATTACTTTGTCGGCATGTCCTTCTTTTACGGTCATTTTTCTGATTTGCACGAACATCTGGCATCTCTCCAATCATTTCTACGCTTTATCCAACATTTTAAATGAAAATGATTCTCAAAGTCAATTAAGATGCCTGACGGATTACGATTTCAGGAGAAAGACATGACCATCCTCATCTTTAAATTGCACGAAGCTGCCCCATTCCATTTGTTTCGGTTCATCTAAAAAGGTGATGCCGTTCTTTTTCATCTGTTCGTATGCGGCAAAGACATCTTCACACTCAAATACGATATAAGCCTTCATATGCTCGGCGCCTTTCATCATCGATTTCGGATAAATAACCAAATGAGTGGCGGCTCCTTTGGGCGCTACCTCAAGCCAGAAGGCGCCCGGGCCCATCGGATGCTCGGCGACGGTTTCAAACCCCGCTTTTTCCGTCCAGAATGTTTTCGCTTTTTGCTGATCATCAGTGTATACGGCGACTGTCGCGATTTTTTTGATCATCATACTGACCTCCTGTTTCATTTCTTTTATAGTGTATCCTCCTGCCGAAAAAAGCAATCAAAAGCTTTAATGTGCAGGTTTTTTTAATTTCTCTAGTGCGATCGGCGATTCCGATTTATAATTTAGACAAAAGTACATATTCTTGAAAGAGGAGACGGCAGTGAACAAAGACCAGTTACTTCATGATTATATTATTACACATTCGGCAGAGCTGACGGAAAAATGGCTCAAGCTGAGACGGAAGCTGAGAGGGCGTTTTTATTCTGCGGATCAATTAAGTGAGGAAATGAAACGGCTGCTGATCGAGCAGCATACCTTTACAAACACGGTCATCGCAAGCGCTTTTTTGGAAGATCCGGCCGTTTTTCAGCATAACAAAGAAAAATGGGCCGCACAGGTAGCGAAAAGCAGAGTGGAGCAGGACGCGGAGGTTCATGAGGTCGTTGAGGCGATCGGCAATTCAAGAACCGTCTTTTGGGAGGCGGTCACCCGTTTTATGGATGAGCATCAGGACATCGTAACAAACGAGGATGCCCGCCGCTGGAATCACCTTGTCAACAGCTCGTTTGATCAGCTGATGACGGATTTTACTGAACAGTTTCAGACATTAATGATCGCAAGGCTGTCATCTCAGCAGGAGCTTATTTCCGAATTGAGCTGTCCGGTTATTTTGATCGCGGATACGATCGGCACTCTGCCGCTCATCGGATCGATTGATACGAGACGGGCGCGCGTGATTTTGGAGACGGTGCCGGAAAACTGTGTCGCCAAACGGATCACAAACCTTGTGATCGATCTGTCCGGTGTGCCCATTGTCGATACGATGGTGGCGCAGCAATTGTATATGCTGTCGAAAACGTTATTTCTCCTCGGCATCAGAACCGTGTTTTCCGGCATTCGGCCTGATGTGGCACAGACTTCTATCCAATTAGGGCTTGATTTTTCAGAGTATCAAACTTACGGCTCCCTGGAGCAGGCGCTCGCCAGCATGGGTGTCACATGTGTGATCGAGGAAGCAAAAGCATAGAAAAAAGGTGCTCCGGCCAGAGGCGGAGCGCTTTTTTTGTCAGCGGAAAACAATTTACATAGTCTAAAACTTAGTTGACAGCTAGGGATAGTTTGAATTATTCTTATACACATCGAACCGGCACAGTTAGCTGATCGTACACAAACGAAAGCTGGCCGTTCTGCCCAAATCTGATACCGGTATAATTGCCCATCAGTCAACTGAAGGCATATTATTTCCCTTTTTTGAAAGGGGATAATATGCCTTTTTTTATGCGGAAAAAGAGAGGAGAAATCAGGCACATGAAAAAAACAGCGGCATTTTTAGTATTGATCTTATTGGCAGGGGCGCTGTCAGCCTGTCAATCTGAGTCCGGCAGCGCGTCAGCAGACGGAAAGACCGTTCAGCTGCTGAATGTATCGTATGATCCGACACGGGAGCTGTATAAAGAGTATAATCAGGCCTTTTCTTCCTATTGGAAAAAGAAAACGGGTCAAGATGTAACCGTTCAGCAGTCGCACGGAGGTTCGGGGAAGCAGGCCAGATCCGTAATAGACGGACTTGACGCTGATGTCGTAACGCTTGCTTTAGGTTATGACATTGATTCGATAGCAGAAAAAGCCCGATTCATTGATCAAAACTGGCAGTCACGTCTGCCGGATCAATCAACTCCTTACACGTCAACCATCGTATTCTTAGTCAGAAAAGGGAATCCGAAGCACATTACTGATTGGGCTGACTTGGTGAAAAAGGACGTTTCGGTCATTACGCCCAATCCGAAAACATCGGGCGGAGCCAGATGGAACTATTTAGCGGCATGGGCATATGCGGATGAAACGTATCATCATGACGACACGAAAATCAAACAGTTTATGAAAGACCTCTACGGCAATGTGGAAGTGCTTGATTCAGGGGCGCGCGGAGCCACGACCAGTTTTACAGAAAGAGGGATGGGGGATGTGCTGATCGCCTGGGAAAATGAGGCCTATCTCACACTGAAGGAATTCGGCAAGGAGAAATTTGAGATTGTCAATCCTTCAATCAGCATTCTGGCTGAGCCTCCTGTCTCTGTCGTCGACAAAACCGCGGATAAAAAAGGAACAAAAAAAGCGGCTGAAGCATATTTATCCTATCTCTACAGCAAAAAAGGGCAGGAGATCGCCGCGAAGAATTTTTACCGGCCCCGCGATAAAGAGCTTCTGAAAAAGTATAAAAAACAATTCCCGCAGATTAAAACGGTGACGGTCGAAAAGGAATTCGGCGGCTGGAAAAAAGCGCAGGAAACCCATTTCAATGGCGGCGGAACCTTTGACAGCATCTATGAGAAATAGAAAGAGGAAACGAGTATGAGAACGTTACTTTTCAAAAAAACAAAACCGTCCGTGATTCCGGGTTTCGGATTAACGATGGGATTTACATTTTTATATATGGCCGTTTTGGTTATCGTGCCGCTGTCCATGGTGTTTTTTCATACGATGTCAATGGAGCCCGGGGACATCTGGCATATCATTTCTGAGCCGAGGGCCGCGGCTTCCTATCGGCTGAGCTTCTTGACGGCGGGCTGTGCCGCTTTGATCAATGCGGTTTTCGGCGTTGTCATCGCCTGGGTGCTGACGAGATATGACTTTCCGGGGAAAAGGCTGGCTGACGGCCTGGTTGATCTGCCGTTTGCGCTGCCGACCGCCGTCGCAGGCATTACATTAACGGCAATGTATTCACCGGACGGCTGGATCGGACAGCTGTTTCCTTTCCGTATTTCCTTTACGCCGATCGGCATTGTCATCGCATTGACGTTTATCGGGCTGCCTTTTGTCGTTAGGATGGTTCAGCCCGTCTTAGAAAATCTCCAAAGGGAAACGGAAGAAGCATCTGCTTCACTTGGAGCTTCGAAATGGAAAACCTTCCAAAAGGTCATTCTGCCGGAGCTTTTTCCTTCTATTATATCGGGTTTCGCATTATCTTTTGCCCGCGCCCTTGGGGAGTATGGTTCTGTCGTTTTTATCGCGGGCAATATGCCGTTTAAAACCGAGATTTCCCCGCTGATCATTATGACGAAATTAGAGCAATACGATTATGCCGGGGCAACGGCTGTTGCGGCAGTCATGCTTGTCATCACATTCTTTATTTTATTCGTCATCAATGGATTGCAATGGCTCACCGCGAGAAAATACGCAGGAAGGTAGGGGATATGCCATGCAGCTGGAAACAGCGAAAACAGCCGTGCCAAAGCGGGAGATGCGGGAATCACCCGTTGTGAAATGGGTGCTGATCTCAGCGGTCCTGCTCTTTTTGTCCATATTTTTAATCATGCCGCTTGCATTCATATTTATTGAAGCTTTTAAAAAGGGAGCGGAAGCATATATCCTCTTTGTCACGCATCCGGATTCCCTTGCCGCGATGAAATTGACGCTCCTCGTCGTTTTCATCACGGTTCCGCTGAACACGCTGTTCGGCGTCGCCGCGGCGTGGGCTGTGACCAAATATGAATTCAGGGGGAAAAGTCTGTTTATGACACTGATTGATCTGCCGTTTGCCGTGTCTCCGGTAATCGCGGGCTTAATCTTTGTCCTTTTGTTCGGGCTTCACGGCTGGCTTGGCCCATTTTTACTTGATCACCAGATAAAAATCGTATTCGCCGTCCCGGGAATCGTGCTTGCATCCTTGTTTGTGACGCTCCCTTTCATCGCCCGGGAATTAATACCGCTTATGCAAAGCTTAGGAAATGCTGAAGAAGAAGCCTCCGTCACGCTAGGCGCGGGAGGCTGGAGAACGTTTTGGCATGTCACGCTTCCTAATATCAAATGGGGGCTGATCTACGGGGTGATTTTGAGCGCGGCCCGGACAATCGGCGAATTCGGCGCCGTATCAGTCGTTTCCGGTCATATCAGAGGTGTTACCAACACGCTCCCGCTTCATATCGAAATTTTGTACAACGAATATCAGTTTACGGCCGCTTTTGCGGCGGCCTCCGTCATGTCGGTTTTTGCGATTGCGACACTGTTTTTGAAAAACATCATTGAATGGAAAGCCGGTTATCGTTCTGTCAAAACCGGATGAGGAAGGAGTCATTATGGAGATTACGATCGACAGTATTTCTAAGCATTACGGAAACTATCAGGCATTGCGGGATATCAATCTTCACGTCAATAATGGCGAGCTGGTTGCGCTTCTCGGTCCGTCAGGCTCAGGCAAAACATCATTATTGAGAGTCATTGCCGGTCTTGAGCAGGCGGATGGGGGACGTGTCCTGTTCGGAAAACAAGATGTGACGGATACGCATGTGAAAAGCAGACATGTCGGTTTTGTGTTTCAGCACTATGCGTTATTCAGCAAGATGACGATTTTTGAAAATGTCGCCTACGGATTAAAAGTCCGTCCGCGAAAGCAGCGTCCCGCCAAAAAGGAAATTGCCGAAAAGGTGAGAGAGCTCCTGGCGCTTGTGAAACTGGAACCTTATGAAAAGCGCTATCCCTCGCAGCTGTCAGGCGGACAAAGACAAAGAGCCGCCCTCGCACGCGCCTTGGCCGTAGAACCGAACATTCTGCTGTTGGATGAACCGTTCGGCGCGCTTGACGCCAAAGTAAGAAAAGAGTTAAGACAATGGCTCAGACGGCTTCATGATGAATTCGGCATGACAAGTATTTTCGTCACTCACGACCAGGAAGAAGCGCTTGATGTGGCCGACCGCATCGTTATTATGAATGAAGGTGCGATTGAACAGATCGGAACGCCGCAGGAGGTGTATGATCACCCCGCAAATCCGTTTGTGTACGACTTTCTCGGCAGTGTCAACGTATTTGAAGGAAGAGTGGAGGAAGGAAAGCTGATCACCGGAAACGCGGCAATACCTGTCGGGCATGCTGATCAGGATAAGGGGATCGCTTATGTGAGGCCACACCATTTTACCGTAGAAAAAAAACCGTCCGGTCTGCATTCATTTGAAGCAAGGGCGGCTCATATTCGCGCCATCGGACCGTCCGTCAGATTGGAAGCCGTCCGTACCGACACAGGCCAGCACTTGGAGATTGAGCTCTCAAAAGAGCAATATGACGCCTTGGGGGCGGGCGTCGGCGACACGGTTTATGTCAAAGCGAAGGAAGTGAAAGTTTTTGCAAAGAAAACATATCCAAAAATTGTGTAAATGTTATTGATTTCTGAATGAAAACATAATAGTATAATTATATATTTCTTATCAGAATAGTATGAATTAAAACACTCATTGTCAAAAGACGAACGGCCAGACATAAAGGGGGAGCATGATGACGTCCAAAGGAAACGTAGATCCGCATGTGATCGAAAAGATTATCAGCGCGCTGGAAACGCTCGATTTCGGGACAGTTCAGATTACGGTTCATAATTCCCAAGTGACACAAATTGATAAGGTGGAGAAATATCGATTTTCCCTGAAGAGCAAAGAAGTAAAACAATCTTAAAAAACAGCCAATGACAGGAGGCGGTACATATGAAGCATTCAACTGTTCCTTTCCGGGAGAGCCGGTATCTGCACCTGCCCGAAGTGCGCTTTCTGCATTGGTGCACGAAGCAATACGGCATTAACAAAGGCGTGCTCAATACAATTGACGGCTGGTTTTATGATGCGGGCGTCATTCCGATTCCCGTCAGGCGTCTTTATGTGCTGGCATTCCTCGATTTCGCGAAAACGCCGGGGCAGAAGGGGAAAATCCGATTCGGGCACGGCGGTTTGACGAAAAAACTGCATGATTTCATGGATATGCAGGAGTGCGCAGCAAAACGTCAGGCCTGACATCCTTAAAATCTTCTTAAAATCATACAAATTTCTCCCATTTTATTTATAATAGACCTATCACGATCATTTTTTGGGAGGACTTTTGACATGCAAACTGCTGCTTATGAGAGCAAACAATCTATTATGCAGCGCATTATAACGGTATTTGTGTTTACACTGTTAGTTGCGACAATCGGCCTGTATACGGGCCAGTTCATTCCGCCGGCATTGATGCTGCCGCTGTCGGTCTTAGAGGTCGTCATGATCATCGCCGCGTTTTGGCTGCGCCGAAAAAAAGCCGTCGGATATGTGTTTGTGTTTTCATTCGCTTTCATTTCCGGAATGACGCTGTTTCCGATTATCAGCCATTATGCGTCCGCAGCGGGGGCCTATGTTGTATTGGAGGCATTCGGTTCTTCGTTTGTGATTTTTGCGGTGCTCGGCACGATTGGCGCTAAGACGAAAAAGGACTTGTCGTTTTTATGGTCCTTCTTGCTTGTCGCTGTTATCGCGCTTCTCGCAGTGGGGATCTTTAATATTTTCAGCCCGCTGAATTCCGCCGCCATGATGGCGTATTCCGTCATCGGAACGATTGTGTTTTCAATGTACATCTTATACGATCTGAACCAGATCAAGCACCGGGACATCACGGCTGATTTGATTCCTTTGATGGCATTGACGCTTTATATCGACTTTATCAACTTGTTTATTAACCTGCTTCGGTTTTTCGGGATTTTAAACAGTGATGATTAATCGCGCGAAAAAGGCGCCCTGCTAAAAGGGGCGCCTTTTTATGTTCTGCCGCCGGAAAACAGCAGAAGCTTATCAAATAAAACTTCAAGCATTTTTGTCAATTCCGCTTTTTGTTCAGCGGTGAAGCTTTCCATGACTCCTGAAATATTGGAGAAGTGTCCGGGAAGAAACAGCATCAGCTTTTCTTTTCCTTCTTTTGTGAGTTCGATGCTGATTTTTCGTCTGTCGCCGGTATGCCGGCTGCGGTTTACAAAGCCGTCCCGTGCGAGTCCGTCGATCAACCCGGTGATGGTCGCTTTGGTGACATTGGATTTTTTCGCCAGTTCCGTCGGGCTCAGGCTGTGGCCGGGTGCGTCAAACAGAAACATTAAAATTTTGAATTTCCCTTCGGACAATCCGTGACTTGAGAAATAATGCTCCATGACCTGATTCATTTTTTTAGACATATCAAATAACGTCAAAAATGTTTTCAATGATTCAGCATCCATATCGGCGTAAATCTCAGCGCGTCCGGCAATCTGCGAGTAATCCGGCAAATGTCTCAACTCCATTTTTGTAAGCCTCCGTACCATTTTAGTGATTCAAAGTATAAGCTTGCCGGATTCAAAAGGCAACCTATAAAGATTGACAGTTTTTCAGCCTATATAGTAAGGTGGCTAATAGTTAATGAGTGATAAATAAATAGAGAAGGCGGTATCGGGATGAACCATGAAGTGAAAAAGATCATCATAGCGGGCGGAGGGATCGGCGGCCTGTCCGCAGCGATTTCTCTCGGCAGAGCGGGTTTTGAAGTGACCCTTTGCGAGGCGGCGTCCGGCATGCGAAAAAGCGGAGCGGGCATTCTCCAGCCTCAAAATGCGCTGCGGGTGCTGCGGGAAATCGGTGTGTATGATGAATGCTGCCAACACGGCTTTCAAACGGAATGGCTGAAGCAGCATGATGAAAACGGAACGCTGCAGTTTAAAGTGAGTGAGGCGTTTTTAGATGATTCATTGCCGGGGCGGAATAATATATTGCGGCAAACGTTAAACGATATCCTCAAAAAGCATGCTGAAGCGGCGGGGGTCACGATTCTGCTCGGTAAAAAAGTCGTGTCTTACGAAGAAACAGCAGATGAAATAACGGTGCATTGTGCAGACGGAACCGCGATGACGGCTGACATCCTCGCCGGCTTTGATGGCATCCGCTCCGCTGTCCGCAATCAAATGCTGCAAAGAGAAGTGAAAACAGAGTATCTCGGCATGGGAGCGCACAGATTTTACATTTCTTTTCCCGAGCCGGTTTTTCATGATTCAACACTGATGTATAAAAAGGGGCAGACGCAGGTCGGGGTCGTGCCGCTCTCTGAAAAAACAGGATACGTATTTATCATCCGGCCGTATGACGCTGACTTCAGGGATGACGAGGACACGCGTTTTGAACGGGTGAAAGACTTGCTGCACGGATTTCCGGGAGTGAAGTTTGTGACAGAGAATATGTCAAAGGAATATCCCGTTTTGTTTCATAAGATTGAGCAGATGGCGGTTAAAGAACCGTGGCACAGAGGCCGCGTCGTTCTGGGCGGGGATGCCGTCCATGCAGGAGCGCCGACATTGGCGCAGGGAGCGGCGATGGCGATTGAAGACGCGATTGTGCTTAGTGAAGAACTGCAAAAACACGAAAACCATGAAACTGCATGTCAAGCATACTTCGAAAGACGGGCGGAGCGGGCATTACAGGTGCAGAATCTCTCATCTGAAATCGTCCGCCGCGAGATAAAGAGAACGCCCGGCGTCCAAGACATCATCAGTGAATGCTATCGATTGCTCAAAGAGCCTTATTAAATAAAGAAAGTCCAGAACATGGCGTCTGGACTTTTGTCAGTCTTGTTCAGATTTATTCCGTATCCGCTCAATCACCTCATGCAGCCCCTCAGGCTTGTGAAACTCCACCGGCGAACTGCCTTTTTCAAACGAGATCGTCTCCGCCTCAATGAGCGCGACATAGCGCCCGTTCACTTTTGCGAGATGGATGGATTCGCCGAAATCAGCCAGTAATCCTTTAATCTCTGTTTCTCCGACTTTCATTTTCAGCTCGGCTTCCGGCGTGTGTTCAATGATCTGCGCGGATGCCTCGATGACTTGATGGGTGTCGAGGCGCTCCTGAATTTCCCGCTTTTCACTCGCTTCCCAAATTTCAATGTCGTGCTCAAACTGCTGAAGCTCTTCGCTGTTTTCTTCAAAAGTTTCATACACGTGCTCCTGCACCATGTTCATGACTTGGCTTTTCATGATTTCCGGCATCGATTCGCCGTATTCGACAAATTTGAGAAAATCTTCGAAATAACGGGCGTGCGAGGCCTGGTGGATTTTCAGCTCATGCTCTTCCGTCATGCCTTCTTCCGGCATATACGGATATTGAATGCTTTTCATGTTTTTTGTCGTGATGGCCATTTCGACCTTTTTAATGAGAGACGAGGCGTCTGAGATGCGGGCGACCTTCGGCTCGAAATCGCATTTCATCATAAAGACGAATTTGTCTTCAAAATACTTGCGCGGAACGGCCGATGCCACGATAAAAACACCGCCGCGCACGGCGCTCGTGTCAAGGTAAGTGCGGACGAACTGCTCGCTTGCTTCGATAAATGCTTCCTTCGTATCCGCAAGTCTGGCGCGGTTGAAAAGGTTGTAATTCGGATTTGAATCAAGCTCATGGCCCGGCTCCGTGATAAAATGGCCGATTTTTGTGGGGACCTGCTCGGATTGCGGATGCCGTTCGGCTTTCCGTTTGACGATTTTCTTCAATTCCCCGTCAAGAAAATCCTTCAGCTCGCTTTCTTCAAATTCTTCCGTGTCAAGGGTCTGGAAATGTTTGAACTGTTTGTTTGCCTGTTCGTCTTTTCCTTCCACTTGAATGACATAAAACGATAAAAACTTGATTTCAAAATCCATATGTGAACTCACCTTATTTCTGTATTTAACAAGCCTCTCCAGTATAGAAAAAACCGTTATCGATCGTCAATCCGATGATTGATCCGTGACGGCGGATAATCGGCCGGTGAAAAGGGCAATGTAGTTGGAAGGAACGCATCAACGTGTTAGAAAGGGTGTTATTCATGAAGGAAACAGGTCCGATTCCGCAGCCGAAGACATTCGGCCCGCTCGGCAATCTTCCTTTGCTTGATAAAGACAAGCCTACAATGTCGCTTATCAAACTGGCAAACGAGCAGGGGCCTATTTTTCAGCTGCATACGCCGGCGGGCGCCATTATCGTCGTGTCCGGCCATGAACTGGTGAAAGAGGTTTGTGATGAAGAGCGGTTCGATAAAAGCATTGAAGGGGCTTTAGAGAAAGTCCGGGCGTTTTCCGGAGACGGGCTGTTTACAAGCTGGACGCAGGAGCCTAACTGGCGAAAGGCGCATAATATTCTGATGCCGACCTTCAGCCAGCGCGCGATGAAAGATTATCATTCGATGATGACTGATATCGCGGTGCAGCTGATTCAAAAATGGGCTAGGCTGAATCCGGATGAGGCCGTTGATGTGCCTGCTGATATGACCCGCCTGACGCTCGATACGATCGGGCTTTGCGGCTTTAACTATCGGTTTAACAGCTATTACAGGGAAACGCCTCATCCGTTTATCAACAGCATGGTGCGCGCCCTTGATGAAGCGATGCACCAAATGCAGCGCCTTGATGTTCAGGATAAGCTTATGATCAGGACGAAGCGCCAATTTCATCATGACATTCAGGCGATGTTTTCGTTAGTAGACAGTATTATCGCAGAGCGCCGGTCAGGCGGCCGGGATGAAAAGGATCTGCTGGCCAGAATGCTGAATGTGGAAGACCCGGAAACGGGCGAAAAACTTGATGATAAAAATATCCGGTTTCAAATCATCACGTTTTTAATTGCCGGCCACGAAACGACCAGCGGCCTGCTTTCCTTTGCCATTTATTTTCTGCTGAAACATCCCCGTGTTTTGGATAAAGCCTATGAGGAAGCCGATCGGGTATTGACCGATCCCGTTCCTTCATATAAACAAGTGCTGGATCTTACTTATATCCGAATGATTTTGCAGGAGTCATTGCGCTTATGGCCGACCGCGCCTGCGTTCAGCCTTTATGCGAAAGAGGATACGGTGATCGGCGGGAAATATCCGATCACGCCGAAAGACAGAATTTCCGTCTTAATTCCCCAGCTTCACCGTGATAAAGACGCGTGGGGAGACAATGCGGAGGAATTTTATCCGGAGCGGTTTGAACATCCTGATCAAGTGCCTCAACATGCGTATAAGCCGTTCGGAAACGGTCAGAGGGCGTGTATCGGTATGCAGTTCGCCCTGCATGAAGCAACCCTTGTTCTGGGGATGATTCTGCAGCATTTTACCTTTATCGATCACACCGATTATGAGCTCGATATTAAACAGACGCTAACGATCAAGCCCGGCGACTTTCATATCCGGGTGCGGCCGAGAAACAAAGGAGCCGTTGCGGCAGCCCTCCCGGCGGCTGAAAAAGCGGCGGGAGATGTCGAAAAAGAAAAACGGGAAACAAAAGGCGCATCCATTATCGGGCTTGATAACCGACCGCTTCTGATTTTGTACGGCTCAGATACGGGAACCGCAGAAGGCGTGGCGCGGGAGCTTGCTGATACTGCCGGGATGCACGGCGTCCGGACTGAAACGGCGCCTTTAAATAACCGGATCGGAAAACTGCCGAAAGAAGGAGCTCTCTTGATCATTACGTCTTCTTATAACGGAAAGCCTCCGAGCAACGCGGGACAATTCGTTCAATGGCTTGAAGAAGTCAAACCCGGGGAACTGGAAGGCGTCCGATATGCCGTCTTCGGATGCGGTGATCATAACTGGGCGGCGACATATCAGGCTGTACCGAGGCTTATTGATGAGAAGCTTGCCGAAAAAGGGGCGGAACGCTTTTCCTCCCGAGGCGAAGGGGACGTCAGCGGCGATTTTGAAGGAAAGCTTGATGAATGGAAAAAAAGCATGTGGACGGACGCCATGAAGGCATTCGGTCTCAAGCTGAATGAAAATGCCGAAAAAGAGCGAAGTTCGCTGGGCCTTCAATTTGTCAGCGGGCTTGGCGGGTCCCCTTTGGCAAAGACGTATGAAGCGGTTTACGCATCCGTTGCGGAAAACAGGGAACTTCAGGCGCCGGAAAGCGGCCGGAGCACAAGGCATATCGAAATCACTCTGCCGAAAGAGGCTGCCTATCATGAAGGGGATCATCTCGGCGTGCTGCCGGTAAACAGCAAAGAGCAGGTCAGCCGTGTTCTCCGCCGGTTCAATCTGAATGGGAATGATCAAGTGCTGCTGACGGCCAGCGGACAGAGCGCGGCTCATCTCCCGCTCGATCGGCCGGTCAGGCTGCATGATCTTCTGAGCAGCTGTGTCGAATTGCAGGAAGCGGCATCAAGGGCTCAAATCCGGGAAATGGCCGCTTATACGGTCTGCCCGCCGCACAAACGGGAATTGGAAGATTTTCTTGAGGAGGGCGTCTATCAGGAGCAAATCTTAACATTGCGCGTCTCGATGCTCGATCTCCTTGAAAAATATGAAGCGTGTGAACTTCCGTTTGAGCGATTTCTGGAGCTTTTGCGCCCGTTGAAGCCGCGGTATTATTCGATTTCAAGTTCGCCTCGGGAACATCCCGGGCAGGCCTCAATTACCGTCGGCGTCGTTCGCGGTCCCGCTCGGAGCGGTTTGGGTGAGTATCGCGGAGTCGCTTCGAATTATTTAGCGGATCGCGGCCCTGAGGATGGTATCGTGATGTTTGTCCGCACTCCGGAAACACGATTCCGGCTGCCGGAAGATCCGGAAAAACCGATTATTATGGTCGGTCCCGGCACAGGAGTCGCCCCGTTCCGCGGATTTCTGCAGGCCCGGGCGGCGTTAAAAAAAGAAGGAAAAGAGCTGGGGGAGGCTCATTTGTATTTCGGATGCAGAAACGATCATGATTTTATTTACCGTGACGAGCTTGAAGCTTATGAAAAAGACGGAATCGTGACGCTTCATACGGCTTTCTCCCGCAAAGAAGGCGTACCGAAAACGTATGTGCAGCACTTAATGGCGAAAGACGCCGGCGCTTTAATTTCCATCCTCGGCCGGGGAGGGCACCTCTACGTATGCGGCGACGGCAGCAAAATGGCGCCCGATGTAGAGGCAACGCTGCAAAAAGCGTATCAGTCGGTCCACGAAACAGACGAACGGCAAGCGCAAGAATGGCTTTTGGACCTCCAGACAAAAGGCATTTACGCAAAAGATGTTTGGGCGGGGATTTGACCGATTTGATGAGAAGGACTGGATGACTCCAGTCCTTTTTTTACATCAGCCAAAAAAACCTTCAAGTTTTTCAACCCCTTTGCATACAATAACTTCAGCCCGCCTGTTGGGCGGCTGTCTTTGATATTCATTTTTCGTTTTTAGAAGTTTGTGTTATTCTTATATTTGGTATCTCCTATTTTTCAGACCGGGTCTGATACGGTACCTTTTAATGCCAGAAAAAAATGTGAAACGAAGAACGGATATCCTGCGTCTAATGGCTGGCGGGATAAGATGTTCAATGGGCATGACACGAATGATAAATATATCGTTTTTTAAAATGGTGTGTTTATGGGGCTGTGTGATGCTTTCGTTTTGCTCGGAAAGCAGGAATTGAAGCAAAAAGTAAGAATACAGATTTAAAGTGTTTAGGAAAGTAGAGGTTGCCATGAAGAAATTATTTTCTTACAGACTTAGTTTTTTTGTACTGGCTATTATTTTGTTTTGGGCCAAAACGTATTTAGCCTATCATGCTGAATTCAACCTTGGGGTGAAGGGTCCGACGCAGCAGTTTCTGCTTGTGATCAATCCGTTCTCAAGCGCCATTTTCTTTTTAGGACTGGCATTGTTTGCGAAAGGCCGCAAATCAGCGATTATCATGGTGATTATTGATTTCATCATGACGTTTATTTTGTATGCAAATATCCTATTCTATCGATTCTTCGATGATTTCTTGACATTCCCTAACTTAAAGCAGTCCGGTAATGTCGGAAATATGGGAGACGGCATCTTCAGCATTATGTCCGGCCATGATATTTTATACTTTGTTGATATTATTATTTTAATCGCGCTTCTGGTGTGGAGACGTGAGCTGAAGGAATTCAAGCTGAAAAAACGGTATACGTCATTAATTATCGTGACGGGTATTGTTTTGTTCTTCGTGAACCTGGCGATTGCCGAAGAGGACCGCCCGGAGCTGCTGACAAGAACGTTTGACCGCAATTACATTGTAAAATACTTAGGCCTTTATAATTACACGATTTATGACGGCGTGCAGACGGCGCAGACGGAATCACAGCGGGCATATGCCAGCAGCGATGACCTGACGAGCGTTGAAAACTACACATCCTCGCATTATGCGAAGCCGAACGCCGAGTATTTCGGCAAGGCCAAAGGCAAAAACATTATTAAGATTCACTTGGAAAGTTTCCAAACGTTTTTGATCAACTACAAACTTGACGGAAAAGAAGTCACGCCGTTCCTGAATAAACTCGCCCGCGGCGGAGAGGACATGACGTACTTTGATAACTTTTTCCACCAAACGGGCCAAGGTAAAACATCTGACGCCGAGCTGATGATGGATAACAGCCTGTTCGGACTGCCTGAAGGGTCAGCCTTCGTGACAAAAGGGGAAAACACGTATCAATCGCTTCCTGCCATCCTTAACCAAAGTGAGGGCTATACAAGCGCCGTTTTACACGGTGACTACAAATCATTCTGGAACCGTGACCAGATATACAAACATATCGGCTACGATAAATTCTTTGACGCCAGCACATACGATATGTCTGATGACAACCTTGTCAATTTGGGGCTGAAGGATAAACCATTCTTCAAAGAATCCATTCCGAAGCTTCAATCGCTGAAACAGCCGTTCTATGCGCATTTGCTCACGCTGACGAACCATTATCCGTTTACGCTTGATGAAAAAGACGCAACGATCGAAAAAGCGAAAACGGGCGACGCGACTGTGGATGACTATTTCCAGACGGCGCGTTATCTCGACGAGGCGCTTGAACAGTTCTTTAAAGATCTGAAGTCATCCGGTTTATATGACAACTCGGTGATTATGCTTTACGGAGACCACTACGGAATCTCTGAAAACCATAACCGCGCGATGAAAGAAATTCTCGGCAAAGAAATTACGCCTTATCAAAACGCGCAGAATCAGCGTGTGCCGCTTATGATTCGCATCCCCGGCAAAAAAGGCGGGGTGAACCATACGTACGGCGGTGAAATGGACGTTGTGCCGACGATCCTTCACTTGGAAGGCATCGATTCTAGGAAATATATTAATTTCGGCACCGATCTCTTCTCGAAAGACCATGATGATACGGTGGCGTTCCGTAACGGAGATTACGTCACGCCGAAATATACTTCCATCTCCAATGTCGTATACGATACGAAGACAGGAAAAGAACTGAAAGGCAATCAGGAAACGAAAAACCTGAAAGCCAGAGTCACAGAGCAGCTGAAGCTGTCTGACAGCGTGATGTACAAAGACCTGCTCAGATTCCACAAATTGAGCGACTTTACGCCGGTTGATCCGTCTAAATATCATTACGGCAAAGAAAAGCTGAATCAGGATAATAAATAATAGAAAGAGCCTTACGGAATTTCCGTAAGGCTCTTTTTTTGTGTGTATCTTCACCAATCTGAAAAAAGAGAGAGCTTTTGGTCACAAAGGGCGCCAATCTCTCATATCTTACAGTAGATTTTGAAACCGGTGATAGAGAATCGGACAAATTATCGGGTTGGTTTCTCTTATACGGGCGGTTTCGAATCCAATATTCACAGAGAAGAGGGGTAGAGATGAAAGCAGTCATTCTCTGCGGCGGAAAAGGAACGAGAATGAGCGAAATCACCAATGAACGTCCCAAACCGCTCGCCATGATAGGCGGCAAACCGATTCTATGGCATATTATGAAACTCTATCAATACTATGGCGTGAACGAATTTATCCTGCTTCTTGGTTTCAAAGGAGAGATGATTAAGGAATATTTCTTAGATTATGACTGGAAGAATCACAGCATGACGCTGGACAGCTCTACCGGAGAAGTGCGGATATTGGGAAAATCCGAGCCGTGGAAAATCACTTTTTTAGACACGGGGGAACACACGCAGACAGCGGGGCGGCTTTTACAGGCGAAGGACATCATCGGTGATGAAACCTTTCTTATGACGTACGGGGACGGACTGGCCAACATCAACCTGTTTCATCTGATCAGCTATCATCAATCAAAAGGGGCTGCGGCAACCGTCACCGGTATAGAAAAGACCTCGCAATTCGGAACGCTGACGGTTGAAGACGGTATGGCGAAAAGCTTTTCTGAAAAAACCTCAAGTGAAGGCATCATCAACGGCGGATTTTTCGTGCTCAGCCCGAAGGTATTTGATTATCTGCCGAAAGACAGGGACGTCATGTTTGAAGAAGAACCGCTGAAGGAGCTGGCGAAGGACGGCGAATTGGCGGTATACCGGCATTACGGTTTCTGGACGGCGATCGATACGTATAAAAACCTGCTGGAAATCAACAAGATGTGGGACCGGGGACAACATGTATGGAAGGTATGGTGATCAAGTTTGAGTTTCTGGAAAAATAAAAATGTGTTTGTGACGGGATGTACAGGTCTTTTAGGAAGCTGCTTGGTGAAGGAACTGATCGATCAGGGGGCCAATGTGACGGGACTTGTCCGTGACACTGTGCCCAAGTCGAACCTGTATCAGGGAGAACAAGTGAAGCAAATGAATATCGTGCAGGGTGCGCTTGAGGATCTGGATGTGATTGAGCGGGCGCTGGGCGAATATGAAATTGACACGGTCTTTCATTTAGCCGCTCAGGCGATCGTCGGCGTCGCAAACCGCAATCCGATTTCCACATTTGAAGCCAATATTCTCGGCACATGGAACATCCTTGAAGCGTGCCGCAGGCATCCGCTCATCAAGCGGGTGATCGTCGCGTCCAGTGATAAAGCGTACGGCGACCAGCCGACACTGCCGTACGATGAAAACATGCCTCTTCAAGGCAAACATCCGTATGACGTATCAAAAAGCTGTGCCGATTTGTTAAGCCACACATATTTTAATACGTACGGACTTCCGGTCTGTATTACGCGCTGCGGCAACTTGTACGGCGGCGGAGATTTGAACTTCAACCGGATTATTCCGCAGACGATTCAGCTCGTGCTGAACGGTGAAGCGCCGGAAATCCGCAGCGACGGCACATTTATCCGTGATTATTTTTACATCGAGGATGCGGTCGAGGCATACCTTTTGCTGGCGGAAAAGATGGAGGAGCTCAATCTTGCGGGAGAAGCGTTCAACTTCAGCAATGAGATTCAGCTGACGGTGCTGGAGCTTGTAGAAAAAATTCTTAAGGCCATGGACAGTGACCTCAAGCCGAAAGTGCTCAACCAGGGAAGCCATGAAATCAAGCACCAATATTTATCGGCGGAAAAGGCGAGGAAGCTTCTGAATTGGACGCCCGCGCATACCATTGATGAAGGATTGGAAAAAACGATCGAATGGTATAAAGCCTTTTTTCAAAAGTAACAGAAACAGAGGTGAGAGAAAGACGTGACAAGCGCATATTGCACAGTTTTATCAAAAGGAAGGCTGTATCAGGCCATCGCTTTGTTCGGCTCATTGAAAGCGGTTCAGGCGGACGCCCCCATTTTTACTTTGTGTATGGATCAAGACACCTATGACGTGCTTCAGGCTATGCGGCCGGATAATGTCACCTTGATTCAGGTGTCCGCACTGGAAAATGAGGAGCTCCTTGAACTGAAGCGGACGAGGGATCAGAGCGAATACTGCTGGACGGTGAAGCCGGTATTTCTCGAATTCGTGCTGGACGGACATCCGGAATTAGAGCGTGTCACGTACATTGATGCCGATTTGTTTTTCTTCGCTGATCCGCGCGCGATTTTTGACAATCAGCCGGATTGTTCGGTGCTTCTGTCACGGGGCGATATCGTCATTCCCTCATTTGAAAAACAGGAAATCGACATGCTGCAGCGTCTTTTAGGCCGGTATAATTCCGGTTTTCTCAGCTTCAAAACCGACAGTGCCGGCACAGATTGTCTCAGATGGTGGAAAGAACGCTGCCTTGAGGAATGTAAAAATGCGCCGGGCGAAGGAAAATTCGGAGATCAAGGCTACTTGGATTACATGTCCGGCCTGTTCCCGAACGTGTGTGACATCACCACGCCCGGCGTGAATATCGGCCATTGGAATTACGGCCGCCACACGTTTTCATGGAAGGACGGGCGTCTTGTGCTCGAAGACGGAAGTCCGCTGATTTTCTATCATTTCAGCGGATACCGGATCGTCACAGCCGGCGACATTCGGCAGATTCATGAGACGGACCGGACCGACCTGCCGTTTGTCCATCAGCTTTACCAGGACATTCTGAAGCGGGTGATCGGGACGGTCAGCGCCGTCTGCCCGGAGTTCAGCGGCTTTGCATCTGAGGATGATAACAAATAAATGATCATATACAGGAAGTGAACGAAAAGTGAAGGCAAGCGTCATTGTTCCCGCATATAATTCCAAGGAGAGGCTTTATAACAGCCTGCTGTCCCTGAATGAACAGGAATGCACAGAGCCGTTCGAAGTGATTGTGGCTGACAACGGTTCGGAAGACGGAACCTTATCCATGCTTGAATCATTCAGCGCGAATTTCCCGCTGATTTTTGTGAGAATTAAAGAAAACAGAGGGATCGCTTACGGCCGGAATCAGGCGGTCCGCAATGCCAGAGGCGATATTTTGATCTTCCATGACAGCGACATGCTTGCCGAAAAGGATTTGGTGGCGAAGCATATCAAGGCTCATGAGAACCGGGACGATTTAGTCGTATGCGGTATGTTCTGGAAGCGGATTTACAGCTTTTATTATGACCGTTTTGAAAAAGAGCATAAGGAAAAACTCGCCGAACTGTATGAAGAGCTGCCGGGCGATAAAGAGCCGCTCCTTGAAGAAGGTGACATCAGAGACGGAAGTTTTCTCGACCAATGCTTTGATTTAGATACCGACTTTATCCGTGTGCTGAAAAGCATTTTGGAAAAATACGGAGATGATTTGAACGGCTACCGTCTGCCGTGGCGTTTTTTCATTACGAACAATTCGTCAGTTAAGAGACAGCACGTGGCAGATCTCGGCCTGTTTGATGAAGGCATTGTCAGATACGGCTTTGAAGATTATGATCTCGGCATCAGGCTTCATCAGTCGGGGATGAGATTTCAGCTGCGGCGCGATATCATGAGCGTCCATCAGGAGCATCCGAGCAACTGCGCTTCCGTTGATGACATCAGGGCGAACATCGCGTACATGTGCGACAAGTACAATGACATTCATTCGCTTGACGTGCACCTCGCGTTTAACGGCCCGTTTGACGCGGAGTTAACCAACAGCATGATGGCAGACATCGAAGTGCTGCTTGATTATGAGAAATATGAAAGCCTGCTGCACATTTTTCTCGAACTGCTGCACGCGGTTAAAGACCGCAACCTCGACCCGGACTGGAAGACGAAAAGCCCGCGGATCACGGCGAACAGCTTCAATCTGCCGGAGGTCGGAAAGCTTTTGGCAAAAGCGGAAAAAAAGCTGGGCGTCACGCACTTTGCAAGGGCGTTCAAAGCGCTGGCTGCTGATTTACTGCATGTGGATCTTAAATAAATTGGATGTGATATGGTGAGTAAATATCATTTTTCAACCATTGTTTCCAGAACGCATATCTTTAAACTGATGCCGATGATTCATTCTCTCCATGAGCATTGCCGGGATTTTCATCTGTATGTGCTGTGTGTCGATCAGAAAGCGTACGAACTGCTTCAGCAGGTGCCGTGGGAACATGTCACGGCGGTTCAGCTCCATGAAATGGAGGACCCGGAGCTGCTTGAAGCAAAGGGAGGCCGGACGTTTCATGAATATTGCTGGACGCTAAAGCCGGCTTTTCTGTTCCATGTGATGACAGAGTATGATGAAGCCGAATATTTTGCCCACTTGGACACCGATCTCTTTTTCTTCTCAGATGCGGGCGAGCTGTTTGCGGAAAAGCCGGATGCTTCCCTTTTTCTGACGGATCACCGCAATTCAGAACGGTTTGCGTCTTATTACAAGCTGACAGGGCAGTACAACACCGGGTTTGTCGGCGCGCGGAATACCGGGGAAGCGTATCGGGCGGTCTGGCAGTGGAGACAGGATTGCATCTCCTATTGTACGGTGGAGATGAATGAAGAAAAAAAGACATACGGTGATCAAAGGTATGTTGAAAAGTGGCCCGCGCAGTTTGAACACGTTCATGTCACGGAGTCGATCGGCGCGAATGCGGCGCTGTGGAATATTGAGCAATATGACGTCAGCCTGCGCGACGGGGCTGTGTATGTCAATGACACCCCGCTGATTTTTTATCATTTTTCAGGCTTTACGCTCGTCACGGAGAACGAATTCAATCTGTGCTGGTACTATCACATTGATGACGAGGCGACAGTCAATATGATTTACGTGCCGTACATCAAAAACGTAAAAAAATGGATTGATGAAATTCAAAAAGCATTTCCCGATTTCAGAGACGGGTTTATTCCGAAATATGCGGTTCCTGACACTCATTTTTATACGGTTGAAACATAAAATCCCTGCCTTTTCGGCAGGGATTGTTTTTATGAATGCCATTCTTTTAATGTTTTGTCGCTCGGCAGGACAAAGGCGAGCAGACCTAAAACGGGCAGAAAGGCGACGGCTGTCATGGTCGGCGTCAATCCCGCTGAATCAATAAGAGCTCCGAGCGCAACGGCTCCGATCGCGCCCATTCCGAAGGCGAGCCCGACCGTAAGCCCTGACATCGTTCCGATTTTGCCTGGAACAAGCTCCTGCGCGTAGACAACCGTCACGGAGAAGCTGGACATCAGAACAACACCAATCAGCGCCAGTACGCCATAGGCGATGACAGGCCCCGCAAACGGAAGAAAAATCGTCAATGGAGCCGATGCTATCATCGAAACGATGATGACGTTCCGCTTTCCGAAACGGTCTGCAAGCGGCCCGCCGAGAAACGTTCCGACAGCTCCGAAAAATAAAAAGACGAAGATGTAGCTCTGTGCCTGCTGAATGCTGACATGATAGGCATTCATCGCATAGAACGTATAAAAGTTGCCGATCGCGCTCACATACCAGGAGCGCGCGAAAATTAAGAAGATAATCATGATAAGGGCGAGAATAATCGGTTTTGTAATCACGGTCTGCACAGCGGCGGCCGGTGATTTTTTACTTACGGCGCGCAAATGAATAAGGCGGCCTTTATACCATTTGGCGATATAAATGAGAAACAGCACAGCGATTGCGGCGACAAGCGTAAACCAGACAGAGCCGAATTGACCGAGCGGAACGAGAATCAGCGCGGTAATCAAGGGCGCCATCGCCTGGCCGGTATTCCCTCCGACTTGGTAAATCGATTGCGCCAAGCCGCGCTTTTCGCCGGCGGCCATGTAGGCGACACGCGATCCCTCAGGATGAAAGACGGCGGAGCCAAGGCCGATAAAAAAGACACAGCATAAAATCGTCAGAAAAGACGGGGCGAACGCGAGACCTAAAATGCCGAGCATGCTTGCGGTGAGTCCGAGCGGCAAAGCATACGGCATCGGGCGTTTATCCGTATACCAGCCGATGACGGGCTGCATCACGGAAGACACCATATTCAGCGTAAAGGCGATCATTCCGAGCTGCGTAAATGTAAGATTCATGGAACGTTCCAAAATCGGAAACATCGCCGGAATCACCGCTTGCAGTGAATCGTTCAGCAGATGACAGATCCCGATAATGAACAAAATAGAATACATGGTTGTTTCGGGACGATGGACAGGTTTTTCTTTAAGCGGGGCGGCAATTGCCAAAGTGATTCTCCTCCTTTTTATGTAAACGAAGCATACACCATATTATTCATAAGGTGAATGAATTATCAAGTGCAAAAAAGGCTCTTCTTTCTCAAACAGAAAAAAGAGCCTCCCTTTTTATTTATTTAACAAACTGTGTTTTCTCGAATACATCATATAAACGACGATCCCGGCGGCGATCCAGATGACAAAGGCGATCCATGTCACGCCCGGCAGGCTGCTTGCGAGATACAGGCATAAGCATGCGCTGATGATCGGCACAACAGGCACGAAAGGAACACGGAAGGAAGATTTGATCTCCGGATGTTTCTTTCTTAAAACGATGACGGCGATCGCAATGACCGTAAAGGCCGCCAAGGTTCCCATGTTGACGAGATGCGCCAAGGTTCCCAGATCAATAAAACCCGCGATCCCGGCGGCAATGATCCCCGTCACCCATGTGTTTTGAAACGGTGTTTTAAAACGCGGGTGAACCTTGGAAAACATGCGTGGCAAAAGGCCGTCTCTGCTCATCGCAAATGTAAGGCGCACCTGAGCGTAAAGCAGAGCGAGCATGACCGTTGTAATCCCGATAATCGCGCCGACGGAAATAATGCCTGCTATCTTGTTCTGGCCGACAAATTGAAGCGCGAAAGATACCGGATCTCCGACATTCAGCTTGGTGTACGAAAGCATTCCCGTCAGGACGAGCGATACCGTAATGTAAAGGATGGTGCAGATGGCGAGCGCGCCGATGATTCCGACCGGCATTGATTTCTGCGGGTTTTTCACTTCTTCCGACGCGTTTGACACGGCATCAAATCCGAGATACGCGAAGAAAACGGTCGCGGCGCTCGTGATGACGCCTTTCATTCCGAACGGCATAAACGGCGACCAGTTTTCCGGTTTCACGTAGCCGAAACCGACAATGATAAATAGCAGAATGATCGCAATTTTCATCAATACAATGACATTGTTAAAGCGGGTGCTTTCTTTCACGCCTCTTGAAACAATCGCGGTAATGACCAAAATAATGATAACGGCCGGCAGGTTGAACACGGCACCCGTTTTGCTGCCGGGTGCGGCGGTCAGCGCCTCCGGAAGATGCAGCCCGAAGCCTGCAAGAAGCGATTGGAAATAGGATGACCAGCCGGTTGCGACGGCGGCAAGCGCGATGACATATTCAAGCATTAAGTCCCATCCGATTAAAAACGCGAGACACTCCCCGAGAGTGACATATGAATACGTATATACGCTGCCTGAAATCGGAATGGAGGAAGAAAATTCCGCATAACAAAACGCGGCGAGCGCGCAGGCAAGACCCGCGAGCACAAACGACAGAATCAAAGCCGGTCCTGCGCCTGTCGCGGCCACAGTCCCGGTAATCACAAAAATCCCCGTTCCGACAACACAGCCGATTCCGAGCAAAACCAAGTCAAAAGCGCTTAACGAGCGGGACAGGCTGGTCTGTTTGCTCTGGGCCTTTAAGTCGGCCAGCGGCTTTTTCCGAAATAGTAAAGACATATGGGTCCTCCTGAAAATTCATAATATTCTCATCATTATATACACTGACGTTTGTATTATATTGTCGAAATTTCTCGCAGTCAATTAAAGAATTTTCCACTTTAAAAGGACAAAGCTAAAAAGCGTCGATGCACGGAAGGAACGGGAATTTTATTGTGAAATAGTTCAATTTTCTCACCTTAAGACCGATACAAAAGATGACTCATCAACTAATTTCAAGTTTCGGTGAAAGGGAGATGTTTACATGTTTCAATATGAAGAACTAAATAAGCAGTTTATCGGCGGCCGATGGAGGGATGGGAGCAGCCGGAACGTATTGGAAAACAGAAATCCTTATACTCAAAAAGTCATCACCTCATTCCAAAAAGCGACGTCTGATGACGTGGATGCGGCATATCGCGCCGCGGCTCTTGCGAAACAAGAATGGGACAAAGTAAACCCTTTTAAAAAGCGGGCCATTTTGGAAAAAGCCGTTTCTTTCATCGAAGAGCACGAAGAAGCGATTATTTACTTAATCATGGAGGAGCTTGGCGGAACACGGCTGAAGGCTGAGTTTGAAATCGGACTTGTCAAAAATATGATAAAAGAAGCCGCAACATTTCCGGTGCGGATGGAAGGAAAAATTCTCCCGTCCACGATTGACGGAAAAGAAAACAGGCTGTACAGGATACCCGCCGGAGTCGTGGGGGTGATCAGCCCGTTTAATTTCCCGTTTTTCCTTTCGATGAAATCTGTTGCGCCGGCACTCGGCGCGGGGAACGGCGTCGTGCTGAAGCCTCATGAAGAAACACCGATCTGCGGCGGAACGCTTATCGCGAAAATTTTTGAAGCGGCCGGCGTACCGGACGGGCTGCTGAATGTTATCGTGACGGATATCGGGGAGATCGGCGACAGCTTTGTTGAGCATCCCGTGCCGCGGATTATCTCATTTACAGGCTCAACCGGAGTGGGCAGCTATATCGGACAGCTTGCGGTCAAACACTTTAAAAAACCGCTGTTGGAGCTTGGCGGAAACAGCGCGCTGATCGTGCTTGAGGATGCTGATCTTGAATACGCCGTCAATGCGGCCGTATTCAGCCGGTTTACGCATCAAGGCCAGATCTGTATGTCTGCGAACCGCGTGCTCGTTCACACATCTGTATATGACAAATTTACAGAGCTTTACGAAGCGAAAGTGTCATCGCTGAAAGTCGGCGATCCGATGGACCCTGATACGGTTATCGGTCCTTTAATCAATGAGAGACAGGCGGAAGGTCTGAGACGGTCTGTCGAAAAAGCGATAGAAGAGGGAGCGGTTCCGGTGCTGTCCGGCCGATTCAGCGGAACGGTCGCTGAGCCCGTCATTTTAAAAGATGTGAAACCTGAGATGAGCATTGCGAAGGAGGAGCTGTTCGGACCGGCCGTCTGCATCATGCCGTTTGAAACGGAGGATGAAGCGGTAAGCATCGCAAACGCGACACCGTTCGGTTTAAGTGGAGCCGTGCATACAGCAAACGTTGAGCGCGGCGTTGAGTTTGCTAAGCGGATCGAAACCGGCATGATTCACGTCAACGATACGACCATTAATGATGAACCGAACGTCGCGTTCGGCGGCGAGAAGCAATCAGGTCTCGGCAGGCTGAACGGCGAATGGAGCCTTGAAGAATTCACCACGCTGAAATGGATTTCGGTTCAGCATGAAAAACGGCAATTCCCATATTAAGAAGGAGTGAAAGAAATGAGTATACAGACGGAGCAGCAAACGCACAGCCTGCTTGACGCTTTTGTCAAAGTTGCGCCTTTTTTAAACAGCCTGATCCAAGATGACATCACCATCGGAATTTATGATACAGAAAAATTAATCGTGAATATTCCGGCTAAAACGTTTTCTCTTAACGTAAAGCCGGGGGACCCGCTGCAAAAAGGGGACATCATTACAGACGCGATCCGCATGAATCAGAAGAAGACAAGCATGGTGCCGAAAGAGCTGTTCGGATTTCCGCTGATCGCCAGAGCGATTCCGCTTCACGATGAAAACGGAAAAGTCATCGGCGGCGTCGGTCTCGGCACGAGCCTTGAAAAATCAGCCAAGCTTCATGATGTCGCTGAAAGCCTGTCCGCCGTCGTGGAACAGACCGCTTCGGCCATCGCGGATATCTCAGAATCCATCAGCGGTTTCTCAGCACAGATGAACGGGATTTCCGCTCAGGCGAAACAAGTCAGTGAAAGCGCGGGAGAAATCGCCGACATTTCCGTCACTGTCAAGGGCATCTCGGATCAAAGCAATCTGCTCGGTTTGAATGCGGCCATTGAAGCCGCGAGAGCAGGAGAATCCGGCAAGGGCTTTTCCGTGGTGGCGGATGAGATCCGCAAGCTTGCCACTCATTCAAAAGACAATGTCGGCCAAATTGACCAAATTACGAAAAAAATCCACAGCCTGCTGAAAGGGCTGGAGGACTCAATTGAATCCATCAACCAGAACACGGACGGCCAAGCGGCGGCGGTTGAACAAATTTCTGCCACGATGCAGGAAATTTCGGGAAGCGCCCAGCATTTAGCGAAAATGGCTGAAAACGTACTCGGAGAGTCATAAAAAAAGGGAGCTTACGGGCTCCTTTTTTGTTTTCCCTTTATCAATCGAAAACTGCACTTACACGTTTGATCCGTCATGCTAAAGGGGTACACATACGAATACATCACCAATGATAAAGGAGAGTCTTGTATGTCTGATGCAAATCTGCACAACCCGCTGACGAAATATGATCATGATGAATTTCCAAAACAATATCAAGAACCGCCCGGTTTGCAAAAAGAGATGAAGCCTGTGCCGGACTGCGGTGAAACAAGCTATAAAGGAGCCGGCAAGCTGAAGGGAAGAAAAGCCCTCGTCACCGGCGGCGATTCAGGTATCGGCCGGGCCGCCGCGATTGCTTATGCCCGGGAAGGGGCGGATGTGGCGATTAACTATCTGCCTGAGGAACAGCCGGATGCCGAAGAAGTGAAAGCGTTAATTGAAAAAGAGGGAAGAAAAGCCGTTCTGCTGCCGGGAGATTTAAGCGATGAAGCGTTTTGCGGAGAATTGGCGGAAAAAGCGTATCAAGAGCTTGGCGGTCTTGACACGCTCGCTCTTGTCGCCGGCAAACAGCAGGCAGTGGATGATATCAGCGATCTTGCCACAGAACAAATCTATCAAACATTTGAAGTCAACGTATTCTCGCTGTATTGGCTCGTCAAAGCCGCGCTTCCGTATCTGCCGGAAGGCGCGTCTATTATTACGACAACGTCCGTAGAAGGGTATAATCCAAGCCCGATGCTGTTGGATTATGCCGCGACGAAACATGCCATTATCGGTTTTACCGTCGGCTTAGGAAAGCAGCTGGCGAATAAAGGAATCAGAGTCAACTCGGTAGCGCCGGGGCCGATCTGGACGCCGCTGCAGATTTCGGGAGGACAGCCCGGTGAAAACATTCCGAAATTCGGCAAGGAAACACCGGCCGTCCCATTAAAGCGTGCCGGACAGCCGGCGGAGCTAGCAGGGATTTATGTCTTTTTGGCCTCAGAAGAATCGAGCTATGTGACATCCCAAATTTACAGTGTAAGCGGAGGAATTCCGACAGCGTAATCAATAAGGAGCTGCCCTTCACACGGGGGCAGCTCTTTTTTTCGATGTTATGTGCCGAGCACGTTTTGATTATACAGGACACTCGGATGTGACGGATGATAGGAGGCGGCTTTGTCGTTATGAATCTTCGCTTTTTCTCTGTCGCCGAGCTGCCAGTGGCAGACGCAGAGCTGCAGATGGGGATACCAGGTGGAGTACTCGAGCTGGGTAAAGCCTGCATCACTGCTTTTGGCGGATAGGGCGAGCTCATACCAAAACACGCCCTGCCGGTATTGCCGTTTCTCCGCAAAATAGTCGCCGAGCCTGCAGCAGAACTCCGGCCGCGGACAATCGATCAGAAATGATTTTAAGAGAGATGTCATGGCGGCCTCTTCATGGCCGACCGCCCTGTAGCAATCGGATAGATATTGGCACGTTCTGATCTCGTCTTCGATCCAGCACTGTTTTGTGGAAAGAAAATGGTGATAATACGTGATGGCGCGCTGATACTGGCCGTGATCCTTTAATTCATTCGCGAAGTAAAACAAATCGCGCGGTGTCATCGTTTCACTGTTTTCCGCCATTTTCTCATAAATCTTCAAGTTGCGGTCTGAGGGAGGCGAGTGCTTTTTCTCGGATTTCCGGTGTGTGACGGCAATATCGGTTTCTATGATGTTTCCGTATACTTCAAGATACTCATGCACGGCTCCGATCCAGCGGAACCCTTTTTCACGCTTGACGAGTCGGTTGCGGCGGTATCTGAAGCTGACCTCTCCCCGAGCATCAAAGCCGACGTGATAATACATGGATACCGCGTCCACCTCTTTTGAAAGCGACGCCTTCAGTTCAATCAGCTTTTCACGGTCCTTTTCCGTCAGTATATCGTCGGCGTCCAGCCACAGAATATAATCCATTTCCGCTTTCGAAAACACAAAATTACGGGCGGCCGCAAAGTGATCGATCCATTCAAAATCATAAATCTTATCCGTATAACGGGCCGCGATTTCTTTCGTCCGGTCGGTCGAGCCCGTATCAGCAATCACAATTTCATCCGCAATGTCTTTGACGGAATCAAGACAGCCCGCAAGCACTTCCTCTTCATTTTTCACGATAACGCACAAACTGACGCTGATCATGTCATCACCTCTTCCCCTCCAGTGTATAAAAGGAGAGGCGGAAACATTCTTCGGACAAAATGATCTCTTCCAAGAAATTTGTCTGTCCTTTTACTAGTTTTATTCCAGCGCCTGATTTAAAATGAACACATGAACTTACGTGAGGATTGATAGGGACCATGAGCATCATAAAAGCGGAAAACCTTTATAAAACATACGGAGATAAGACATTATTCGACCATATCTCCTTTCATATTGAAGAGAATGAAAGAATCGGTTTAATCGGCCCGAACGGAACGGGGAAGTCTACGCTTCTGAAAACCATTGCCGGCCTTGAATCAACGGAGGAAGGCGAGATTACGGCCTCAGGAAACGTGCATATTGAGTTTTTGCATCAGGACCCTGAGCTTCCGGCCGGACAAACCGTACTTGAGCATATTTATTCCGGCGGATCAGCCGTCATGAGAACGATGAGAGAGTACGAAAAAGCGCTTCAGGCGCTGAATGAAGAACCGGAAAATGACCAGCGCCAGAAACAGCTGCTTGATGCGCAGGCCCGAATGGACGAGAATGATGCGTGGGAGGCGAATACGTTAGCCAAAACGGTTTTAACCAAACTTGGCGTCACCGATCTGATGAAGGATGTCAGCGAGCTGTCCGGCGGCCAGAGAAAGCGCGTCGCGATTGCGAAAAACGTCATCCAGCCGGCTGACCTGCTCATTTTGGATGAACCGACAAACCACTTGGACAATGAAACGATTGAATGGCTGGAAGGCTACTTATCGCAATATCCGGGCGCCGTTATGCTTGTCACGCACGACAGATATTTTCTGAACAGGGTGACGAATAGAATTTACGAGCTTGAGAGAGGCAGCCTTTATACGTATAAAGGAAACTATGAAGTATTCTTGGAAAAACGGGCCGAACGGGAAGCGCTGGCGGAGCAGAAAGAAACAAAACGTCAAAACCTCCTGCGCCGCGAATTGGCGTGGCTCAGAAGAGGGGCGAAAGCGCGCTCGACGAAACAAAAAGCGAGAGTGGACAGAGCGGAGGCGCTCAAAGAGCAAAAAGGGCCGGCAGTCTCCGGATCACTCGATTTCGCGATTGGCTCCCACCGTCTCGGAAAACAGGTGATCGAAGCCGATAACGTCTCCATTACCTATAACGGCCAAGCGCTGATCAGCCAGTTTAATGAGCTTGTCATCCCGGGGGAACGAATCGGCATCATCGGGCCGAACGGAATCGGGAAAACGACACTTTTAAACAGCCTCGCCGGCAGAATTCAGCCTGACAGCGGCAATATCACCATCGGGCAGACGGTCCGGATCGGCTACTACACCCAGGATCACAGCGAAATGAACGGTGATATGAAAGTCATTGAATATATAAAAGAGACGGCTGAAATCGTCAAAACGGCGGAAGGCGATGTCATCACCGCGGAACAAATGCTTGAGCGTTTTCTGTTCCCGCGTCCGATGCAGCAGACATATATCAGAAAGCTGTCGGGCGGGGAAAAGCGCCGTCTGTACTTGCTGAATGTACTGATGCAGGAACCGAATGTGCTGTTTTTAGATGAGCCGACCAATGATCTGGACACGGAAACATTAAGCGTGCTCGAAGATTATATCGAACAGTTCCCAGGCGTCGTCATCACCGTATCCCATGACCGCTATTTCCTTGACCGCGTCATTGACCGCCTGATCGTATTTGAAGGACAAGGTGTCATTTCCCGTTTCCAAGGTTCGTACAGTGAATACATGGAACACGCAAAAGCGAAGAAGACGGCGGTAAAACAGCCGGCCGAAGAGAAAAAGGCGGAAGAAGAGCCGAAGAAAAAGCGCAAAAAGCTTTCATATAAGGATCAGATCGAATGGGACGGCATCGAAGACAAAATCGCCGGCCTTGAAGAAAAGCATCAGCGTCTGGAAGCGGAAATCGCTGAAGCGGGAAGTGATTTCGGAAAGATTCAAGAACTGATGGCCGAACAGGCAAAAACGGCTGAAGAGCTTGAAGCGGCGATGGAGCGCTGGACCGAATTGTCACTGATGATTGAAGAACTTGAGAATTAAGAAAAGCCGGTACGGCCCCCGAGAAGATGGCGGGTCATACCGGCTTTTTTTTATCTTGCACAGATGTCTCCCGGCGCTTTAAAGACAAACGTTTTGTCCAAACCAAGTTTATCAGGCATAAAAAGTTTACGTTTACGTTAAGGTTCAAATGGTGTATAATAGAAACAGATACGACAAGAGGGGGATTCACCTTGGAATGGATGAAGATTGATCAAGTTGCCAAGCGAAGCGGATTGACAAAACGAACCATTCGTTTTTACGAGGAGATTGGTTTGATTCCTGCTCCTAAACGGACAGAAGGCGGCGTCCGGCTTTACTCTGAAGATGATATGGAGGAGCTCGAAAAAGTAACCAGCACAAAAGAAGTGCTCGGTTTTTCCCTTCAGGAGCTTCAGCAGTTTATGGAGATGAGCCGTCAGCTGGAATTAAACAAAGAGGGGTACTTGTTGTCACTGGATCCGAAGGAACGGAAAGAAAAGCTGGAAGAGATTCAGCACGCTTTGAACCACCAGCTTGAGATGATTGATGAGAAGATCAGCACATTTCAGCATTTTAAAACGCGCCTTAACGGAATGAAAGAAAAAGCTGACCGCGCCATTCAATCAATCGAATGATTTTGCTGTAAACGCTATGGATATAGCGTTTCTTTTAATGGATGAAACAGGAGGTTTGGTCAAATGGATACATCATCACAACAGAAAACAGGCCTATTCAGCCAGCCGAAAGCCGTTTGGGCGGTTGCGTTTGCCTGTGTGATTTCCTTTATGGGAATCGGTCTTGTCGATCCGATTCTTCCGGCGATCGCCGCACAATTACATGCTTCACCTAGTGAAGTATCTCTGCTATTTACAAGTTATTTGCTCGTTACCGGTTTTATGATGTTTTTCTCCGGCGCGATTTCAAGCCGGATCGGCGCAAAATGGACGCTGCTTCTCGGACTTATTTTTATCATCGTGTTTGCCGCTCTCGGCGGAAGCTCAAGTTCAATTGCTCAGCTTGTCGGCTATCGCGGCGGCTGGGGGCTTGGGAATGCTCTCTTTATTTCAACCGCGCTTGCCGTCATTGTCGGGGTATCTGTCGGCGGCAGCGCCAAAGCCATTATTTTGTATGAGGCTGCACTCGGCTTGGGGATTTCCGTCGGGCCGCTTGCAGGCGGAGAGCTTGGCAGCATTTCATGGCGCGCTCCGTTCTTCGGAGTGTCTGTCCTCATGTTCATAGCGCTTTGCGCGATTTCACTCATGCTGCCGAAGCTGCCGAAACCGGCAAAACGCGTCGGTGTGTTTGATGCGATGAAGGCGCTCAAATATAAAGGCCTTTTGACAATGGCAGTATCTGCATTCTTATACAACTTTGGATTTTTTATTTTGCTTGCTTATTCTCCGTTCGTGCTGGATTTAGATGAACACGGCCTTGGATACGTCTTCTTCGGCTGGGGGTTATTGCTGGCAATTACGTCAGTCTTTACGGCGCCGCTCGTGCACAAAGCGCTGGGAACAGTGGGTTCGCTCGTCGTTCTCTTTATCGCCTTTGCGGTCATTCTCATCGTCATGGGGATCTGGACTGACCATCAGACGTTGATCATTACATGTATTGTTGTCGCCGGTGCTGTTCTCGGTATGGTGAATACGATCATGACAACCGCTGTAATGGGTTCTGCACCGGTTGAACGTTCAATCGCGTCTTCAGCCTACAGCTCAGTCCGTTTTATCGGCGGTGCGCTCGCTCCGTGGATTGCGGGAATGCTGTCAGAACACTTCACTGCAAGCACACCATATACAGTAGGCGGGATCGTCGTTTTTGTCGGCATGCTTGTCCTTCTCATGGGACGCAAACATCTCGCCGGAATAAAAGCCGGACATTAAGAAAAAAAGGAACTTCCGCACAGGCGGGAGTTCCTTTTTGTGTTTACAGCACTTTCGTCGTCCAAGATTCACAATTCCATGTTTCCGTCGCGATATCCATGTAGAACTCGGGTTCGTGGGAAATCAGCAGAATGGAGCCTTTGTATTCTTTCAGCGCGCGTTTCAGCTCTTCTTTCGCATCGACATCCAGGTGGTTTGTCGGTTCGTCAAGCACGAGCAGGTTTGTTTCTGAATTGATCAGCTTGCACAGTCTGACCTTCGCTTTTTCTCCTCCGCTGAGAACGGAGACGCGGCTTTCAATGTGTTTGGTCGTCAGTCCGCATTTGGCGAGGGCGGCGCGGATTTCGTACTGGGTAAAGGAAGGAAATTCGCTCCACACTTCTTCGATGCACGTATTGTTATTGGTTTCTTTCACTTCCTGCTCGAAATAGCCCGTGTATTGATGCTCGCCCCGTTCCACCGTGCCTTCCAGCGGCTGGATTTCACCGAGCAGGCTCTTTAACAGCGTCGTCTTCCCGATGCCGTTTGCGCCGTATAGGGCGACTTTCTGTCCGCGCTCCATTCTGAGATTGAGCGGGCGTGACAGCGGAGTATCGTAGCCGATGACTAAGTCCTTCGTTTCAAAAATGAGCTTGCCTGACGTTCTCGCAGGCTTGAAATGGAATTCCGGTTTCGGTTTTTCGGCCGCCAGTTCGATCATATCCATCTTATCAAGCTTTTTCTGGCGGGACATCGCCATATTTCTCGTGCTGACCCGCGCTTTGTTGCGGGCGACGAAATCTTTCAGCTCAGCCACTTCCTGCTGCTGTTTTTTATAGGCGGCTTCGAGCTGCTGTTTTTTCACTTCGTAGACTTCCATAAACTGATGGTAGTCACCGACATAACGCGTCAGCTCCTGGTTTTCCACATGATAAATCAAATTGATCACGCTGTTTAAAAACGGAATGTCGTGAGAAATCAAGATGAACGCATTTTCATATTCCTGCAAATAGCGTTTCAGCCATTCAATATGCTGTTCATCAAGGTAGTTGGTCGGTTCGTCCAACAGAAGGATTTCCGGTTTTTCCAAAAGCAGTTTGGCGAGCAGCACTTTCGTCCGCTGTCCGCCGCTTAAATCAGTGACGTCGCGGTCAAGTCCGACATCCTGCAGGCCGAGGCCGCGGGCGATTTCTTCAACTTTGCTGTCAATCACATAGAAATCATTATTAGTCAGGGCGTCCTGAATGACACCGACATCTTCAAGCAGCTGCTCAAGCTCATCAGGGTCCGCTTCGCCCATTTTGTTGTAAATCTCATTCATTTCCTCTTCCATCGCAAATAAGTAATGGAATGCATCTTTCAGCACGTCGCGGATCGTTTTTCCTTTTTCAAGCACGGTATGCTGATCGAGGTAGCCGACACGCACGTTTTTCGCCCATTCAACCTTACCCTCATCAGGCTCAAGCTTTCCGGTAATAATATTCATAAACGTTGATTTACCTTCGCCGTTTGCTCCGATTAAGCCGACGTGCTCCCCTTTTAAAAGACGGAACGATACATTGTTAAAAAGCGCACGATCACCGAAGCCGTGGCTTAACTCTTTTACGGATAAAATACTCATCATTACACCTCTATCGTTATCAGACACGCTTTTTTTATCATGTGTCTTTCTCATTTATGATTATAAAGGAGGAGACCGTTTGTTAAAAGGCTTGGAAGGAAAAAGAAAATTGCGTTTGGCGCGTGCATTTGAGATACTATGGAGTAGATTTTAAGAATTGAGGAGAACGACATGACCCAAACATGGCCATTTTTACAGCATACACAACCATTTATCGCCAAAAACTGGGAGGCCTCAGGTTTTCAGGAGCCGACCGTCATTCAGGAAAAAGCCGCTCAGGTGATTATGGAAGGGAAAGACGTCATCGCCGAATCCCCGACGGGAACGGGAAAAACATTGGCGTACACGCTTCCGGTTCTGGAGCGGATCAACCCGGAACAGAAACATCCGCAAGTGATCATTTTAGCACCGTCCCGCGAGCTTGTGATGCAGATTTTCCAAGTGATTCAGGAGTGGAAAAAAGGCTCCGATCTTCGCGCTTTGTCTTTGATCGGCGGAGCAAACGTGAAAAAGCAGGTGGAAAAGCTCAAAAATAAACCGCATATCATTGCGGGCACACCGGGCAGGGTGCTCGAATTGATTCAGGCGAAAAAGCTGAAAATGCATGAAGTCAAGACGATCGTTCTTGATGAAGCGGATCAGCTCGTGACACAGGAACACCGCGAAACGATGAAAAAAATCATTAAAACGACGCTGAAAGACCGACAGCTTTTAAGCTTTTCCGCTACGCTGCAGCCGGAAACAGAACAGGTGCTGAATACCATCGCACACGAACCGGCCGTTTTGAAAGTGGAGCGGAATACGGCGGAAAAAGCGCGCGTCACGCATCAATATCTCGTCTGCGATCAGCGGGATAAAGTAAAGCTATTGCAAAAGCTGTCACGGCTGAACGGCATGCAGGCGCTCGTGTTCGTCAGAGATATCGGAAATTTAAGCGTCTATGCGGAAAAACTTGCCTATCATCACGTGGACCTCGGCATCCTGCACGGAGAAGCGAAAAAAATGGAGCGGGCAAAGATATTATCAGCGTTTGAACGGGGAGAATTTCCGCTGCTTCTGGCGACTGACATTGCGGCGCGCGGACTCGATATCGATGATCTTCCGTACGTCATTCACGCGGACATCCCGAATGAAGACGGATATATCCACAGATCCGGCCGGACGGGGCGGGCCGGTAAAGAAGGAACCGTACTCAGCCTTGTCACGCCGATGGAAGAATCCAAATTGAAAAAAATGGCCAAATCACTCGGAATTGCGCTGAAAGAGGCCGTTTATTCAGGCGGAAAATTATCTGAGAAATAAGAAACGGAGGGCGGGAAGCCCTTCGTTTTTTTGTTGTGAAATAATAGAAAAGGTTCAGGCGGGGGCGGGAAGATGGTTTCAATAATCAGATTTCAAATATTGAAGGAACGTGAGCTGAAAATACTTGAACACTGGTTTAAGAACGATAATATCAGACGGAGAATGGATGCGATGCTGCCATTAGACGCGTGGTATGCACGATTGAATAAAGATGAAGACGATACTGTCATTATGGCATATGACGGGGAGTGTCCGGCAGGCATGGTCTCTATGGAGTTTGTGGAGGAGCGGGCGTATATCGGATTGATCGTCAATCCTTTGTACCAGCTTCAAGGGTACGGAAAACAGATGTTGCAAAAACTGCTGACTGACCCTGGGTTTACCAGCGTGCGGGAATGGGCGGCAAACATCGAAAAAGACAATCAAATCAGTTTAGCCTGCTTTCAAGCAGCGGGATTCACTTTGGAAGATACGGAGCCTGATGAAGACGGCTTTCTTACTTTGATTCTTCGCGGCTGATCCCAAATAAACAGAAAAGGAGGGGACAAAGCCCTCCTTTTTTTTATCATCATGTTAACTTAGATCACTGACTTTGATGATCTGTTTGCCTTTGTTTTCTCCTTTAAACAGGCCGAGGAACGCGTCAGGAATATGGCTGAATCCTTCCGTAATCGTTTCTTCATAATGAAGCTTTCCGTCCTTAAGCCATTCGGCCAATTGTTTCGCACCTTCGGAAAAGCGGTCAGCATAATCACTGACGATGAATCCCTGCATCAGCGCTTTTGTTTTGATCAGCTTCGGCTGGACGCGGGGGCCCATGTCTTCTTCTTCACTTTCGGTATTGTACGATGAGATCGCTCCGCATACCGGAATGCGGGCGAATTCATTCAGCAGGGTTATCACCGCATCTGAAATCGGTCCGCCGACATTGTCAAAATAGACATCGACGCCGTCAGGACATGCCTGTTCCAGCGCTTTTTGAATATCATCCGCCGTTTTGTAATTAATGGCTTCATCAAATTGAAGCTCCTCTTTCAAATACGCGATTTTTTCATCAGATCCGGCGATGCCGACAACCCGCGCGCCTTTGATTTTGGCAATCTGTCCGACTGTTGAGCCGACGGCGCCCGCCGCGCCTGAAACGACGACGGTTTCGCCTTTTTTCGGACGGCCGATATCGAGCAGCCCGAAGTAAGCGGTCAGTCCGGTCATCCCTAAAATGCCGAGATACGCCTGGGCGGGTGCGATATCCGTATCCAACTTGCGGAGGGCGGACTCATTGACGGCTGAATATTCCTGCCATGCGAGATTTCCGATCACAACATCTCCTTTTTTCAGCTTATCGCCGTCTGTCAGAACCTCGGCAATCACTCCGCCTGTTATGGCTTCATCTAAAGCGAACGGCTCTACATATGATTTTGTATCTTGCATCCGTCCGCGCATGTACGGATCAACGGACACATAACTCGTTTTCACAAGCACTTCGCCGTCTTTCGGTTCGGGAACGGCAATCGTTTCAAAGCGGAAATCGTCATGGGCGGGAACGCCTTTGGGGCGTCTTGCCAATTGAATTTGCTGCTGATGATTCGGCATACTGAATCCTCCTTCAAGATAAGTGGTTGTTCCAAATGTAACACGAACCATTTCCCGATTACAAAATCAAACCGTCAGCGGCCATAAAAAAAGAAGGGCCAGGGCCCTTCTTTCCTTATATGCATATTTAATAGAATAACCGGTACACATCGGTGTTTTTCTCATGTTCCAAATATTCATAGGCATTCGTTTTTGAAGAATGAAGCATGTCAGCGGTAATCACGGGCTGAAGCGCGGTCAGATAAGAACTCAGCCTATTTTCAATTTCTGTCGGCAGAACGGATTCGATATCACCGATATTGATAATGATAGAGAAAACGAAATCGATATTAATATGAAAAGTATCTTCAGCAAAGGCCGTAAGCTCTTTTATTCCATCCGGGCAGCGGGTATGCCGGCGGAATACCTGCTTCACTAAATCACTGACAACCCAAGCGTTAAATCGCTGTTCCGGTGAAAAGTAATGAATAGGAACCACCTCCCTGCTTAATCGGCTCATGAAGATTTTTATTTTTCTGATAAAAGTTGCTTTTTCTACTGTAACATGTCCCGCCAGAAAATATCCACCGACAATCTGCCCGTTTTCCCACTGAACTCTCTTTCTTTTGTTTGATCCTTGATTGATCGGGTAAACATCCAATATACAAAACAAAAGGGAGGACTTATCAATGAAACCGGTAGTAAGAGAATATACAAATGATCAAAAACTGATGCAGGACGTAAAAGAGCTTCAGCAATTGGGTGTCGCAAAAGAAGACGTATATGTGCTTTCTCATGATGACGACAGAACGGACCGCCTGGCCGATAATACTGATGTCAATACCATCGGAGCGAAAGAAACGGGCATTAAACACGCAGTCGGCAATATGTTTAATAAAAAAGGCGACGAGCTCCGCAACAAAATTCACGAAATCGGCTTTTCGGAAGAGGAAGCATCACAATTTGAAAAGCGCTTAGATGAAGGAAAAGTTCTTCTGTTTGTCACGGATAACGAAAAAGTAAAATCATGGGCGTAAGCTGAACAGATCCCAAGGGGTTTTCGGTCCCTTGGGATTTTTTTGCGGTTTCCGCAATAAAACCGAAAGGCACATTCTGTACATTTTCGGTGCTGTTTCTCAACTGATTTGATACAATTCGATTGTAATAAATTAGAACAAAGAAACAGGAGGAGCACAATTCATGAAAAAAATGTTATTTATGCTGGCGGTTTGTTTATGTATGATCCCTGCGGACGTCTATGCCGCTGATCTGGGACGGCAGACGTTAGGAACAAATGACGGCTGGGGAGCCGCTTCCGGCGGGACAATCGGCGGCGCGAAAGCCTCTTCATCGAATGTATACACCGTATCAAACAGACAGCAGCTCGTTTCTGCATTAGGGGGAAGCGCCAACAGCACACCGAAGATTATTTACATACAAGGCACAATCAATATGAATACGGACGACCGCAATAAAACGCTCGGCTTTGATGATTATAAAGATCCGGCATATGATCCGAACGCCTATCTGAAGGCGTACGACCCGGACAAATGGGGAAAAAAAGCGCCGTCAGGCACCCAGGAAGACGCCAGACAGCGATCGCAAAAAAACCAGAAGGCACGGGTCGTGGTTGACATTCCTTCAAATACGACGATCATCGGCTCGGGTTCAAATGCCAAAGTGACAGGCGGGAATTTTAATATTAAGAACGGCGTCGACAATGTCATCATCCGCAACATTGAATTTCAAGACGCTTACGACTATTTTCCGCAATGGGACCCGACGGACGGCAGCAGCGGCAACTGGAACTCGGAATATGACAATATCACCATTAACGGCGCGACGCACATCTGGATCGATCATTGCACCTTTAATGACGGATCGAATCCCGACAGCGGTTTTCCCTACTATTACGGGAGAAAATATCAGCACCATGACGGCCAGACGGATATAGCCAACGGGGCGAATTATATTACATTGTCCTATAATAAATATCATGACCATGACAAAGGCTCCGTCATCGGAAACAGCGACAGCAAGACGTCGGATGAAGGAAAACTGAAGGTGACCATTCACCATAACTATTACCAGAACATCGTCCAGCGCGCACCGCGGGTCCGGTACGGGCAGGTTCATATTTATAATAATTTTTACGCAGGCTCTAAAAGCGCCGCATACCCGTTCAGCTATGCGTGGGGCGCAGGACATGCGTCAAAAATATATGCCCAGAATAATGTCTTTGAAGTGCCGGGACTGGCTGCTGATAAAGTCATCAGCGTCTTCAGCGGCGGAAAAGCGCTTCATGAAGACGGCACTCTTTTAAACGGCGCCTCAATTAACGCGTCAGCCGCCAACGGATTAAATCAGTCCGTCGGCTGGACACCGTCATTGCACGGTTCCATCGGCTCATCATCAAATGTAAAATCAGATGTTATATCTAAAGCCGGGTCGGGCATATTAAAATAAGAAACAAGAAACACAAAGGAAAATATTCCTTTGTGTTTTTTAATTAACAAAAACGTTTATTAACTTAGTTAAGTAGTAAAATGGGATAGGGGATGGAAGACAACAAAATAGGAGGAGACCTGTAATGGCTTCAGAAAAAGACGCAAAAAAACAGCAGGCAGTAAAAATCATTCCTTTGCTTATTACTGTTGCTGTGGGATTAATCATTTGGTTTATTCCCGCGCCGTCCGGACTTGAACCTAAAGCATGGCATTTGTTCGCTATTTTTGTCGCAACAATTATCGGCTTTATCTCCAAGCCCTTGCCAATGGGCGCAATTGCAATTTTTGCATTGGCAGTCACCGCGTTAACGGGAACGCTATCTATTGAAAATACGTTAAGCGGATTTGGAAACAAGACAATCTGGCTGATTGTCATCGCCTTTTTTATTTCCCGGGGGTTCATCAAAACCGGGCTCGGCGCCAGGATTTCTTACGTATTCGTACAACGGTTCGGGAAGAAAACACTCGGCCTTTCTTATTCACTGCTTTTCAGTGATTTAATTTTATCACCTGCCATTCCGAGCAACACGGCACGGGCGGGCGGCATTATTTTTCCTATTATCAGATCATTATCCGAAACTTTCGGATCAACGCCGGCAGACGGAACAGAGCGGAAAATCGGCGCTTTCTTATTAAAAACCGGTTTTCAAGGAAACTTGATTACGTCTGCGATGTTTTTGACGGCAATGGCGGCGAACCCGCTGATCGCCAAGCTGGCCCACGATGTCGCAGGGGTGGACATCACATGGACAAGCTGGGCAATCGCAGCCATTGTACCGGGATTGGCGAGCTTAATTATTACGCCGCTCGTCATTTATAAGCTGTATCCGCCGGAAATTAAAGAAACACCGGATGCGGCTAAAATCGCAACGGAAAAATTGAAAGAAATGGGTCCGTTTAAAAAATCCGAACTCTCCATGGTCATCGTCTTTTTATTAGTGCTTGCGCTGTGGATTTTCGGAGGAAGCTTAAATATTGACGCAACGACGACGGCCCTGATCGGATTATCCGTTTTGCTTTTGTCACAGGTATTAACATGGGAGGACATCAAAAAAGAACAAGGTGCATGGGATACGCTGACTTGGTTCGCGGCGCTTGTGATGCTGGCGAATTTCCTGAATGAGCTCGGCATGGTGTCTTGGTTCAGCAATATGATGAAATCTTCTGTTTCCGGTTTTTCATGGATTGTGGCATTTATGATTCTGATTGTCGTGTATTATTACACGCATTACTTCTTTGCGAGCGCAACCGCGCATATCAGCGCCATGTATGCGGCATTTCTCGCCGTCATCGTGGCGGCAGGCGCTCCGCCGCTGTTGGCGGCGCTCAGCCTGGCGTTTTTCAGCAACCTTTTCGGTTCTACGACGCATTACGGCTCAGGAGCGGCTCCGGTCTTTTTCGGAGCGGGTTATATATCGCAAAGCAAATGGTGGTCCATCGGCTTTATCCTGTCAATCGTCCATATTGTGACATGGCTTGTGATCGGCGGATTATGGTGGAAAGTATTAGGGTTATGGTAGAAGAAAAAAGGCAGACTCAGGTCTGCCTTTTTTTATTTCTGTAGGGAATGGGAAGGGCCTGCACATGATGACTTCAGTGCGAATAGAATATTGCCGGGGTGATAATATGAGCAGCGTCCGTGATCAATACATGATATTGAAACAGAAACCTTACAAATATATGAGCAGACATATGAAACGCCAGTATGAACAATTACCATGTGAACTTGAAAGACCTGAAACAGAGACGGAAAAACAGTTTCCATCTTCAGATGAAAATCGATCTGCCTTGTGCGTACCCGGGCTGCGAGGTCCCGAAGGCAAAAGAGGACCCGCCGGCTCCCGCGGTCCGCAAGGGGAGGCGGGTCCGCCCGGTCCACCGGGGCCTGAGGGGCCGCCGGGAGCGGTTCCTGCGGTAGCTTTTCAAAATACAGCAGACCAGATGATGATTCCGTTAGAAGGAACACCGATAAACGTGTTAAGCACAGTGATAGCCGCGCCGACAGATCAATTGGTGAAAACGGATGCCGTCATACAAGTAAATGTGGAATTAGACCCGCTCGCGTCTCATTTCTCATTGGTCTTAGCTGTCGATCTGCAAAGAAATGGCGTATCGATACAAACACAGAGACAAGAGCGGAACCTCTTTTCTTCAGGCGGACAAATCATAGGAATTCCTTTTACGTACATCGACGAAATGAAGGCGGATGAAACAGCCGCGTACCAGCTCTATTTATCCGTCCTTTCTTCGAATCTCGTAACACAAGTCGCAGCGGCAAACCGCTCCCTCATTGCGACGGGATTCCCCATTCAAGGATCGGACTAAGGTGATGAGTAGAAATCACCTTTTTTATTTAGGTTGTCAAAACACAGCCCGTATTAATATGCTGTCTTAATAGGTAAGACGGTCAACAACGGGAAGGAGAGGGAAAAAGATTGAATGAATAATCCGATTATAAACGGTAGCTTTGAAACCGGCACATTAGCGGGGTGGAGTTCGGCCAATACCCAGATTAACAGTTTGTTTGCACATTCAGGGAGATATTCCGCGCAATTTATTGGAGCTCAGCCATATGCTTACCTCAGTCAAATCGTTCCCATTTCAGCCAAGTCACTGACTCTATTCGTATCACTCGCAACGCTCGGAAATGAGCCAAGTCCCCAAGTAACTCTCCAGATCATCTATGTCAGCGCGGCAGGTGAACAAATCAGTTCCATTCAAGAAAATATTACACCCGGAAATTTGCCGAACGTGCTCTTTCACACATGGTCTGAAATCTATAAAACAAGCAGTGTGCCTTCTGGCGCGGCCTCTGCCGTCATTGTATTAAGTAAAGTTTCTTCCGGCACGGTTTTAATAGACGATGTTTCATTGGCGCAAACCGGGGGTGAACCTGGCGTAACAGGAATTACAGGTCCCACAGGAGTGACGGGCCCCACAGGAGTGACCGGAGCAAGAGGAGTGACCGGAGTAACTGGTGTAACGGGATCAACTGGTTCAACCGGGGCAAGAGGGCCAACAGGAGCGACGGGGTCGACAGGAGCAATCGGTTCAACTGGAGTGACCGGAGCAAGAGGAGCGACCGGAGTAACTGGCGCCACAGGACCAACCGGTGTAACAGGGGCAACGGGAGTAACAGGATCAATCGGAGTGACAGGCCCAACCGGCTTGACTGGTGTAACTGGAGCAACAGGGGCAACCGGAGCAACAGGAGAAACCGGGGCAACAGGAGTAACCGGAGCAACAGGAGAAACCGGGGCAACAGGAGTAACCGGAGCAACGGGAGAAACTGGTCCAACCGGCTCAACTGGTTCAACGGGAGAAACCGGCGCAACCGGTGTAACTGGAGAAATCGGCCCAACGGGAGAGACCGGTCCAACCGGAGCAACAGGTTCAATCGGAGCAACCGGCCCAACTGGGGCAACAGGAGTAACCGGAGCAACGGGAGAAACTGGTCCAACCGGTCCAACTGGAGTAATTGGCGCAACCGGAGAAACTGGCTCGACCGGGGAAACCGGCCCAGCAGGAGTAACGGGACCAACCGGCTCGACTGGAGCAACAGGACCGACTGGAGCAACCGGCCCAGCAGGAGTAACGGGTCCAACTGGTGTAACGGGATCAACAGGTGTAACAGGAGAAACCGGAGCAACGGGAGTAACTGGAGCAACAGGAGAAACGGGTTCAACGGGAGTGACTGGGGCAATCGGCCCAGAAGGACCAACAGGAGAAACCGGCGCAACGGGGGCAATCGGCCCAACAGGAGGAACTGGGTCAACCGGGTCAACCGGGGTAACTGGAGAAATCGGCCCAACGGGAGAAACCGGGGCGACCGGTGTAACTGGGCCAACAGGAGCCACCGGCTCAACGGGTGCAATGGGATCGACAGGAGCGACTGGGGTAACGGGTGTAACAGGATCAACCGGAGAAACGGGTTCAACTGGAGTAACCGGGGCGACGGGAGTAACCGGAGAAACCGGTGCAACAGGAACAACAGGAGCAACAGGAGAGACCGGAGTAACAGGGGCAACAGGAGTTACTGGCCCGACTGGGGTCACGGGCTCAACTGGTGTAACTGGCGCAACCGGAGAAACTGGCTCGACCGGGGATACCGGAGTGACTGGAGCAACGGGGATAACAGGAGCAACAGGAATAACCGGAACTACGGGCTCAACCGGCCCAACAGGAGCAACCGGGTCAACAGGAACAACCGGCGCAACGGGCGCCACTGGCATAACCGGAGCAACTGGGGTAGCAGGTTCAACCGGCTCAACCGGCCCAACTGGTATAACCGGAGTAACAGGGGCAACAGGAGTTACTGGCCCGACTGGGGTCACGGGCTCAACTGGTGTAACCGGAATAACAGGCCCAACCGGTTCAACGGGTGTGACTGGAGCAACAGGAGCAACGGGGATAACCGGAGCGACTGGCGCAACCGGGGTAACAGGCCCAACCGGTCCAACGGGTGTGACTGGAGCAACTGGAGTAACTGGAGCAACAGGAGTAACCGGAGCAACCGGCGCAACGGGTTCAACCGGAGTAACTGGGGCAACAGGATCAACAGGAGCAACCGGTGCAACTGGAGTGACTGGATCAACAGGTGTAACTGGATCAACCGGTCCAACAGGGGCAACGGGCTCAACCGGAGTAACAGGCTCAACCGGAGTAACGGGGGTAACAGGGGCGACTGGCTCAACCGGTCCAACAGGAGTTACTGGCCCGACTGGGGTCACGGGCTCAACTGGTGTAACTGGTTCTACCGGAGAAACCGGCTCAACTGGTGTAACTGGTTCAACAGGAGCAACTGGAGCGACGGGAGTAACAGGGGCGACTGGAGCAACAGGATCGACAGGAGAAACTGGAGCAACCGGCCCAACTGGGGTAACGGGGATAACAGGCGCAACGGGTTCAACCGGAGTAACAGGAACAACCGGCTCGACTGGTGTAACCGGTTCAACGGGAGAAACAGGCGCAACCGGTGTAACTGGCCCAACAGGAGTAACTGGTGTAACAGGAGTAACTGGTGTAACCGGTGCAACTGGAGAAATTGGCCTAACCGGCGCAACAGGGCCAACAGGTGTAACAGGTTCAACCGGAGAAACCGGCCCAACTGGAGTAACAGGTTCAACGGGAGAAACGGGTCCAACAGGAGTAACAGGGGTGACGGGAGAAACTGGCTCAACCGGAATCACGGGTCCAACCGGAGAAACCGGCTCAACTGGAGTAACAGGTTCAACGGGAGAAACGGGTCCAACAGGAGTAACAGGGGTGACGGGAGAAACTGGCCCAACCGGAATCACGGGTCCAACAGGAGAAACCGGAGCAACAGGAGTAACCGGGGCAACCGGAGCCATGGGAGTAACAGGAGCCACGGGAGTAACTGGTTCAACTGGAACAACCGGTACAACCGGAATAACAGGCCCAACGGGATCGACAGGCCCAACCGGTTCAACAGGTGTGACTGGAGCAACGGGTATAACTGGAGCAACTGGAACAACCGGTACAACCGGAATAACAGGCCCAACGGGATCGACAGGCCCAACCGGTTCAACAGGTGTGACTGGAGCAACGGGTATAACTGGAGCAACTGGAGTAACAGGAGAAACCGGAGAAACGGGTCCAACAGGCCCAACCGGTCCAACTGGAGTTACTGGCGAAACCGGAGAAACTGGCTCGACCGGGGAAACCGGAGCTACTGGAGAAACCGGCCCAGCAGGAGTAACGGGACCAACCGGCTCGACTGGAGCAACAGGGCCGACTGGAGCAACAGGGCCGACTGGAGCAACAGGGCCGACTGGAGCAACAGGGCCGACTGGAGCAACAGGGCCGACTGGAGCAACAGGGCCGACTGGAGCAACAGGACCGACTGGAGCAACAGGACCGACTGGAGTAACAGGGGCGACTGGAGAAACCGGCCCAACAGGAATCACGGGTCCAACTGGTGTAACTGGCTCAACCGGTCCAACAGGAGTTACTGGCGCAACCGGAGAAACTGGCCCAACAGGAGCAACAGGAGAAACCGGCTCAACTGGTGTAACTGGTTCAACAGGAGAAACTGGAGCGACGGGAGAAACCGGATCGACTGGCGCAACGGGATCAACTGGAGTAACAGGAGCAACAGGACCGACTGGAGCAACGGGGATAACAGGAGCAACGGGTTCAACCGGAGTAACAGGAACAACCGGCTCGACTGGTGTAACCGGTTCAACGGGAGAAACAGGCGCAACCGGTGTAACTGGCCCAACCGGAGAAACTGGCCTAACCGGCGCAACAGGGCCAACAGGTGTAACAGGAGAAACCGGCCCAACTGGAGTAACAGGTTCAACGGGAGAAACGGGTCCAACCGGAATCATGGGAGCAACCGGAGAAACGGGTCCAACTGGTGTAACGGGATCAACAGGTGTAACAGGAGAGACCGGTCCAACCGGAGCAACCGGAGAAACGGGTCCAACTGGTGTAACGGGATCAACAGGTGTAACAGGAGAGACCGGTCCAACCGGAGCAACTGGAGCAACGGGTATATCTGGAGCAACTGGAGTAACTGGAGTAACAGGGGCGACCGGAGAAACGGGCCCAACCGGAGTAACAGGGGCGACCGGAGAAACGGGCCCAACCGGAGTAACAGGGGCGACTGGAGAAACGGGCCCAACCGGAATCACGGGTCCAACAGGAGCAACAGGTCCAACCGGAGTAACCGGAGAAACCGGCGCAACCGGAGTAACGGGATCAACCGGAGCAACTGGAGTGACTGGGGCAACGGGGATAACCGGAGCGACTGGCGCAACAGGGGTAACAGGTTCAACCGGAGAAACGGGTCCAACTGGTGTAACGGGAATAACTGGTGTAACGGGAATAACTGGTGTAACAGGACTAACTGGAGTAACAGGAGCAACTGGAGTAACAGGAGCAACAGGATCAACTGGAGTAACAGGAGCAACAGGAGTAACGGGCTCAACCGGATCAACAGGCGCAACTGGTGTAACCGGAATAACAGGCCCAACCGGTTCAACGGGTGTGACTGGAGCAACGGGTATAACTGGAGCAACTGGAGTAACAGGAGCCACAGGTTCAACCGGAGAAACCGGCCCAACAGGAGCAACAGGATCGACAGGACCGACAGGGGCAACTGGGGTCACGGGCTCAACGGGAGAAACAGGCGCAACCGGAGTAACGGGATCAACGGGATCAACAGGCGCAACTGGTGTAACCGGAATAACAGGCCCAACCGGTTCAACGGGTGTGACTGGAGCAACGGGTATAACAGGAGCAACAGGAGCAACAGGAGCAACAGGAGCAACAGGAGCAACAGGAGCAACAGGAGCAACAGGAGCAACAGGAGCAACAGGAGCAACAGGAGCAACAGGAGCAACAGGAGCAACAGGAGCAACAGGAGTAACTGGAGCAACTGGAGTAACTGGAGCAACAGGAGTAACCGGAGCAACGGGTTCAACCGGAGTAACAGGTCCAACAGGAGCAACAGGAGCAACAGGAGCAACAGGAGTAACTGGAGCAACAGGAGTAACCGGAGCAACGGGTTCAACCGGAGTAACAGGGCCAACAGGAGCAACAGGAGCAACTGGAGTAACTGGAGCAACAGGAGTAACCGGAGCAACGGGTTCAACCGGAGTAACAGGGCCAACAGGAGCAACAGGAGTAACTGGAGCAACAGGAGTAACCGGAGCAACGGGTTCAACCGGAGTAACTGGGTCAACAGGAGTAACCGGCTCAACAGGCCCAACCGGCGCCACAGGCAGTACACCGGCCTTGCTCTTCACAAGAACCAACGGGCCGCTTACTGTTTACCCGCCGTTAAATACAGAAATTCCTGTTGCTACGCTGGCAATCCCCGTTACTGATTTACAGAATGTAAAGCTTGATTATGCACTCAGCGTCGAGGTAACAACTGCAGCCAATTCAAACTTTGTTTATGAAGTGAGATTATATAGGGGAACAGTACAGGTTCATACAAGAACTTTGTCGCGGATTATTACTAGCGCAGCTACTGAAAGGTTCTCGATTGCCGATACAACAGTGGATACAGCGCCGACTGCAGGAATAAACACGTACCAACTGAGAGTTATTTTCACATCTGCTAATAGTTTAACTGCCGCAACAGCTCTCAATATCGATTTTAACAGCATTCGTTTCCCGACAACCTAATGACAACAGCAGACTGATATTTTAAAGATGAAAGACCTGACTTATGCACAGTTAGGTCTTTTTTTCTGTGAAAAAAGCTGTGCATGATGCAGCCTTAAAGACCATTTGAAAATTTGCCCAATAGAAGCGGGGTTTTGCCACACCTTTTTTCTTCGTGGAAATATTATGCAAATAGAGGTGGTGTAATGAGAAAAGGAGATACTTGGTATAACAGATACGACTCTTGGGATTACGACTGCCGGAATTGCAATGATTGTTGCTGTCATTTTCAACATAAAAGAAGAAATCAAAGGCGCAGTTATCAAAATCGAGCACATTGCTGTGAAGGATTCTGTTGCGAAAACTCTTGCTGTCATGAAAGATGGTGTCCATGCTGTCATCCAAATCATTTTCATGTAAGAGGATTCACCGGAGCAACGGGGTGCACCGGAGCAACGGGGCTGACCGGAGCAACAGGGCTGACTGGAGCAACGGGGTTCACTGGAGCAACGGGGTTTACCGGAGCAACGGGATTCACCGGAGCAACGGGCTCGACCGGGAATACCGGAGCGACTGGGGTAACAGGCGCAACGGGAGCAACGGGATTCACTGGAGCAACGGGGTTTACCGGAGCAACGGGATTCACCGGAGCTACGGGCTCGACCGGGAATACCGGAGCGACTGGGGTAACAGGCGCAACGGGAGTAACGGGAGCCACCGGAGCTACTGGACTAACCGGAGCAACCGGCGTCACTGGAGATCCCGGCGCGACTGGAGCAACCGGCGCCACGGGAGTAACGGGAGCAACCGGAATAACCGGAGTAACGGGAGTAACCGGGAATACTGGAGCGACGGGAGTAACAGGTGCTACCGGTGTAACCGGGGATACTGGAGTAACAGGAGCCACCGGGCTCACCGGCGCAACCGGAGAAACAGGCTCGACCGGTGTAACCGGGGCGACCGGAGTAACGGGAGCCACCGGAGCTACTGGACTAACCGGAGCAACCGGCGTCACTGGAGATCCCGGCGCGACTGGAGATCCCGGCGCGACTGGAGATCCCGGCGCGACTGGAATAACCGGTGCCACCGGGGTAACGGGGGCAACTGGGGTAACAGGCGCAACGGGAGTAACGGGAGCCACTGGAGTAACCGGAGCGACCGGAGTAACCGGAGCAACCGGGGATACTGGAGCGACCGGAGTAACAGGTGCTACCGGTGTAACCGGGGATACTGGAGTAACGGGAGCCACCGGGCTCACCGGCGCAACCGGAGTAACGGGAGCCACGGGGATAACCGGAGCAACTGGATTAACCGGTGCCATCGGGGTAACGGGGGCAACTGGGGTAACAGGCGCAACTGGAGTAACGGGAGTAACCGGGGATACTGGGGCGACCGGAGTAACAGGCGCAACCGGAGTAACAGGCTCGACCGGAGTAACGGGAGTAACCGGAGATACTGGAGCGACTGGGGCAACGGGAGCCACTGGAGTAACCGGAGTAACAGGTGCTACCGGAGTAACAGGTGCTACCGGTGTAACCGGGGATACTGGAGTAACGGGAGCCACCGGGCTCACCGGCGCAACCGGAGTAACGGGAGCCACGGGGATAACCGGCGCAACCGGGGTAACGGGGGCAACTGGGGTAACCGGAGCAACCGGGGATACTGGATCAACAGGAATAACAGGAGCCACCGGAGTAACGGGATCAACTGGAGTAACCGGAGTAACGGGAGTAACCGGAGCGACCGGAGTAACGGGATCAACCGGTGTAACCGGCGCAACCGGGGTAACGGGAGTAACCGGGGATACTGGATCAACAGGAGCGACCGGAGTAACGGGATCAACCGGTGTAACCGGAGCTACTGGAGCCACCGGAGTAACGGGATCAACTGGAGTAACCGGTGTAACCGGAGTAACAGGGGCCACCGGAGCCACTGGAGAAACCGGAGTAACGGGAGTAACGGGAGTAACAGGTGCTACCGGAGGTACTGGGGCAACCGGGGTAACGGGAGTAACCGGAGGTACTGGAGCGACTGGAGTAACAGGATCGACCGGAGCAACCGGAGTAACCGGAGTAACCGGCGCAACTGGGATAACCGGAGCAACCGGAGCAGGCGCGATCATTCCCTATGCTTCAGGTCTTCCCACTGCCGTGACGACCATTGCCGGCGGATTAATCGGAACGGTGAGCCTTGTCGGCTTCGGCAATTCTGTGACGGGCGTCAATGTCGGAGGGGGAGGCGCAATTGATCTTACCGGGGCCGGAGGAACTCTGCTGAACTTTGCTTTTTCTGCTCCGAGAAGCGGAACCATTACATCAATTGCCGCCTATTTCAGTACAACCGCAGCATTGTCGCTTGTCGGCTCGACTGTTACGATAACCGCACAATTATACAGTTCCACAGTGCCGAACAATACGTTCTCGCCGATCCCCGGAGCATCCGTCACTTTAGCTCCTCCCCTCACCGGCATATTGTCAATCGGCAGCATCAGCAACGGAATCACGACAGGGCTGAACATTGCGGTAACTCCTCAAACCCGGCTGTTAATGGTATTCTCCGCCACTGCGACCGGCCTTTCGCTTATTAATACAGTGGCGGGATATGCAAGCGCGGGAGTTACGATTTCTTAAGTGAAAACGGCCAGACTGGTGCGGATCATCTAAGCTTGGAGAAGATATCACTTTTTCTTCAAGCTTTTTTGTTTTTACGTCTTTCTGGGTAAATAAAGGCTGACGGGAATTTCCCGGCAGCCGGCAGAAGTATTTACATGCCTTCTGAAGTTAATCAGTATCTTAATGAAGACGTTTTTAGTGAGTTCGAGTCATCCGTTGTGCCGGGAGTGTGAATCATCATCGAAACAGCGGTGCCCTCATCCGGGGTGCTGGTGATCGTCAATTCGCTTCCGCAAAAATGCTTCAGCCGCCGATTGATATTTTTCAAGCCGACACGGCGATTAACATCAGAAGACAAAATATCTTCCTGTATGTCCGGCATGATGCCGGTTCCATTATCCTCCACTTTGATAAAATACGTGTTTTCGCCTTGTTTTTTCGCTGTCAGCTTTATCCGTCCGCCGCCTCTTTTCTTACTGATCCCGTGATGAACGGCGTTTTCCACCAATGGCTGTATCATTAAAGGCGGAAGGGGGAAGTCAATGTCCTGTTCAATATCAAAAAGGATATCAAGCCGTTTGCCGAAGCGTGTTTTTTCTATAGAAAGATATGACGTAATGATAGAAAGTTCGTTTCTGAATGAGCTGATGTCCGAAGTGTTTTGAAAATCAAAACTCATCCTTAAATAGTTTGTAAATGCAGCAGTCGTTTCCCGGGCTTTTTCAATATCCAAATGGCTGAGCGCGATGATCGTATTTAATACATTGTAAAGAAAATGAGGCTTAATTTGCGACTGAAGAAAAGCCATTTCCAAATTTGTGGCTTGGTGAGCCGTATGCTTCATCAAAATTAAATTTTTAATACGCGCGGTGAATTCAGAGTAATGATAAGGCTTTTGTAAAATGTCGTTTGCTCCGGCATGAAACGCTTTGTATTTGTCATGGCTGATAATGGCTGCCGTAACGATAAGAACCGGCAGATCGACCATGCTGAATCTTTCGCGGATGATTGTGCAGACTTCAAAACCCGTCATGTCGGGCATCATCAAGTCTAATATGACCAAGTCAAGCTTCGAGGAAGAGACAGCTTGAAGCGCCTCTTTTCCGCTTTTTACTGCGATTACGTTATAAGGAACACCTTCCAGCATATCAGTTAAAATTTTCAAACTCTCGATGTTATCGTCGACGATCAGAATCGTCGGAGCATCGATTTTTTCTGAGTGATAAGGCGTGACCAGCGAAATATCCGGCATTCTCTGTCCGGGCTGTGATTTAGGAAGTTCGGTCTTTGCTTCCGGTAAAGAATCAATTTGAGCGGCGGGTAACGTAAAATGAAAGGCTGATCCTTGCGCCGCCGCTGACTCCGCCCAGATGTCCCCGTTTTGGAGCTTGACGAGCTGTTTCACAATACTTAAACCTAAACCCGTTCCATCTTCTTCCGTCCCTTCCGCTTGCTGAAAAGAATCAAAAATGGTTTCAAGATCAGCCTCAGGAATGCCGCTGCCGGTATCGGCCACCGTGATTTGAATCATTTTGTCATTCAGGCTTTCAGCAGAAAGAATAATGTTCCCCTCGGATGTGTACTTGATTGCGTTTTCAACAAGATTGGTTAAGATTTGCCGGAAACGGTTTTCATCTGCAAGCACCAAAGGGAGATCGTCCGGCACATGATTAAGAATGGCAAGTTTTTTATGTTTGGATAAAAGCCGGTAGAAGTTCATCTCACTGCATATGACGGCATGCACATCGACGGGAACCGGACGAATCTGCAGCATACCCTGCTTCATTTTTTCCAAATCAAGAATATCATTTACGAGATCAGAAAGTCTGTAGCCCATACGGATGATCAGCTGCATATTTTCTTTCTCTTCCTCTATCGTCTTCTTTTTTCTGCCGGCTACAAGGGTTTGGCATATATTAATAATGCTGTTCAGCGGCGTCTTGAATTCGTGTGAAGTTTTGGCGATAAATTCATCTTTCAGTTGGTCGATTTTGACTAATTTCCGTGAGAGGACTTCATTGTCCCGGAAAGCTCCGGCGAATTGCTGCGCCATCAGAAGAACCACCGCCAATAAAGCAATAACTGTCGGCAATGAATAGATCGAATTAAAAGAAAAAGCCGTTTTGCCGCTGTAAGCTGAAATGGTCGTAAGAATCACAAAAGCGCTCATCGAGACGGATGCGAGTGTAAGGTACGTGCTTCCTTTTATTTTTCTTATGGCGGCAATCGTAAAAATGTATGTAATATAAAACAGAGTCGTAACGGCAAGCACAGAATGTAAAATGTATGAGAGGTGGTCAATGAAACTTCCGGACATAAAATCAGTGATCAAGATAATCCCGGATAAAGCGGTTAAAAAGGTGATCGTCGTTTTTGAAACAATTTCTCTGTATGCATAAAAGAGATAAAGAAAAACCGCCATGCTGACAAGCACGGTTGAGATGATACGCAAGGAATTCAGCAATGAAAATGAAATAGACGGAAAGAGGAGAAAGATAATTCTTTCTTTCCCGATCATAAGAATAATGGCTGAAAAAAGCAGACACATCACGGAAAAGAACAATAAATGTTTATCCTTTGTCCGTTGGAGAAAAAAGCCGAGAAAATATAAACCGGTAATGAAAAAAGCCGTAATCATAATGGAATCATTGAAAAAGGAAATTTGATTCTCGCGTATAATTTGTTCTTGAGTCCCAAACGTTATCGGTTTTGCGATCCCCCAGCCGGGAACTTTTCCGAAATTCGAAAAATGCAGGACAAGTTCATTGTCACCTTTGCGAAGCGTGAAAAAGCTGCTGTACGGTTTGTTCTGCGCCTTAAAATCAGCTTTTTCTGAAGGATTGCCGCTCTGTCCGATTACTTTTCCATTAAGGTAAAGACGGTTTGAACTGTAGATAAAAGATGTGCTGATCCCCAAAACCTGATTGTCTTCATTTGATCGGATTGTCAGTTTGTACGTCCCATAATCCACATCGGCCGTTTTTCCGAACAGCTTCACATTGACAGGGACATCAACGAGTACGGGATTTTTTCCTTTTGCTGAATGAAGCGCCTGCGGTGACAGCATCTGATTTGGATATAGAATCCATTTCCCGTTCAGCTGGACATTTCCATCCTTTTGAAAATCCCACTTTTCCAGATTGATCACTCCCTGTTCCGCTTGAGGGAGGGATGATCCTGAAAAATGATCCATGGCCATAAAAATCATAAAGAAGGCAGCATAGCCGCAAATAATCGAAATCGAAATGAATTTTTCTTTCACATCATTACTCCTTTATCCCATTCAGGGGCATTCTATTATCCTATTTAATGTACAAATATTGTAATCACAAACTTTATAATACAACAAGAGAAAGAAAAAGAATCCAACTATATAGGGCGTTAGACATGGTATAATTGAAATTATTTTCAGATATCTATATTGACGGGTGGGATGCGGTTTGAAAGCGTTAATTGTGGATGATGAGGAACTGGCATTGCTTCATTTTAATCGTATGCTTGAGCGGACAAACGCCTTTCAATCTATTATAACGTTTCAAGATCCGGCGGAAGTTCTGGAGCATTCGGAGCTTTCAGAAGCTGATGCGGTGTTTCTTGACATTGAAATGCCCGGGATAAACGGTATTGAGCTTGCTGAATCGATTCAGGAGCTCAATGAAAATATCCAAGTTATTTTTATCACCGCTTATAATGAATTCGCGATCAAAGCGTTTGAATTAAATGCTGTCGATTATCTTTTAAAACCGGTTGACCATGCCCGGCTGCTGACAACTGTTGAGCGAATCCGAATGAATAAAAAACTCAGGACGGCAGACGAGAATACCGGGACGGATTATGTTATACAATGTTTTGGGAACCTGGACTTTTATCAATCGGTAAATGGTGTCAAAACATACATAACAGTCAAGTGGAGAACATCCAAAGCCCGTGAACTGTATGCATTTTTACTTCTTAATCAAGGGCGCACGGTCAGTAAAGACATGCTGATGGAAATGTTTTGGCCTGCTTATGATATATCAAAAGCAAGCACCCAGCTCTATTCGACAATATATCAGATACGGAAATTAATCGGTCAGCTGCCCTTCAGCCAATCAATAGAAAATACCGATATAGGATACATTCTCCGGCTTTCCGGGGTAAAGGTTGATACAGTTGAATGGGAAAAAACATTAAAAGAGGCTCCTCCGCTCAGCGCAGCTGCACTAACCCGGCACATGGACATTGTCATGTCATATGAGAACCATTATCTCATGGAGAATGGCTATCTGTGGGCGGAGCCGGAAAAAGCGCGTCTGGCCCATCTGTGGCTCAGCAAAGCGTACGAACTGATTGGTTTTCTCATCCAAGAGAAGAATGATCATCAAGCGATGGACATTTGCCTGCAGGTTGAGAAAATAGAGCCCGGTGACGATAAAATTATACAATACAAACTGCAGTTATTTAATAAACTGGGAAAGGTAGAAGAGGCGATAAAGGAATACGAACGCTATAAACAATTGAAGGATAAAATCAATTGACGATTGAATGACCGGACCGGCTGATGCCGGTCTTTTTTTGTGCGCTATTTCTGAAATGATCCCCATGTACAGAATTTGTATAGGCCGATTTCATACAATGTAGTTTGGTTCGGATAAGGAGAATCCCATGCTTACCGGCTTGTTCGAACGTAAGTCTATATAAAAGGGGAGGAATAAGACATTGGGAGTGAGGAACTTTTCGTTCAGCCAGAAAAAAAGCAAAAGGCTGAGGGCGGCATTGATTTCATGCTTCACGCTGTTTTTCATCTTCAGCCAAGTTGTCAGCTTTACTCCGATCGCAGCCGCTTCCGGATCACAACAAAGCGAGAGCGGGTTCTTTGATTCAGTTACAGTCAAAGACGGCAGACAGCAGACCGTTGACGGATCAAAAGCCAGTGAGCCCGCTTTAGCACCGGGAGATAAAGTGACACTGACATACGAATGGTCACTAAAACACAAGGAAGATGCAAGTGACCGGAATACCACCTTAAAGATTCCGGAAAGTTTTACATTAGATAACGATGCCGAAGGTGAGCTGACATCAGCTGATCGGGTGATCGGTATATATAAAGCTGAAGCAAAAAGCAGCACGCTGGAAGTGAAAGTGAACGATGCTGAAGCGGATGCCGGGAATGCCAAAGGCGTCATTACACTGTCGGCGAAGTTTACTCCCGACATAACAGATGAGACGAAAATGGCAAAAGCTCTTTTTCAACTGGATGCCGGCAAGACCCAGCAGGTGTTAATCCCTGTGAAGAAAGACGGAACAACGGATTCCGATACAGAAAAAAACACCTCTTCAACACCTGCTGAACCTCAGGAAAAGACAGAGAAAAAGTCAGCATCTGCAGGCGGCGGGGAGAAAGCAGAACAGACAACGAAATCAAAACCTTCTGCTAAACGCAGTCAATCAAAAATGGTGATTACAAGCAAATCTGCCGCTAAAAGCCTTCAATCAGGCGGAAGCCGGATTACGCAAAATATTTTAACTGATGTGAAATTGACGGATGAAAAAGGAAAACCATATGACAAAAACAACCCTGCGAATACGAACTCTCCGGCAAATATCACCATTCAATGGGCGATTCCGAATGAGCTGGGAAAAACAATAAACGACGGTGATCGATATGAATTTGATCTGCCTAAAGAATTTATCATGCATAATGACATTACGAACCAGCCATTGACCAACGGCGATAGTACGTACGGAACTTTTTCCATTAATACGAGCGGCCATGTCATCATGACGTTTAACGGCGAGGTAAAAGAAGATTCTAACGTCAAGGGGTCATTGTATGTAAACACCCAATTCAATCAGAAAGAAATAAAAGGATCAACCACACAAAAGATTAAGTTTCCGGTTAACTCTGATACGCCGGACGTAACGGTTTATTTTAAACCGAATGTCAATAAAACCATTGAGAAATCAGGGTCATTGGATAAAGGTATTAATCCCGGAAAGGTAACGTGGACGGTTGATCTTAATAAAAAAGAAGAAGAAGTTAAACATGCGAAATTGACTGAAAGCCTTCCGGACGAATTGACTTTCCGATCTGTGAAAGTGTATGAACTCGATGTGAATATTGACGGTTCGGTGAGTCAGGGAAATGAGATAACTTCAGGTTATACCGTTGGCGAAAACGGTAGTGTCACCTTCGCCGGAACGATCGATTCAGCCTACCGGCTCATATATGACACAGAAATTAAAGATGCGGCAAAGCCGGGTAAAGGCGGAAAGATCACGCTGACAAACAAGGCGGCATTCAGCGGAGACAATGCGGAGCCGATTTCTGCGGAAGCTTCCGTAACAGCGGGTTACGGAAAAATGATAGAAAAATCTTCGACAGGTTATAAAGGAGAATCCCAAACGTTCAGCTGGGCTGTTATGTACAACTACGGTGAGAAAAAGATTGATCAATCCAAAGCCGGCATCAAGGATACGTTCGGATCAGACGATCTGCATCTTGTTCCCGGTTCATTGAAAGTCCTTCCGATTACATTCAGCCAGAACGGCAGCGAACAAGAGGGCGCCCCATTAAAAGAGGGTGGGGATTATACGCTGACTGATAACGGGAACGGTTTTGAAATAAAATTCAAGCAAAGTGTCACAGGAGCATATAAGATCATTTATCAATCTCAAGTCAACGATGGGGTCATTATTGACAGTCCTGTCAAATACACCAACACAGCAGTGACAGATACAGGGGAATCAAAGGAAACTCCGGGAACTGCCATTCAGCAGAATCTGATCAAAAATTATTCAAATGCAGACTATGAGAAGAAGACGGTTGATTGGACAATCACAGTTAACAAAAACGGTTACACAATGAAAGACTGGACGCTGGATGATCAATTCACCAGCGGAGGCCTGGCGCTCATTGACGATTCATTTCACATGCAAGACACGACTGATAACAAAACGCTGAAAGAAGGAACAGACTATACATTAACAAAAAAACCCGGAAATCAAGGCTTTACAATAGCATTGATCGGGGATTATGCAGAAACAAACAGTCAGTTTAAGATCACGTATACGACAAAATTCAACGCTGACTTTTCAAACGAACCCATTAAGAATACGGCGGAGTCGACATGGACGGATAAAAACGGCGGCAAACGCACAAATAAGGAATCAAGCGGTTTCACACCGAACAATCAGACGTCCCATAACGGATTCAAAAACGGCTCATACAACGCCGTTTCAAAAGAAATCACATGGAAAGTCGGCATCAATTACAATGGCGAACCTTCAAAAAATCCTTATATAAAAGATACGATCACAGATGGTCAGCAATTTTTGCATGGGTCGGTTGCTGTTAAAACGTATACCATCAGCAAAAACGGTTCCATCACTGAAGGAGAGGCGCTGGATTCTTCAAAATATGAAATAGAAGAGCCGTCAGACGGCAACAAAAATACGTTAATCGTACGTCTCAAAACTGATGACGCCTTACCATACCTGATTGAATTTAAAACGTCGTTAAAAGGCCAGGTCATCAAACAGAATCAATACACAAACAAAGCAGAGTACTTTAATAATGACCATGCAGACCGAACGCTGACGGGTTCAGTTTCCATCGCAAACGGAGGAAACCTGATTTCGAAAGGCGGCAAGCAGAACGGAAACAATATCGATTGGAACATTAATGTCAATGCCAGCCAATCGACACTGGATGACGTAAAAGTCAAAGACACCCCGGATGAGAATCAAATAATAGATGAAGATTCTTTTAAAGTATATCAAGCAAAATATAATGAGAACGGCGTTATGAAAGACAGCAGCGGAAATCTTATTCCGGGTGATGTGAAGCTTGAAAAAGATAAGGACTATAAACTAGATATAAAAACTGACAATGCCACCGGTGAACAATCATTTGTCCTCACCTTTACCGGCAGTTATAAACAAATCGACCGCGCGTATGTCATACAATATCGTTCTCTCATTAATATTTCCGGCAGCAGCGGTCAGGTCAGCAACAAAGTGTCGATATCAGGGACAAATGTTGAGGAGCAGACCCAAGAGAACAACAGCTCAGTATTTGTCGCCATTTCAAGCGGCGGCGGCTCAGGATCAGGAGAGAAGGGAAGCCTGACGATATCTAAAACAGGATCAGACGGAACATCTCTTTCAGGAGCCGGCTTTCAATTATGGTCTAAAGACGGCAAGCAGCTGCTGCGTACGGGCACAACAGACGATGCCGGTAAACTTGCGTTTGGGAATATCCGTTACGGAACCTATGTACTGAAAGAAATAAAAGCTCCGGACGGCTACACCATCAGCGATGCCTATGTAAACGGGGTCTCCGTTACGATTGACGGCAAATCCTCCGCAGCAGGAGCACTCTATAAAGTCATAAATCAAAAAAATAAGGTGACGCTTATCAAAAAAGACGAAAACAATAATCCTTTGGCCGGTGCTGTATTTAAGCTTGAGAAAAAATCAAGCGACGGCACCTATACTCTGATAAAAAATAATATTGAAAGCGATAAAAATGGGAAAGTTGAGATCAACGGTTTGCCCGCCGGATACTATCGGCTGATGGAGACGAAAGCCCCGTCAGGGTTTATCGTAAACACAAAAGCCATTCACTTCTCAATCGCAAAGAACGAAAAGAATCAAGTACCTGATGTTGAATTGGGATCAATGGTGAATTATAAAGGAAAAGCCGCTTTAACGAAGAAAGATGCAGACGGCCGGAATCTTGAAGGCGCAGTTTTCAAAATCATCGACAGTGATGGTAAAACGGTTCAGGAAGATCTGGTTTCAGAAAAGGACGGAAAAATAGAAACATCCGGCCTTGCACCCGGTCATTACGCCTTCATCGAAACGAAAGCGCCTGACGGTTATGTGTTAAATACGGAGAAAGTGGAGTTTACCATCTCAGAAACAGCGGAAGGAAAGCCGGAGTCAACTGACGCAGGAACGGCCGTCAACTATAAAGGCTCTGTCCGGCTGACGAAGGAAGATACGGACGGCCGGAACCTAGAAGGCGCAGTTTTCAAAATCGTCGACAGTGATGGAAACACGGTTCAGGAAGATCTGGTTTCAGATAAAGACGGAAAAGTAGAAACATCCGGCCTTGCACCGGGTCATTACGCCTTCATTGAGACGAAAGCACCTGACGGCTATGTGTTAAATACGGAGAAAAAAGAGTTTACCATCTCAGAAACAGCGGAAGGAAAGCCGAATCCGTCTGACGCAGGAACGGCCGTCAACTATAAAGGCTCTGTCCGGCTGACGAAGGAAGATGCGGAAGGCAAGAAACTTGAAGGCGCAGTTTTCAAAATCATCGACAGTGATGGAAAAACGGTTAAAGAAGATCTGATTTCCAATAAAGATGGAAAAGTAGAAACATCCGGCCTTGCACCGGGGCATTACGCCTTCATTGAAACGAAAGCACTCGACGGTTATGTGTTAAATACGGAGAAAAAAGAGTTTACCATCTCAGAAACAGCGGAAGGAAAGCCGAAGCCGTCTGACGCCGGCACCTTTGTCAACTATCAAGGCTCTGTCCAGCTGATCAAGAAGGATCAAGACGGAAACGTTTTAGACGGTGCAGTATTTAAAATCATTGACAGTGATGGAAAAACCGTAAGAGACGATCTGATGACAAAAGAAGGCGGCAAAATTGACGCCGGAGGTTTGGCGCCCGGAAACTATCAATTTGTTGAAACAAAAGCGCCGGATGGTTATCTGCTGTCAACAACCCCTGTGCCGTTTACGATTAAGGCTGAGAACAGCGGAAAACCGAATCAGGCTGCCCTGACTGCAGTTAACATCAAGAACAGCGTTGTTCTTACAAAATTGGATCAAGGTGACAAACGGAAAGTCCTGCAAGGTGCGAAGTTTAATCTGACAGATGCAAACGGCAAAGTACTGACAGAGGGTCTGACGACAGATGAGCACGGACAAATTATTGTACGGGGACTGAAAGCGGGCGAATATCAATTTATCGAAACAAAAGCGCCTGAACTTTACAGTTTGGATCAAACGCCAATATCATTTAAGATCACAAATACCGACATAAAACCAGTCGAAATCAGTGCGGAGAATACACTGACGCCTGGTGATGTCACACTGACAAAAGTGGATCATGACGATAAAAATAAGGTGCTGGAAGGTGCTGAATTCAAGATCACGGATTCTTCCGGACATCCGGTAAACACCGGCGGCAGCAAAGAACGGCCGGCGGTATGGAAGACGGATCAAAAGGGCCGGTTTACGGTGAAAGGATTAGCGCCCGGGCAGTATCAATTTATCGAAACAAAAGCGCCTGACGGTTATCAGCTGAACGAAAAACCAATTGAATTCACAATTGAAAAAGGACAGTCAAAAGCCGTTGAGGTCGTCGTTTCTAATAAGAAATTAAAAAATCCCGCACCTGGGAAAGACACACCGAATCATCAAACGAATCAAGGCGGGCATCACCCTGATACCAATGGTAAAACCAATCACTCGGATACAGGAAAAAACCTGCCGAAAACCGGTGATACGGACGGTATGATGCCGGTCACGGCCGGTATTCTGCTGCTATTAGCCGGCGGAGCCGCGGCTGTTGTATCAAGAAAGAAGAAAGCAAGGAATAGATAGACGTTATCGCACCTGATCATGTAAGAATCGATCAGGTGCTTTTTTAAAAAGAGAATCATTTCTCACCAAATACTCACCGCATGGCGTACAAGAAAGGAATTTTCTTCATGGTTAAAAAAATGATCATTGCCGTTCTTATTTTGTCCGGGCTGCTTCTCATTTCCTCTCCTCTCATGAAAGGCTGTTTGATCGCGTACCTCAGTAAAAGCCAAATTGAAACGGAATTGACCGCAGAACAAGCGCGGAAAAATAACATGAAAAAAGCGGACTATGATTTTGAATCCATTCATCCGCCCGGTTTCAGTGAAACAGTTCAGTCAAGTTTTAATCGCAAACCAAAACCGATAATCGGACGGATAACCATCAGCAGCATCGATTTAGACCTTCCGATTTTAAAAGGCACAACCAATGAAAACCTGCTGATCGGCGCGGCAACTATGCGTCCGGATCAGAAAATGGGCGAGGGAAACTACCCGTTGGCAGGCCACCATCTGAAGCAGGAGAACCTATTGTTCGGCCCTCTTTTACACATAAAAAAAGGCGCGAAAATCGTGATGACCGACTTTAGAAAAGACTATATTTATTCTGTAACATCAAAAACCATGATTTCAGAAATAGAAGCAAACGCAATTCAGGAGACAAAAGATAAAGAGATTACATTAATCACATGCGACAAAGCGGTAAGAACCGAAGGGCGCCTGGCCGTCAAAGGAAAATTGATTGATATTTCCGGTCATTCAAATGTATCTCGGCCATCATAGAGAAACACTTTGTCAACTGAATATATGTCCGTTGTTAAACATCCCGAGACTGGCTTCTGTCAGTCTTTTTTTTGCGCATCGATTATAAAAAGTTCATCCTTCTTATCTCTCTTAAGGGAAATTATACCAGACTGCACTTTTTGAAAGAAATGACAAGAGAAAAAGATCACGAAAATTCTCAAAAATGAGAAACAAAGATTTAAAAAGTGGTATGATTTTAGGAGGAAAGGACGGCTGGTGCTGTGTTGGAAGCGAAGCGGTTTTATGTCTCTCTGCAAATGAAAATCGCCGGATTAATCACGGCTTTATTAATACTTGTCATCGGGACGCTCACTGTTATATTTGCCTTTCAGCAATTAAAGGAAGGCCAGAAGCAGGCTGAACAGCTGGCGGTGCAAACGGCAAAAACCATTTCATACATGCCTCCTGTAAAAGAGGCATTCCGGCTTGCGGATCAAGAAGCTTTTACAAAGTTAGACGTCATTGAACAAATGAAAGAACAGGCAGGCGCGCACGCCGTCTACATTACTGATCAAAAAGGGCATGTTGCATTTCATTCGGCCCGAAGCAGTATTCCGAAAGAAAATCAAAATTTGCAAAATAAAACCGTCATGTTCGGCGGGTCACCGGTTTCCGACGGAATGAAGGCTGTCCGGGGGAGCGCCCCGGTTATTTTGGAGGAAAAAAATCATAACGAAGTCGTCGGAACGGTGACAGTCGAGTTTTTACAAGATGAGATAGAAAAAGATATGAAAGCGCATCTGCGGCATTTAGGCTATTTTGCATGTTTGGTGTTTCTTATCGGCATCGGGGGAGCGGCGGCGCTCGCAAAAAGCATCCGTAAAGATACACTCGGCCTTGAACCGCATGAAATTGCAGCACTGTACAGGGAGCGCAATGCGATGCTCCTTGCGATTAAAGAAGGGATTATCGCCGTAAACAAAGAAGGCGCGGTAACCATGATGAATTTATCTGCGGCTGATATGCTGAATCTTCCGGAACCGATGATCGGAAGGCATATAAAAGAAATCATGCCGGGCGCAAATCTCATGCCGGTGTTGGCAGGGGGAGAATTACCGCCGAACGTGGAGGTGCGTGCCGGAGATAAAGTATTTATCTTAAACGTGAAAGAAATGAAGCAGACCGGACAAGTATACGGAGCGGTGATCAGCTTCCGGGAGAAAACAGAGCTCAAGAAACTGATTAACAAGCTGACTGAAATGAAAAAATACTCAGAGGATCTTCGGGCGCAAACGCATGAATTCTCGAATAAGCTTTACGCGATCCTCGGTCTGTTAGAGCTGGGAGAATATAATGAAGCCATTGAACTGATAAAAGAAGAGTACGCCATCCAGAATGAACAGCATGAAATCCTCTTTCAAAACATTCATTCACAGCGGGTTCAGGCCATACTATTAGGAAAAATGGGAAAGGCGTCTGAGAAGAAAGTGAAGCTTTCAATAGATGAAAACAGCTTTTTAGAATCGCTGCCGGAGCATGTGGGTTCATCCCAGCTCATTACGATCATCGGAAATCTTATTGATAACGCTTTCGAAGCCGTCGCCGAAAAAGAGAAAAAAGAGGTCGCCTTTTTTATGACCGATATCGGCAGGGATATCGTCATCGAAGTGGCGGACTCAGGAGACGGCGTGCCTCAGGAAAAAACAGAAACGATATTTGAAAAGGGCTACTCTTCAAAGGGGACGAGGAGAGGATACGGCTTAGCCAATCTGAAAGAAGCCGTCAGTGAATTGCAGGGATCGATAGAGATTTCGCAGCAAAAGAGCGGCGGTGCCGTATTTACGGTGTTTATACCGAAAGAAACGCCAAAGGGGGAATCGGTGTGATTAACATCGCGATTGCAGAGGACGACTTTCGAATAGCGCAAATTCACGAAAAATTTATCGAACATCTTGATGGATTCAATGTCATCGGTAAAGCAATCAATGCCAAAGACACCATATCGCTGCTTGAGAAACGGCAGCCTGATCTGCTGCTTTTGGATATTTATATGCCGGATGAGCTGGGAACAGATCTGCTTCCCCTTATCCGCGGCCGTTTTCCTTCTGTTGATATCATCATTATTACGGCTTCTGCCGAAACAAGACTGCTGCAGGAAGCGCTCAGATCAGGCGTTTTCCACTATGTCATAAAGCCGGTGTCGGCACATAAATTTACAGAAGTGCTTTTGCAGTACCGTGAAAAAAGAGAATGGCTGCGCTCACAGCCGGAGCTGAGCCAGTCCGTTATCGACATGTTTTTCGGAAGCGGTCAGAAAGAACAAAAACAGCTCAATGATCTGCCGACCGGGATTAATTCGATTACACTTCAAAAAATCAAAAACGCGCTCAGGGCAGCCCAAAAAGGGATGACGGCCGAAGAACTGGGCGAAAAAATGGGCGCCTCCAGAACAACGGCGCGGCGCTACGCCGAGTTTCTCGTTTCTCAGGAAGAAGCGCTCGCTGAATTAGAGTACGGCATTATCGGCAGGCCGGAACGGAAATATTATTTAGCACATGAATAAGGGATGGGAGAAATGAAGCGGTTGGGAGTGCATCTTGTCATGCTGGCGGCGCTGGTTTCTTTTGACGGACGGCAGATGGCGGGCATCCGTTCAGCCGAAGGGCCGGTTGAAATTGTCGTCCCGGCAGCGCCTCAAGGGGGCTGGGACGTAACGGCAAAAGCTTTGCAATCGGTAATAGAGCGGAAGCAAATATTAGGCCGGCCCGTAAAGATCGTCTATAAACCCGGCGGAGGCGGAGACAGCGGCTGGAAATATGTAAACGAACGAAAAACGGATGTCATCAGTATGAATTCAAGCCTGCTGTTAAGCAATGAAATTTTGGGACAAAGCCGGCTGAAGGCAGCTGATTTTACGCCTTTGGCCATTATCGCAAAAGAGTGGCAGACCGTCGCTCTTCCGAAGGATTCAAAGATAAAAAGCGGAAAGCGGCTGCTCGGCGATATTAAAGCACATCCGGGCGGCATAAAAATCGGATTTGCGCCCGGCCTCGGAAATGATGACCAGCTCTCCTTTGCGAGAGCGGCGGAAATGGCCGGAATTTCTCCGTTTGATATCCGCTTTTTTCAATACGGGAGCAGCAATGAAGTCATTGAAGCTCTTATCAGCCACGAGATAGACGCCGCCTCAATGACCATTTCAGAAGCGAGAGACGCCTATCGGAAAGGGAAAATCACATTGGCGGCCGTTACGTCGGACAAAAGGCTCTCCGGCTACAGCGATGTGCCGACATGGAAAGAGCAGGGGGTGCCGTTTGTCTTTGCGCACTGAGAGGCATCATGGGGCCGAAAGACATGACCGAAGGCGAGATCGCCTATTGGGATCAGGCTTTGAAACAGATTACCTCATCCGCGGAGTGGAAGCAAATGTTGAAAAAACGGGATTGGGAGAGCTTTTATAAAAACAGCAGCGGCGCAAAACGCTTTTTAGAAGAGCAGACCGAGTTTTATAAAGAGATGATGAGCAGCGAAAAATAAGCCTTCCGCATATTTGCGGGAGGCTTTTTATTTATAAATGAACAAAATGAACGAAAAGGTTATAAAAAATTAAAAATCTTTAAAATCCAAAATATTTACTTCAATATCCAATTCTCATAAGATAGCAAAAAGGCGGATAAAGGGGATCGGGCCTTTAAAATGTAAGCGTATTCATGATAAGGGGGACATACTGTGTTAGCAATCTTAGGCTTTCTTATGATGCTTGTTTTTATGGTACTGATTATGACAAAACGGCTTTCAGTGTTAACGGCGCTCGTATTAACGCCGATCGTGTTTGCGCTGTTTGCCGGGTTTTCTTTTAACCGGGTCGGCGAGATGATGATTTCCGGGATTGAACAGGTGGCGCCGATTGCAGTCATGATTATGTTTGCGATTCTTTATTTCGGCATTATGATTGATACCGGTTTATTTGATCCGATGGTGTCGCGTATTTTAAAGCTGGTTAAAGGCGACCCGCTCAAAATTGTAGTCGGAACAGCCGTTTTGACCATGCTTGTCGCACTGGACGGAGACGGCTCAACGACGTATATGATTACGACAAGCGCAATGCTGCCTTTGTATATCATGCTCGGAATCCGTCCGATTATTTTAGCGGGAATCGCCGGTGTCGGCATGGGCATCATGAACACGATACCATGGGGCGGCGCGACGCCGCGTGCGGCGAGTGCGCTCGGCGTTGACCCGGCAGAGCTGACGGGGCCGATGCTGCCTGTCATTGCCAGCGGAATGGTGTGTATGATTGTGGTCGCTTATGTACTCGGAAGGATGGAAAGAAAACGGCTCGGGGTGATCGAATTAAAGCAGCCGTCCCATACAAATGAAACGGCTGCGGCTGCGGAAGATGAATGGAGGCGGCCGAAACTGTGGTGGTTCAATTTACTGTTAACGCTTTCTTTAGTGGGATTTTTAGTGTCAGGAAAAGTGAATTTAACCGTGCTGTTCATCATTGCGTTTTGTATCGCGCTGATTGTCAACTATCCGAAGCTTAACGATCAAAGGGAGCGTATTTCAGCCCATTCGAGCAATGTGCTTGCGATCGGTTCGATGATTTTTGCCGCAGGCGTGTTTACCGGAATTTTAACGGGGACGAAGATGGTTGATGAAATGGCCATTTCCCTCGTATCGCTTATTCCGGAACAGATGGGAGGTTTTATTCCGGCGATTGTTGCCTTAACGAGCGGTATCTTTACGTTTCTGATGCCTAATGACGCCTATTTTTACGGCGTGCTGCCCATTTTATCCGAGACCGCCGTGGCGTACGGTGTAGATAAGGTGGAAATCGCCCGCGCTTCGATTATCGGCCAGCCGATTCATATGTTAAGCCCGCTCGTGCCGTCGACGCATTTATTAGTCGGGCTTGCCGGGGTCACCATTGATGAACACCAGAAATTTGCGATGAAATGGGCGGTTCTTGCCGTTATCGTCATGACGGCCTTTGCGCTCATCATCGGCGCAATCACGATTTTTTAACATAAAACACCCGGTTCGTCGCACACTAAAGGCATCAGAGGAGGTGCCATGATGAGTGATCCGTTTATGCCGCTTTTTTCAGTGAGAAGCGGCGCCGGTTTTAAAGCGGCGGACGGCGTTTACGGACTGACCGTGCAGATTGCGAATGTTTACTTTATCGAAAATCCCTCAGCTCCGCGGGAAATCATTCTGGTTGACGCGGGAATGCCTCAATCGGCGGAGATGATAACAGAAGAAATGAAACGCCGATTCAAAGAGGGGTATCAGCTGAAGGCGGTCATTTTGACACACGGCCATTTTGATCATGTCGGTGCGATTGAAGAGCTGCTTGAGCTTTGGGATGTGCCGGTTTATATTCATGAAAAGGAGCTCCCGTACGTCACGGGGAAAGCGGATTATCCGCCTGCCAGGCCCGATGCGAAAAAAGGGCTTGTCGCAAAGCTGTCACCGCTGTTTCCGCGCCATACGATCCGCATTCCGTCCGTTCAGGCACTGCCTTCAGACGGTACCGTTCCGTTTCTTGAAGAATGGAGATGGGTGCATACGCCCGGCCACACACCCGGCCATATTTCATTATTCCGGGATAAAGACCGCGTTCTGCTTGCCGGTGATGCCGTGATCACTGTGGAACAGGAATCGCTTGCGGACGTTGTCATTCAAAAGCAAGAGCTTCACGGGCCGCCCGCCTATTTTACAGCGGATACGCAGACGGCGGCCGCATCCGTTGAGAAATTGGCCGAACTGGAGCCGGAAGCGCTTTTGACGGGTCACGGAATTCCGATGACGGGAAAAAACTACCGTGAGGATTTGCTTACACTGGCTGAAAAACTGCATTCCGTTTTGTAAAACACCTGCGAACATCACAGGTGTTTTTTCTTTGCAGTTTCCAGTATGATACAAAAAAACCATTGTGTTCACACCTAAAAACGATACAATGGGAAACAGATGTAAATTGAAGGAGAGAGTTTTTTGAAACATACGGAAATACTTTGGGATGAGGCGAAGGATTTTATTGATGTCTGCTATCAGGAACTCGGAATGGAATCGCAAATCAACGAGCGACTACACGCGATAAAAGATGAGATAGATCGGACGGGGAGTTACGTCCATACGGCGGAAGAGCTTGAACACGGGGCGAAAATGGCGTGGCGCAACAGCAACCGCTGTATCGGGCGTCTGTTCTGGCAATCGCTGAACGTCATTGACCGGCGCGGTGTGAAAACGAAAGAAGAGGTGCGCGACGCATTATTTGAACATATTGAAATCGCCACGAACGGCGGAAAAATTAAACCGACGATTACGATTTTCCCTCCTGAGAAGAATGGGGAAAAACAAGTGGAGATCTGGAATCACCAGCTCATCCGCTATGCGGGATATGAGACTGAAAAAGGAAGAGTCGGTGATCCGGCATCATATGAGCTGACGGCTGTCTGCGAAAAACTCGGCTGGCGCGGGAAGCGGACCGATTTTGATATTCTGCCGCTGCTTTTCCGGATGAAAGGGGACGGGCAGCCGGTCTGGTATGACCTGCCTCAGACGCTCGTGAAAGAAGTGCCGATCACCCATCCGGATATTGAAGAGTTTGCCGATTTAAATCTCAGATGGTACGGGGTTCCGATTATCGCCGATATGAGGCTTGAAATCGGCGGGCTGTCGTACAACGCGGCGCCTTTTAACGGATGGTATATGGGAACCGAAATCGGCGCAAGGAACCTTGCTGACGAAAAACGGTATGATATGCTCAAAAAAGCCGCTGCGGTCATGGGGATTTCCGCCAGCCTGAATACCGACCTGTGGAAAGATCAGGTGCTGGTGGAACTGAATAAGGCAGTGCTCTATTCATACAAAAAACACGGTGTCAGCATTGTCGATCACCATACGGCGGCGAATCAATTTAAACGCTTTGAAGAACAGGAACAAGACGCGGGCAGAAAGCTGACGGGCGACTGGACCTGGCTGATTCCGCCGATCTCGCCGGCTTCCACCCACATTTTCCATAAATCATATGACAATACGATTGTGAAGCCGAATTATTATTATCAGGACAAGCCTTATCAGTAACTGATGGTAAAAGTGCGGTACCCTTTCAGACGGTGTGATTCTTCGATGGTTACGCCTGTGACATTTGAGAAGGGGCTGCCTTTTCTGACTGCTTCGGCAAATTGTTTTAACGACTCTTCAGGACCTTCGGCAAGGATTTCCACCCGGCCGTCATCACGGTTTTTTACCCAGCCGGCTACCTTATGTCTGTCGGCTTCCATCTGGACGAAGTAGCGAAAACCTACGCCCTGAACCCGGCCGTCTGCAATCATATGATATTGAAGCATGGAAAAACCACCTTTTTCTTACTATGATAAAGGAAAGATATGAGATTTCGCAAAGGATGTGAACGAGGTGACGCAAGACTATTCTGTCTTATCTATCAATCTCGGAAAGCCCGCAATTCATGAATTTGCCGGCAGACAAATCAATTCCGGCATCATAAAGCGGCCCGCAGATTCTCCCGTCATGCTGTATAAAACCCATTTTGACGGGGACGGGCAAGCCGACTTGAAGCATCACGGAGGCCCCGATAAAGCGGTGTGCGTGTATCCCGCCGAGCATTATTCATATTGGGAAACAACGCTCGCGAGAAAACTTCCCGCCGCCGCGTTCGGGGAGAATGTAACGGTCAAAGGACTTGCCGAACAAGACGTGTGGATCGGAGACGTCTTTCAGCTGGGGGAAGCCGTCGTTCAAGTAAGCCAGCCGCGCCAGCCCTGCGTCAAACTCGCGCTCAAATATGGCATCAAAGATATGGTGCTCCGTGTACAGCAGACGGGATTTACCGGCTTTTATTTCAGGGTGCTTGAAGAAGGATATGTCGATCCGCGTCCCGTCCTCAAGCGTCTGTCGAGAGGCAAAGAAAGCATTTCCGTCTGGTATGCGAATGAAGTGAAATATCGTGATTCCGGCAATCTGTCAGCGATTGAAGAAATACTGCGGGAAGAAGCGCTGTCAGAAAGCTGGAGGGAGTCCTTCCTTAAAAAAAGGGACAGGCTCAGGAATGTATAGAAAAAAAGCCGTGCTGCACTGACAGCACGGCTGATTTACGTTATGCTTGTTTTTTTGTTTCCAGCAGATTGGCAAGGAAGTACTTTTTGAAGCTTTGAAGCTTTCTTCCTTCATAGTGGGTAATTCCTTTTTTCTTTAACTCTTCTACATACCAGCCTTTACTGCCATAATGCATGTCAGAAAACTCCTTTCTCCGTTCTCCCGCTGGGGAGGTTTCTTCAGTTTTTGCCAAACTTTTGGCATTGTAACATCTATAAAAAGACGCTGAAAAGGGATAACACAAAAACTGAGACTTTCGATTCAGAGATGTAAAGCTTTCTTACATATATATGTAAAGGGCGGTCTTTTCATGCTTAATGGCCGGTTAATTTTAACAGCACCGTTCCGAGTGTCATGATTCCGAAAACGACGCCGAAATAAATCAGCATCCCCTTCTTTTTCTTCACCCCGTAAACGGTGAGAATGATGCTTTCAATAAAGAAAATAAACCCGAAGATAATAAACCACATGTTGAAAAATGGCTCCTTTCACAGACATATGTCCAGTGTAGCATAACTCTTATAACGGGGCATAAAAAAGCCGGGCACTGTATCAGTGTCCGGCAAGTTTGACGAGAAGCTGGGCCAAATGCTGTTTTTCATTGTCATCCGCAATGGCCCACAGTTCTTGTAAGAGTTTTTCTTCCGCATTGCGGGGCTCCTCGTGTTTGGCGAGATAGTCCCCGAGGATGGCGGCGCTTTTGATGATTTTGCTGTCATCCAGACCCAGTTTTTTTCCGGCGGAAATTTTCTGATGAAGGTACGCCTTAAATTCCTCGAAATCCTCTAAAATCTGCTGTTTCGTTACGCCGTGCATGGCGTGTATTTCGTTTTCGATTTTGATTTTTTCTTTATCTTTTTTCATGCGTCTCCCTCCTTCGGGTTAGTTGTTGTATACCTGTTTGGGAGGGAGATGAAACATTACAATGCAGTTAAAATAATCGGTTTGTCTTTTGTGATCACGATGGTGTGTTCCACTTGGGCGACAAGGCTTTTATCCGGCGTTTTATACGTCCAGCCGTCTCCCGTTTCAACAATCGTTTCCGCTTTCGTGGAAATAAACGGCTCAAGCGCGATCACGGTTCCGTTTTTAAGAAGCGCGTTATCAAACGGATCGTAGTAATTCATGATGTGGTTCGGCGCTTCATGGAGGTTTCTGCCGATTCCGTGGCCCGTCAGCGTTTTAATGACGGTAAATCCGTTGGAGCGGGCTTCATGGTAGACGGCTCTGCCGATCTGGTTTTGGCGTTTGCCGGCTTTTGCCTGATCCAATCCTTTCTGAAATGCGGATGCTGCGCAGTTACAAAGCTTTTGCAGACGTTCATCGCCTTCTCCGAGCACAAATGAAATTCCCGTATCGGAATAAAAACCGCCGAACTCCGCCGAAATATCGATATTTACAAGATCTCCGGCTTTTAAGATTTTAGAGGCGCTCGGAATGCCGTGAGCGACTTCGTCATTTACGCTGATGCATGTCACGCCCGGGAAATCGTATTCCTTCTCCGGAGCGGAAGCGGCTCCGTGCTCGTCAAGCACCGCCTTTCCGATCAGGTCAAGATCTTTCGTGCTCATGCCGGGCTCGGCTTTTTTCTTCATTTCTTCACGCGCCAGCGCGACGATTCTGCCGATTTTTTTCAGGCCTTCTAATTCTTGATCGTTCGTTACAATCATTGTCATTCCCGCTTTCTATTTTTAATCATCTGATTCAAGCTTACCACAACTGGTTTATAAATAGAAAACCAACAAGCCTTATGTGAATAAATGAAGGAAAATTGGTATAGATCACTAGATAACTTATGTGGTATATTTAAGAAAAAAGAAGGGGGATGGGTAAAATGCTTCAATTTTTGCAAAAACTCGGAAAATCATTTATGCTTCCGATTGCCGTTCTGCCCGCCGTTGGTATTATTTTGGCCATCGGCAGAGAGGACTTATTAAATATTCCGTTCATTTACGCGGCGGGGACCGCGGTATTTGATCATCTGCCGCTGATTTTCGCGATCGGAATCGCGATCGGGATTTCCAAAGACAGCAACGGGGCCGCCGCTCTGTCGGGAGCAATTTCTTATATCATGCTGGACGCGGCTGTAAAATCAATCAATTCGACAAATAATATGGCCGTTTTCGGAGGGATTATCGCGGGGTTAATTGCGGGATACACGTATAATCGCTTTAAGGATACGAAGCTGCCCGAATATCTCGGGTTTTTCAGCGGGCGCAGGCTCGTTCCGATTGTAACGGCGCTGATTACCATTATTTTGGCGGGGATCTTCGGATTTGTGTGGCCGCCGATTCAGTCGGTGATTACGTCCTTCGGGGAATGGATGATCGGGCTTGGCGGGATCGGCGCCGGGATTTACGGGATTTTTAACCGGCTTTTGATTCCATTCGGTCTTCATCATGTGCTGAATAATATTTTTTGGTTCCAGTTTGGCGATTTTCACGGAAAAACGGGAGATCTGGCCCGCTTCTTTGCGAAGGATCCGACGGCGGGAACTTATATGACGGGATTCTTCCCGATTATGATGTTCGGGCTTCCGGCTGCATGTCTGGCAATGATTGCCGCGGCTAAGCCAAGTAAGCGCAAAGCGACGGCCGGAATGATGATCGGTCTCGCGCTGACGGCATTTATTACCGGAATTACAGAGCCGATTGAATTTGCATTTATGTTTTTATCACCGCTTTTGTACGGGGTTCATGCTATATTAACCGGGTTCTCTTTATTTATCGTGAATGTTCTCGGAATCAGGTCAGGTTTTTCATTCTCGGCGGGGGCGATCGATTATCTCCTCAGCTACGGCATTGCCGAAAAACCGCTTTTGCTGCTCGTTGTCGGGCTTTGTTATGCGGTGATCTATTTTGTCGTATTCTATATGCTCATCAAAACGTTAAACTTGAAAACGCCGGGACGGGAAGATGATGAGGAAGAGGAAGAAGTGCTTAGTGAAGATACGGCCGGTTCCGTCGAAGAACATGCCATGCTCAAGGGGCTCGGCGGCAGGCAAAACCTCGAAACGATTGATCACTGTGCGACCCGCCTCAGGCTGACCGTGCAGGATACGTCTCTCATTAATGAGGCGGCGCTTAAAAAAGCGGGAGCAAAAGGGGTTATCAAAACGGGGAATAAAACGGCGCAGGTCATTATCGGGCCGAACGTCGAATTTGTCGCGGAAGAGCTGAGAGAAGCCGTCAGCCGTGACGACCAGAAGCAGACTTGAAAAATCCGGATCACCTATGTGATCCGGATTTTTTTGAACATATATCAAGTTTCACATAATGTACAAAAAACAATGTTTTCTTCTATGTTAAGATTCATGTAGAACAAGTATGGAGATGATGTAAGGTGACATGGATTGCAGTTGTTTCAATTGTTGTCATAAGCCTGATTAAGATTTTGCTGACATGCCTTCCTACCGGAGCGGTGGAATGGATTCTCCGCAAGTTTGAAACCCATTCAAAGCTCAGTGACGCGTCCGCTGCCGTTTCCCTCGGCGGAAAACGTCTGGAAGGCGAAGACAAACGCCGGGTGATTGATGATTTTAACGATGCCGTGTTTATCGAACGGCATTATATATACCCAGGGGATGAAGAGCGTTATCTTCATCCGCAAAACGGAGCCGATCCGCTTGTCATTAAGACGAGAAAAGGAAAAAAAGATGTGACGGTGTTTGTATACAGCTACGAAGATCATGTAGATGTCGTCAAACAGCAGAAAAAGAAAGTCGTCGCTTATTCAGTTCTTTCCGACAGCCTGCAAAAGCGCTCTATGGCCGCTGCCGGGAGCTGAACATAAAAAAGCCAGATCATTGATATGATCTGGCTTTTGTTTATTCTTTTTGATCATCTGCTGAGGAATCTTCACGCTTCGTATAATCGAATTGTGAAGGGTCCACTTTCTTAAAGCCTTTCGGCTGATAGAAACGAAGCAGATCGCCGTTGATGATCTTATCAGACATTTCAAGCTCAGTCTTGACGAGAGAGTCTTCTTTTTTGTCGACTTCTGAATCATCTAAAAGTCTTCCGGTTTTCGTATCGTAATACTTGCCGGACACTTTCGTATAGTTCGGTGAGATGAAGTCTCCGTTACGGAACGGAATGACTTCTCTGTGCTCTTTCGATAAGATATCTGAACCTGACATGAGATAATCTTTCGTATCGACGCCGAGCAGGTGAAGAACGGTCGGCGCAACATCGACTTCACCGGCAAATTTATGATTGCGGCCGCCTTTCACGCCGGGAGCGTGGATAAAGAGCGGCACCCGCTGAAGCTGGGCATTGTCGTATTCAGTGATCTCATCTTTGCCGAGCACTTTCGCCATCGCTTTATTATGGTTTTCGGAGATGCCGTAGTGGTCTCCGTACATCACGATAATCGACTTATCGTACAGGCCGTCTTTTTTCAGGTCATTAAAGAACTGTTCGATTGATTCATCCAGATAGTTCGCGGACTGGAAGTAGTTATTGACGACTGAATCGCCAAAGTCTCCCGCCGGGAAGTCCGTGTCTTCTTTATCCATTCCGAACGGGAAGTGGTTGGACAGCGTAATGAACTTCGTATAGAACGGCTGCGGCAGGCTCTTTAAGAGCGGCATGGATTCTTTGAAATACGGTTTATCTTTCATGCCGTAGTTTTTCGTGTTTTCTTCGCTCATGTCATAATAAGCGGAATCGAAAAACTTATCGATGCCTTCCGCTTTGTACATTTCGTTACGGTTCCAGAAAGTCTGCGTATTTCCGTGGAAAGCGGCAGATGTGTACTTTTTGCCTTTTAGGATCGCAGGAACGGACTGCAGCGTGTTTTGCGCTTTATTGACGAAAACCGAACCTTGCGAAAGCGGGTACAGAGAGTTCTCCATCATAAATTCCGCATCAGATGTTTTACCTTGTCCCGTTTGGTGGAAAAAGTTATCAAAGTAGAATGTTTGATTATCGTGCGCCAGTTTGTTTAAAAACGGCGTCACTTCCTTGCCGTTAATTTTATAGTCAATGATAAAGGATTGCAGAGACTCTAATGAGACGTAGATGACGTTTTTTCCTTCGGCTTTTCCGAAGTAGACGTTGTTCGGCACGTCATAGTTGGCCTTCATATAGTTTTCCACATCCGTTACATCGCTTGAATCGGCAAGCGCGCGCTGGCTGTTTGATTTCACATTCTGCACGGCATCGTAAATCGTAAAGTTGTACGTGCCCAAGTATTTCACCAGATAGTTTCGGTCAAATGAGCGTGTCAAAAGCTCAGGACGATCGGATTCCGCGACGGCGAGGTTGATCAGGAACACAAGCACGGCGGAAGCCAAAACGATTCTGAATGATTTCTTCGCCGGTTTTTCAGCCGGTTTTTTCATCTTAAGGGCCAAAATAATCAAAATGACGGTATCCAGGAAGTAGAAGGCGTCTGTCCATCTCATTAACGAGAACGCGCTGTCTCCGAGCTGGCCGCCGTTTGTCTTTGCCTGCATCATGACCGGGATGGTAATGAAATCATTAAAGAATCTATAATAGACGATGTTTGCAAAAAGCAAAAAAGACAATAAAAAATGAATCACAATAATGGCTGTCTGCTGTAATTTTTTCTTGAAAAGAAGCCCAAATCCAAGAAAGAACAAGCTGGAGCTCAGCGGATTCACAAAAAGCAATATTTTCTGGATCGTGTTGTCTATGCCGAGGTTAAAGTTTAAAATATAAGCGACATATGTTTTCACCCACAATAACACGACCGCTATCAAGAAGAAGGCAAGTCCTCTTTCTTTTATAAATGTTTTCATTGTTACACTCCTTTTTTCCGATCACGGTTTACACGGAACGATAGAAAAAACGAACGTAATCAATATACCATGAAACCAGCAAATAGAAAAGGTGGAAAAGGCTCATCGGAAAAAGGGCGAAAAACGCTGTCGCAACGGCGGTTGATCTGTTGAATGACAGCTTTAAAACATATAAATGGAACAAACTGGGATTTGTGTTTCCGTATGATCATACCCGGTTCTATTGAAAAAAGAGGTGAACAGTGATGGATATTGCCCATATCGTGGCTGAAGATAAAATCAAGCGCGCCATTAAGGATGGAGAGTTCGCCGACATCAAAGGAATGGGAAAGCCCCTGCCCAAAGACGATGCCGCACATCTTCCGGAGTCGCTCAGAATGGGCTACCGCATATTAAAAAACGCCGGGATCGCCGAGGATGAGGGCGCGCTGAAGAAAGAGCTGATGACGCTCGATTATTTGATCGCCAAGTGCCGCAATGAACAGGAGCGGGATCACCTGCGGAACAAACGGACGGAAAAACAAGTCAGACTCGACAAACTGACGGAGGAGAAAGCCATGTTCTCAAAACCCGCATCTTCTCATTATAAGGAGAAAGTGTACAGACGGCTGGGCCGCCCGTAAGCCGGCTCTTTAGATTTTTTTCTGAAAAGGAATGTGCTCCATAAGGCGCGGGCAGGAAATGTGGAGCAGGCCGTTTACGCACTGCGCCTGTAACAGGTGGGGCTCAGCCGGTTCAGGAAGCTCAATCGTCTCATCGATTTCCCCGTAATACCGGTTTTGGCAGACGCCCATGTTCTTTGGAAAAAGGGGTGTGATGTTTCCTCTTATATGCAGCCGTGTTCTTGACAGCAGCCTCAATGTCAATTCTTCTTCGTAAACGCCGGGCATTTCCACAATGACAAATGTGTGCTGTTCATCCTGATAAATATCATAAGTCAGGGTGTTTTTTTGTAAGGAGAAAAAATCTTCGGGAGATTTCCGTTTCAGGACATTGGTCCAAAAGTCGCTGGGCTTGTGCTCGTTCGTAATCTCAAGCCACTTTCTCATTTTCTCGATATCCACTTCGGCAGAACCTCCCTATATTTGATTTGCGATCGGCATTGACGGGTTGGCGATCTGATCCTGATCGCTCACGTCAGGGTCAAGATGGCCCGAATTCAAACATCCGGCGGCCGGCGAAAAATCCCCTAAAGAAAAGTTCGCGCCGACAAATTTGCTGTTGGCGGTGTGGCTGTTTTGTACGGTCTGACCGATATCGACGTTTCCGTTTTGCGTTGCTCCGTTTACTTTTATATTGACGACGTTAATTTGGTAAGGCATTCATAAAAACCCCTTTAATCTATAATGGGCGGCACCGGCGTAATATTTGCGGTATCTGCGGTTCCGATGGCTGTCTGGTCGTTGACATCAGGATCATTTAACAAGTTCTCCATCATCGATTCTATAGGTGACGTATCGCCGAATGAAGAGTTCAGTCCTTGTGATTTGTTATTTGTGGTGGGACTGTTGTATGCCGCTTCCCCAATCGTAATAGATCCGTTGCCAGAAATACTGTTAATCTTCAAATAGTACAGGTTGATAACAGTGGATGGCATCTCTTCACACCTCTTTAACTTAGTTGTACAGTACTGTATGCTTTTTGTGCTCCTGTTGTGAATTCCGCCCGGACATGTTCCCGATAAAACAAGAAGTCAAGGCCCGGTTCCGGCGGGGCTTTTTTTGTTTCAGGGTCTTTCGCAGTATATTTGTGATGAAAGCGCTATAAAAATAGATTGACGACATGTATATACATCATTACAATAGAGTCATAAACATGTATATACAAGTTTGTAAGACAAAATGAAAACGGTTACGGAGGGGTTGGCATGGGTGAGTTTAACCGGGCTGCGCGGCAGATCGCTGAAGCTGTCGGCGGAATCGAAAATATTGAGGCGGCGACTCATTGTGTGACGCGTTTGCGGTTTGCATTAATAGATGAAACCAAAGTAAACCAAAAAATGCTTGATGCAATAGACATTGTCAAAGGATCTTTTGCGGTAAACGGGCAGTTTCAAGTCGTGATCGGGCAGGGGACGGTCAACAAAGTATATGCGGAATTAGTGAAGGAAACGGGGATGGGTGAAGCGTCCAAGGATGACGTGAAGAAGGCGGCGGCGCAAAAAATGAATCCTTTACAGCGTGCTGTGAAAACGCTTGCGGACATCTTTATTCCGATCTTGCCGGCGATCGTCACGGCCGGGCTGTTAATGGGTCTGAACAATATCTTAACGGCGGAAGGCATTTTCTACAGCACGAAATCGATTGTCCAAGTGTATCCGCAATGGGCGGATCTCGCCAATATGATTAATCTGATCGCGGGGACGGCTTTCGCTTTTCTGCCGGCTTTAATCGGCTGGTCGGCAGTGAAGCGGTTCGGAGGAAGCCCGCTTTTGGGCATCGTGCTCGGGCTGATGCTGGTGCATCCTGATCTGTTAAACGCATGGGGCTACGGGGCTGCCGAGCAGAGCGGCGATATTCCGGTGTGGAACCTGTTCGGCCTTGAGGTGCAGAAAGTCGGGTATCAAGGTCAGGTGCTTCCGATTCTGCTGGCGTCTTATTTACTTGCCAGGCTTGAGCTCTTTTTGACGAAACGGACGCCGGAGGGCATTCAGCTGTTGGTCGTCGCGCCGGTGACGCTTTTGGTCATCGGTTTTCTATCCTTTGTCATCATCGGTCCGATTACCTTTGCGATCGGTAACGCGCTGACGGCGGGATTGATTGCCGTTTTCGGCCAATTCTCCGCCATCGGAGGCCTGCTGTACGGAGGGCTGTATTCGGCGCTTGTGATCACGGGGATGCACCATACGTTTCTCGCGGTCGATCTTCAATTAATCGGCTCAAAGCTCGGCGGCACATTTTTATGGCCGATGCTCGCATTGTCAAATATCGCTCAAGGATCGGCGGCTTTGGCCATGATGCTGATTACAAAAGATAAAAAACAGCGGGGGCTTTCACTGACGGCCGGCATTTCCGCATATTTGGGCATTACCGAGCCGGCGATTTTCGGCGTGAATCTGCGTTACAAATTTCCGTTTGTGATCGCCATGATCAGCTCGGGAATCGCGGGGATGTTCATCTCCGTCAAAGGCGTTCTCGCAAGCTCGGTCGGAGTCGGCGGCGTGCCGGGGATCTTCTCCATTATGAGTCAGTACTGGGGTCCGTTTGCGATCGGAATGCTGATCGTGCTGATTCTCCCGTTTGCGGGAACATACGGGTATGCGCGGCTGAAACGGCAAAAATAGAAAACCTGCGGGGCGCCTTCTATCAGGCTGTCCCTTTTCCCTTTCAATTCAAAACATTACAGGCGGTGAAGAAAAATGAAAACAGACAGCACATCATGGTGGAAAAAGGCAGCAGTATATCAAATTTATCCGAAGAGCTTTAATGATACGACGGGAAACGGGATCGGTGATCTGAACGGTATTATCGAGAAGCTTGATTATTTGCAGAAGCTTTTGATTGATGTCATTTGGCTTACGCCGATTTACGATTCGCCGCAGAATGACAACGGTTATGACATTCGCGATTACTGCACCATTTATGAAGAATACGGAACGATGGAGGATTTTGAACGCCTTCTCGATGAAGCGCACAAAAGAGGAATCAAGGTCGTCATGGATCTTGTCGTAAACCATACATCAGTCGAGCATCGGTGGTTCAAAGAAGCGGTCTCGTCACCCGACAGTCCGTATCGGGATTTTTACATTTGGAAAGACGGAAAGGAAGACGGCCGGGCGCCGAACAACTGGGAATCAAAATTCGGCGGTTCCGCTTGGGAGCTCGACCCGGTGTCAGGCCAGCACTATCTGCATTTATTTGATGTGTCGCAGGCCGATTTGAACTGGGAAAATGAAGAGATGAGAAAACAGGTTTACGACATGATGCATTTTTGGTTCCGAAAAGGGATCGACGGCTTCCGGCTGGATGTGATCAACCTCATTTCTAAAGACCAATCGTTTCCTGATGCCGAGGATGGGCGTGACGGGCGCCCTTATTATACGGACGGGCCGCGCGTGCACGAATTTCTCCATGAGATGAACCGGGAAGTGTTTTCGAAATATGACAGCATGACGGTCGGTGAAATGTCCTCGACAACGGCTGACCACTGCATCCGGTACACAAACCCTGAGAATAAAGAACTCGATATGACTTTTAACTTTCACCATTTAAAAGTGGATTATCCGAATGGTGAAAAATGGGCGCTCGCTCCGTTTGATTTTCTGAAGCTGAAACGGATTTTAGCGTTTTGGCAGACGGAGATGCAAAAAGGCGGAGGCTGGAACGCATTATTCTGGTGCAACCATGACCAGCCGCGGGCCGTATCCAGATACGGAGACGACGGCGTATACCGCACAAAATCAGCCAAAATGCTGGCGTCGGCCATTCATATGATGCAGGGCACGCCTTACATTTATCAAGGTGAGGAGATCGGCATGGGCAATCCGAAATTCGATGACATCGGCTCATACCGCGATGTCGAATCATTGAACATTTACAAAAAGATGAAGGAAGAAGGCGTGCCCGAAAATGACATTATCGCCATTTTAAAAGAGAAATCAAGAGACAATGCAAGAACCCCCATTCAGTGGAACAGCGGGCCGCACGGCGGTTTCACGACGGGAACGCCTTGGATTCCGGCGGCGGATGATTATCGGGACATTAACGCGGAAGCGGCTTTGCGGGACCCGGATTCAATTTTCTACCATTATCAGAAGCTCATCAAGCTCAGAAAGGAATATGACATCGTGACTGAAGGAACGTTTGAGCTGCTTGCTGAAGACGATCCGGCGGTTCTGGCGTACGTCAGACACGGCAAGGATGAAAAACTGCTGTGCATCAACAACTTCTACGGGAAAGAAGCTGACTTTACGGTTCCGCTTAAAGACACGGACGGCTGGCGGTTTACGGTGCTGCTGACGAATGATGAACCGAGGGAAGGGCGGCCGGAACGATTGACGCTCCGTCCGTATGAATCGATCGTTTATCATCTGACAAAAGCGTGATACACTAATCTGGGTGGTCAAATGAAAGTGAATAAATACATCACAATCTATAAAGATATGGTGCGGCAGATCGAAAGCGGCCAGCGGAAGGCTGAAGACGTTCTTCCGTCTGAAAATGATTTGTGCGATCAATACGGCACATCACGAGAAACCGTCCGCAAAGCGCTCAATATGCTGGCGCAAAACGGCTACATCCAGAAAATCAAAGGCAAAGGCTCCGTCATATTAGATAGAGAAAAAATGCGTTTTCCCGTCTCAGGCCTGATCAGCTTCAAAGAGCTTTCGAAAACGCTCGGAAAAGAGACGAGAACGGCGGTTCACCGTCTCGGGCTGATCCTGCCTCCCACAGAAGCCGCAAAAGAGCTTGGTGCAGAAGCGGATGAAAAGGTGTGGGAAGTCGTCAGATCAAGACGGATTGACGGAGAACATATTATTTTGGACAAGGATTACTTTGTGAAAAAACATGTGCCTCTATTGACGAAGGCGATTTGCGAAGATTCGATCTATGAGTATCTCGAAGGAGAGCTCGGCCTGTCCATCAGCTACGCGCAAAAGGAAATTGTCGTGGAGCCGGCGGGGGAAGAGGATCGGAAGTATTTGGATCTCGGCGGATTCAGCCATATGGCGGTCGTGAAAAACCGCGTCTTTTTGGAGGATACCAGCCTCTTTCAGTACACGGAAAGCCGGCACAGGCTCGATAAATTCCGTTTCGTCGACTTTGCGAGAAGGGAAAAATAAAAACGGACTGCCGCGGCAGCCCGTTTTTTTGTCAGTATCAAAATGAATACTATCCAACAAAAATGTGCGTACTGGTACTTTCAAAAATATTGGCTACAATAGTACATAACGATTGAAAAGGAGAGATCATGAATGTCAGATAAAAAACAGCAGATCATCGAAGCGTATCAATTCAGACACGCCACAAAGGAATTTGATCCTGAGAAAAAAATTTCAGAAAGCGATTTTGAATTCATTTTAGAAACGGGAAGATTATCCCCAAGCTCACTCGGTTTGGAGCCTTGGAAATTTGTCGTCGTTCAAAACCCGGAGCTTCGTGAAAAACTCCGCGAGTTCACATGGGGGGCGCAAAAGCAGCTGCCGACCGCAAGCCATTTCGTACTTCTGCTTGCCCGGACGGCAAAGGATATCCGTTTTGACGCCGACTATGTCAAAAACCACCTGCGGGAAGTCAAAAAAATGCCGGAAGATATGTATGAAGGCTATATCAGCAAAACGGAAGACTTCCAGAAAAATGATTTCAATCTGCTTGAATCAGATCGCGCACTGTTTGACTGGGCATCCAAACAGACTTACATCGCCCTCGGCAATATGATGACAGCCGCTGCGCAGATCGGAATCGACTCCTGCCCTGTAGAAGGCTTCAACTACAAAGAAATTCACCGGATTCTTGAAGAAGAAGGGCTTCTGGAAAACGGAAGTTTCGACATCTCTGTTATGGCCGCATTCGGCTACCGTGTCAGAGATCCGCGCCCGAAAACAAGATCTGCCTCAAAAGACGTAGTAAAGTGGGTATAAGATAAAAAAAGCTGCCGGGCGTGTCCCGGCAGCTTTTAATGTTTATTTGGTTTTGCTAAAAAACAGGCGGTGATCCAGGATGTAACGGGAATGATGATGCCGATCCCGATTCCGGCACAAAGAATGGTGACGGCTTCCGCACTGAATACTTTTGAGTTCACAATTTTTTCAGCTGAGTATGATAAGTCTTTAAACCAGATAATTAAAGCCAAATAGCTGCCGAAAAAAGCAAAGAATAACGTATTCGTATTCGTTCCTAAAATATCTCTCCCGATGCTTAATCCGAATGTGTACAGATCTTTTCTGCTCATGGACGGATTATGACTGTAAATTTCCCGCATGGGTGAAGTAATGGAAATCGCGACATCGATAATCGCCCCAATCGTGCCCATGATGATCATGGCTGCGGTAACCTTCACAAAATCCACCCCGACAAACAGTGTGAATATGCCGATATCACCCAATTCTTCTTCACCGAATCCCTGAATCGAAGTATGTTTTGTTACAGACATAATAAAAAACAGCAGCAATGCAATCGTCAGCATTGCGGAAATAAAGGCGGTTACGGTTTTGACGTTTCCTCCATTAATATAAAAAAGAGTAATGCTGCAAATCACGGCGGAAGAGAGCAATGTTAAAACAATCGGATTGATATGCGGGTCTGTCATGAAAATGATGGTGAGAAAGAGAACACCGAAATTTAAGAATAACGCAATAAAAGACCTCGCTCCTTTTTTTCCGCCGATGATGACCATTAATAGAAATAAAATCGCCGCGAGAATTACGATGACATTCATGAGCTTGCCTTCTTTCGTTTAATAAAAAAGATAGAAGCATACAGACTGGCGGGTATGGCTAATACGATTCCGATCCCTCCGGCCAATGCTCTGGCTATTTCCAAGGAAATGTTCATAGAAAGAGTGAATCCTATCGGGGAATCATTTTTCAAATACAACAGCATCATCGGAATAGAGCCGCTTATATAAGCAAAAAACAGAATGTTGGTCATCGCCCCCATGATGTCTTTTCCGATCTCCATCCCGGAACGTCTGAGAGCTTGTAATGAGATACCCTTGTTTTCTTCATATAATCCGAAGACAGATGACGTCATGGTAATGGCTACATCCATGACCGCTCCCAGTGATCCGATAAATACCCCGGCCATAAACACCGTGTGATAAGGGCGGGTTAAATACTGCATTTCCTCATATCTGAGACCTTTCTCTCCGGTTGCCAGCATCACCAGATACGTAATCAGCAGGGAAACGAAAGTGCCTGCGAGTGTCGCGGCAATGGCGGCGTATGTTTTCGCGTGAAAACCGCTGACAAGCAGCAATGAGATGACAGTAAAGATGAGAATACAGATACCGCAGATGAAAATTAAACCTATATTAGGATGCTTCCTGTACAAATCTAATGCAAACGACAGTAAAACGGCGTTAAACATCAGGCTGACGATCGAAAAGAAGCCTTGTTTTTTGCCGACGATAAGCAAGGTGAAGATGAAAACCCAAGCGATCAGCAAGAGCTGTTTATCCCGTTTTTTATCTATAATGCTTCCCGATATATCTTTGTTTGATGGTTTCCCTTTATCAATAGAAACGAATACTTCATCGCCAATCTTATATTTCTGATCGTTCGCTCCGGATGATGAATACTGATTGGACAAATGAATGAGCTGTCCTTTCTGACTGCCGTTTTCAAGTCTGGCAGTGATCGTCTGACTGAAAATCTTATCTTTGTTTTTATGCATGTCCTGTACGTCAGACTGGTGTTCCAATGTTGTTTTCGTCACTTTGGCAATCGGGCGCTCATAAAAAGAAGCGTTGTGAGTGACGAAAATGAGCGAGCTGATAAAACAGAGCGCTGTTATCACGTAAAACAGCTTTTTCTTGTAAGACATGCGGTTTTGTTTGTTTCCTGTTATCTTCAAAAAAAGTCCTCCAAACAGGCGGCGCCGTGTGAAAGAGAGGCCCTGCCGTGAAGTGTTAAACGATGCGGATGCAGTCTTTCGCGAATAACGTTCATATTTTATCACTCGGCCGTACGGCTGTCGACTCAGAGGGGGACCGAGAGAAAAAGCTCCCCTGAAATCAGATCAGGAGAGCTCTTGGGATGAACCGCCCGATAAAAGCGGTCTTTTTATGCTTCGTTCACTTTTTTTGCTTTTCTTCTTTGATACAGATACAGTGCGGTTCCGAGCGCGCTGATGAGTAACCCGGCAAGAAGGATGGAATACATCGTTGTGGCCGTATCAGGAAGCAGGCCGCCCGGCGATACTCCGTCCTGCGCAGTGCCGGATGACGGTTTTTGTCCGCTTGGCTGCTTTCCGGAGCCGTGATCTCCGCTTGTCGGCGGCGCGCTCTTCGTGTTTGCGTTTAATATGGTGTATTCACTGAAATGATTTGTATAGCCCGTGACGAGATCGTGTGAAACCGAACCGTTGTCTGTTTTTGTATAGACGTTCTTTTTCCGGTCTACATGGTAAATGCCCGGCTGTTTCGCCTTTTTCGTATTCTCAATACGCAGGGTGAGCTTTACCGGCGCTTTGAATGTTTTGATGTCTTTGTTTTTCTGCTTCATTGTAAAGTCGTATACATTTGAAAGCGCCCCGCTTACTTTTCCTTTCGGCGTCACGCCGAATCGTGTATCAGCTGAAGCAGCGTTTGCCATCGGCATTTTCATGCTGAACTTGTCATGCAGGATCGTAAGGGAAGAATCCGATGTTCTGTCCTTTAACAGGCCGATTTGTTTTTTTGTCACGCTGAGATCAATCGGCTTTTTGGCGCCGTCATTCTTATCGTAATACACGATCGGCGTATTGGCGTTTTTGGCATAGACGGCAAATGCGCTGTCATCTTCAAGCGTCCACGAGCCGTTTTTTTGTTTCGTCGGCAGGTACACTTCCTGCGCGCGGCCGTCAACTTTCGGTTCCACCGCTTTTCCCGCTTTTTCAAGCTGCTCGGTGAAGACCTCATAGTCGACAAAGCCAAGGTCTTCTTTATGGGACGCTTCGTTAAAGACGGAATATCCGTCTCCGCCTTCACCGACAAAGTTACTGGTGGCGACTCTGTATGTCTTCTTATCAGAAATCGGCTTTACGCTGCCGTCATCCTGTACGGCCGCAGCTTGAAGAACGCGGTGTCCCGGCTTTTTATTCAGTGTAAACGTGTATGTTAAACCGGCAACTTGAGGGAAGGCGCCGCCTTGAGCCTCAATTCCGCTTAACCCTTGTTCCAAGGCTTGTTTGATCTGTTTTCCGGTTAAATCCGCGACGTAAAGCGTGTTGCCGAACGGCATCACATTCAGCACATCGCCGAGTGTGATGTCTCCTTTATCAATGCCTGCGCGGATGCCGCCCCCGTTTGTGATCGCGATTTGGGCGCCGGCCGCTTCCTTCGCTTTTTGCAGCATGCCGTCTGCGATGAAGTTTCCGAGATTGGTTTCTTTGGAGCGGACATGCTCGCGCTGGCCGTCAAGTGCGACCTTCGTTGAACCGACTTTTTCATTTTTAACTGAGACGAGCTCTTTTTTAAACGGATCAAGCTCTTTTTTCAGATCCGGGTCTTCTTTCGTCTGCTCGTTCACCGGCAGCGCCTGAAGAGAGGATTGTTCCGGCAGAACGACGCCGTTTTTGTCAAATGCGACATCGACACGGCCTAAATATTCGCCGTATTCTTTTGCCTGGGCGACGATGGTCGGCTCTTCGTTTTTGACAACTTCCATTTTATCTACAAGCGTATGCGTATGTCCGCCGACGATTAAGTCGATGCCTTTTACCTTTTTTGCGAGATCGAGATCACGCTGATGCCCGATATGGGTCAGGGCGATAATTTTATTGACATGTTCCTTATTCTGTATTTCTTTTACCGTATCTTGTGCGGATTGGAAGGCATCATGAAAGACAATGCTTTTTCCCGGGCTTGATGTGACGGACGTATCTTCTGTCGTTAAGCCGAATACGGCGACTTTTTCTCCGTTTACATCAAGCAGAATGTATGGATAGATGCCTGCTTTTTTCTTTTTCCCTGCCGTAAATGTGTCTGCTTTTTTCATGAATGGTCTGAGTTTTGACTCTTTGGACACATCGACATTTGAGCTGACGAGCGGAAAGTCAGGCGCTTGAAAATTGTATTTTCCGGACGGATCAGCCGCGCTCCCGTTACCGCTCAGGAAGCTGGCGAGAGCACCCGGACCTTTATCAAACTCATGATTTCCGAAGGTCATTGCGTCGTAGCCCATGCTGTTCATCAATTTTAAATCAGCCAGCCCCTGCCACTTTGTGAAATAGAGATCGCCTGAGAAAACGTCTCCCGCATCCAGTAAAATGCTGCGGTCGGTTTCGCTTCTGATTTCTTTGATTTTCGTCATCCGCCTCGCCGCGTTATCAAGGTGGGCGTGCGTGTCGTTTGTATGCATAACGGTGAGTTTCCATGCATCATCTTTCGGCGGCTTTGTGCCCGGTTCATCATCTTTGAATTGGAGCTTGTACTGTCCGTAGCCCGCGTTTTGTGATTCACCGATATAGGCGACGTCATCTGCGCGGTCGGCAAACGGCTTTGCAGCCAAGGAAGATTCAAATGTCAGGTTTGTCCCTTTGACCGGAAGGATGGACCAGTTATGATCAGCCTGCGGATTAATCGTTTTCTGCTGGATGATGTAATCCATTAAGACCTGCCTGTTCTCATCGGCAGAAGAGTATACGATTTTATCATTGCTTAAGTGAGGGAATCCTCCGCCGCCTGAAGCGCGGTAATTATTTGTGACGATCAGAAATTCCTGCTTGGCGCTGACGGGCTTTCCTTGATAAGAAAGGTTGACGATCCGGCTTGCATCGGGATGAATGACTGTTCCGTTTTCGTTGTATTTCGCCGGTTTTGTGACATCGACCTGATAGGTGACACCGTCAATGACATCAAAATTGTATGAGCGGTAGGCGTCATTTAAAAGCGCTTGGCTGCCGCCTTTTGCCTGATCGATCTGATTAAATTGCCCCGCGGACATTTCGAGCCAGTCTTTCACTTCGCTTCCGTTCAGCTTGACGATCTGAACCGTGTTGTCATACAGGTACAAATCGCCGATGTTTTTGATGGCGAGGTCGCCAGCGGAAATGTTTGTATAGTAATTTGAGCCGTTCCGCCCGCCGGCTTTAAACGGAGCGCCCGCCGAGAGGATTGGCAGATCTTTGTATTCCGTATCCTTCATCTTATTTTCGGCGTACCATTTTTGCGCATCCGTTACGATTTGAATGGACGGATCATCTTTGACTTGGGCGAAGAAACTGTTGATATCGGCTTTTGTCTGGCCGACGGGTTCTCTGATGTATTTCAAAGTGCCTTCGTGCGCTTTTTTGACGGTATTGACGACGGTTTCGTTTTCCGACGTCACATTGCCGGCAATCGGCTCGATGCTGCCTTTTGCATCTTCCACATGCCACACGCTGTCTGTTTTTTCAAGCCGGAGGTCGATGACGCCGGCATATTTGCCCCAGCTGCTTGACATGACAACGGGGATGCCGTTAATCGTGCCTTTATCGACGTCGAATTGATCAGCGCCTTTGTATTCGGCATCAGGGAAAAGCCCGTGCTGATGGCCGGATACGATCGCGTCAATTCCGCCGACTTTCGTTGCCAGGTCAAAAACGGCGTTTTCCGCTCCGGAAGACTGCGCTTTTTTTTCGATGCCGCTGTGGGCGAGGGCGATGACGATATCGGCTCCTTCAGCTTTCATTTTCGGAACGGTTTTCTTTGCGGATTCCACAATGTCTTCGACCTGAACGCGGCCTTCGAGATTTTTCTTATCCCACGTCATGATTTGGGGAGGAACAAAGCCGATGTAGCCGACTTTTATCTGATGCTTGCCGCCGTTTTCATCCGTGACGGTTTTGTCTTTTATGACATAAGGCGTATAACGGTTTTCGCCGCTTAATGTTTTCACATTGGCGTTAACGATCGGATAATCAGCGCCTTTGATTGTCCCGTCCAGAAATTCAAGCCCGTAATTAAATTCATGATTGCCGAGTGTTCCTGCGTCATAATGCAGACTGTTCATCACTTCAATGATCGGATGGGTCTTTGCGCCTGAAATGATATCATTTTTCTCATATTTTACGGCGTATTCTCCGAGGGGATTCCCCTGAATCAGGTCTCCGTTATCGACAAGCAGCGTATTCGGATTTTCGCGCCTGTGCTTCTCAATAAGCTGAGCCGTTCTGGCCAGCCCGAATTCCGTTGTCGGTTTGTCGCTGTAGTAATCGTAGTCCATCATGTTAGCGTGAACGTCAGTTGTGGCTAAAATGCTGAGATTCACACTGGAGGATTTGTTTTCTTCTGCTTTAATGGGTGATGTTGGGAGGATTAGACTAAGTATCATAACTAGGGGCAGCAGAATACGGAGTGTCATATTGACGCTGCATCGTCTTTTCTGTATTCTCACCTGTTCTCCACCTTTCAACAAATTTTGTCATGCAGTACCATTGTAAGAATATTTTGTGAAAGTTCATATAGATTTCATGATGATTCTTGTAAAAAGATGAAAAATGAGGATAATGACCTATGTAAAACGGATGAGCGGCAAACGCGTTACCTATGTTTGATGTTAGTGTGGCTGGGGTACATGGATTTATGTAGACTTCATCAAGCAGGAGGTAGTAACTATGGGTAAAAAAATTGCAGTTGTATTAACGGATTATTTTGAGGATGTCGAGTATACTGAACCTGCGAAAGCTTTTAAAGATGCGGGTCATGAATTAACCGTAATTGAACAGGAAAAAGGAAAAACAGTCAAAGGCAAACAAGGGGAAGCGGAAGTGAAAGTGGACGCGTCCATCGATGATGTGAATCCGAAAGACTTTGACGCATTGCTGATCCCGGGCGGATTCTCGCCTGACATGCTGCGTGCGGATGACCGTTTCGTCCAATTTGCCAAAGCGTTCATGGATGATAAAAAACCGGTGTTCGCCATCTGCCACGGACCTCAGCTTCTCATCAACGCGAAAGCATTGGACGGGCGCAAAGCGACAGGGTTTACTTCAATCCGAATCGACATGGAAAACGCGGGCGCGAATGTTGTGGATGAAGAAGTCGTCGTCTGCCAGAACCAGCTGGTCACAAGCCGCACACCGGATGACATTCCGGCATTCAACCGCGAATCATTAAAACTGCTTGCGTAATATAATAGCGGAGCGCCGTATCAGGCGTTCCGCTTTTTTTGTGAAGATTCCCGGATGACCAGCTCAGGCGCCAGAATAATGCGTTGTTTTTTGTGCTGGGAACTGGTGATTTTATGATGCAGCAATTGAGCCGCTTCTTTTCCCGACTGCCGCGGAAAGGAAGAAACGGTTGTAAGCGGGGGATAAGAAATTTCAGCTTCCGGCACGTTATCAAAGCCGATAATGTCAATATCTTCGCCCGGAACGAGCCCGGCTTTTCTGATCCCTTGCATGACGCCGAACGCGACCAAATCACTGAAGCAGAAAATCGCGGTCGGGCGCTCAGACCGGCGGAGGAGCTCCGTCACGGCTTCACAGCCTGCTTCGCGGGTCGGCGCGCTGTCAATGACATATTCATTTTTCACATCCAGATCCGCTTCACGGAGCGCTTTTTTAAACCCTTTCATACGCTTCGTCCATGTTGATGAGTGCTTCACGCCGCCCAGAAACGCAATCTCCTGATGGCCTTTCTCAATGAAATGACGCACTGCCTTATAGGTGCCTTCCTCATAATCGGCTCCGACAAAATCACAATCTGCATCGGCAATCTCCCTGACGGCGAGCACGAGCGGAATGTCAAGCTGCTCAAGGCGGGAAAGGGTTTCCTCAGCTGTACCTGAAACCGGACACAAAATCAATCCGCCGACCCTGTGCTCCAGCATGGTCGAGATCAGCTGTTCCTGCTTGGCGACGGAATCAAATGTCGTGCCTAACAGCACCGTTAATCCGACTTCCTCAAGCGTATTCTGAACGCCGATCAGAAACTCTGAGAAAAACGTATTGGAAATGTCAGTAATAATCAATCCTACCGTTGTGGACGTCTGTGATCGTAAATTCGCGGCGACCCGATCATATACGTACCCCAGCTCCCGCATGGATTGCAGCACTTTCTCACGGGTCGCTTCGGAAATTCGCGGATTGTTGCGGACGATTAATGAAGCGGTGGATGTTGAGACGCCGGCATGCTCAGCGACCTGCTGCAATGTCACTCGGCGTTTTTTTTGCTGTTTCATACGTCGCATTCCTCACTTGGTTTTTATTCGTTACATCCATTATAAGCGTTTTGGCGCATGAGAAGAAAGAGAGAGGGGAGAAAATGACAAAGCGCCGGAAGACGGAGTGTCCTTCGGCGCTTCTATTACAATAGGTTATTCAAACATTTGCTCTTTAATATACTGAACCGGCATTTCACGGCCTGTCCAATATTCAAACGCCATGGCGCCCTGCCAAAGCATCATGCCGAGGCCGTTAATGGTGCTGCAGCCGGCCGCTTGAGCTTGTTCAAGCAATTTCGACGTAACGGGGTTGTAAACGACGTCTGTCACAATCAAATCAGGACGGAGCATGGATGTATCTTCAATGACGCTCAAGCCTTCAAGCGGTTTCATGCCGACACCTGTTCCGTTTGTGAAAATATCGCTTGAAGCGATTTCAGCACGCAGCGCATCTTGATCTTCGAGCGGGAAGACTTTCGCTTTGCAAGAAGATCCCTTCATTTCTTCATTGATAATGCGGACGTTTTCTTCCGCTTTTTCGAAAAACGCGTCATTACGGGCGAAAATAGAGATTTCTCCGAGGCCTTCCAATGCGGATTGAATCGCTATCGGAGTGGCGGCCCCGCCGGAACCGACCAGCGTCATTTTTTTGCCTGTGATATCGATGCCGTGTTCTTTTAAGTTGCGGACGTATCCCATACCGTCAGTCGAGTGTCCGATCAGTCTGCCGTTTTCATTAACGACTGTATTCACCGCGCCGGTGAATTTCGCTGAATCCGCGAGTTCATCGAGGTAAGGGAGAATGTTCATCTTGTTCGGCATCGAGACATTGAATCCTCTGACGTTTAAGGCGCGCATTCCCGTTACCACATCTTCCAGCTGTTCATTGCCGACTTCAAACGCGAGGTAAGCGTAGTTCAATCCTAATTTTTTAAACGCCAGGTTGTGCATCGCCGGAGATAAAGAGTGTCCGATCGGTGTCGCGAATAATCCGATAAGCTGAGTTTTTCCGTTAATCCGTCCTAAATCTTTCTTCATGATGTATTCCTCCGTTAGTCCATTCATTTGTTTTTCATCCCGCTTTGAGGGCAGAAAAACGCTGATTACATATGTTTATTTAAAATGCTGAGTACGCTGCGCAATTCTTCAACGGGAATCTGTCCGGGCGCTGATGCTTCTTTGCCCGCTCCGAACGTGCACGCTGACCCGAAGACTTCGCCGGCCAGGCGGCTGATCAGGCCTGTCCCCGCCATTGACATCGTGATGATCGGCCGGTCTGCGTATTGTGTTTTCATCGTGTGAGTGGCATCCAATAAGACGAAAACATCTTCAGTGCTTTGCGGCATCACCGCAATTTTCGGAATGTGCGCGCCGTACGCCTGCATGTTCCGCAGCCGGGAAATGATTTCTTCTTTTTTCGGTGTCTGATGAAAATCATGATTGGACATGACGACATATACGCCGTTATCTTCAGCGGTTTTCACAATTGATTTGACTTCCGCTTCTCCCGTAAACAACTCAACGTCTGCAAGGTCAATATGTTTTGTTTCGATGGCGGTTTTAAGCAATTCAATGTAAAAGCGGTCATCAATAACTTTATTTCCGCCTTCTTTATGGGTTCTGAATGTGAAAAGCAGCGGTGTTGCGCCTGCGGCTTTCCGCAGCTTTTCAAGCATGCCTTTTACGGCATCCAGGCTGTCAACATGCTCGTACACATCCGCCCGCCACTCAATGATATCCGGGCGAAGCCTGTTGACGGCTTCCGTTTCTTCGAGCAGTTCTTTCTCTCCGGCCGCCATCAGCGGCACAATGATCTTCGGAAGCCCTTCGCCGATGACCGTGTTTCTGATCGTGATAGATTGCATGATAAATCCTCTCCCTTAAAAAATAGTCAGGCTTTCATCACTTGCTTAAAGCGGATTCCGATAAACAATGCGAGAAGGGCGCTGACGGCCGCAATTCCGATATCAAGCAGAAAAACAGGCGTCAGGCCGGCCGCTTTGGATATCGCTCCCGTTACAAGCGGAATGACAATAAAAGATAAGCTTGATGCTATATTAACAAAAGATGTGATCGTACCTTTATTTTTAGGGAATAAAACAGCCATAACCGTCATCGCCAATTGCAGAATGCCCGCAGTTGAAAGTCCGATGACAAAGGAGCTGATGACTGATACGGCCGGCTGATGAATGAAAATCAGAGCAAGCAGCGCGATTGCCGCGATCACAGGGTACAGCACCATTACCGTAATCGGCTGAATCACTCTGTTTAACAGCACAGCCAGCAATAATACGGATACAAGCGCCCCGATGCTGTAATAGCTCAACAATTTGACGGCCTGCACCTCAGGCATGCCCAAAACGGTTTGCCCGAACTTAGGAAGCCATACTTGAACGAGCATAAACAGCGCCGTAGATGAAAAGCCTAACAGAATGATCGCAAGGCCTTCACGCCATATCGACGGCTGTGATGTGAACGCGTCATCAGACGGAGAGGCTTCCGTCCGGCCGCCGTCTTCTTTTTGCTTATGATTCGGAAACGGAACTTTTAACAGGAAAAAGCCGTTCAGGAAGAAAATAATGCCCGGTACGAAAAACGTCCAGCCGTAAAACAAATGCCTGTCCGCAATAAACGCGATAAAAAACGGAAGCACCGTCGCGCCGATGGATACAAACGCTTTGATTAACACGGTTGCAGAGCTTGCGTTTTTCGGAAATCCTTCAATAAGCGCCGGATATGTCCCGGAATCCAAAAAGGAATTGGCGATCCCGGCGAAAATGGCGAAGATAAACGCAGCTGTATAGTTTGTCGAAAGCGGAATTCCGATTAGGAAAATCAGATACAGAAAGGCGCCCGATACGATAAACGGCCGTCTCCCGAATGTATCCGAAAGCTTCCCGGCAAACAGAAGCGAAATCAGCTTCCCGATTCCGATGGCGGAGACCAAATAGCTGACCCCGGCTGCGGATGTATGAAGCTGTTTTGATAATGCCTCCATATTGGATGCGATAATAATATTGATCATGCCCAGCAGGAAATAGTTAATATAAAGACCCGCTGCCATTTTGGTGTATATGTTTTTCATGATGACATCCCCTAATGCGGTTAATAAAGAATTAAATTATTTTTTAAATTGATAAAAGAACAGCACCATTCCCCTTTATTGAACCACTGCCTTTCTTTGAAAACTGTTTGATAAAACGGTTGAAAAACAAACTTGAATAACGCTGAGATCACAACGAGTATATCGTTCTACTAAATAAAAAAAGATAAGCGGCCCGCTCATTTAGTATATCGTTCTACCAAGTTCACAGTTACTATACTCCTTCTTTTTATATGTGTCAAACCGATGAACTTTTTTTACTTTTTTAAATCAAAAAAAGACCTGCCGTTTTTCGGCAGGTCTGACATGGGTTTATTTTCTGAGAGAGGCGAGCTCCTCGGCAATGGCCTGCATTTCACTCGGGCTGAATGATGCTTTTTTCATGACCATTTGATGAAGGTATGTAAGATCTTCTATTTTTTCATCACTGAAATCTTCCGCTCTGATGACGCCGACATTGAGCATGTTGAGCTTTTGCGAAATGTCTTCAATCATTTTGTTTAACGTTTCTGTTTGTTGGCTCGGCAAATTCATGCATCCTTTCATGACCGTTTTCGTACCCTTTATTCTAACAGAATTCATTTAGAATAAAAGCTTATTTCCACAGCCGCAGAAAAGTTGCTAAGATGATGATAAGGTTTTTGATCCTCAAAATGCGGGGAAAGAATAGGGAGGTTATCGATATGATACATGTGCTGTTTGTCTGTCTGGGAAATATTTGCCGGTCGCCTATGGCAGAGGCGGTATTTTCTGATATGGTGAAGAAAAACGGGCTGAACGGGCAGATTAACATTGATTCAGCGGGAATCGGCGCCTGGCATGCGGGAAATCCGCCGCATGAAGGGACAAAGGAGATCCTGGAGAAGAAAGGGATCAGCGCAAGCGGCATCACGGCGAGGCAGGTCCGTGAGTCTGATCTGACCGATTTTGATTACGTCATTGCGATGGATGCAGAAAATATCGGACATCTGCGCAGCATGGCCGGTTATAAAAAAGCGGCGCCGCGTATTGCAAGGCTGCTTGATTATGTACCGGAGTCGGACCTTGCGGACGTGCCCGATCCGTATTATACCGGGAATTTCAGCGAGGTGTACGCTTTGGTCGAATCCGGGTGCCGTCATTTGCTGGAGACAATAAAGAAAGACCATCATTTATAAGGGGGATTGACCGATGAAGCAGACACGCATCATGGCAAAAGCGATTCTGATCGGCGCTGCCGCCGGAGGAGCACTGTCCTTATTACATAAGCCGACGAGAGAGGCATGTTTCCGGAACATGGACGCGTGCAGGCGGCGTGCGGCATTTTACCGGAAACATCCTGAAGCCCTGAAGCAGCAGGCTTCCGCAAAAATGGATCAAGTGAAAATCTTCGCCAATACCGTATCGGAAGATCTGGGTTTTTTAAACGGGCAGATCACCAAGCTGAAGCAGACGACGCCGCAGGTCATTGACCTGTTAAAAGAAACGAAGGAGCATTTTTCGAAAAACGATCATTGAGGTGGGATGTCATGAGTTTTATAAAGGAGCTGTTTGCAAGGTTTTCTCTGCATGAAGGACAAAGTAAATCGGCGGAGCTGGCGTATTTTTTCCTGCTGTCATTGTTTCCGTTGATGATTTTCATGCTGACGCTCACCGCCTATCTTCCCATATCTGCAGAAGACGTGCTCGGGGCGGTCGATCAATACGCGCCCGACAGCGCCATGTCCATGGTGAAATCCATTACGGAGCAAACGCTGAACAAGCGCAGCGGCGGGCTTTTGTCATTCGGGATTATCGCCGTCATCTGGTCGGCTTCGAATGGTATGAACGCGATTGTCAGAGCATTTAACCATGCCTACGAAGTCGAGGAAAACCGCTCATTTATCATCATTCGCCTGACCTCAATTTTTTTAACCATCGCGATGGTGGTTACGATTTTAATCGCATTGCTTCTGCCGGTGTTCGGCAGAGAAATCGGAATGCTGGCCGCAGATTTCATCGGCGCCTCCGGCCTGTTTTTGCAGGTGTGGTCGGTTGTCCGCTGGGGTATCAGTCCGCTTATCCTGTTAATCGTGTTTACCGCGCTTTACATTTTCGCGCCGAATAAAAGGCTTTCCCTCCGTTTTGTGCTGCCGGGAGCCGTATTCGCGGCAGCCGGCTGGATTATCGTCAGTATGCTGTTCTCATTTTACGTCGGCACCTTTGCCAACTACAGCGCCACATACGGGAGCATCGGGGGAATTATCGTCCTTATGATCTGGTTTTATCTTACGGGAACACTGCTGATTTTAGGAGGAGAAATCAACGCGCTTTTACATAAACGTAAAAAGCTTCCTGATGAAAATCCGTACCGCGGGAGCAAGCTATAGAGGAACGGATGACGTTCAAGCTGAAAAACGGAGGGGAATCGATTATGACCAAGCATACGAAAAAAGGCGGAAGCCATAATAAACAAAACTCAAAAAACGGCCCGAAGAATAAAACAAGCGGAAGCGCTAACGGGCAGAACGGATACCACTAGAAAGAAGCCGCCTGACTCAGATCAGGCGGCTTTTTTATGAGGCCGGAAAAGAATGGGATTCGGATGCGGGACTGTGCTTTGTTTTCCCGAAGACGAGCGCAAGCCAAATACAGACCAGAATCACCGTAATAAAGTAAAACAAGTTGGCGCTTTCAAACCGCTGCATATACCAGCCGCCCGCCACCGGGCCGATCATGCTGCCGAGGCTGAAGGAAATGCCGCAGAGCAGATTGCCCGCCGGCAGCAGATGGGACGGCAGCAGGTCGCTCATATAGCTGATGCCGAGGGAAAACATACTGCCGACCGCCATTCCCGCCGTGAAAAAGCAGCAGCCGATGACAGAAGGTGACGGAAACAGTCCGGCCGTCAAAAAGCAAAGGGCACCCGTTAATAAGATGACGAGCAGGACACGTTTTCTCCCGAATCGATCGCTTAATAAACCGAGAGGGAACTGGAATACAATACTTCCGATAGCAAAAGCGGGCAATATCAGCGCGACGGCATCAACGGATATGCCTAAACGCAGGGCGTACACGGGAAAGCTTCCGTTCAGCGCCGTTTCTAAAAAACCGTACCCGAAAGCCGGGAGAAAAGCGACCCAGCCGAAAAGAAGAGCGCGGTAAAACCGTTTTGCGCTGTTATCCCCGGATGTTTCATCCGGACCTTGCGCCGGGTACTCGTTACGTAAGGCAAACACAAACAGCCAGGCGGCAAGACTGATACAGCCGGATACGATAAACGGAAGGGAAGGACTTGTTTTCACAAGAGGGACCATGAACGGGCCGACAGCGAATCCAAGCCCGAAGGACAGTCCGTACAGCGAAATGTTTCTTCCTCTGTTTCGGGGCGTTGACTTTGACGTCACCCACGTTTGGGTTGAAAAATGCAGCATATGATCCCCGATTCCGATAAGCAGCCGCAGAAAAAACCATAACCATATGGATTGAAGCCAAATAAAACTGAATAAGCTGATGATAACAAGAAATCCGCCCATGACCATCAGAGGTTTGAATCCGAGCTTGCGCAGCGGGGCCTCCATAAACGGCGACGCCAGAAGCACACCGATATAAAGGCCGGTTGCGTGAAGTCCGTTTATGGCTGCGGATTCTCCGTTCGTTTCAAAAATGACGGAGATCACCGGCAGAAGCATGCCTTGGGAAAATCCGGAGATGGAAACAAGCAGAACCAAAATAAAGAAGTACAGTCGTGACATCGCGTATTTCTCCTTCTTCAGTCTCTTTCTTGATCGTACACGGATTTGTCGCGTCCGGCAACCTGAAAATGCCAATTCGGGCTGCCGCGGAAGTGTAATTGAGGGAGTTTTTGAGAAGGATATAAAAAGACTCATTCGAAAAAAGGAGCCAGGCAGATATGAATCGGATTTTTTTCTTTACGGCTGCGGCGGGAGTGCCGCTTTCAGTCATCGGCGGCCTGATGCACTGGCCGTCAGCGGTTTTGTTTATTATTTATTGCTTGACGATTATTGCGCTTGCAAGTTATATGGGGAGAGCGACCGAATCTCTTGCCATTATCGCGGGACCGCGGATCGGCGGTCTGCTGAATGCCACGTTCGGCAATGCGGTAGAGCTGATTATATCGCTTTTTGCCTTAAAAGAAGGGCTGACGGGCATCGTGCTTGCTTCACTGACCGGTTCGGTGCTCGGCAATCTTCTGCTCGTCGCGGGACTGTCGTTTTTTATCGGCGGTTTGAAATACAAGCGGCAGGAATTCAATATTCATGATGCCCGTCATAATTCTGGCCTGCTGATTTTTGCCATTATCGTAGCTTTTGTCATTCCCGAAGTGTTTTCCATGGATATGGGGGAAAAAAACAAGCTTGATTTGAGTGTCGGCATCAGCATCATCATGATCCTTTTGTACGTGGCAGCTCTTTATTTCAAGCTCGTCACCCACCGCGGTGTTTATCAGCCGAATCAGCCGGAGGCAAAGGAAGAAGAGGAGCAGCCTGAGTGGTCGGGGAAAAGAGCGACAGCCGTCTTATTTATTTCAACCATTATCGTCGCCTACATATCTGAAAACCTTGTCCATACGTTTCATGCGGTGGCTGAACAGTTCGGCTGGAGCGAGCTGTTTATCGGAGTGATTATCGTCGCAATCGTCGGAAATGCCGCAGAGCATGCGTCGGCGATTATTATGGCGTACAAAGACAAAATGGATGTCGCCGTTGAAATCGCGGTAGGCTCGACTTTGCAGATCGCCATGTTTGTGGCTCCGGTTCTTGTGATCTGTTCCATCTTTTTTCCGGTCAATATGCCGCTTGTATTCACATTGCCCGAGCTTGTCGCGATGATATCATCCGTCCTTTTGATGACGATGATTTCAAATGACGGTGATTCGAACTGGTTTGAGGGGGCTACGCTCCTTGCCGCTTATGTCATCATGGCGATCGGTTTTTTCCTGCTTTAACCTGTAAAAAATGCGGATAACAACGATTGCGGAGGAAAAGACTAAAGGAAAATGCTATAGAAAGAGTGATATGATGAGAAAGCTGTTTCATGCCACACTGATTCTGCTGTTATCCTTTAGTTTTTTCGCAACGCCATCTGCCGGTGCAAAGAAACCGTTTAAAGTTCCCAACTCTGTCGTAAGCATTTCAAAGGAAAATACGTATCCGAATGCCTCACAGGACCAGCCGATGCTTCAGCCGAGCAAACTGGCAAAGGAATTGTTAGATACATCAGAGATCAATATCGAAAATCCGCATCTGATAAAGATGCTGAATGAATCCTCGGTTTCCGGTTCACCGCTTGCCATCGGATACCGGGCGACAATATTTCTCGGGAAATGGGCGCTCGGCTATCAATCGAACGAAACGGTCGCCAACTGGGAATATAAAAAAATCAACACAAACAGAGCGGATAACCGGGGCGGACAGCAAACCGCGGTTATCTCATACGCCCAAGAACAGCAATACAAAATCAAAGGCGGGCTTACAGCGAAGGTGCCGAACGCAGAAGACGTAAAAAGCATGATGATGCAAAAAGCGATGAAGAAAACAAAACTGCCGCTCGCGTTTGAAACGGTTATCGGCGCAGGCACAAAACGCGATCAAACCTACAAAATTTCTCCGCAGCGGCTCGGCTACCTGCACGCCTACGCTCCAGCCGTTAATGAAAAAGGAAAAGTAACATACGGTGAAGTGTATTTGGTGCTGAAAGGCAGCAAGCGGAAACTTGTCGTCAAAAATGTGACTTCGCAAGGAATCGGGGCTTGGATTCCGGTGCAGGATCATGTCACATTCGGTTTTCAAACGACAGCGCAGCCGAGATAAATAAAAAAAGCTGATTCCGGTTTGGGAATCAGCTTTTTTGTGTGTGATACATTTCCTCAAGCAATTGAACATTGTTGTTGTACAGCTCCCGGGCAAGAACGCGTCTCACCGCAAGGCTCGCCGAGAAGTATTCTGTGTCTTGAACCATGCCTTTGACGGTAAATTCAATGCCTCTGGTTAATTTGTTCAGACTCATAATTCCATGCACTTGAAACGGCTCCGCCGCATTGAGAAATTCATCCCGTTTCAATGAATCGCGAAGCTCATCATTGAGCATGTCACACGCTTTTTCTAAGATGGCATATACCCGCTCGGGATCTTCCTTGTAACTGATCACGACGGACTCGGTAATCCGCATATAATCAATGTTATAGTTTTGAAGCTGTCTGACCTCACCGTTAGATATGGTAAGCAGCTTGCCGGTCCACTCACGGATCTGGAGGGAACGGAGTCCGATTTCTTCCACTGTGCCGTTGAACAGATTGTTAATCGTCACGTAATCGCCTTTATGAAGCTGGCGTTCATATATTAAAAAGATACCGGCCAAAATGTCCTTGATTAACGACTGGGCGCCGAAACCGATGACGATACCGGCAACACCCGCCCCGGCTAAAATTCGGCCGAAATCATGAACAAATAAAGAAATGACGTAAAAGATAAAACCGATCGTCGCCGTATACTGGGTGATGGACCGGACGAGGCTCTCAATCGTCTTCCCTTTCCGTTCCTCTAAGAAATCTGTGCGTTTAAATAACACCTGGACAAAGCGGTTGATCAGAAAAACACCGGCGTAAAGCACGAGAGCGACGATGATGATCTCAACCACTTTGCTTTTCAAAATGTCCGTAATTGTCGTTTCCATCTTCTGTTAACCTCTGGCTTTTCGTAATGAAAAATCCGTGTCCTGATAATAACTGTTTTTGACAAGGACGTTCGGACCGAGGCACCGGACGTTTGTGCAGCGGCAGTTCAGCTCTTTGCTCAGCTTCGTCTGTCTCCACTTGTCATATGCTTCAGGAAGGCTGTCTGTTTTAATATTGCCGAGCGGCGGTGTATCGCCGAAATCCGTGACAATGATATTTCCGTCAAAAATGTTGACATTCAGGCGGGAGCGGCCGTCAGGGTCGTTTCGCACCGTAACGTTTTTCGCTTCCCGCAGGCGGCGGAGAAGCTTCTGGTCTTCTTCATCAGGACTGCATGCGTAAAACGGGAGCGTACCGAACAGCATCCATGTCTCTTCATCTCGAATGTCGAGCAGATGATGGATGGCCTGTCTCATGTCTTTCAGGCTGAGTGATTCAAGCGCGCTGGCGAAATCACTCGGATACATCGGATGGACTTCGTGCCGCTGGCATTTCATTTCTTCGGTAATTTGCCGGTGAATATGTTCGATATGCGGCAGTGTCCGTTTGTTGAGCATCGTTTCCGCTGAAACCATTACACCTGCTTCGACCAGCGTGCGGCTGTTTTCAATCATTTTGTCAAAATAGCGCGCCCGCTGTTCAAATGTCGGTTTCTTCTCCATCATCGCAAATCCGATGTCGGCAAAGTCCTCGACCGTTCCCCAGTTGTGAGAAATGTGAAGAACGTCCAAATAGGGAATAATCCGTTCGTAGCGCCCGATATCAAGCGTCAGGTTTGAATTGATCTGTGTGCGCACGCCGCGTTCATGCGCATATTTTAAAAGCGGGACGACGTATTCCTTTACCGATTTCAGCGAAAGCATCGGTTCGCCGCCCGTAATGCTGATAGAGCGTAACAGAGGAATTTCATCAAGCCGCTTTAATAAAAGGTCGATCGGCAGCGCATTCGGGTCTTTCGGCTGGAGCGTGTACCCGACGGCGCAGTGCTCGCATCTCATATTGCACAAAGTCGTCGTTGTGAATTCAACGTTCGTCAGTTTCATATCTCCATACTGGTCGACATCCATGTACGCTTCCCAAGGATCGTACTCCGGTGTGATCGGACGCAGTGTTGTGTTTTGTGTCATGACTATCTAACTCCTTTATAAATGGGGCATACTAACGTCTGCCAACTGTTAATTTTAGACCTGATCAGCCAAGATCGCAAGTAGCGGAACCATTGAAAAACGGCAAAAAATACGCTACCATTATAAAAAATGAATGGAGTGGAAGTATGGGGAATGCAGTAAACAGCAAAGATCAGCAGCTCGATTACCTAAAGAACAGACTCGATATGTTTATGAATGTCATTGATTCATTAGACCCTGAATCAACGGACGTTGAAGATATAGACCGGCTCATCGGCATGCTTGATGATCTGGAAGCAAAATACGAACGCTTTAAAAAGGATTGGGAATAAACCCCGGCGGATGCCGGGGTTTTTCTTTTTCCATAATGCGGCTGTATAAAAGGGCAGGGCCTACTGCAAAATAAGGAAAAATGCAGAAGGAGTGCTGGTCATGAAATGGTTTTGTTCAATTTGCTGCATGGCCGTTTTACTTGCGGGAGGCATCAACAGCGCAGAGGCCGTTCCGAATGAACGGATAAACTGGGGCTTTAAACGCAGCGTCAATCATCAGCCGCCGGATGCCGGCAGACAGCTGGACAATCTGGTCAAAAAATATGATGCTTTTTATTTGGGCAATACGAAAGAAAAGACCATCTATTTAACGTTTGATAACGGATATGAAAATGGGTACACCCCGAAAGTGCTTGATGTGTTAAAAAAACATCACGTCACGGGCACTTTTTTTGTCACGGGTCATTTTGTGAAAGAGCAGCCTGATTTGATTAAACGGATGTCAAAGGAAGGCCATATCATCGGCAATCATTCTTTTCATCATCCTGATCTGACGACAAAAACGGGCGATCAGATTCAAGACGAACTCGATTCCGTCACGGAAGCTGTGTACAACATTACCGGAAAGCGGGACAATCTGTATCTCCGTCCGCCGCGCGGCGTGTTCAGCGAATATGTCCTCAAAGAAACGAAGCGCCTCGGCTACCAAACCGTTTTCTGGTCCGTCGCATTTGTCGACTGGAAGGTTAACGAGCAAAAAGGGAAACAATACGCCTATGATCACATGATAAAGCAGGCGCATCCCGGCGCGATCTACCTTCTTCACACCGTTTCAAAGGACAATTCAGAAGCTCTGGACGATGCCATTACCGATCTGAAAAAAGAAGGCTACACGTTTAAAAGCATTGATGACCTGATGTTTGAGAAAGAAATGAAGCTGCCGTCTTTGTAACGGGAAGCGCCTCATCATATAGTCTTATCTTGATGCAGGCGTCAAAACCCTTACGCCATAAACATCACTGAGATGAAACCTGCTCCCAGTTAAAGGGGGCAGGTTTTTTTTGCCCCTCTAATTAAGAGATAGTTAAGAAATAGTTAATCTCCAGTTAAAAACGCATTCCTATACTATTGTACATAAGCATTAGGAAAGTAGGTCTGGATCAATGCAGGAAATAATTAAAACGACAAATTTAACAAAAGTTTATGGAAAACAAAAGTCAGTTGATAACCTCAACATAACAGTTAATGAAGGAGATATTTACGGGTTTCTGGGGAGAAACGGGGCAGGTAAAACAACGACAATAAGAATGCTGCTGGGCCTGATAAAGCCTACTCATGGAAAGATTGAGATATTCGGTGAGGATTTACATACGAATAAGAAAGACATTCTAAAAAGAATTGGTTCAATTGTAGAAGTACCAGGATTCTATGGAAACCTCACGGCTAAAGAAAACCTTGAAATAAATGCCAGGATCGTTGGAATTCACAAAAAAAATGCAATTGAAGAAGCATTAGAAATTGTGGGATTAGAGAATGAAACCAAAAAGCTTGTAGGCAAATACTCTTTGGGAATGAAGCAAAGACTTGGCATCGCCCGATCTCTTCTTCACTATCCGGAATTACTAATATTAGATGAACCGACGAATGGTTTAGATCCGATTGGGATTAAAGAGATGAGAAGGCTCATTAAAACATTAGCTGAAGAAAGAAAAATTACTCTGCTGATATCGAGCCATATCCTGTCTGAGATTGAACAATTAGTTGATCATTTGGGCATTATTCACGAGGGAAAACTGTTAGAGGAAACCGAATTTGATACTCTCCGGAAGAGAAATCGAAAGTTTCTTGAGTTTCAAGTTTCGAATGATAATAAAGCTGCGATGCTTTTAGAGAAACATTTTCAGATCTTTGACTACGAAGTACATGGTGACGGAATTATCCGCATTTTCTCGCATATTGGACAACAGGGAGCAATTAATAAATTACTTGTTCAGAACGATATTGAGGTGTTTAAAATTTTGATGAGTGAAGACCGCCTGGAGGATTATTTCACAAAATTGGTTGGGGGTGGAACCATTGGTTAATCTGTTATATGCAGAGTTACTAAAACTCAGAAGGTCTGCGATGCTTCTAATAAGTACGATAGGAGCTTCGGTCGTCCCATTTATGGTTGTCGTTGCATCTTATGTACAGATAAAGACTGAGAATCCCGCTCCTGTCATAAAATTTCATGAACTTTTCAGCAACGCTAACTTATATACAGTCTTGGTAGTGGGGGTTCCGCTGTATGGAGTTGTTGCCGCTTATATTTTTAACAGGGAATACATGGATGATACACTGAAAAACCTTTTAACCATACCCGTTTCCAGAATCAATCTGATACTTAGTAAACTATTGCTGCTATTTATCTGGATATTCTTTTTAACTTTAGTTGCGTGGGGGCTTACTTTATTACTGGGTGTGATCTTGCAATTCCCGGGTCTCAGCCAATCACTCATACTCAAATCATTTTTGCACTTTGCAATTGGGGGAGTTTTACTATTTGTTTTATCAACACCTATTGTTCTGATCACAGTTGTTCTAAAGAATTACGTACCTACCATTATTTTTACAATCCTAATTACTTTGATAAATATTATGACAGCTAACTCAGAACACAGAGGATTGTTCCCGTGGGCAGCAGCCGGAGACATTTCAATGAATACGCTTCTCCCTACTTATCCTCCGGAGTACTCCTATGCAGGAATTGCCCTAATCTCAATATTGGGATTTGCTTCCTTGGTGATCTATTTTAACAAAGCGGATATACATTAATGTTTATGAAAGACTTTCAAGTGAAAAGCCGATTGATTTGTGCCGCATAAATTCCGTGAAAATATAAATGAGTGTTTAAATAGGAGGATGGTATAAGTGTCTTTTTCAGAGATGAATATGACCGCTTTTCGTGCTGTAAACGATCTGGGAAAAGAATATCCATTTCTAAACTCAGCAATGGTCATACTTGCTGAATATGCAGTGTTTATTTTAGCACTCGTTATGCTTGTTTTCTGGTTTACCCGAAATGATAGAAACAGAATGATGGTCATACAGGCGGGAGTGGCATTCATTATAGCAGAGATGATCGGGAAAATTGCCGGTCAACTCTATTCCAATCATCAACCATTTGCAGTTCTTTCAAATGTTAACAAACTGGTAGATCATGCGGTGGATAATTCATTTCCAAGCGATCACACCATCCTATTCTTTTCTATCTCATTTTCTTTTTGGCTTGTATATAAAAAAACAGGCTGGATCTGGATCATATTTGCGCTTAGTGTAGCTGTTTCACGCATATGGGTAGGTGTACACTATCCTTTCGATGTTGCTGCAGGAGCTCTTTTTGGAATTATATCAGCTGTGTTATCGTATTGGATTGTACCAAGGCTTGCATTGACTAAAAAAGTTCTTACTCTTTATGAAAAGGGGGAGGGCTGTATTTTACCCCGAAAAGAGAGGTCGAAAAATGTTTAGGCGGATGAGAAACACCTGTATGAACCAGGTGTTTTTGTTCGTTCGAGCACAAACAAAAAACTCATATTGATGATTGATCAACAGGTAATAATTTAGCGGATAGGGGACAAATTCCCGACATAAAAACATAATCGAAATACTGATCTTGTTGGAATTAGGGCTTACTCTTTAAATATCATGACGTTTGTGTCAAAGTTATATTTGGAAGCTGAGCGTTACAATTTTCATAAGCCGACAAATTGAATACACCTGTGTTTATATAAAATACTGAAAATTGGCTAAAAGATCACATGATAGATTGCATATCATGTAATAATGAATACCCACTGTTACTTACATAAATACAAAAAATATGAAGGCGGGTGTCATGAAGTGAAAGAAATTCGTGTCCTTATCGCTGATGATGAAAAAGTGATCAGAGATTTATTAAAAAAATACATTGAACGGGAACTTTATTTAGCAGATGTTGCAAAGGATGGACAGGAAGCTTTGGCATTATTTGAACAAAATACTTATCACCTCGTAATATTGGATCTCATGATGCCAAAAATGGATGGGATTGAAGTATGCAGAAAACTAAGAGAAAAAACCAATGTGCCAATACTTATGCTTACTGCAAAGGACCATGAAGCTGACAAAATTGTAGGGTTGAGTATAGGAGCAGATGATTATATTACAAAACCTTTTAGCGTAAACGAGGTTGTGGCCAGAATTAAGGCTCTGATGAGAAGGTTTTTCATTTTAGGGAGCGGCAGCGGAACAGAAGAGAAGCCGCTGCTGAAATATAAAGGTTTATCAATTGATGTGAAAAGATATATCGTATGCGTTGCAGGTGAAGAAATATCATTAACCGCAAAAGAGCTGGAGCTGCTGAAATTTATGGCTTCCAATCCGGAACAGGTATTTACGAAGGCTCAGTTGTTTCGGAATGTTTGGGGCAATCATTACTTAGAAGATGACAATACCGTGATGGTTCACATAAGAAAGCTGAGAAAAAAAATAGAAAAAGACCCATCTAATCCTCAATTTATACAAACAGTTTGGGGGATAGGATACAAATTTGCAGGTGAGAAAGATGAGTCGTAAAATCATATATCTTATGTTTCTGCAGATTACACTGATTTGCCTCAATTGTTTATATGACTGGCAGCACCAAGAGCTTAACACTGTTAAATTGGTTGTCTATGGTCTGCTGATCGGTTTGTCTGTAATCCTTATTACAATTTACTGCAAATTCAACAATGAGCTCATTCAAATGATCCATGCGGTTAAGCGGACATTAAATGGGAACTTAACGACAAGAATATTTGCGAATGGGGCTCCGATATTTAATGAAATGGTTTTTTCAATAAACGAATTGATCGAGAAGTTAGAGAAAATACAGGTGGAAACGATTCAAACGCACGCAGCGAGAAAAAGCCTGTTATCAAGCATATCACACGATATTCGCACACCGCTTACATCAATTATAGGATATTTAGATGCGTTGAAAGACGATATTGCAGCCTCGGAAGAAGAAAAGAAAGAATACGTAAACATTGTTTCAAAGAAGTCGAATCATTTAAAGCAGTTAATTGATGAAATATTTAACATGGCTAAACTGGATGCAGATGAAATGCCGATGCAGCCAGATATTATTGACTTTTCTGAAGTAACCAGAGAGTTATTGATTGAATACTTGCCGGAGATAAAAAGAAATGAATTAGAGCTTAAAATAAATATTCCTGAAAGAAAGTGTCTTATTATGGCGGATCGTCTAAGTATCGTTAGAATTATTGAGAATATCTTGAAGAATGCCATCCTTTACGGAAAAGAAGGAAAGGTTCTTGGCATAGAACTTAAAGAGAATGACAAAGAATTTGAACTGCTGATCTGGGATAGGGGGCCGGGGATACCAAAGACAGAATCAGAGAAGGTATTTGAGAGGATGTACAGGGGAGACTTATCCAGAAGCTCAGGACACTCGGGAAGCGGTTTAGGACTCTCAATTGCCAAAGCATTAATTGAGAAAAATCAAGGGAGAATATGGGTTGACAGCACCCCTTATATAAAAACAACATTCGGCATTGCATTTGGAAAAATAAAATTAATACGGACATGAATGGAATGATTACAAAGAAACAGACGCTTATAATAGCCAAGAAACCAATGTGTTCTCTAACACATTGGTTTCATTTTTCCTAAACGGGAGAGGTTTTCACTGCTTATTTGATACATTTAATCAAAGCAGCCCAATCCAGATCCCCGAAGCCTTGTGCGACCCCGCTTTCAAAATGGCTCTTGGCCAGCTCGGCAAGAGGGAGTTTTGCGGAAACCTGTTCAGCGGCGGCGAGCGCCAGATTGGTATCCTTCAGCCCTAAAGACATTTTGAAACCGGCCGGCTCAAATTTCTCCTCAGCCATCATGGTTCCGTAATTTTGATAGACGGGAGAGCCAAAGAGCGCGCCGGCGATTTCTAAAAATTGTTTCCGTTCTAACCCGTATTTCTCCATCATTAAGAATGATTCAGATAACGCCTCCAGCATGGACACGAGCAAGAAATTGACGCTGATTTTCGCGGCATTGGCCGTTTTTGTTTCTTCACCAGTGTCCAATACTTGCTGACTCAGGATGTTAAGCAGCGGTTCGGCCTTTTTCTTCGCTTCTGCCGGTCCGGCTGTGATGATGCGGAGTTCGGCCTTCTCGGCGGCATCGGGGCGGCCGAGGACGGGAGCGGCGATAAAGGACTGCCCTCTGCCCGAATGTGCGGCGGAAAGCTGTTCTGACAGCGTTGTACTGATCGTGCTCATCGAAATATGAATGCCGTTTTCAGATAACCCGGCAATAATGCCGCAAGCTCCGAAAGTCACGTCTGTTACGGCTTCATCGTCTGACAGCATGGACAGCACGATATCCGCATGTTCAGCTGCCTGGCGGGGCGTTTCGGCATATTCGGCCCCTTTTTCCAGCAGGTCAGCCGCTTTTTCTTTCGTCCGGTTATATACAGTCAGGCTGTATCCGGCTTTCATGATATTTTCGGCGATGGGGCGGCCCATATTGCCGAGTCCGACGATGGCGATCTTCATTTGACAGTCCCTCCAATGAAAAGTTTTCCACCATTATACATGCAAAATGGTTAATCCGCTGTGTACAGGATTGCCACTTTCAGTTCAGGTTCGGAAGACCATCCGGAGTCTGAGGCGGCTTTCCCCTTATAAAATCCGGTAAACCGCGTTTTAATGATTGTTTTTGAACGGGGTTTTACAGTGAATGTTTTTGATTTGAATGTGACGTCCTTTATGTTTTCTGATAAATCCGGGGTGACAGAAATGGTTTGTTCCCCTTTTCCGTAATGATTGATATAAAGCGTGCAGCTCATGCCCGCTCTTTTTCGCTCAACCAGATGACTGCATTCGCTGCGGTGCTTCAAATATTCGACAGCCTCTTTTTCGGGCGCGAACTGTTTTAAGGAAAAAGCAGCATATTCAGTGGCGGGACTGATACCGGAAGCGGCCCCCATACTGAGAAAGATCAGAAACAGCCCCGCTGCGGGAAGCGTCCGCCTGAACGCGGCGGCACACCAGATTAACGCCGCAAAGTAAAGCAGGACCCCGGGGATGACGGAGATATGGGCTCCATCTTCCGGCCAAGAGGAATAGCCGAGCGACTCAAAGATGTAATCAGACACCGTACGGCCGTTATACAGCGGGGCAATGGACATGACACTGAAAGCCAGGAGGACAGAAGAAATGATTTTGTGAGAAAAGATGGTAACGGCGCACACCTCTTTACGTTTTTTTCCAGACTATCATGTTTTCTCAAAAAAAAGAACAGCCGGCAGCCGTTCTTACTTGAAAATATTAAACCAGCCTTTGCGGGCGAACCAAAACAGCATGGCGGCCACAAGAACGGCCATTACGCCCAAAACGATAAAATACCCGTATTTCCAATGAAGCTCAGGCATGTTATCGAAATTCATGCCGTAAACCCCCGCGATGAACGTCAGCGGGATAAAAATGGTCGAGACGATGGTTAATGTCATCATAATGGCGTTCATCCGGTTTGAATTCAGCGTCACATAGCTGTCCCGCAAATCTGACGTCATATCACGGTTTGACTCGATCAGCTCAGCCAGCTTTAACAGGTGGTCATAAATATCGCTGAAATACGCTTTCGTTTCACGGCTTTCTTTTACATGGTCAAGGCTCAAAATCCGGTACATTAAATCGCGCATCGGAATGATCGTCCGCCTCAGGTTCAAAAGATCAGTCCGCAATTCAAACACTTCATTCATTAATGTGCCGTAAGATTTATGTGTTCTGCTGTCTTCAATTTCATTCAGCCGGTCTTCAATTTTGTACAGCACAGGGAAATATTCATCGACAAGCTGATCCATAATCATATAAGTGATGTGCCCGGGCCCTTTTTTGGCTAATCCCGGAGAAGCGAAAAACCGTTCTCTCACCTTTGAGACGCCGGGCGATTCGTGCAAATGGAAGCTGACGATGAAACGGTCGGACTGAAAAATGTCCACCTCTTCCATTTCCAGTGTGTCCGGGTTCAAGGCGTGGAGCACATAAAAACGGTAGCCGTCATAATGGTCGATTTTCGGCCGCTGCATGTGCTGAAAGCAATCCTCGATCGCAAGCGGATGAAAGTGAAAATAATCCCGCAGCAGCTCGATTTCATGCATCTCAGCGCCGAAAAAATCAACCCAGTACCATGCGATGTCCGGTTGTTCTGTACGTGATAGGGGGATATTATTTAATATCTCATTATGTGTTGTGATTGCGGTTATATGTATCATAAACAACCCTCCGCCTGCCATTATATCATGCGGCGTTATGAAGAAAAGTATACGAATTGCCGCCCGGCCGCTTCATGATATACTTGGACAAAAAGGGGTGGAGCATATGTGGAAGGAAACGGTTTCGGTCACGCCGCCGTATCATTTTGATAAAGTACTTGAAAGGCTGTCGCTCGATCCGCTGAATGCGGTCGATCTTCATGCAAGATCAATCAAAGTGCCGCTCAGAACACGGGACGGCAAACTGTCTGTCATCACGGTTCAAGGGGAAGGCACCGCCGCAGACCCGGTCTTCCTCGTCAGCGGAGAAACGGACCGCGAGGAGATGATTGAACGGATCAAACACATTTTTCAGTGGGAACAGCCGCTTCAGCCTGTGCTTGATCATTTCTCAAAAACAAATCTGTCGGCGCTTTTTGAGGAACATGCGGGAACCCCGCTCGTCTTGGAGTATGACGTCTACAACTGTCTCATGAAATGCATCATCCACCAGCAGCTCAACCTGTCTTTCGCATTTACCTTAACGGAACGGTTCGTCCATGCCTTCGGTGAACAAAAAGACGGCGTCTGGTGCTACCCCGAGCCGAAAACGATCGCGGCGCTTGAGTATCAGGACTTGCGGGAGCTCCAGTTCAGCATGAGAAAAGCGGAATATGCGATTGACATTTCACGGATGATTGCAGAAGGAGCGCTCAATCTGGCGGAACTTACCCATTTATCGGATGAAGACATTATGAAAAAGCTGATCGCCATCAGAGGCATCGGCCCGTGGACCGTCCAAAACGTCCTCATGTTCGGTCTCGGCCGCCCGAATCTGTTTCCTTTGGCGGACATCGGCCTGCAAAACGCCGTCAAACGCCGCTTCGCCCTAGAGGATAAACCGTCAAAAGACTTGATGCTTCAGGTAAGCAGCGAATGGGCGCCGTATTTAAGCTATGCGTCCTTGTACTTGTGGAGAAGCATTGAATGATGAGGATTTTTGGAAACTTCCAGTGAAAAACATGAAGGAACCGCCGGCTGCATGTTATACTGAACAGATGTGATATTTCAAATCAGCCGCTTTCCCATGAGAAAGGCTTTATATAGAAACGGAGAGAAAAAAACGTGAATCAACATCAAAAAAAGGCGCCTGCCGAATTGAAAATCGGACAGACATTTCCGCTGACCATCAAACGTCTCGGCATTAACGGAGAGGGCGTCGGCTATTTTAAGAAAAAAGTTGTCTTCGTTCCCGGCGCTCTGCCCGGTGAAGAAGTCGTTGCCGAAGCGACAAATGTGCAGCCGAAATTTTCAGAAGCACGCGTCAAAAAAATCCGCAAGCCGTCTGAACACCGTGTCACGCCGCCATGCCCGGTCTACGACCAGTGCGGCGGCTGTCAGCTTCAGCATCTGGCATACACCCAGCAGCTTCGCGAAAAACGCGACATCGTCATTCAGTCTCTGGAACGTCATACGAGATTCAATGTCGAAGAAATGAACATTAAAGATACGATCGGAATGGACAACCCTTGGAATTACCGGAACAAAAGCCAGTTCCAAGTCGGACGCTCGCAAAGCGGCAGCATCATTGCCGGCTTATACGGACTTGATTCCCATAAAATCGTCCCGATTAAGGAATGCATTGTCCAGCATCCGGCAACAAACAAAACAACGGGTATCGTCCGCCGTATTTTGGAAAAACACAACGTGTCCGTTTATAACGAACGGACCAAAAAAGGCGATGTCCGCACCATCGTGACGAGAGTCGGTTTTGAAACAGGCGAAGTGCAGGTCGTGCTTGTCACCGCGAAAGAGACACTGCCGAATAAAGACGAGATCGTCAAAGCCATTCAGAACCGTCTGCCGGAAGTGAAATCGATTATTCAAAACATCAATGGCGCGCGCACATCCGTCATTTTCGGTGACAAAACAAAAGCGCTGGCCGGAAGCCATGCCATTCAAGAAGTGCTCGGTGACGTGTCATTTGAACTGAGCGCCCGCGCCTTCTTCCAGCTCAACCCTGAGCAGACGGTTAAGCTGTATGACGAAGTGAAACAAGCGGCTCAGCTGACAGGAAAAGAAAAAGTCGTAGACGCGTATTGCGGCGTCGGTACGATCGGCATGTGGGTTTCAAGCGGCGCAAAAGAGATCCGCGGCATGGACGTCATTAAAGAATCAATTGACGATGCGAAGAAAAACGCCAAAAAACACGGCATCAAAAACGCGGCATATGTCACAGGAACAGCCGAACACTGGCTCCCGAAATGGACGAAAGAAGGCTTCCGCCCTGACGTGGTCATCGTCGACCCGCCGAGAACGGGCTGTGACAGAACATTTTTAGATACCATCAAAAAAGTAAAACCGAAACGCTTCGTCTACGTATCCTGCAATCCTTCCACACTGGCGAAAGACTTGCAGACGCTGTCGAAGGACTATCGCGTCGAATATATTCAGCCTGTTGATATGTTTCCGCAGACGGCTCATGTAGAAGCCGTGGCGAAGCTTGTATTAAAATCGTCTAACTAAAATAAACAATTCGTAATCAGACCTGGATTTCGGTAAATAAACAATTCCGATTTCCGGGTTTTTTCATGTTTTGCCCTTGTCCTACCTGTTTTTTGTCTTTATTTAACTGATAAAAAGAGTTGAAAAAACGTATGGAAAAGCAAGTGAAAAACAGCCAGCAGGCTGCTTTCTATTAACACTTTCTTTTTTCCGTTTGGAAACGGCATTACAGACAAAATATGAAGATCTTGTTGTGAACCAGCAGCAATAACAAGTCGTTCAAGTTCCGTGAATACTTGTAATTCCCGTTAATATTTTGTAAACTCCTTTCTTAAAGAATACTATTAGCAATAGTTGTAATAAATGATAAAAAGGAGGTGGAATCGAATAAGAGATGTATTGGAACTTCAACAACTGTTTGAAGGTTCTGATGTAGAAGCTGCAAAAGGCAAAGGTGGCTTACTTTAATGTATAACGTATTAGCATTACAACAATTAAATAATAGCGCCGAGGCGGAATCGTAAGTGATAACAACTATTACAGTAATACCTGCGATGGTTATATCCTTAATAAGTAATTATCGCGACAATCATGCTTCATCATATAATGATGTTAGATTGACACTTGGCTAAAAAGTATTGCAGAAAAGGAAATGGATAATGAAATGGGTAAAGTATATAAAAAAAGTTGGTTTCTCACGGTTTTGGCATTTTTAGTTTCACAGCTTTATTTTAATTTTGCAGAATTAACGGGATGGGGTCCTAATTATAGAGAAATGAATGGATTCCCGGCAAACATAGCTGAACTGAATTTCTTTCAAACATATCTTTCATTCTATGATAATCCATGGTTTAATATTGTCACTGTTTTCTTGGGGGTTTTCACTGTTATACAAATAATCACAGGTATAACAAAGGATATTCGAAATGAAAGCAATAACTTCTGATGCCTTATTTAATGATGAAAGAAAATGAACACTTTCTTATTAATCTTATGAGTGAGGACTGCGACACTTAGTCAGCAGTCTATTTTATTGGTTCTGGATCAGGATTACCGAATCGTAATCTTATACAAACATATATAGGTGATTGTATAAAGATATTAACATAAGGGGTTTGAAAGCCAATCGACCCTTAGTACATATACTGTATAGAGCCAGAAGCCACTTGTTGCGTTGGTTATTTCTAAACCATGAGCAAATCTCAAATGGTCCAGATTGAAGTTTGAATTCTTTTAAGTTCGAGTTTATTTTCTCTTCCCATCCCCTTACTCCATACCATCCCCAACTCATTTTGCTTAATCATATTATTTCTTGAAATTCGTTTTCCGTAAATGATATTGAGATACGGATATGGTGCAGCGTTAAATATTTTATCTTCGATAACAGGACAAATATTTTGCATTGGTAATAGGGAGAACTCATATGATATTCTATTTAGGTTGGAATCCTTTTTGTCCAAAAAGAGCAAAAGTAAGGCCCTAAGAAAGATGAAGGTCAGCGCTACTACTAATAAACCACAATATAAAAAAAATAGGTGTAGATAATCATCACACTTTTTTCTCTTTCGAACCGATTATATGGTTAAGGAGTTGTAAGGTGTTCTATCATATCTATTCTACTTCAGTTTGCTTTTCACTTTTTAACGAGTAAAAAGTGAAATGTTCAAAATTTACTATCGTTTGATAAGAAGTGCTGACACATGCTATAAGTGTAAAAGAAGCATGGTCAGTTTTTAATTTTGGGATAAAGGTTTGGCTGTATCCCATCATGAAAGGATTTGGATTTGTTATGACAGATAATTTCTGGCGTGAATTACCGCGGCCATTTTTTGTACTGGCACCAATGGAAGATGTGACGGATGTCGTTTTTCGCCATGTTGTGAGTGAAGCAGGCAGACCTGATGTGTTTTTCACAGAGTTTACAAACTCAGAAAGCTATTGTCACCCGGATGGGAAGGATAGTGTGCGCGGCCGTTTGACTTTCACGGAGGATGAACAGCCGATGGTTGCCCACATATGGGGAGATAAGCCTGAAAACTTTCGCCAAATGAGTATTGGGATGGCGGAATTAGGGTTTAAGGGCCTGGATATCAATATGGGCTGTCCTGTACCTAATGTGGCGGGGAATGGAAAGGGAAGCGGCCTGATTTGCCGTCCTGAAGTTGCAGCCGAATTAATACAGGCGGCGAAAGCAGGAGGTCTGCCGGTCAGTGTGAAGACCAGACTTGGCTACACGGACATAGACGAATGGCGCGGCTGGCTGACACACATACTGAAACAAGACATTGCGAATCTTTCCATTCATCTGCGTACAAGAGCGGAAATGAGTAAAGTAGATGCGCATTGGGAGCTCATCCCGGAAATCAAGAAACTTCGTGATGAGATAGCGCCGGATACCCTTTTGACGATCAATGGGGATATTCCTGACCGTGAAACCGGCTTGAAACTCGCTGAACAATACGGTGTTGACGGGATTATGATTGGACGAGGCATTTTTACTAATCCATTCGCCTTTGAAAAGGAGCCGAGAGAGCATAGCAGTAAGGAATTGCTTGATCTTTTGAGATTGCATCTGGATCTTCATGATGAATATTCAAAAGCAGAAGCCCGAGCATATAAACCGCTCCCCCGCTTTTTCAAGATATATCTCCGCGGATTCCGGGGAGCAAGTGAATTAAGAAATCAATGCATGAATACAAAGTCAACAGATGAAGTGCGTGCATTGCTCGATGACTTTGAGAGAAAGTATCTTGATGGGATGGAGCAAGAGTGACATAAACAACCTTCATCCGGCCCGGATTTCGATTTGAATTCCGGGTCTTTTTGTGTGCAGTTTTTACCCAGACAGATCCATGGCCAGTTTCGTCATGCAGAAATAAACGAATAATGGTACATTGATAGGAGATACATCATAAAGGGGGAGAGAAAAATGAAACGACTGTGCATCATCCCCTGCGGCAAGAAAAAAATTTGGGATGTCCATTCAGATACAGGTCCGGTAAGGGCGGAAGACGCTTATCTCAGCCCGTTTCATCAGGCGTGCGAGCGATATGCGAAAGCATTTTTCGATGAGTGGGTGATTTTGTCGGCGAAGCACGGATTCCTTCGTCCGGATGATATTGTTCCCGGAAATTACGATGTCACTTTTGGAACCGGTCATCCGGAGATCATGGCAGCGGACGAGCTGCGCCGTCAATTTCATGAAAAAGGCTTCTCCGACATCGAGGAGCTTGTCATGCTTGGCGGGAAAAAATACCGAAGCGTCCTAAACGCCGTCATCGGAGAGCATCAGCATATCACCTGGCCTTTGTCATCGTATAAAGGCATTGGCTACATGCTTCAAGCGCTGAATCGGGCTGTTGAAGAAAAGCATGAACTGCAGCACGTGGATATGAAAAAAAGAGTGTAACCACTCAAACGCCACGATAGACTGTATGCAGAAGAATGAAGCAGTTAAAAGATTTCCGAGGAAATAAATACGTCGATCATTGTCAAAGACAGGGTGATGCCCGGTCTTTTTTGTATGCCATAAAACGAGACAAAGGGAACAGATCGAGACAAAATGAGACACCTGTCTCAAACTGTCTCCATTGTAAAAATAAAAACATTCATTTTACGGGCTTCAAAGGCTGGCATGCTTCTTGCATTTATAAGTGTGAACCCTAAATAGAAGGAGGCGCACAAAATGGAATTGTTAAAACGAGAAGGCTTGTCATTAACTGAGGAGAAAGCGCTGTGGATGTACCAAAAGATGCTGGAAATCAGGGGCTTTGAAGACAAAGTGCATGAACTTTTCGCACAAGGAGTGCTTCCCGGATTCGTCCATTTGTATGCCGGTGAAGAAGCGGTAGCTGCGGGGGTGTGCGCTCATTTAGATGATGGCGACAGCATTACAAGCACGCACAGGGGACATGGCCATTGTATCGCCAAAGGCTGTGATCTGGACGGCATGATGGCGGAAATATTCGGAAAAGCGACCGGACTGTGTAAAGGCAAAGGCGGTTCTATGCACATTGCGGATCTTGATAAAGGCATGTTAGGCGCAAATGGAATCGTCGGGGGCGGATTCACGCTCGCATGCGGATCAGCGCTCACGGCTAAATATAAACAAACTAAAAATGTAAGCGTTTGCTTTTTTGGGGACGGAGCCAATAACCAAGGGACTTTCCATGAAGGGCTGAACTTAGCGGCAGTATGGAACCTTCCTGTCGTGTTCATCGCTGAAAACAACGGTTACGGCGAAGCCACGACATTTGAGTACGCGTCAGCCTGTGATTCAATCGCCGATCGGGCGGCTGCCTACAACACGCCGGGGGTCACGGTGGACGGAAAAGATATTTTAGCGGTTTATCAGGCAGCCGGGGAAGCGATAGAAAGAGCAAGAAACGGCGGAGGCCCGTCTTTGATTGAATGTATGACTTACAGAAACTACGGCCATTTCGAAGGGGATGCCCAAACTTATAAAACAAAGGATGAAAAGACTGAGCATCTTGAAGAAAAGGATGCCATCAAAGGATTTAAAAACTATCTTCTAAAAGAAACAGATGCAAATAAACTGTCAGACATCGAACGGCGTGTCAGCGAATCGATTGAAAAAGCCGTCTCGTTCAGCGAAAAGAGTCCATATCCGAAAGAGTCTGAGCTGTTGACAGACGTCTACGTGTCATATGAAAAAGGGGGAATGTGAGATGGCGAGAGTCATAAGCATGTCGGACGCGATCAATGAAGCAATGAAGCTTGCGATGAGAAAAGACGACAATGTGCTTGTAATCGGTGAAGATGTCGCCGGGGGAGCGGCGGTCGATCATTTGCAAGATGATGAAGCATGGGGCGGTGTACTGGGGGTCACAAAGGGGCTCGTACAGGAATTCGGGCGCAGCCGAGTGCTGGATACACCGATTTCTGAGGCGGGCTACATGGGTGCGGCCATGGCTGCGGCATCCACGGGGCTGAGACCGATTGCGGAACTGATGTTTAACGATTTTATCGGCACGTGCTTTGATCAGGTGATCAACCAAGGGGCGAAATTCCGCTATATGTTCGGCGGTAAAGCGCAAGTGCCGATCACCGTCCGCACCACATACGGAGCCGGGTTCCGGGCAGCCGCTCAGCATTCGCAGGCGCTGTATGGCCTGTTCACCAGCATCCCGGGTCTGAAGACGGTTGTGCCGTCCAATCCATATGACGCCAAAGGTTTGCTGCTTTCGGCAATAGAAGACAATGATCCGGTATTCTTTTTTGAAGATAAAACGTCCTACAACATGAAGGGCGAGGTGCCGGAAGATTATTATACAATCCCGCTCGGAAAAGCGGATATCAAACGCGAAGGCAGCGACATCACGCTGTTTGCGGTCGGCAAGCAGGTCAATACCGCGCTTGAAGCGGCTGCGCAGCTTTCTGAGAAAGGCATCGACGCCGAGGTGCTTGATCCCCGGAGTCTGTCTCCTTTAGATGAGGAAGCGATTTTCACATCGTTAGAAAAAACAAACCGGCTGATCATCATAGACGAAGCCAATCCGCGCTGCAGCATCGCCACGGATATTGCTGCGATTGTCGCCGATAAGGGCTTTGATTTGCTTGATGCGCCGATTAAGCGGATTACAGCGCCGCATACACCGGTGCCGTTTTCGCCGGTGCTTGAAGATCAATATTTGCCGACACCAGACCAAATTGTCAGCGTCACGCTTGAATTGCTTGGCGAGCCGGCAATGAATTAAAGGAGGGATATAGAATGGCTGTAAAAGTAGTAATGCCGAAGCTGGGAATGGCGATGAAGAAAGGTGAAGTATCCGTCTGGAATAAAAAAGTCGGCGACCCGGTTGAAAAGGGAGAAAGCATCGCCAGCATCAACTCGGAAAAAATAGAAATGGAAATAGAAGCGCCTGAAAGCGGCACGCTTCTTCATATTAAAGTCAAAGAGGGAGAAGGAGTCCCGCCGGGAACGCCCATCTGTTATATCGGGGAAAACGGCGAAGAAGTGCGGGAGAAGGAGGCGCCGGCTCCTGAAAATGCAGGGAAACCGCAATCTGAACCTGAACATATGCCCGCTCCTAAAGCCGGGCAAAAGCGTAAACACCGCGTGAAAATATCTCCCGTTGCCCGAAAAATGGCGGAGAAAGCCGGGTTGAAAGTTGATACGCTGAACGGGACGGGGCCCGGAGGCAGAATCGTAAAAGCTGACGTCATCAAGGCCATGAAGACGGAATCTGAACCGCAGTCTTCGGTTCAGACGGCACAGCCGGAGGGAAAACCGGCTTCAGCGATGAGAAAAGTGATTGCAGACCGAATGCACAAAAGCCTGCAAAACAGCGCCCAGCTGACGCTGACGATGAAAGCGGACATTACGGAGCTTGTAAAATGGCAGCGGCAGCTCGCCGACAGCGCGAAAAAGCGGAGCGGTGTTAAACTGACGGTCACACATTTCGTATCCCGGGCCGCGGTGCTTGCGCTGAAACAGCATCCTGAGCTGAACAGCTCTTATCAAGAGGAGCGGATCATCACCTATCCATATGTCCACCTCGGGATGGCGGTTTCTCTTGAAAACGGTCTCGTCGTGCCGGTGATCCGGGATGCGGAAAAGCTTTCATTCCTTGAGCTTGCGGATCACATCAGCACATCGGCACAACGGGCGCGGGAAGGCAATGCTTCCGGAGATGACCTGCGCGGATCGACATTTTCTATTACAAATCTCGGGGGTTACGGAATTGAGCATTTCACCCCGATTCTTAATCCGCCTGAAGCCGGTATTCTCGGAGTGGGCGCAAGCTATGAAACGCCGGCGTTTAAAGGAGATGAGCTTGTCAAAAGCACCATGCTGCCGCTGAGCCTTACCTTTGATCACAGAGTATGTGACGGCGCACCGGCTGCGGACTTCCTGAAAACGGTCAAAGCGCTGCTTGAAGAGCCGGCCGGATTGATTTTATAGAGAGGGTGAAGAGATTGACACTAGCCATTATCGGCGGCGGGCCTGCCGGATATGCAGCTGCCGTGACTGCCGCGCGGAGGGGAGAAGAAGTCGTTCTGATCGACAAAGGGCCGCTTGGAGGCACTTGTCTCAATGAGGGATGCATCCCGACAAAGTCGCTTTTGGAAAGCGCGAATGTGCTCGATAAAATCAGGCATGCAAATACATTCGGCATCGAACTGCCGCAAAACATTACACTCAATTGGGCCCGCATGCAGGGGCGCAAACGGCAAATCGTCAGCCGGCTCGTGCAGGGAATTCAATACTTAATGAAAGCAAATCAGATTAAAGTCATCAGCGGGACAGCTTCATTTCTCACAGAGCAGACATTGCTTGTTGAAGGAGAAGGAGGCGCAAAAGACATTCTGGAAGCGGATCGGATATTGATTGCATCCGGATCTGAACCGGCGGAGCTGCCGTTTGCCCCATTTGACGGCGATTGGGTGATCGACAGCAAAGATGCGCTTTCTTTACAGAAAATCCCTTCTTCTCTGCTTATTGTCGGGGGAGGTGTGATCGGCTGTGAATTTGCCTCTTTATTCAGCCGGTTTAAAACGAAAGTGACGGTGATTGAATCGGCTGACCGGCTGCTCCCGGCAGAAGACGGGGAAATCGCCGCCGTTTTCGAAGACTCTTTAAGAGACAGCGGGGCTGATATTCAGACAAAAGCCGCCCTTCAACGGATTGATAAAGAAAGGAAAACTGCCGTGTGGACAAAAGACGGCAAAGAATTTGAGGCGCAGGCTGATCACGTTTTGGTTGCAATCGGGAGAAAACCGCGTTTGCAAGAGCTGAATCTGGAGCAGGCCGGCATCCGGTATTCTCCGCGCGGTATTGAAGTCAATGACCATATGCAGACCAATGTGCCTCATATATACGCATGCGGCGATGCGGCCGGAGGAATGCAGCTCGCGCATGCCGCCATTCATGAAGGAATCACAGCCGCCGCGCATGCCACGGGAAAGGACAGCAAAGTCGATATGCGGGCGGTGCCCCGCTGTATTTATACATCGCCGGAAATGGCCGCTGTCGGGCTGACGGAAACACAGGCGAGAGAAACATACGGAGATGTGAAAATCGGAGAATGTTCATTTTCTGCTAACGGAAAAGCGTTAATTAAACATCAGCATGGCGGCAAAATGAAAATCATTGCCGAACCGGAATTCGGAGAAATCGTCGGCGTGTCAATGATCGGGCCGGACGTGACGGAATTGATCGGTCAGGCGGTCATGATGATGAACGGTGAAATGACGGCGGATATGTCGGAGCACTTTATCGCGGCGCATCCGACTCTGTCAGAAACGCTTCAGGAAGCCCTGCTGAATGTCACCGGACTTGCGGTGCATTCTGTATAACCGGAATACCCTTTCTCAGATGAGAAGGGGTATTTTTCGTTGAAAGCGCTTTATTTTTCCCCTACAATATATGAAAAGATGGTCTGAACAGGGGGGAGCGAATACAATGAATGTCATTCGGAATGATTTTAAAACCTGGAAGCGCTTTGTGAAAGAAGGCGTGCTTGATGAATCCCGTATTCAGAAGCGGGTGGCCGCCTCATGGCACCGCTGCAAAAAAGCCGACGTCAATCCTTATCTCGAAAAGGGGCCGAATGTAATGCCGGCAGATCATATAGAAAGGCAGGCCGAAAAGCATGCGTTATTTTTAGCGGCCTCAACGCCGTATGCAGAAAGAATGAAAACGGCAATGCGGGAAATGGAAATGATGGTTCTCCTGATTGATTCAGACGGCGTTGTCCATTCAGTTGACGGCCACCCGCGCACCATTCATGAAGCGAACCGCATCAATTTCTTAAAAGGCGCCCGCTGGACGGAAACAGCCGTCGGCACGAATGCGATCGGGACGGCTCTTTATACAAATGAGCCGGTCATGATACACGGCTCTGAACATTATTCGCTCGCTTCTCATCAATGGAGCTGTTCCGCCGCGCCGATCCGTTATGAAGACGGACGGCTGGCGGGTGTCATTGATATTTCCTGCCCCGCCGCCCGCGCTCAGCCTTTTATGCTCGGAATTGCCTCCTCCATCGCTTATACGGCGGAACGGGAGCTTGCCCTAAAGATCAAAATGACAGAACTTGACATGATCAGCAAATTCGCCGGGCTTACCCGGTCTCACGATCCGATCGTGCTTTGCAATGAAATGAGCCGGGTTATCGCCGCAAGCCGTCCCGTTCAGCATTTTACCGGACATACGCTGCGCGAGCTTGAGGAACAGGGCTTTCACATCAAGCAGGCGAAGCGGGAGGAGAACGGCTGCACGTGCATTTACTTGTCCAAACGAGAAGAAAAGCCTTCTTTTATATTCCATGGTGCGGCAGGCAAAAGCCCGTCATCCCGACATATGCTCCAGCAGCTGGAGCTTGTCGCCCGAACGGACGCAACCGTCTGTCTTACGGGAGAAACCGGGACGGGAAAGGAGGTTGCCGCCCGGGCGATTCACAACAACAGCTCCAGGAAAAACGGTCCGTTTATCGCCGTCAATTGCGGAGCGGTCCCCGAAAAGCTGATTGAAAGCGAACTGTTCGGCTACTCGGAAGGCGCCTTCACCGGGGCCAAACGGAAAGGACATAACGGCGCTTTGCAAAAAGCCGATAAAGGCACGCTTTTCCTCGATGAAATCGGAGAAATATCACACTCCATGCAGGTCGCTCTGTTACGGGTGCTGCAGGAACGGAAAGTCACCCCGGTCGGCGGGACAAAAGAGATTCCCGTCGACATCAGAATCATCACTGCCACCCACACTGATCTGAGACAGCTTGTCGAATGCAAAAAGCTGAGAGAAGATTTATTTTACCGGCTTCACGTCTGTCCGATCCATCTCCCTCCATTAAGAGAACGCACCGAAGACATTCCCGGACTCTTCCTTGAATTTCAGCGAAATCGCGGCTGGCGGGGGGAGCTTCCTGATGACTTTTTAGACCTATTAAAGAGCCGGAAATGGCCGGGGAATATCAGGGAATTGTTTAATGTATTTGAACGTCTTTCCGTCATGTTCCCGGACGGACGGCTGTCAGGGCGCCCCATCGCAGCCCTGCTTGAAGCGTCAGGTCTTAAAGAGGCGGCCGAGTCTTATGAACAGGAAGAAGCGTCCCCCGTCTCCATCCGGGAGCACATTCAGAAAAACATCATCGTAAACGCGCTTGAATCAGCGAAGGGGAATGTCACGCTGGCCGCCAAAATGGCCGGAATCCCGCGGAGCACGTTTTACAAACGCCTCAAAAAATTCAAACTCACCGCCGGACAATTGTAAGAAACAAGCATACTTCTCTTGGCTGCCGGACACGTTATGTGTAAGGCCTAAAGGAGGTTTGAAACGTGAATACACAGCGTGCGAAAGACATTTCGGAATCCGCCGCCATGGCGTATGTGACATATGAAGGAGTCCCGATTTATATTCAGCATGTCAACGAAGACAAGGAAACAGCCAGAATTTTTCCGATCGGAAATCCACAATTTGAGCAGGAAGTGCTGCTTTCTGATTTACAAGAGCATTTTTGAGAATGGGTCTGCTGATGACAGCAGGCCTCTTTCGTACCTGTGGGAACTTTCCCGCTTTTTGAGAAAAATAACTAAAAATGATTAAATGATCTAACTCCTCCAAACCCGGTACAGATCGGACCTTCTCATGATATAAATAAAATGTAAACGTTATCAGAGGAGGGCTTCACATGACAGACAAATCATTCTCAATCGTTATTGCAGGCGGCGGCAGCACATTTACCCCCGGAATTGTATTAATGCTTTTGAATCACCTGGAAGAGTTTCCGATCAGAAAGCTGAAACTTTATGACAATGATAAAGAAAGGCAGGAGCGGATTGCGGGTGCGTGTGAGGTATTCATAAAAGAAAAAGCGCCGGACATTGAATTTTTGGCGACTGATGACCCAGAGACGGCTTTTACGGATGTTGACTTCGTCATGGCGCATATCCGCGTCGGAAAATATGCGATGCGCGCGCTCGATGAACAAATCCCGCTGAAGTACGGCGTGGTCGGCCAGGAAACATGCGGGCCGGGCGGAATCGCATACGGCATGCGCTCTATCGGCGGTGTTCTGGAGATTCTTGATTATATGGAAACGTACTCGCCTGACGCATGGATGCTGAATTACTCCAATCCGGCGGCGATTGTGGCTGAAGCTACACGGCGCCTCAGACCGAATTCAAAAATATTGAACATCTGCGACATGCCGGTCGGAATTGAGGATCGCATGGCGAACATCCTCGGATTATCTTCACGGAAAGAAATGAACGTCCGTTACTACGGCTTGAACCACTTTGGCTGGTGGACGTCCATCACAGACCGGCATGGCAATGATTTAATGCCGAAGCTGAAAGAGCATGTCCGTGAATACGGCTACGTTCCGAAGACGGAGGCCGAACAGACTGAAGCAAGCTGGAATGACACATTCAAAAAAGCGTGCGACGTTCAGGCGGCTGACCCGGATACGCTTCCGAACACATATCTGCAATATTACTTATTCCCGGATGATATGGTGAAAAAATCAAACCCGAACCATACGAGAGCCAACGAAGTCATGGAAGGGCGCGAAGCTTTCATTTTCAGCCAATGCGATATGATTACGCGCGAACAATCATCGGAGAACAGTGAAATTAAAATTGATGATCATGCTTCCTATATCGTCGACCTTGCCCGGGCCATCGCTTACAACACAGGGGAGAGAATGCTGTTAATCGTTGAAAATAACGGCGCGATCGCAAACTTTGATCCGTCAGCCATGGTTGAGATTCCTTGTCTCGTAGGTTCAAACGGACCTGAACCGCTCTCAATCGGGAACATACCGCAATTTCAAAAAGGCCTGATGGAACAGCAGGTGTCTGTCGAAAAACTGACGGCTGAAGCGTGGGAAGAGCGGTCATTTCAAAAGCTGTGGCAGGCGCTGATCCTGTCAAAAACAGTGCCGAACGCCCGTGTGGCAAAACTGATTCTTGAAGATCTGATGGAGGCTAATAAGGACTACTGGCCTGAACTTGATGTAAGTCCATCTCATATTTCTTGATGACAATCGTCCCCGTTTTCTTTATCTGTTATTCTATATAATAGAAAGAAAACGGGGGGATTTTTGGGATGAGTCTTGAAGAACTGGTTAACCAGCATTACGCGAAATTAAATGACAACGATTTTTATATTTTAAAATATATATTGAATCATAAACATACGTGCTACCATCTCGGTATCAATGACATGGCGAAAGCCTGCAATGTCTCTCGGTCTTCCATCCTGCGGCTCGCCCAAAAACTGGGCTTCAGCGGCTACAGTGAATTCCGGGTTTTTCTGAAATGGGAGGATCAGCCTGAAGAGGGCGAGAATATGACGTTTGAAAAGCTGCTGGATGATATTGAAGCCAATGTAAAATACGTGAAGTCAAAAGATATGACGGAGATGTGCCGGCTGATAGATGAAGCAAAACGGATTTTCGTTTACGGATCGGGCACGGCTCAGAGGGTGTGCGCCCGTGAGCTGCAGCGGATGTTTGTATCCCGGCGGAAGTATCTGATTTTAATTCAGGACATTATAGAGTTTGATATCATGTGTGATGATTTTAAGGTTGATGACGTATTCATCATTATTTCTTTATCAGGTGAAACACCCGAATTAATTCCGCAGGTAAGGACCCTGTCCGCAAAGGGAGTTCCGTTTATTTCAATCACCAATCTGAAAAACAACGTACTGGCGCAAACGACGCCGTATAATCTTTATGCGACCAGCAAGCCGGTGACGTTAAGCGATAAAACGGAAATCGTCGCATTTGCCCCGTTTTTTCTGGTGGGCGAAGCGTTATTCCGTGCATATGTTGATTATAAAGAGCTCGAAAATTTTGATAAATAGCGGGAGGTCACGTGAAATGATGCAAAAAGTCCAGCGCTTCGGCAGCGCGATGTTTGTGCCTGTTTTATTATTTGCATTTTCCGGTATTATTGTCGGTCTGAGTACGCTGTTTAAAAATAAAACGCTGATGGGGCCGCTGGCTGATCCTGACGGGCTTTGGTATCAATGCTGGTACGTCATTGAACAGGGCGGCTGGACCGTCTTTAATCAAATGCCGCTCCTGTTTGCGATCGGCATACCTGTCGCTTTAGCGAAAAAAGCGCAGGCACGAGCCTGTTTGGAAGCGCTTACAGTTTATCTGACATTCAATTACTTTATCAATGCGATTCTGACGGTTTGGGGCGGGGCTTTTCATGTCGATATGACTCAGGAAGCCGGCGGAACGAGCGGGCTGACGATGATCGCCGGCATCAAAACGCTTGATACGAATATTATCGGCGCCATCTTTATTTCATCTATTGTCGTGTATTTGCACAATCGTTATTTTGATAAAAAACTGCCGGATTTTCTGGGGATTTTTCAAGGATCTTCATACATCGTTATCATTTCTTTCTTCATTATGATACCGATTTCACTTGCGGTGGCATACGTATGGCCGATGGTTCAGTCCGGAATCGGATCGCTGCAAAGTTTTCTCGTTTCTTCCGGGGCGATCGGCGTGTGGATTTACACGTTCCTGGAGCGGATTTTAATCCCGACCGGTCTGCATCATTTTATTTACTCGCCGTTTGTTTACGGTCCGGCTGTGGCTGAAGGCGGTATCGTCACCTATTGGGCGCAGCATCTCGGGGAATACTCTCAAAGCGTCAAACCGCTGAAAGAATTGTTCCCGCAGGGGGGCTTCGCGCTTCACGGCAACTCGAAAATCTTCGGCATTCCGGGAATCGCGCTCGCTTTTTACGTCACGGCTTCAAAGGAAAAGAAAAAAATCGTCGCCGGCCTATTGATCCCGGTCACCTTGACGTCCATTGTCGCGGGAATTACAGAGCCGATTGAATTTACATTCCTTTTTATCTCGCCGTTTTTATTTGCGGTTCATGCTTTGCTTGCCGCTTCCATGGCAACCGTCATGTATATGGCCGGCGTCGTCGGAAATATGGGAGGCGGTTTGATCGAAGCTGCGACCTTGAACTGGATCCCGCTGGCGTCAAGCCACGGCTTGACGTATGTATACCAGATCATCATCGGGTTGTGTTTTACCGCTATTTACTTTTTCGTCTTCCGTTTCCTCATTCTCAAATTCAACATCGCCACACCGGGCAGAGAAAAAGAGGAAGGGCAGGAAACAAAGCTCTATTCGAAAAAGGAGTACAGAGAACGGAAGCAGGCTTCAAAAGAAACAGCGGCGGCAGACGAAACACAGCGGGATACAGCCGCTTTGTATATTGAAGCGCTGGGCGGAAAGGACAATATTACGGAGGTCACCAACTGCGCCACCCGTCTCCGCGTCACTGTCGCTGATGAATCAAAGGTCAAAAGTGACGCCGATTTCAGAGAGCTGGGAGCCCACGGCGTCGTCAGAAAAGGCAGGGCGCTTCAGGTCATTGTCGGATTAGGCGTTCCGCAAATGCGGGAGCGTATTGAACAGCAATTGGATCAATAAGGTCAAAACCTTCCCCTCCCCGGGAAGGTTTTATCTTTTTCGCAGATTATTGAAAAAACGGCACACCAAATTTCTTTATTCATTTGCCGGAAAGGCATAAAATAATAATATTGAACAAAGGATTTGGAGGCTTACACATGTCAAAGGCTTTATCATATGTAAAACCGTATTCTCTTTTGGCGGGAATCGCTCTGTTTTTCATGCTCATCGAGCTTGCGGTAGAGCTGATACAGCCCCTGCTGATCGGGAAAATCATTGACGAAGGAATTTTAAAGCAGGATCTCGGTACGGTTTGGCTGTGGGGCGGCGTGATGATCGGACTGACCGCTGTTTCATTCGCATCGGGCATTTTAAATTCATTCTACTCCGCCCACATCAGCCAGAGCTATGCGTATGATACGCGAAAAGGGATTTTTCAAAAAATTCAATCCTTCTCTTATTCGACGTTTGCGCAATTCTCATCCACATCGTTTATCACCCGGCTGACAAACGATGTGACACAGGTCCAAAATATGCTTTTCATGAGTCTCCGGTTTATGCTTCGTGCGCCGTTAATGATCGCGGGCGGCATTATTCTCTCGCTGACCGTCAATGCGAAACTCGGGTTTTTTCTGCTGATCACGGTGCCGATTTTGCTTTTGTTTTTGCTGTGGGTGCTGAAAAGAGGCGGCGCGCTGTTTCGGTCTGTGCAAAAGCGGCTTGATCAGGTCAACACGATCATGCAGGAAAACCTGACGGCGATCAAACTGATTAAAGCGCTCCTCCGTGCAAACCACGAAGTGAAACGTTTTTTGAAATCGAATACGAAGCTGATGGAAAAAACGGTCTCCGCTTTTCGTCTCGTGGAAGCGGCGATGCCGATTTTAATGCTGCTGATGAACATTTGTATTTTGTTTATCTTATGGTTCGGCGCCAAAAGCATTGCTCAGGGCGGAGCGCAGGTCGGCGATGTCGTTTCCGTCATTAACTATGCGACGCGGATTACAGGCGCGCTGTCCGTCCTTCCTTTTCTCATCATGGTATTTTCCCGGGCGAAGGCTTCCGGGGAAAGAATCGGCGAGGTGCTGGAAACAGAAGGCGGCGAGGGAACGGGGCAGGACCCGGCACGGGCGCTTGCAGGCGGGATTGAGTTTCGCGAAGTGTCCTTCCGCTATCCGGGCATGGAAAAAGACGCGCTGCATCAAGTGTCCTTTTCTGCCAGCCCGAAAGAAACGGTTGCCATTATGGGCGCGACAGGCTCAGGAAAATCAACGCTTTTTCAGCTGATTCCGCGTCTGTACACGGCTGATTCGGGCAGTATTTTCATAGACGGCAAACCGATCGGTGAATTCTCCGCTTGCGGCCTGCGCAGGGAAATCGGCTATGTTCCGCAGGAAGTGCTTCTGTTTTCGGGCACCATCCGTGAAAATATCGCCTGGGGGCGGGAGGATGCTTCACTAGATGAAGTAATGGAAGCGGCCAAAGACGCGCAAATCCATGAAACGATTATGAAGCTGTCAAACGGATACGACACGGTGCTGGGACAGCGGGGCGTCAATTTGTCAGGCGGGCAGAAGCAGCGGATTTCCATCGCGCGCGCTTTTATCAGAAAGCCGTCCCTCCTGCTGTTAGATGACAGTACGAGCGCGCTCGATCTTCAGACGGAAGCGAAGCTTTTACAAGCGATCAGATCCTATGAATGCACGACACTGATTATTACGCAGAAAATAACGACTGCGATGAAGGCTGACACCATCTTATTGCTTGAAGACGGCGAACTGCTGGCCAAAGGCACGCACAAAGAGCTGATGGCACAGTCTCATCTGTACCGGCAGATTTATGAATCACAATTCGGAAAGGAGGGAGCTGACAATGCAAAAAGACATTCGTAAACCTTTCCGATATCCGAAAATACCGCTCAAATCAAATGAAGGCGGCAGAAAACGCGCGAAAGCAAAAGATACAAAAGGCACGCTGCGCAGAATCTGGTCTTATGTAGCCGAGAAAAAAGGGCTTTTAACCCTTGTGATCATCATGGTAGTCATAAGCGCCATATTCGGCCTGCTCGGACCGTTCGTCATCGGGAAAGCGATTGATCATTTTATCGTCGGACAGACGACAGACGGATTGGCGGGGGTGCTGTTCATACTGTTTGTGATTTACCTCGTGCAATCATTGTCCTTATGGTTTCAAAACTATTGGATGATCAATATCTCGCAAAGCACCGTGTTTAAAATGCGGAGCGAGCTGTTTACCCATCTGCATGAGCTGCCGATTCCGTTTTTTGATAAACAGCGGCTCGGGGACTTGATGAGCCGGGTCACCAATGATATCGAAAATGTCAGCTCCACTTTAAATACATCCGTCATTCAAGTGCTGTCGAGCGTCATTACATTCGTCGGCACAATCGCCGTCATGCTGTACATGAGTTCGCTTTTAACATTGATCACGCTTTTGATTATTCCGATCATGCTTTTGAGCATTAAATGGATCACCAACCGGACGGGACTGCTGTTTAAACAGCAGCAGAAAAACCTCGGCGAGCTGAACGGTTTTATTGAAGAGTCGATATCAGGGGCGAAGGTCATTAAAGCCTATTCGAGGGAAGACCGCGTCATGGAACAATTTTTAGAAAAAAACGCGGCGTTACAATCATCGGGGTTTTGGGCGCAGACAATTTCGGGATTCATTCCGAAAGTCATGAACTCTTTAAACAATTTAAGCTTTACGATTATAGCGGCGGTCGGCGGGCTGTTTGCGCTGAAGGGATGGATCTCGATCGGTGCCATCGTCGTATTCGCCGAATACTCGCGGCAGTTCACGCGCCCTTTAAATGATTTAGCCAATCAGTTCAATACGATGTTATCGGCCATCGCCGGGGCTGAACGGGTGTTTGACGTGCTGGATGAAAAAGAGGAGCGGGAAGATGAAGAGCATGCGCTGTACCAGCCGATCAAAACGGGAGAAATTGAATTCCGAGATGTCTCCTTCGGCTATCAGGAAGACAGCCTGATCTTAAAACACCTGTCCTTCAGCGTTCCGAAAGGACAGTCAATCGCCTTCGTCGGACCGACCGGAGCGGGTAAAACAACCGTTACGAGCCTGATCGCCCGTTTTTACGAGCCGAATAACGGAAAAATTCTCATTGACGGAACGGACATCAAAAAACTGACGAGATCCAGTCTGAGAAAAAACATGGGGTTTGTCCTGCAGGATTCCTTTCTCTTTCAGGGCACCATCAGGGAAAATATCCGTTACGGCCGTCTGGACGCATCTGATCAAGAGGTGGAGGCAGCCGCAAAAGCCGCCAATGCCCACGGATTCATCGAACGGCTCCCGAAAGGCTACGATACCGTCCTTACCCAAAACGGCGCGGGCATCAGCCAAGGACAAAAACAGCTTATTTCCATCGCGAGAGCTGTGCTGGCGGACCCGGTGCTGCTCATTTTGGATGAAGCGACGAGCAACATTGATACGGTGACGGAAGTGAAAATACAAGAAGCGCTCGGCCGTTTAATGGCGGGCAGAACAAGCGTCATCATCGCTCACAGGCTGAACACGATTCAAAAAGCCGATCAGATTCTTGTACTGAAAGACGGCGAAATGGCTGAAAAAGGGACCCATGCCGAACTTCTCAGCCAGAACGGGTTTTACCAAGAATTATATGAAAGCCAGTTCCGGGAATCATAGATAGGGAAAAAGACCTCCGACAGAGTGCGGAGGTCTTTTTTTCGCGAAGGCAAATAGTACTTTTAAGTTATTTTCGTTAAATGTAACAAAATTACTTGACGTAAATAAGTTATGTATATATACTAGCTTACATAAAGTAAGTGATAATAATTTTCAAGGAGGATTTTATGAATAAATCATTCGAAACAGGAACACTGCTTTTAAGGGTTGTAACAGGTATTATCTTTTTTGTTCACGGTTTATCCAAGTTTCAAGGGTTGGAAGGAACTGCGCAATTTTTCCAGAGCATCGGGATTCCGGCCTTTATGGTCTATGTCATCGCGACGATTGAGCTTGTCGGCGGGGTTCTGATCTTTTTCGGTTTGGCAACGCGCATTATCGGCGTTCTGTTTGCCGTCACATTAGTCGGCGCCATTTTCACGGCGAAGCTTTCCTCACCATTTATGGGCGGATCGGAATTTGATTTCATCTTACTGGTTGCGTCAATTCACTTAGCGCTTTCAGGAAGCCGTCTGCTTTCATTGGATCAGCTCCTTTTCAAATCAAAAAAGGGAGAAACTTTTTCAGCATAAGAAAGAAGGCGTTCAAATGACCGGCATTCATCAAGATACGGCAATCGGTTATGTCAAATTGACCATTAAAAATATGGAACGCTCGCTCGACTTTTACCGGAATGTAATCGGCTTTCAAGTCATCTCGCAGACAGATCGTTCAGCAAGACTGTCAGCAGACGGAAAACGCGTTCTGCTGGTGCTTGAAGAAAATCCAAGCGCCGTCGTTCTGCCGGAGCGGTCTGTCACCGGCCTGTACCATTTCGCGATACTTCTGCCTGACCGGAAAGAACTCGGCATCGCATTGGCCAGGCTGATTGAAAACGGCATCGCGCTCGGTCAGGGGGATCACGCGGTCAGTGAGGCTCTTTACCTGTCTGATCCGGACGGCAACGGTATTGAAATATACGCCGATCGTCCCCGCAGCACGTGGCGCCGGGATGCAGAGGGCAATTATGTCATGCAAACGGCGCCCGTCGATGTGGACGGGCTTTTGGAAGAAGCCGGAGCTGAACGGAAAAGCCGTCTCCCAGAAGGAACTGTTATCGGCCACATCCATCTTCATGTGACGGACTTACAGGAAGCCAAAGCGTTTTACACCGATATTCTCGGTTTTGACATTGTCGGCAATTACGCGGGCATGTCCGCTCTGTTTGTTTCGGCGGGAGGGTATCACCATCACATCGGTCTGAATATATGGGCCGGAAAACATGCGCCGCCGAAACCGGGAAATGCAAGCGGGCTGGATTATTACACCATCGCGCTGCCGCATCAAAAAGAGCTGTCACGTGTGACAAAAGCGCTGACCGATGCCGGCTTTGAGATCGGAGAAAAAGAAGAGGGCGTATTCGTCAAAGACCCTGTATCAGGGGCGGATATCGCATTTACACTGTAAGAAACAACCCTTGCCGTCTAACCGGCAAGGGTTTTTATTTTTCTGAAGTTTTCTTGAAAAGGCTCGGTAAAGAAGAACATCTGTGACTTAAGAGAGCGAACATCTCAGTGAGGCGCAAAAATGACGCGTAGAGGCCGCCATCGCCGGCCCGAGCTCAGGGCATCCGCTGGATTGAAAACTGTGTCCGTTCAGCAGATCGGGGAGCCGTATGGGCAGACTTTGAATAGAAAAAGGCAAAAGCCGCATCCGGTCACAAGATGCGGCTTTTCGTACACAATTTACAATTGTGTGAAAAATGTCCAAAACAATTGTACTTCCTGATTCTTCCTGATATGATAAGCCGAAAAAGGAGAACCTGAACAAATGAACTCAAATGCAGCACAGACGGAACAGTCTATGAAGCATAACGGAAACCGGATGACGGTCAAGGACTTTATCATTCTTGCCAAACCGGGGATTATCATCTCAAATTCACTCGCCGCATTGGGCGGATTTTGGATCGCATGGCTTCAGCCGGAAAGGACGGGCGGAGGGCCCGGTATATTTGCCGCCATGGCGGTTGCTATGATCGGAACGGCGTTAGTCATGGCATCAAGCACTGTTTTTAATAACTTCTTTGACCGCGGCATGGACGCAAAGATGGCGCGAACCCGCACCCGCGCAAGCGTCACGGGGAGAATACCGCCGCCGGTCATGATCCTGTACGGCACATGTCTCGGCGCATGCGGATTCATCATGCTTGCTTCGCTAAATGTACTGACCGCCGTTCTTGGGCTGCTTGCATTTTTGCTGTATGCCGTCGTTTATACGCTTTGGTTTAAAAGACAATCCGTCTGGAGCACATTTGTCGGCAGCTTTCCGGGGGCGGCTCCGCCTTTAATCGGTTATTGCGCGCTGACCGGGTACATTGATATGCCCGCAATTTTGTTATACGCGATTATGTTTTTGTGGCAGCCGCCGCATTTCTGGGCGATCGGAATCAGGCGAAAGGAAGAGTATCGTGCCGCCGGCATTCCGCTTTTGCCGATCATAAAAGGCAATCGCGTCACAAAAATAAAAATGTTGCGCTATATCGCCGTTCTGACTGCGGTTTCGCTGCTCGTTCCTCTTTATATAGACGTCAGCCCGTTTTATACCGCGTCCGCTCTCCTGCTCGGAGCCATGTGGCTGTACCGGAGCATCAAAGGCTTTCAGGCGGCGGATGACACGCAATGGTCGAAGGGGATGTTTTTTTATTCGATTGTGTATTTCAGTCTGCTTTTTCTTATTTTAATGGCTGATTCGTTTATCAATGCGGTTCTCAGAACGTAAACAGGCGGCCTGCAGATACAGAGCCGCCCCGTTTTGTTTATGCTTTTTTGATGAGAGCCAAAATATCTTCAAGCCAGGAAATATAATTCCGTTCCCGCTCAAGCGCTTTTGTCAGCACGAGATAATGGCCGAAATCAGGAGAAGAAAATGAATCCGCCTCCGCGGACGATGTCATCAGTTCTTGATAACTGTTTTCCAGATCGGACAATTTCTCCTGCCGCTTTACGAGCTGGTCGGTGAATAGCTCATCCGCTTCTTCCTGCGTCAAAGCTGAGATGAAATAAGCCTTCAGCATAAATTCATCCTTCACCGTTTCCGGAATCGGGTCTTTTTTCGTCAGCCAGGCAGCAAGCTCCAGCTCTCCCTTGTCAGTCAGCGTGTACATTTTTTTCTCAAGCTTCGTTCCTTGAATCGCAGTGCGAAACGTAATAAATCCCTCAGCCGTCAGTTTTTTTAATTCCGGATAAATCTGGCTGTGCTTTGCGCTCCAAAACTGGCCGAGCTCTTCCTTAAAATAGCTCGATATATCATATCCGCTCAATTCGCCTTTTCGCAAAAGCCCTAAAATCGCGTACTTTAAAATTCTCATGTTGTCCTCCAAGCCCATTCATTTGACAGCTAGTATACCATACCGCCGCTCAAAAACGCAGAAGTGCCGGATGCTTGTGAAAGGGGTTATCGAAACGGCAGCAGTACCGGAAAAAGCCTTTCTCATGTCTTTGCCTCATTCATATGACATCATGATATAATCATTGTAAAAATTAATAAATATTGGGAGGGACATATGAAGACGGTGATTGTGTATGCAAACCCGGATGAGAACAGTTTCAATGCGGCTCTCGTAAAATACGTCGTCATGGCTTTAAAGGACAGCGGCCAAAGCTATACGGTCATTGACTTATACGCCGACCAGTTTGATCCCGTGCTGAAGTACGGCGGCGAAAAAAAGCGCTCTGACATGAACCGGGACGCTGAAACGAAGAAATACCGGAAACTGATGAAAGAAGCGGATCATCTCATTTTCATCTACCCGCTGTGGTGGGGAGGCGTTCCGGCGATTATGAAAGGCTTTTTTGACAGAGTGCTTGTCGCCGGAGAAGCCTACACATATGAAAACGGCCGCGTAAAAGGACTGCTCCGGGCAGAGACGGCACAGGTCTTTTATACGGCGGATTCCCCGGGCTGGTACTTAAAGTGGTTCCGGAAAAACTCGGACTGGATTACGCTGAAAAAAGGCATTCTGCAATTTTGCGGCATTCAAAAAGCCGAGCGGAACCTTTTTTCTGTCGTCAAAACGAGCACACCCGAGCTGCGGGAAAAATGGCTGCGCCAAGCATACGCTAAAGTCCGGCGCGCTTGTGAAAAAGGAGCGGCCGCATGCAGATAAAAGAAATTTTCGTGATTCGCTGCCTGTCCTGTTTAAGTGTCGTTCTGCTTCACGTTGTTTCAATGGTGCTGATGATTCAGGAAGAGTCCTTAGCCAGTGCCGCCCATACGGTTGATGCTTTTCGGACCCTGTTGATGTTCAGCACGCCGGCGTTTATCTTTATTTCGGAATTTCTGCTTGCCAGGTCATACCCGGGAGGCGTTCCCGCTGGTTTTTTAAAGAAAAGGGGCAAAGTCATTTTCGTGCCGTTTCTGTTTATTGCCGCGGTGGATGCCATTTTAATGAAAAGCGTGGCGGAAGAAGGAGCCGGATTCGTTTCAGTGATCGGTAAATTTTTAGAAAATGTGTTTTTAGGAAACTTCATCGGCTACTTCATTCTTGTGATCTTTCAATTTTACATTCTCCATATGCTGCTGCACCGCTGGCTGAACAACACATCTCCCGTGTGGGTGCTGTCTGTTTCATTTATCATCAACGCCGTCTATCTGGCTTACTTTTCCATCTTTCATCCGCCGGCATCATCGGGGCTTGATTCTATTTTTCCGTTCTTTTGGGTTCCGTTTCCGGGCTGGGTGTTTTATTTCTGTCTGGCATTTTATTGCGGAAAGGAATATCCGCGTTTTTTAGCGCTTATCAATCAGTACCGTTATGCGGTTTACTTCAGTGCGGCCGTATCGGCAATATTGATTGTGGCCGTTTCATATATCAGCGGCGGCTCCATTTCCTCTAAGCGTCCGGATATTATGATTTACGCGGTCAGTATGATCTTTCTGTGTTTTCATCTGTTTTCAAAGCTCAAAAAAGTGCCCGCGATTGTGATGATGATCAGCAACTATTCGTTTTCAATCTATCTGCTGCACTCCTACTTTTTAATCAGCGGATATCTTCTGGAAGGCTATTTGCGGTCAATGCCTTTAGCGGCTGCCATTCTTCTTTTATTTTTGATCTGCACGCTCGGTCCCATTTTCGTATCTTGGGTGTGCAACCATTTCAGATACGGATACCTGTTTGTCGGGAAAGTGTATCAGCCGAAGCAGACCAAAAGAAATACGGCGGCGCATCAAGGCCGCACAGTCTGAAAAAAAGGCGGCGTTTCGGCCGCCTTTTTGATACGGGTCCGATTTATCAGGCACGAGGACGGATAGTTGTACATCCTGCAAACACAGACCCCCGCCTGCGGCCGTTTTGACGGATGCATTTATGACAAAATAACGCCATCGATTTTCTCCCTTGTGAAGACCGATATAATGTATACTTATAGGAAATACTTTCAAAAAAAGTGAAAAAGAGAAAAACTGTGAGCTTGGATGAACGACTAAAAAGGAGCGGGGACATTATGAATGACTGTGTCAAAACATTCGGAGAACTTCCGGCCGAACTTTATTCCTTTGCGGGGGGAAAAGGAAGCATTCTCTCTAAAATGTATCAAAGCGGGTATCCTGTGCCTGAAGGGTTTGTGATTTTGCCGTCAGCCTTTCAGGACGGACAGCTCCGCCATCAGGCGAGAGAGGCTATTGATCAATATGTGAATTCCATCCGCAGCCGCCATGCTTCTGCGTTGTTTGCCGTACGCTCATCCGCGCTGAGCGAGGATTCCGCTCAGGCTTCCTTTGCCGGAGAATTCGATACGGTGTTGAATGTCAAAACAGATCAAGACATGTCCAGGGCGATTGATGAAGTCCGCCGATCGGCACAGTCAGAAAGGGTAAAAGCGTACAGCGCCGTTCAGGGAATGGAAGATGAGCATGAAATCGCAATCGTCATCCAGCTGATGATACCGTGTGAGATATCCGGAGTGCTGTTTACCGCAGATCCGATTACGGGGAGCAGGCGGGAGATGACAGGCAATTACGTCTACGGTCTCGGGGAGCAGCTTGTTTCCGGGGAAGCTGATGCCTATTCTTTTAAACTGGCACGGCCCAAGAAAAAATATGACGGCCCCGCAGAATTTCGCAAATATGCGTCAAAGCTCTATAAACTGGCGAAAAAGCTGGAAAAAGATCTCGGAGGGCCGCAGGATATTGAATGGGCCGCCGCGGGCGGGACATTGTATATTCTTCAATCCCGCCCGATTACGACCTTACAAGCCGGAAATCTGGAAACCTATGAATGGAATGATTCTTTCAGCGGTGATTTTTTATGGACAAACACAAATATAGGAGAAGCGATTCCCGATGTGATGACGCCGCTGACATGGTCGCTCCTCCGGAATCTGGATGAAGAGTCGGGCATCATTCCGGGCTATTATGTCTGGTCCGGCAATATTTGCGGCAGAGCCTATAACAATATGAGCCAGCCTCTTTCCGTTCTCGCCGCTTTCGGCCTGAATCCGAAAGGCGGTAAAATAGGAAAAATGATGAGCGATACATTGGGAGAAATCCCGGCGGAAATGAAGATTCCTTTATATCCGTTCTCAAAGTATGAACTTTTGAAGATCATCTCGAAAAAACTGAAACCGTATCTGTCGAAAATGAAGCACGCGAAAAAAAACATGTCCTCCTATTTGGACGAATCGCCGGAGTGGTGCCGGAATATTGAGGAAAAGCTGAAACGTGCCGAAACGGAGCGGGCATTATTAGCGATATGGAACAATGAGATCTATCCGTATTTATGCAACGCGTGGTTTGCGTTAATATCCGGCGGGCGTGATTCTGCGCAATCCTCTTCGTCATTAACCTCTCAATTAACAAAACTCGCAGGAATAGAAGATGCGAATCTCCTGCTTTCCAATCTGAGGGGAAAAGGCGGACTGGCCAGCCTGGAGCCGATTATCGGCATTGATCAAGTCATAAAAGGCCGTATGAGCGAGGAAGAATATCTCAGGAACCAAGGCCACCGAGGCCCGCATGAATACGAACTTTCCATACCGCATCCGGGAGAAAACCGGGATTGGCTGACGAAGCAGATCAAAGAACACAAGGAGTCGGGTATTGATGCCGAACAACTGCTTTTGAAACAGCAGCGGGCGCATGAACAGGCCTTCCGAAGATTTGAAGAAAAGTTTCCTCATAAGGTCAAATGGCTCAAAGCCAAAATGGAAAAAGCGTCAGAATACGCGAATATTAGAGAAACAACCAGATCCGAATTTGTCAGGGTGTACCGGACAGCCAGAGCATTCGCGCTCAGAGCGGCGGAAATGACCGGCATGAAGGACGACATTTTCTTCTTGTATCTGCATGAAATAACCGATCTGCTCGCGGGGAAAGAGCCGGCGGTTGCGTCGATTCAAGCGAGAAAGCAAAACTATGAAACCTATAAAAAACTGCCGCCGTTCCCATCCGTTATTAACGGAAAATTCAATCCGTTTAAATGGGCTGAGGAGCCTGACAGAAGAGCGGATTATTACGATGCTTTTATGCCTGCGGAAACTGATGATGCGCATACTTTAAAAGGTTTCGCGGGAGCGGCCGGGAGAGTGGAGGGCATTGTCCGTGTCCTTGATGCTCCGGAAGACGGGGATTCTTTTGCGGCGGGGGAAATTTTAGTGACTTCGACAACCAATGTAGGCTGGACCCCGCTTTTTCCGAGAGCGGCTGCCATCATAACGGACGTCGGCGCCCCTCTGTCCCACGCGGCGATCGTCGCCCGGGAACTTGGGATTCCTGCCGTTGTAGGGTGCGGAAATGCAACGTCAAAACTGAAAACGGGGGACAGGGTGGCCGTTGACGGCGGGCAAGGCATCGTCCAGCTGGAACCGCGGCAGACTCCGGCCACTTCTGAAGAGGAAAATGGTAAACTGATAGAATAAAATCATGGGAAAGGAGCCGCGCATGAATAAAGCAGTTATTAACGGGGAGGAAATCAGAAGTATGAGCGACCTGCATCAGACATTGAAAAAGGAACTTGCCCTTCCTGAATACTACGGTGAAAACCTTGACGCTTTATGGGATTGTCTGACCGGCTGGGTGGAATACCCCCTCGTTTTAGAATGGAGCCAGTTTGAACAAAGCAAGCAGCTTACAGAAAATGGCGCCGAGAGTGTGCTTCAGGTCTTTCGTGAAGCGAAAGCGGAAGGCTGCGACATCACCATCATACTTTCATAATACGATCAGCGGGAGAGAGACAGATATGGAAAAACAAACCCTCAACTATCCGATTGGAGAATATCAGCCGGATGAATCGATTTCGGCCCGGCAGAAACAAGAATGGATCAATGCGCTGGAGTACGCTCCGGTCAAACTGAAACAAGCTGTCAGAGCGATGTCGGACAGTCAGCTTGATACGCCGTACCGCGAAGGGGGATGGACTGTCCGCCAAGTGGTTCACCATCTGGCGGACAGCCACATGAACGGCTATACTCGGTTTAAATTGAGCTTAACGGAGAATGAACCGGAAATCCGTCCTTATGATGAAAAAGGCTGGGCTGATCTTCATGATTCCAAAACCGCCGCTTGCGGGGATGCGCTTGAGCTGTTAACGCTCCTGCACAGAAGATGGGCCGCTCTTTTGCGCTCCATGACGGAAGCCCAATTCAAACGGACATACTTCCATCCTGTGTCTAAAGAGACGGTTACGCTGGAACAGGCGCTCGGACTATATGTCTGGCACTCTGAACATCACATCGCCCATATTACTGAGCTTTCCCGGCGGATGGGCTGGCATCTGTCTTAGAGGATGCCGGCTTCCGGAAAAACGCCAAAACAGCCGCAGACACAATCGTGCATAATGAAATAACGGCGGCTGCCGTATAAAGATGGTGGTAGCCGCTGGAAATGCCTGCTTCAATCGCATCAGAAACCGCTTTTTTGACGGCGGGAACGGGGATTCGGCTTACCTGCTCCTGCAACGAAGAAAGTCCGCCGCCGATATCGGGCGTTTGCGCCTGATCAGCGGGAATGCCGCTTTTCGCTAAACGGTTTTTGATGTCATCTCCGATCCGGTCAAAGCCCGCTGTAATGAAGCCGGCATATAAAGCCGGAGCGAGCGTCAGCCCGACCTGCCTTACGAGTGACAGCGTGCCTAGCGCTGTTCCTTTGTTTTGGCCCGCCGTTTCTGATACAAGCACATTCAGCGGAGCCCCGAGCAGAAATCCGAAACCGATCCCCGCAATGACACTCGCTATGACAAATTCCCATTTATCCGTCACCCATAACGGAAACAGGCTGAAGCCGGCAAATGCGATGGCGCCTGATACAACCGCGGAAAAGACCGGCCCTTTTTTATCCGTGATCGCCCCGCCGAGCCACGCTCCGATGCCTGACGCCAAAGCGAGCGGCGTCATCCAATAACCCGCTTTCTCCGCCGATACGTGCAAATATTGCTCCGCATAAGAAGGAATAAAAATGACCGCAGCGAGCAGCCCTCCCGATAAAAATCCGATGACGAGCGTCCATTGAAACACTTTATTTTGCAGCAGCGAGTAGGCGAGAATCGGATCGCCCCCTCGGTTTTCAACCCGCCTTTCGACCTTAAGCAGCACCAGAAAGAGAAGTGCCGATCCCAAAAGATACCCGTACACCTTTACGTCCATTATGCTTTCTGACAGCTTCGCCCCATCGAGATTCGTGATACCGATCATGCAAGATAAGATCGCAAGAGACAGCAGCATTGTGCCGGCGAGGTCAAGCCGTTTCGCCTCAGGCTCTTTCGTTTCAGCGATAAACAAACCGCCGCACACAACCAAAGCGGCGGCAATCGGCAGGTTAATTAAGAACAGCCAATGCCACGACCCGGTTACATCAAGCAAAAAGCTCCCGATATTCGGTCCGAGGACGGCCGCCATACCGTTCATCGCCCCTAAAAGCCCGAGAGCTTTCCCCTGTTTCTCCTTCGGAAGCACGGCCAGCACATGCGAACTCCCGATTATAAAAATTCCGCCGCCGCCAAGCGCCTGAATGAGCCGTGCCGCCAAAAACATCGGGAAGCTCTGACTGAGTGCGACAAGCAAAGAGCCGAGTCCGAACAGCCCGACTTCAATCATAAACAGCTTTTTCCGCCCGTATCGGTCCGACAGCTTGCCGACAATCGGCACACTGACACTGAGTCCCAATGTGTAAAGGGTCACTCCCCACGATCCCCATGAAGGAGAAACATCAAAAGAGCTGTTAATCGTCGTCAGAGCAGCGGAAATAATTCCGTTGTCCAGCGCCGCCATGAACACACCGATCGTAAAGAGAGTGATGGCCCGGCGCTGGTTTTTTTCTGTTTGCAAAGGCTCCGGCATACTGATCAATCCTTCCGTTTTTAATTCACTTCAAATATATTATTCATTTTGAGTGAATTAAATGTCAAACAAAAAAAGGCCGCCGATACCGGCAGGCCTTTTTCATCTCTATCCCTGTTTGGAAGAATCAAGCGCTCTTGCCAAAATGGCAAGCCCTTGATTGACCGTTTGTTTTTCTTCAGCGGTCAGCGTTTCCAATGAACGCTTCAATTTTACATGTCCTTTTTGATAAAGGCTGCGGAAAATATCTTTCGCGTTTTCCGTTAATTGAACGACGACTGAACGGCGGTCTTCTTCTGACGGAGCGCGTGTAATGAAACATGATTTTTCTAAACGGTCAAGCAGCCCCGTCGTATTTGAAAGGGAAGCGCCCATTTTCTCCGCTATGTCACTCACCTTAAGCGTCCCGTGGTTGTTCAGAAGCATCAGCACCTTCATTTGCGGCATGCTCATATCAAGCTTCATCCACTCCGACACATCGCCGAGTCCCGCCGATGTCATCACTTTCATGTACAGCACCCAAATATCCCGTTCCTCAGGAGAAAAAATATCGCCGCCTAATACTGTTGTATCATGCAGATTATAATCCATCGTCTCACTTCCTCATTCATACTCCTGCATACCATATTACTGATTTTAATCAGAGAAAGAAAGTTGCAGGCGAGTTTTGTTTGAATGTGAGGTGGTAGTGTATAATATGTTGGAGATTATTGGGGGAATTATAATAAATAAGCTATTTTATGATGATTGGAGAGAACATTGCTGACTAAAAAGAATGCCTTATCGATATTAAAAGTATTATTTCCTATTGCAGTTTTGCTTTTAGTCATTTATCAGTCCAAAAAGGAATTGACAGACCTTTCTTTTAAACGAACGCTGTACATTATTAACGGGATTGAGCGTTACGATTTATTTATTCTCGTTCTGCTCGGCCTTCTTGCCGTCAGCGCGATGTCCTTTTATGACTTTGTGCTGAAACGGACGCTTCGCCTCAACATTCCGAATTGGAAAGTATTCAGGGTCTCCTTTATCGCCAATTCCTTTAACAATGTCCTTGGATTCGGCGGTCTGGCGGGCGTCGGGCTGCGGACGATGCTTTACAAAGAACATACGAATGACGTAAAACGCCTCGTCGCAGGCATCGCCTGGCTTACGTCCTCAGCGCTGCTCGGGCTGTCCGTCTTCAGTATCCTGACCATCGCCCGGGTTCTGCCGGTTGGAGAGATTACAGGTGAGAAACCGTGGCTGTGGGCTGTTATCGCGGGAGTGGCGCTTATTGTGCCGGCAGCCTTAATCGCCGCTGGGATCAACAATAAAAAAGCTGGCGCAGAAGACGGTGAAGCAAAACCGAGGCATCCGGTTTTTTCTTACATCGGGGCATCGTTTGCCGAATGGTTCGCGGCGGCTGTCGTCATGTATTATTCTCTGTATGTCATGGGAATTCACGCGGATGTCCGCCATGTATTCGGGGTATTTGCCATTGCCGCTATCGGGGGAATCATCAGCCTTGTGCCGGGAGGATTCGGTTCGTTTGACCTTCTGTTTCTGCTCGGCATGCAGAATATGGGCTTTCCGCAGGAGGCGGTCGTGACATCCATCGTCATCTACCGGATTGTGTATTCATTTATTCCGTTTGTGTTCGGGCTGTTCTTTGCGGCCGGCGACTTAACGGAAAATACGCTGAAACGGCTGGAATCAAATCCGAAGATGGCGCCTGCCGTGGAAACGACGAACGTGCTTCTCGTATTCCAGCGCGCTATCTTGATCAGGGTGCTTTACGGTTCGCTGTCGCTTTTGGTTTTCGTGTCGGGAGTCGTCGTGCTTGCGTCCGTCGCCCTGCCGATCGACAGGGAGACGGTCATTCCGCACATTCCGCGCCCGGCGCTCCTTGCGTTTAACGGGTTATCGCTAAGCGCGGCTTTGATTCTATTAATTTTGCCGATTGAATTATACAAACGGACGAAACGTTCTTATTCAATGGCGGTTGCCGCGCTGGTCGGCGGTTTTGTGTTCAGTTTCTTAAAAGGAATGAATATCAGCGCGATCTTTATTCTGCCTGTCGTCATCGTATTGCTTGTGCTGTTAAAGCGGCAGTTTATCAGAGAGCAGGCATCGTATACGCTCGGCCAGATGATTTTTGCGGCCGCTCTGTTTATTATCGCCTTGTTTAACTACAATCTCATTGCCGGCTTTATTTGGGATAAAATGAATCGGCTGCTGCGCCACGACTATTTCGTCCATAACAATTCGCACATTACATATGCCACGATGACGGCCATTATTGTTGTGCCGCTGTTTTTCCTTGTGTTTACGTTCTTTTATCATAAAAGATCGAAGCCGATCGGAGAAGAGGCCGATCCTGAACGGCTAAAGTCCTTTTTGGCGGAAGAAGGCGGAAATGCCCTCAGCCATCTCGGCTTTCTCGGGGATAAGCGGTTTTATTTCTCAAGCGACGGCAAAGCGCTTTTATTGTTCAGCCAGATTTCCAGAAGGCTTGTCGTGCTCGGTGATCCGTCAGGACAGAGAGACTCTTTTCCGCTTGTGATTGAGGAATTTCTGAATGAAGCGCATAAGCAGGGGCTGAGTGTCATGTTTTATCAGATCGAACGTGAAGATCTGGCGCTGTACCATGACTTCGGCTATAACTTCTTCAAGCTTGGAGAAGAAGCGTTCGTGGATATGGAGGCATTTACGCTCTCAGGTAAGAAAAAAGCGGGGCTGCGGGCGATTAACAACAAATTTGACCGCGAAGGCTACACATTTCATGTCGGGGAACCGCCGTTTTCCTCCGAGTTTATCGGCAAGCTGAAAGACATTTCGGACGAATGGCTCGGTCCGAAAAAAGAGAAAGGTTTTTCCCTCGGTTTCTTCGACCGGGATTATCTGGAACAGGCGCCGATTGCTTACGTGAAAGACGCGGAAGGGGAGATCATTGCTTTTGCCAACCTGATGCCGATGTATCAGGAAGGCGAGATATCAGTCGACTTGATGCGTTATCGGAAAAGCGCGCCGAACGGTATTATGGACGCGCTTTTCATCCGTCTGTTTCTCTGGGCGCAGGAAAAAGGCTATACCACCTTCAATATGGGCATGGCGCCTTTGTCAAACGTAGGTACGGCTTTTACATCTTTCTGGTCGGAAAGAATCGCGGCCGTCATCTTCAACAACGTCCGGTATATGTACAGCTTCAGCGGGCTGCGGGCCTTTAAAGAAAAATACAAACCGGAGTGGCGCGGGAAATACTTGGCGTACCGCAAAAACAGATCACTGTCCGTCACGATGATCCTCGTCACCCGCCTGATCGGAAAAACCAAAAAAAGACGCCGTTAAAAGGCGTCTTTTTTTTTTGAATAATTGACTAAAAATTCTAATTTCACTCTGTTATACTGAATAACATGATCATAAGGTGAAAGGAAGGCTGATGAATGAAACAGGCAACCGTGTTTAAATATGAAGCGTTTTCCGATATTCCGGATTTGGGAAATCCCGCGGGAATCGTCTTTAACGGAGATGATTATTCAGATGAAGAGATGCAGATGATCGCCGAAATGGCAGGGTACAATGAAACCTCATTTCTCTGTAAAAGCGGAGAAGCCGATCTGCGCATCCGCTATTTTACACCCGGCCATGAAATGAATTTATGCGGACATGCTACTGTCGCCTCTCTTTACGCATTAATTGAAAAGGGAAGGCTTCAGGCTGATCAGGCATATCAAATTGAAACAAAAGCCGGCATTCTTCCCGTAAAAGCCGCTGAACGAAACGGCCGGGTATACATCACGCTCGAACAGGCTCCCCCGCAATTTCTGCCGTTTACGGGCGACAAAGAAAAGCTTGCGGCCTCGCTCGGGATTACGGCTGAGGATTTTCACAGCGAGCTGCCGATTGTTTACGGATCAACGGGGATCTGGACACTGATTGTTCCGCTGAGATCACTTAAAGCATCACGGAATATGGTGCCGGACAACGCACAATTCCCCGCTATTTTGCGCGATCTTCCGAAAGCGAGCGTTCATCCGTTTTCTCTGGAAACCGTTCATCCGGAAAGTGATCTGCACGGACGCCATTTTTCTTCCCCTTTCTCCGGTACGACCGAAGATCCCGTCACGGGAACCGCTTCAGGCGTCATGGCAGCCTATATGCGGCAATACGGAGGCTCCGAAGCCGAATGCCTCACGATTGAACAAGGCCAGGAAATCGGGAAAGACGGAAAAGTGGAAATCAGGATTACAGAAGATAACGAAAAGATGAACATCAAGATGACGGGAACGGCCGTGTATGCCGAAACAATTAATTTTCAGCTTCCGTAACGGTTTACAAAAGCCGGTCGTATCCGTTATATTATAAATGATAATCATTTTCATTTGGATAGGAAGGTGAATCGGCATGCCGAAAACCGAACAATTACAGCAAAACGAAAGTCTTGCACATACAATCAGAAACAGAAGATCCATCCGGTCGTTTAAACCGGAAACCGTACCTTCTGAAGTCATATTAGATATGCTTGAAACGGCCGTTTACGCACCGAACCACAGACTGACGGAGCCGTGGCGTTTTATCTACGCAGCAAGCGAAGCGGGAAAAGCAAAGCTTGCGGACAGCTACGTCTCATTTTTCAAAAAGATAAAAGATGATTTCAACGAGGAAAAAGAGCGGAACATGAGAAAAAACCTCAGCGCCGTTCCGGGATTTTTGTTGGTCGTCTTAAAAGAAGATGAAAATGAATTTACGAGAAACGATGATTTCGCGGCGCTGAGCGGCATGATTCAAAACCTTCAGCTTCTCGCACATGAAAACGGCATCGGCATGGTCTGGAAAAGCGGCCGCATTATGTATGACAAACAGGTGCACCAAGACTTCGGCCTTGCTGACAATGAGCGCTTTGCCGCCATCATTCAAACGGGCTATCCGGATGAACAGCCTAAGGCGAAAGAACGGACGCCGGCAAAAAGCCTGTTTACCGAACTGTAAAAAAAATCCCCGTCTCTATACAGAGGCGGGGATTTCGTATTAGCGGGTTTTGCTTTTAGCTCTGTTGTCAGCGGCTTTCATCCGCGCCTGCGCTTCACGGTCAGCGGAATCAGCAAGCTCGCTTGAATATTCCTCATATGTGCCGTCTGTTTCGCGTTTCAAAGCATCCGGAACTTGAGGAAGTTTTTGTTTGTTTTTATCACGGTTTTTGTGAGTATGATTTCTGCCCATATCAATCGCCCCCTGAAAAAAGTGATATCAAACAAACATAGTATCTGCCCGGTCCCGATCTTTATTCAGTTTATTTCCGTTTGGCTGCTCTTTCCGCTTTTTTGAATTCACCGGAATAAAGGACTTCCTGCATTTTTTTCAGATTGGCTCCCTGTTGATGTTTTTCGCGCTTCTTTTCCATAAAAGAAGACCCTCCTTCAAAACAGAATACCAATAGGATTGGCTTTTATTTCCGTTTTTATGCAGATAAGAGATCCTTTAAAGCGAAATCAAGCTCTTCATACGTAAATTGAAAACCGGATGTCAGCGCCTGCTTAGGCAGGGCGCGCTGGCCTTTTACGATCAGCAGGCTCATTTCTCCCAAGGCCTTCTCCAGAAAAAGTTCCGGTACGGGAATCCAATGGGGGCGGTGCAGGACGCCTGCGATCGTCTTTCCGAATTGCTTCATTTCTACGGGGTTCGGCGATGTCACATTCATGGGACCGGACAAGTCATCATGCTCCGCCGCAAAAGCAATAAGTTCCGCGGCGTCATCCACATGAACCCATGACAGCCATTGCCGTCCAGAGCCGATGGTGCCGCCGGCTAACAGCTTATAAGGGAGAACCATGAGCGGCAGGGCGCCTTTTTCACCGAGCATCACCCCGAATCTGGCATATACCGTCCGGATGCCGAGCGCTTCAATTTTCTGGCCTTCACGTTCCCACATATGAGCCGTATGACTGAGAAAGTCTTCATTTGACGTATCGGACTGTTCGGTGAATGTTTTCTCTGTGCTTGTGCCGTAAATGCCGACGGCGCTGGCCTGAATCAAAGCCTGGGGTTTTTTCGGCTGCTGCTTCATAATCCGTCTGACTTCTCTCGTCGCTTCTATTCTGCTTGAGATGATTTGTTCTTTCGTTGTGTCCGTCCAGCGGTCAAAGATGGATTTGCCGGCGAGGTTCACCCATACATCAATAGGGGGAAGCTCGCGCTCAGGCGCCGCGTTTTCGGCCAGCCATTGAACATATGTCACATTTTTTTGTTCGGTTTCTCTCTGTTTTCTTGATAAAATATAGACATGATGTCCCCGGCGGGTCAACACACCTGTCAGATGCCGGCCCAGAAAACCGGTGCCGCCTGTCATCGCGATATTCATATCCATCTCTCCTTACACGTTGATATATATACTGTACCTCATTTGCCAAAAAGAAAAACGCCTGAACATCGGGGCGGGAAAGGAGACCGGGATGCCGTTTATTACAAAAATATCGACCCAAAAGAAAAATACCGAGCGCTTCAACATCTTTCTTGATGAGAAATATGCATTCAGCGTCGACGCGGACGTGCTTGTGCGTTTTGACCTGAAGAAAGGGAAAGAACTGGACGAGCTTGACATTCTTGAAATCCAGCACGGCGATGACGTGAAAAAAGCCTTTAACCGCGCCGTAGAATTTTTATCATACCGGATGCGCTCTGAAAAAGAAGTCCGGGATCATCTGAAGAAAAAAGAAACACCGGACATGGTCATTTCTGAAGTCATCCATAAACTGTACGATTACCGCTACTTAAATGACAAAGAATTTGCCGAAGCTTATGCGAGCACCCACAAAAAAACAAACGGCAAAGGCCCTGACGTCCTGTTCCGCGAGCTGAAAGCGAAAGGAATAGACGACGATACCATCAAGGAGACGCTCAGTGCGTTTACATTTGATGATCAAATACAAGAAGCGCTGAAACATATCGGCAAAATCCTCAAAAAAGACAAAAAGCTGTCCACAAAAGAGATCAGACAGCGGGCGCAGATGCAGCTTCAGCGAAAAGGTTTCCCTTTCGACGTCATCAATGCCGCTCTGGAACAGACGGAGTATGAAAATGATGATGAAGCCGAGATGGAAGCTCTGAAGGCTCATGCGGAAAAAGCGATCAGGAAATACCGCTATGACGGCAGTTATGAAAGCGGAATGAAGGTCAAACAGTACTTATTCAGAAAAGGATTCTCGATTGACGATATTGATCAATTCTTGCAGGAAGAGGAGTAAACTGAAATGGACAAACGATACAGTCAAATGACGCCTCATGAACTACAGACAGAAATTGCGGGACTGACGGAAAAAGCGCGAAAAGCGGAACAGATGGGTATTGTAAATGAACTGGCCGTGCTTGAACGGAAAATTACGATGGCCAAAGCCTACATGCTGAACCCGGAAGACTTTCGGCCCGGCGGGGTGTATCAGATAGAAGGTTCTGATGACACTTTCCGCATTGATTACATCAACGGCGTATTCGCCTGGGGACACAGATCTTCCCCGTCTGACGGGGAAGAAGCGCTGCCGATTTCCGTTTTAAAAGAAAAAAAATAACAAAAGAGGCCGGTTCCGGCCTCTTTTTCTTTTCGGGCACATTCGTTTCAACCTTTCAGTAAAAAATGATTGAATTCATTTTTGATATCTTTTAAGATGGAATTCGTTGTTTTTTAAATAAAAAGGAGGCGATTTGCGTTGAATATCAAAATGAAACAGCCATCTGTGAAATTAATGATTTTTGTTTTAATGATTTGCACATTTTCCATCGGGTATACGGAATATGCTGTCATGGGTATTCTGACGTCGATTGCCGATGACTTTCATATACATGTATCTTCAGCGGGCATGCTTGTTACGGCGTACGCGGCAAGCGTCTGCCTGACGGGCCCGATCGTAACCATTATCGCGGTTAAGCTGCCGAGAAAGCCGGTGCTGCTAGGGTTGATGGGCATCTTCGTCCTTGCCAACCTGATGAGCGTCTTTGCGCCAAACTTCGCCGTGCTGGCGATTTCCAGAATTTTATCCGCATCCATCCACGGAGCTTTTTTTGCGATCGCCATGGTGTTTGCGAGTGAAATGGTGCCGCCTGAAAAACGTTCCGCCGCCGCGGCTTCCATGAACGGCGGATTAACCGTGGCGCTGATGCTCGGTGTCCCGTTCGGCTCTTATTTAGGGGATGCTCTTAACTGGCGGGCCGTCTTTTTCATTATTTCCGTTTTAGGCATGATCGGGCTGGTCGGACTGATGCTGGTCGTACCGAACCGGAAACCGAAAGTGATTCCGATGCTGATGAATGAATGGAGTGTCTTTAAGCATAAACAAGTGATTTTTTCCTTTGCGATCACCATTCTCGGCTACTCAGGCGTATTTATCGCTTACACGTTTATTGAGCCGATTTTAAGAGATTCAGCGGGGTTCGGCACAGTCGGCATTACAGGCGCATTATTCGCCTACGGTCTCGGCGGAGTGGCGGGGAATTTCTTCGCGGGGAAAGTGCCGCTCAAACTGCTGACGCGCACGATGATCGGTGTGATGATCGGCTTGATCGGCGTCTTGGCGATTTTTCCTTATATCGCCGTTTTTCCAGCCGCCGCGGTTTCAGCGACATTTTTATTCGGCGCATGTGCGTTCGGCACGCCGCCGCTTTTGCAGACCAAGGTTATTTCTTCCTCTGAAAACGGCACGACAATCGCCGCTGCGGTGAGCGTTTCCGCCTTTAACCTGGCAAACGCGCTCGGCGCCTGGATCGGCGGATTGATTCTCGGGGGAACGGGATCTTACTCATGGCTGTTTGCCGGCGGTGCGCTGATGACGGCTCTCGGCCTTGTGCTTTCCACGTTCGCTCATCTGTCTGAGAAGAAAGATGTCTATGAATACCAAGTGCATAAAGGATAACAAAAAGCTTGCAGGGGATATTCCGCCTGCAAGCTTTTTTCAGTGTTTCAATGTAATGCTGATCACCGTATGTTTATCACTCTCAGCTAAGGAAATACTCCTGGTTTCCGGTACTCCGTCTTTTTCAAAAACGACGGTATAGGTTCCTTTCGCGCCGCTTTTCCATGCAATCTCGCCGTGGTGATCAGTCTTGCCTATTATCTCTCCGCGGTCTATATTCGGCTGATGATCTGACTCCGCCGCTTTCATCACGGTGACCGTCACACCGGCCGCCGGTGAACCGTCTGCATCCTCAACATGGAGCGTAACGGGCAGTGCTTTTTTGGCGGCGGAATCATCCGCTTTGCCGCATCCGCATAAAACGGCCGCGGCGAGCAAGAAAACAAAAGCTTTATTGATTTGACCAATATTGAATGTTGTCGAATACACTGTTTGTCACCCTTGTTCCCAGATTGTAAGACGACCCGCCGTTTGTATGAATGGCAATGGCGGTCTGGCCGGTGTCGCTGTAATTGCGGTAAACGGGCGATCCGCTCTGGCAGCCGAACGTATCTGTCGTGTAGGTGAGTTTATATGTCTCGGCAGAACGTATCGGCTTGCTGTCCGACCACATGGAACCGGACACTTTGTCGCACGGATACCCTGTCACGGTTGAGGAAAGCCCGGCCGGACTGGAACTGTTGGTCGTCCGGTAGCCGTACCAGCCGACAGTATTCCCGGGCGACCCGTTTACTTTGATTGCGCCGTAGTCATAGTTTGTGTCACCGTTTTCTGTCCACCCTTTGACACTGTAGAATGTCTTTCCTGAATAAGAGCCGTACGGGTACGATGACCCGTTGCGGCCGGGAGCTGCCGTAATTTTCGATGCCCAGCCGTTTTTCTGATCATACACGCAATGTCCCGCCGTAACGATCGTGTCGGCATTGACAAAAAAACCGGTGCATCCGTAAGTGCTTGTGCTGCCGCTGTATGTAACGGTCAGCTGTGCTGTCGCGCGATATGGAAATGATGTTGTAGGAGAAATTCTGATTCGTTCGTCTGTCCCAATAATACTGGAAGGCTTTAATGACTTGATGTCAGCTTTGCTGTTTTGTGCAAGCTGTCTTTTGGTGAGACCCGTTCCTTCATAAGCGGGGGATGTCTGTGTTGTTTGTACAGGCTGATTCAGATGTGCGTCAAACTCCTCACCGCTGTTTGATACAGATGTCTGCGGGCTGCCCTCTGCTTCTGCTGAAACAGCAAATAATGAAACTGACAGTAAGAATGCGGTAAGGCTCAGCAATCGTTTGGAAACTGTCTTCATTTTATAAAACCCCTCCTTTTTTGTCTACCGGCTTTCGGTTGAACATTTAACATATTATGGAATTTATTTAGCGTTATAACCTCAAAAGAATGTTTTTCTCCGCAAAAAAGAGACCGGATCATTCCCGGTCTCTTACGGTGTGTGTTATCGTCTGCCTGAAGCTCTCATGCGCTCTTACGGTGTGTGTTATCGTCTGCCTGAAGCTCTCATGCGCTCTTACGGTGTGTGTTATCGTCTGCCTGAAGCTCTCATGCGCTCTTGCGGGTGCGAATTAATTGAACCGTCCGCCCGTTTAGAAGCGTAGTCATCCTTTGCCCGCGGTTCGCCTTCAAACTTATTATTGTTCTGATTAGGAAATCCTTTTGCCTTGTTCCGGACCATTTGTTTTCCCCCTCGGCCAATATCAAAAGGTTGCGCCTTCTGGACTGAAGACGTAAAGTTAGTATATGCCTGTGACAAGCTGCGTAAAAGCAGCAGGTTTTCCCAAGGAAAGGAGACAGAGACATGAATACATATATCGACAAACTGACGAATTTGCTGCTTGAGAAAAATGACATGCTCAGCTATTTGCAAGCGCGAACTTGGGTTGAGCTTTTATGGGGAGATTTCGAAGCGACTTACGCAAAAGCCGGCCGCCCGTATCAAGGAGAGCAAATGACGGAACGCGTCGTCAAGGAATGGATCGAATCATACGGCAGCAAGCTCCATATGTTCCAGAGCGTTCGGGAAGACGTTTCTCATTATTTGGATCAAAGCAGGGGTCTCCTGCATTAACATAGCAGTGCGCCCGCCGGATATCGTCCGGCGGTTTTTTCTTTTTATAAAAGAAATGGGAAAATCATGTTTGACGACCCGCGGAATGTGGAAATGTGTAATAACTTATAAAATAGCGGGGAGGAACCACAATGAACATGAAAAAGGGGTTAACCGCATTTATTCCGGCCGCAGGACTTTGCTTATTTTTAGCCGCAGGCACCGTTTTTTTCGATCCGGCAGCGAATGCCGCAGCAGTTCACCAGACAAAAATAGACACCGCAGCAGATACATATATCGTGAAAGCAGGAGAACTTAACGTCCGCAAAGAACCAAATAAACAAGGGCCGATTATCGGCACGCTTCGTTCAGAGGATTCTGTAAAGGTTAAACGGCTTCAAGGAGCAGATTGGGCTGAGATTGACTACAAAGGTCACAAAGCCTATATCTCCACACATTTTCTGATGAAGCAGCCGATGAAGGCGGTGACGGCGAAACAAACCGCTTTTTATACGCCGACTTTGGAAACCGGCAAAAAAGGGTCCGTTAAAGCGGGTGAAACCGTCAATGTGCTCGGCTGGGGGTTCAGCCATGACGGAGGGTTTGACCGTAAATGGGCGTACATCACATACGGCGGGAAAGCAGGTTATGTGAAAACGGCCGACTTAACTCAAAAATAAAGATTCAGGCAGGCGAATGAGCCTGCTTTTTTTCTGAAACCTTCCGCCTTTCCTTTCGTAAAAGATGAAAAGGAGAGTGAGGGATATGATAATGGTGATCGGCGGCCTTCTGATGGCTGCAGCCGGCATTTTAGTCACATTTTTTCCGCCGAAGTCGATCAACAGCCTGTACGGATATCGGACGAAGCGCTCTATGGCGGATGAGTCGCAGTGGAGAGAAGGAAATCGATTCAGTGCGCTCCTCATGATTTTGTTCGGCCTTATTTCGGCGGCAGCTGGATTTGCGGGCAGCCTGCTTATCCGGCTGACTCAGCCGTTCGCCCTGATCGTTCAGGCCGTATTGTTGATTGCGATCAGCGTACTGATCATCGTCTTAACAGAAAGAAGATTGAAACAAACGGGGAGGAGAATCGATGAATGACATTACGTTTCACATGATCGAAACAAACGGAGTGACGCTGCACACGGCTTCAGCCGGTCCGAAAGACGGTCCTTTGGCGGTGCTGCTGCACGGGTTTCCGGAATTCTGGTACGGCTGGAAGAGCCAGATCAAACCGCTGGCGGATGCCGGATATCATGTTGTCGTGCCTGATCAGCGCGGCTATAATCTCAGTGACAAACCGGAGGGCATTGAAAACTATACCATTGATACGCTCAGAGACGACATTATCGGGCTGATCACGCATTTTACAGATGACAAAGCCGTCGTCATCGGCCACGATTGGGGAGGAGCCGTGGCCTGGCATTTGGCATCCACGCGGCCGCAATACGTTGAAAAATTGATCACGGTCAATATCCCGCATCCGGCGGTTATGCGGAAGGTCACACCGTTCTACCCGCCGCAGTGGAAGAAAAGCTCTTATATCGCGTTCTTTCAGCTTCCGGAAAAGCCGGAACGGAGATTGTCTGAAGACGATTACCGCGTATTGGATCACGCGATCGGCTTATCCGAACGCCCGGCGCTTTTTTCACGGGAAGATATCGGCAGCTACAAAGAAGCATGGGGCAGAAAAGGAGCGCTCACGGCGATGCTGAACTGGTACCGGGCGATCAGAGCCGGCGGTTTAGGCCCTGCCGTTCCGCTTAAAATGCCCGTTCCGTACCGATTAATATGGGGCGTCAATGACCGCGCGCTGAGCAAAAAGCTTGCCAAGGAAACAAAACGGATGATTCCAAACGGCGACTTAATCTTTATAGACGATGCCTCACATTGGGTCATTCACGAAAAACCGCGCATCGTCAGCCATTTGATTCACGAATACCTTCAGCAATAAAGTCTGTCCCGCGTACAGACTTTTTCTTTTTTTTCTCATATCTGCCGAAAAACATGACAAAATATAAACCATATGCAGAAAAAATTTTCTTTCCCTGTAACAAAAAAAGGGTTTAAACGTCATTAAAAAAAGGAAAAGCCTTACTGAAGTTTTGCGGACAATTCCTTTAAGGACGTCCTAAAAAAAGAATAATACAAAGAAGGTGCCTTCATGAAACAAAGGTTAATCTCAATTATTATTCCGTCTTACAATGAAGGGAACAATGTCAAGCTCATCCATGAATCTTTAAAAAAAGAGTTTCAGACGATTCATTATGACTATGAAATTTTCTACATCAATGACGGAAGCGCGGATGACACCCTTCAGCAGATTAAAGAACTGGCCGCCAGAAACCATCGCGTCAAATACATATCTTTTTCCCGCAACTTTGGGAAAGAAGCGGCCATTTTGGCAGGATTTGAACACGTGCAGGGCGAAGCGGTAATCGTGATGGACGCCGATCTGCAGCATCCGACCCATCTGCTGAAAGACTTCATTCAAGGCTATGAAGAAGGGTATGACCAAGTCATCGCGCAGCGCAACCGAAAAGGGGACAGCCCCGTGCGTTCCGTGCTTTCTTCCCTGTATTATAAATTTATCAACAAAGCCGTCGAAGTGGACCTGCGTGACGGGGTCGGAGATTTCCGCCTGCTGAGCCGGCAGGCCGTTGATGCCCTTTTGAAGCTGAGTGAAGGGAACCGTTTCTCGAAAGGGCTGTTCTGCTGGATCGGGTTTGACCAGAAAATCGTATTTTATGAAAATGTCGAAAGGAAGAACGGCACGTCCAAATGGTCATTCAGCAATCTGTTCAACTACGGAATGGACGGGGTCGTCTCCTTCAACAACAAGCCCCTGAGGGTATGCTTTTTCACCGGTATTCTGATATTGCTTCTGTCGATGGTTTATATTGTAACGACCTTTGTTCATATTCTGACACACGGCGTGTCCGTACCCGGATACTTCACCATTATTTCCGCCGTGCTGTTTTTAGGGGGCATCCAGCTTTTGAGTCTCGGCATCATCGGAGAATACATCGGCCGGATTTACTATGAAACAAAAAAACGCCCGCACTACTTAATTAAAGAAGCGAATATAACGTATGGAGAACAAAATGAAACGAATTATACAAAAAAGCGCAAGTGGAACCATTAAACAGCCGCCGCTGTGCGCAGGGTCTGGGGACGTTGTATGAAAAAAAATAAATGGATCTTGCCGGCAGCCTGTGTGCTGGCTGCGGCAGCCGCTCATATTTTTTTCTTAAAAGAGTGGTCGGCAGGCCGCTATATGACGGGGTCTGGAGACGGGATCGCCCAAATGGCGGTCTTCAAAAAGCTGCTGTTTGATCAATATATGAACGGCAGGCTGTTTTACAGCTATTCGTTCGGACTGGGCGGGGGCGTGTACAGTCAGCTCGGCTATTATTTCTCTACTTCTTTTCTATTCCTGTTTATCTCCGCCGCTGTCCGCTTTTTGCAGCTTATTCAGCTGACGGGCGAGGCTGATGCGCTGTTCTGGGCGCAGGCCTCCGTTTTTATCAGCATCGCCAAGCAGAGTTTTATCATATTCACGGCGGCGTGTGTGTTCCGTTATTTCGTCAAACGGACGGTGCCTGCTTTTGCCGGCGCCGTGTTGTACGGGGTCTCGATTATCTACTTCCGGCATGAGGTATATTGGGACTTTTTCACTGACAGTATGGTGTGGCTGCCGCTGCTCGTGCTCGGCGCGGAAAAAATCATCAGGGAAAAAAAGCCGGCGTGGTTTATCTTCGCCTGTGCGCTGACATTGATCAACAACTTTTATTTTGCGTATATTAATTTGATTTTCATCGGCATTTATATCTTATTCAGGTGGGTGATCCCCCTTGAAGGCAATGAGGCGAAAAGACTCACTCAATGCAGGATATTTATTCTGTCGGGTCTTCTCGGGTTCGGCATAAGCGCAGTTTCCTTTATTCCTGTCGTATACGGATACCTTCATAATCTGCGGCCGCCGTATTCAGAGCATATTGCATGGCTTGATTTTTCCGACAACATTTTATTTTCAAGCCGGATTATCATCCTGCCGGCGGCTTTTTTGCTCTTTCTATTTACATTTTCTTTATACAAAAACCGCTTGTTCCGGCTGTTTGCGGGAATCAGTCTGCTGTATATTGTGTTTCACTTCAGTCCGTTTGCGGCAAGTGCCTTTAACGGTTTTTCAGCTCCGCAGAACAGGTTTGAATACGTCCTGTGCTTCACGATTGCCGGAACGGTTTCAGCCGGGCTTTCTAGGCTTTCAGGCATCAGCATGAAGAGTATGCTGATGTCCGCCGTACTCGTCGTTCTGCTCTATTGGAGCCAGGTGAGGCGGTACAGTCTGGATATTTCTGATCACGCCAATCTGCCCGTCATTCTTCTTCTGGTGCTGACCATAGCCGCTTTCTTCGCAGCAAAGACAAGACTGAAAGGCGCGGTGCCCGCCGTCTATGCCGTCATTTTGCTTACGGCGGTGCTTACGGCTAATACATATGAAAAATATGCTTTATCAGAAGGCGGGAAGATTTATACGGTATCGCATACATTTATGACGGGTGCTGACTATAAAGGCAAAGAGCAATCAGAGCTCATTCAGCGTCTGAAAGAAAAAGACCCTGATCCGTTTGCCCGTTTAGATTGGATGAACGGTGTTTTCAATAACACCCCGATCATATACGGATTCAACGGATTCAGCGTATACTCAAGCATACTGAACCGCAATCTGCTGTCCTTTTACTGGAACGACCTCCGGATTGACATGGGCAGAGAAAGCGTCAGCCGCTATGCGACATTAGGAAACAGGGCTAATTTATACAGCCTGCTTTACGGAAAATATTATATGACGGAAAAAACAAACGAGGCCGGCGTGCCGTACGGGTTCAAAAAAATCATGGAATCATCCCATTATGCGGTTTATCAAAATCAATATATGCTTCCGTTCGTACGGACAGCCGATCGCGTATATAACGAGGGCGGTCTGAAAAAAGCGCCCGCCCTTGCCAGGGAACGGGCAATGCTTGACGGGATCGTCATGGAATCAAGCACAACCAACACGAAAAAAGCGCCTGAGGCGAAAAATATGATCCGCCATGCAGAGGTAGCGGCCGAACATGGCGATTATCATAACGGCATCCTGACGGTAAACGAAGACGGCGGCGGCCTGATCATTAAGCCGCAAGCCGCTAAGATGGACGGCGGCGATTATTACGTCAGCTTTTATTTGAAGAATAAAGCGAAGGACCAGGGCTTTACATTAAAAGTGAACGATTACACGACAACGAGAAAATCGAATCAATCCATTTACAAAACAGGTGTCAACGATCTTACTGTGAGAGTGCCGAAAACAAAAAACATCCAAATCCGTCTGCCGAAAGGATCGTATCAGCTTGACAGACTGGCGCTTTATGAAGAACGGTACGATACGCTGAAAAGCGCATACCGAAAAGCGGAAAAAGAACCGCCGGCCGATCTCAGCTGGCGCGGAAATACGCTTCATATCTCGTATGATAACAAAACCCGCGCGCCGTATATCATGCTTCCGATTCCATATGAAAAAGGCTGGGAGCTGAAGATAAACGGCAGAAAAGAGCAGATTGAAAAAGCGGATTATTCCTTTATCGGATTTAAAGCGCAAAAAGGAAAAAACGATATTCAATTAACGTATTACCCGCCGTTTTTTAAACCCGCGGCCGCTCTATCGGTGATCAGCCTCGTGTTTGCCGCTATATATGTGAGAAGACAAAAAAAGCCCGGCTCTTAAACAGAGCCGAGCTTTAATTTTTTCTGCAGTTTTTCCTCGCTGAAAATCCAGCCCGTGTAAGAAGAGAGAAGCTCTAAATCATGACTGAGGTGGACGATGGCGACAAAAGGATAGTGGCCTTTGCTCCGGTAGCGCAAATCAATAAAGCGCACCTCATAATGATCTTTAAAGGTATCGACCTCCCACCTGTAAACAGGGGAAAAGGAAAGAAAGGCCGCAATATTTTCGTCCTGTTTCGCGGCCTTCATCACATCGGTTTCCGGAACGGGCACGCGGTTGAATGTATCCAATATCACGACATGGCCGTCAAGGCTTCTGCCGACATAAAAGGCATGCGCCGTTGTCACGGCGATACGCCACTGCCTGAATTTCATCGTCGGCGAAATAATGATGGTTTCAATCTCCTCTTCAATCATCTCGCGCAACCTTCGCTTTATCCGCAGCTGCATCAAAAACCGGACGGCGTAATATCCTGCGAGGATGATATAAAGCATCAGAAATGTCACGCTCGGATGACCTCCGAGATACCACACGGCAATCGCGGCCAAATGGCTGACGAAAATAAACGGATCAAAGGTATTGATTAAACCGAGAGCGATCCATTTTCTCGAAAACGGGCGGATGGCCTGCGTGCCGTACGCGTTAAAAATGTCAACAAACACATGCAAAACGACAGCCAGAAGCGTCCACAGCCACAGGTGCAAAAAGTTCGCTTCCGGATAAAACATAAACAAAATACCCGGAATCAGAACGGACCAAAATAAAACGGCGGGAATGGAGTGCGTGAACCCTCTATGATTTCGAATATAAACGGCATTATTTTTCAGCTTCAATATGGTATCAATATCAGGTGCCTGAGAGCCGGCAAGAGCGGCGATCATAACTGCCTGAGACATGGGGGTGTGCATGCCGACGGCAGGATCAAGAGTTGCGATTCCGCCAAGCGCGATACCCATGACAACGTGAGTGCCAGTATCCATTGTTGACCTCCTAGCAGGCGTTAAAAATCAGTCGCCCGCATATTTCGCATTATAAGATATTCCCCATTTTCTGTTTGCCCAATCATGGCGTTTATCCGCCGTTCTCATATGTTTCCGCTTTTTCTTTATCACTATTTAATGTAACATATTATCGTAACGTGCCCTAAGTTTACACCAAAATACGGTGTCAAGAAAAGCAGAACCCGAAACATCTGAGGAGAAGATATGAACGCACTTGAAGAAAAAATGAAACAAAAAGATATAGACAAATTTCGCGAGGACTTAATTACATGGTTCGAAAGAGAACAGAGAATTCTGCCGTGGAGAGAAAATCAGGACCCGTATCGGGTGTGGGTATCAGAGGTGATGCTGCAGCAGACGCGCGTAGAAACCGTCATTCCTTATTTCCGGCGGTTTGTTGAGCAATTTCCGACCGTTTCGGCGCTCGCTGAAGCCGATGAGGAAAAAGTGCTCAAAGCCTGGGAAGGGCTAGGTTATTACTCCCGTGTAAGAAATCTGCAAAGTGCCGTAAAAGAAGTGCATGAGCGGTACGGGGGAGTCGTTCCTGCCGAGGAAAAGGAATTTGGCGGACTGAAAGGCGTCGGCCCTTATACAAAAGGCGCCGTGCTCAGCATCGCATACAACAAACCGATTCCCGCCGTAGACGGCAATGTGATGCGTGTCATGTCGAGAATTCTTTCCATATGGGACGATATCGCAAAACCTAAAACGAGAACTATTTTCGAACAGGCGGTATCCGCTTTCATTTCTCATGAAAAACCATCTGAATTCAATCAGGGTTTAATGGAGCTCGGCGCGATCATCTGCACCCCGAAATCGCCGTCCTGTCTGCTTTGCCCCGTACAAAAGCACTGTTCGGCATTTGCGGAAGGGACAGAGCGGGAGCTGCCCGTTAAAAGCAAAAAGAAAAAGCCCGGAATAAAAACAATGGCAGCTGTTGTGCTGACAGACGATCAAGGCGATGTCTATATTCATAAACGGCCGCCAAAAGGCTTGCTCGCCAACTTGTGGGAGTTTCCGAATACCGAAACCCAGAAAGGAATCAAAACCGAAAGAGAGCAGCTTGAAGCCTATTTAGAAAAAGAGATGGGAACAACCGCTGAAATCGGGGAGCTGGAAGGCATCGTAGAACATGTTTTCACCCATCTCGTCTGGAATATTTCGGTCTTTTTCGGTAAAGTAAAACAAGTGTCGGATACAACGGAATTCATACGGGTCACAAAAGAGGAGCTCGAGGAATACGCATTTCCCGTTTCCCATCAAAAGATATGGAAAATGGCGGAAGAAAGCGGCCGCCTGTAAAAAGCGTCAGTCATAGCTGACGCGAGTGCCGTGGCCGTAATCCGCTTCATTCCGTTTCAGTCCGCCGCGGGCTTCGATTTCCTGAATCAGTTCCCGGTATTTGGACTGGCCTTCTTCGTTTAAATACGGCATAATTTGCTGGAAGGCATGATGGAAATAGGCGAGCTCTGAATCTTTCCAATCTTTTTTGGGCATCATGGCCAATTCGCCCATATCACGTCCGACATACATATAAAAGACCCCTTTCAACACATATTGCTTTTATTGTTTGTTGAATGAAAAGAACTATACACAGCAAGGAGCTGAGGAAAAATGGAACAAAATAAATGCGCACTGATCACGGGAAGCAGCCGCGGCGTCGGGAAAGCAGCCGCCATCAGACTCGCGGAAAAAGGATACAACATCGTCATCAATTACGCCCGCAGTAAAAAAGCGGCATTAGAAACCGCTGAAGAAATTGAAAAACTCGGCGTTAAAACGCTCGTCATTAAAGCCAATGTCGGCCAGCCGGCAAAAATCAAAGACATGTTCCGCCAGATTGACGAAACATTCGGCAGACTGGACGTGTTCGTCAATAATGCGGCTTCAGGCGTGCTGAGACCGGTCATGGAACTCGAAGAAACACACTGGGACTGGACGATGAATATCAATGCGAAGGCATTGCTTTTCTGCGCCCAGGAAGCGGCAAAGATGATGGAGAAAAACGGAGGCGGCCACATCGTCAGCATCAGCTCGCTCGGCAGCATCCGCTATCTTGAAAACTATACGACGGTCGGTGTCTCAAAAGCCGCTTTAGAATCGTTAACCCGTTATCTGGCGGTTGAGCTGTCTCCGAAAAATATCATCGTAAACGCGGTGTCAGGCGGAGCGATTGATACGGACGCGCTGAAGCATTTCCCTAACAGAGATGAACTGCTGGAAGATGCCCGCCAAAATACGCCGGCCGGCAGAATGGTCGAAATTAAAGATATGATCGATACGGTGGAGTTTTTAGTTTCTTCAAAAGCGGACATGATCCGCGGCCAGACCATCATAATTGACGGCGGACGCTCTCTGCTCGTATAAGTTTTAAAAAAGATGAATAGCCTTATCATCTCCTGCGCATTCTAAAGTGCGTGGAGGTGATAACAATGGCAAACTCAAAATTCAGCAAAACAGACGTTCAGCAGGTGAAAAGACAAAACCAGCAATCAGCTTCCGGTCAGGGTCAATTCGGCACTGAATTCGCCAGTGAAACTGATGCGCAGCAGGTTAGAAAGCAAAACCAATCTGCTGAACAAAATAAACAGCAAAACAGCTAATCACTGAAACGAAAAAGCACTTCATCTTCGGATGGAAGTGCTTTTTTCTGTTGCCGAAACGACAAAACTTGTGATTCCTCTACAGAATGAGTCAAAGGGTTTTCCCGCGGAAAATCGAAATGGTAAGGAGTATCAACCTAAAAGCCTAAGGAGGAACCCGATGTCAGAGTTTGAAAAGCTTGTAAGTGAACAGATGAAAATCATGGATCAGCTTCTCGAGCTGCAGTCAGAACTTGACCGCTGCCGCCAGGTGGAAGCGGAACTCATCAGTCTTGAAAGAGATGCAAAGCTGGACAATGTACAGGACGAAATTGCGACAAAGCGAAAAGACCTGGCCGGCATACAGGAGTTATTCCAAAGGCAGACAGAGCAAGTCATCCAGTCTTATCGCAGCACGGAAAAGCCGTCTTCCTATGTGCAGAAATGAATGTGCCATTCCGGAAGCGGAGTGGTTCTTTTATTTTCATTTTTTAATTCGTAACGTTATAATAGTGAAAAGACTTGTCGGAAAGCAATTGCGGCTGCATTGACTGCAGGGCTTTACAGAAAGTAGGGGAGAAATATGGGATATCCCAAGGAAGGAGAAACCATTCAAATTCACAGCTATAAGCATAACGGGCTGCTTCATCGAATTTGGAATGAAACGACGATTTTAAAAAGTACGGAATTGTGTATCATCGGAGCCAACGACCGGACAATGGTGACGGAATCCGACGGACGGACGTGGGTGACGAGAGAGCCGGCGATCTGCTACTTTCATGCCCGTCAGTGGTTTAACGTCATCGGAATGCTGAGAGATGACGGGGTACACTATTATTGCAACATCAGCTCGCCGTTCGCTTATGACGGAGAGGCCATCAAATATATTGATTACGATTTGGATGTCAAGGTGTTTCCGGATATGACGTATAACATTCTTGACGAGGATGAATACGATGACCACCGCAAATCAATGAATTACCCTAAAGAGATCGACAGCATTCTGAAGGAGTATCTGAATACGCTGCTGCACTGGATTCATCAGCGGAAAGGACCGTTTGCTCCGGAATTTGTTGATATGTGGTATGAACGGTATCTGCGCTATACAAAATAAAGAATACAATAAAAAACCTGTTGGGGTGTCAACAGGTTTTTCACATGGGCTCACACGCCTTAAAGAGAGAGGGGGATAAAGTGTGGGCGTAATCAGACGCTATATGCAATTTGTAAAACCTTATAAAAAACAAATTTTTATCACAGTGTTAATCGGCATCATAAAATTCTCCATCCCGCTGGCTCTCCCGCTTCTGTTAAAATACGTGGTCGATGACATTATTCAAGGGAGCGGAACGGCAAGCGCTAAAACATCATCGCTATTCACGATAATGGGCATCATGTTTGTGCTGTTTTTAATTCTGCGTCCCCCGGTAGAGTACTATCGGCAATACTTCGCGCAATGGACGGGCAGCCGGGTGCTCTACGATATCAGGGGGGTATTGTTTGATCATATTCAAAAATTGAGCCTGAGGTTTTATGCCAACACGAGAACGGGCGAAGTCATTTCCCGGGTGATAAATGATGTCGAACAGACAAAAGACTTTGTCATAACGGGACTGATGAATATCTGGCTTGATATGATGACGGTGCTGATCGTCATCTGTATTATGTTTACACTCGATGTCAAGCTGACATTGATATCTGTCATTTTGTTTCCGTTATACGGAATTTCAGTGAAATACTTTTACGGCCGCCTCCGAAAACTGACACGTGAGCGTTCTCAGGCACTCGCCCAAGTTCAGGGACATTTGCACGAAAGAGTTCAGGGGATGCCCGTTATCAGAAGTTTTGCCATTGAAGATTATGAACAAGCCAATTTTGATGAAAAAAACGGACATTTTCTGGACAGAGCGATCCGTCATACGAATTGGAACGCAAAAACGTTTGCAGTCGTGAATACCATTACGGATTTGGCGCCGCTGCTTGTTATCGCGTTTGCGGGTTATTTTGTCATAAACGGTCCCCTGACGGTAGGGACGATGGTTGCGTTCGTCGGCTACATTGACAGAATGTACAATCCGGTCAGAAGATTGATCAACTCATCGACGACGCTGACCCAGTCGATCGCTTCGATGGACCGCATATTTGAATTTATCGACGAGCCGTATGAACTGACTGATAAACCGAATGCAGTAAAAGCTGACGGCATTAAGGGCGAAGTTGAATTCCGAAATGTCTCGTTCCGTTATGAGGAAGGAAAAGAAACGATTTTGCAGGACGTTTCCTTAAAGGTGACAAAAGGGGAAACCGTCGCGCTCGTCGGAATGAGCGGCGGCGGAAAATCGACGCTTGTCAGCCTCATACCGCGTTTTTATGATGTATCCGGCGGCAGCCTGCTGATTGACGGCACAGATATTCGCGATTATGAAGCGAGAAGCCTCCGCAATCAAGTCGGAATGGTGCTTCAGGATACGTTTCTGTTCAGTGAGACGATTCGTGAAAATATCGCCATCGGTAAACCGGGAGCGTCTCTGGATGAGGTGGTTGCGGCAGCGAAAGCGGCAAATGCCCATGAATTTATTATGAACTTCCCCGAAGGCTACGAAACCAAAGTCGGCGAACGGGGCGTCAAATTGTCAGGCGGGCAGAAACAGCGGATTTCTATCGCGCGTGTATTCTTAAAAAATCCGCCGCTGTTAATCTTGGATGAAGCGACATCGGCTCTTGATCTTGAAAGTGAACACTACATTCAGGAAGCGATGGAAAAGCTTGCGAAAAACCGGACGACTTTTATCGTCGCCCACAGGCTGTCCACGATTACGCATGCGGATAAAATTGTCGTCATGGAAAACGGCGCCGTCGTCGAAACCGGCACGCACGAGGAATTAATGGCCCAAGGCGGCCAGTACAGACACTTATTTACGATTCAGAATTTGAACTGATACAAAAACTTATGCCGTCCGAATGGGCGGCATAAGTTTTTTTGAATGCAAAAAAACCCGGTTTTACGGAAGCACCGGGTTACTCTTCGTCTGTTTCTAATTCGCTGTCTTTCGGGTGGTATGTCTGAAAACTTGTAATTAATGTATCGAGATGCTCCAGCTGCTCGCGGTATTCCGCAACCGCAGCCATAATGCTGAGCATATTGTAATCAAGCAGTTCATCCTCGCAGTTCTGCTGATTTTTCAAGAAAGACTTCGTCAAAAGCTGTTTATATCTTATGCTTTCTTCAGCATCGTCATCATGCGGCTTGATCTTGCCGACCGTCCGCATCAGAATCCTTTCGTGCCAATGAAGCAGATAATCAATTTCTTCTGTCAGCGTCTCCTGAAATTCCTCCGGCATATGATAAATCTCGTTTTCATAGCGGTGCAGCTTTTTCAGCGTATCAAGCGCCCGATTCGCCGTAATAATCGCCTGTCTGAACAATACAAGCTTGCGCGACTTTACATACGTCGTTTTCTTAAAGTAGCTTCTCTCCTCTTTATAAAGAAGGTACGTATGATCAAGCTTCATCATCTTTTCCTTCAGCTTCTCAATATCCTCTTTCAATATCGAGTGTTCCGTGGACTGGCGCATCGTCAGCCTGATCCATTTCATGATCTCATCGGTATATTCAACCGTATGATGAGTCAGCTTCGTTTCGTATTTCGGCGGAAGAAACACAAGGTTCACAATAAAAGAAGACAGCACGCCTAAAATAACGGTGCTTGTTCGTATCAGAGCGAACGTCAGGAAGCTGTTTCCCGGTGTTTCTAAAATTGCGATAACCGTCACGAGCGCAATCGAAATGGTGTGTTCAATTTTCAGTTTTAACATGATCGTGATGACAATCACTGCGGTCAATCCGATCATAATCGGACTCGGTCCGAAAATCAGTCCGAATGCCGTAGCGATGACAGCGCCGATGATATTTGCCTGAACCTGATCAATAATGATAAGAAAAGACCTGTAAATAGAGGGCTGTATGGCAAATATAGCTGCAATCCCGGCAAAGATCGGCGACGGAAGTCCGATCCATGATGCTAAGTAGAGCGCGAGCGTAATCGCAATCCCTGTTTTAAAAATGCGGGCACCAAGTTTCATTGGTTTGTGCGTGCATTCCTTTCTCTAATAAATTATGTGCCGAACGAACGGCTGACACTTACATTTCCCTGTCGGCTGATTTGCTAAACAATAAAGTAATATACAGGGATCATACCAATTATTCAAGGTCTTTTTTTGAAAAAACCATTATCTCACAAATCGGACAAAAAGAAAAAGCGGAAGCCCCGGGCTCCCGCTTGTTTCAGCAGTTATTTTTTCATATGTCTGAACGCATCTTCAACGGCTTGTAAAGTGGCGTCGATATCCTCTTCCGTATGTGCGGTTGTGATAAACCAAGCTTCATACTTCGATGGAGCGAGATTGATGCCGCGCTCAAGCATCAGCTTGAAGAACTTGGCGAATGCTTCTCCGTCCGTATTTTCCGCCTGCTCGTAATTGACGATCTTTTCATCAGTGAAGTAAACCGTGAGCGCGCCTTTTAAACGGTTGACGGTGATGGTAATGCCATGTGTCTCCGCATGGGCGAGAATGCCTTGCTCAAGTCTGGCGCCGAGCTCATCAAGCCGCTCATAAACGCCTTCTTCTTTCAGCACTTCCAGGCAGGCGATGCCTGATAGGATAGATGCCGGGTTTCCGGCCATCGTACCGGCTTGATATGCCGGGCCGAGCGGAGCAACCTGCTCCATGATCTCTTTTTTGCCTCCGTAAGCGCCGATCGGCAAGCCGCCCCCGATAATTTTACCGAGCGCCGTTAAATCAGGCTTCACTTGAAGAAGATCCTGCGCGCCTCCGTACATAAAACGGAACGCCGTGATCACTTCATCATAAATGACGAGCGCGCCCGCTTTATGGGTCAATTCATTTACCTGTTCTAAAAATCCTTCTTCAGGTTCAACGATGCCGAAGTTTCCGACGATCGGCTCGACGAGAACCGCTGCAATTTCCGAACCCCATTTATCCAGCGCGGCTTTGTAGCTTTCAATGTCATTGAAAGGAACGGTAATCACCTCATTGGCGATGCTTTTCGGCACGCCGGCGGAATCAGGGGTGCCGAGCGTAGACGGACCGGAACCCGCAGCGACAAGTACGAGATCAGAATGGCCGTGATAGCAGCCGGCGAATTTAATGATTTTTGTCCGGCCTGTATAAGCGCGTGCAACCCGGATCGTTGTCATCACCGCCTCAGTGCCTGAGTTTACGAATCGTACTTTATCAAGTGAAGGAATGGCCTCCTTCAGCATTTTGGCGAAAGTGACCTCATGTTTGGTCGGCGTCCCGTACAGCACGCCGTTTTCAGCCGCTGTTTTAATCGCTTCAGTAATATGCGGATGGGCATGTCCGGTAATAATCGGGCCGTAAGCCGCTAAATAATCGATATACTGATTCCCGTCTACATCCCAGAAATAAGCGCCGTTCGCTTTTTCCATCGCAACGGGTGAACCGCCGCCTACCGCTTTATAGGATCTGGACGGGCTGTTCACGCCTCCGACGATATGCTCTAACGCTTCCTTATGAAGTTCAACTGATTTTGTATACAAAAAATGACCCTCCTAATATCTCCTTACATCATGTTCTATTGTAGCATGCTTCATTGCAAGCACAACGGTTCATGCTTCCAGAAAAGAGCGGGAGGATAACGGTTGTAATCTTAACGTGAATTGGATACGCTTAATAAAAAACCCGGAGGTATAAGAAATGACGATTGAAATCGGACAAACAGCACCGGATATGAAATTAGTGAATGACAGCGGGGAAGAAGTAGCATTGACGGATTTTAAAGGGAAGTACGTCGTTCTCTATTTTTATCCGAAAGACATGACACCCGGATGCACGACGGAAGCATGTGATTTCCGTGATCAGCACGAAAGTTTCGCGGGACTTGATGCGGTTATCATCGGAGTAAGCCCTGACAGCCGTGATAAACATGAAAAATTTAAGCAAAAACACGATCTTCCTTTCCAGCTCCTCGTTGACGATGAGCACAAACTGGCGGAAGCTTTTGATGTGTGGAAGCTGAAGAAGAATTTTGGGAAAGAATATATGGGTATCGAGCGATCTACTTTTTTGTTAGACAAAGAAGGCCGTCTTGTGAAGGAGTGGAGAAAGGTAAAAGTGAAAGATCACGTTGCCGAGGCGCTTCGCGAATTGGAACAAATTGCGTCTAATTAATGGACAAATGCTGAGCTCACGGGGTTTTCTTCAGATTACATTTGACAGGAGACCGGAAAAAGATGTACACTAATTATAAACATTATAAAGTAAGAATCTTTTTTAGAAGAGAGGTGCATGACGGATGGCTGCACATGAATTAAAAGAAGCCTTAGACACGTTGAAGGATACGGGAGTCCGGATTACTCCTCAACGTCATGCCATTCTGGAATATCTCGTGGATTCTATGGCACATCCGACAGCGGACGATATATATAAAGCCTTGGAAGGGAAATTCCCTAATATGAGTGTTGCGACAGTGTATAACAATTTGCGTGTATTCCGGGAAGCGGGGCTTGTAAAGGAACTGACGTACGGAGATGCGTCCAGCAGATTTGACTTTGTCACCTCTGACCATTATCACGCCATTTGTGAAAGCTGCGGAAAAATCGTAGACTTCCATTATCCCGGGCTTGACGAAGTGGAACAGCTTGCGGCTCACGTCACGGGGTTTAAGGTAAGCCACCACCGTTTGGAGATTTACGGCGTCTGCCAAGAATGTTCCAAAAAAGAAAACCACTAAACGAAGCTGACCGCTTTGATACGGTCAGCTTCGTTTATTTTACACTGTTTTTTCTGTTATAAGACTCATCGAACGCTTTGCCTTCCAATCCTTTATCCAATGTAAGCGGCTCTCTGCAATGCATGCACATATCCACTCTGCCCAGAATCTTCGTTTCTTTCTCGCAAGCGGGGCACATCACCCGGACCGCTTTTGTGGACAGCATGCCGATCCAAAAATAAACGGCGGTGCTGAGCCCGATCGACAGCAGGCCGAGAACCATAAACAAGCTGGCAAGCAAAACAGACTGCTTAAAGAACAGCCCGATGTACATAATGATAAACCCAACGAAAACCAAACTTAACGCAAACGTTCTGATCTTATTAATTTTGCTTGAGTATTTCGCCATGTCCATCCCCCTCTCGTTTAACTATAGCACAAAACAGATGGCATATTCTTCATGTTTTCGTAAGAAAAGGGAAGAATAAATATGGCACCTGAAAGGAAATTTGTTATAATAGTGCAATGTGTTTAGAAAAAAGGACTTTCATGTTTTATCATAGAAATGTAGAAACAATAGCTAGTGAAACAATCGCATTGGAGGAATCGTAATGGACAATCTTCTCCGTCCAATTTACCAAGAAAGAGCAAGTCATCCCGATACGCTGGCCGTCCTTATGATTGAGAGAAGGAGTAAAGCATCATCCATCACGGATAACTTTGATGCGGTCATGCTTGTCATTGTCAAACAGGCTGATGAACCTCTTTTTATAAAGCATTATGAATTCGAACAAAAAACCGCTTCTTTACATATTGTAACGGATGCTCTGCTTCAGGAATGGATTCTGCTTGGGACAAATAGAAGAGTCATAGATTGGATCATCAACGGCAAAGTGCTGTTTGACCGCAATGAATATATATCTGAACTCAATGACCGGCTCAGCACTTTTCCTTTCGCCGAGCGGAAATTAAAGATCGGAATGGAATACGGCAAGCTGATCAGAAGATTTGTAGAAGGAAAAGCGTTTTTTGAAGCTGATCATTTTCTGGATGCATATTATGCGGTAGTGCATGCTCTTCACCACTTGGCCCGCATAGAAGTGATTGACCGGGGGTTTTATCCCGAAACGACAGTCTGGAACCAGGTCCGTCACATTGAGCCGCAGGTATATAAGCTATATTCCGAACTTGTCGAGAGTCACGAAAGTTTGGAGAAAAGGCTCGAATTATTATTCTTAGCAAATGATTTTCTCATCCATTCAAAAGCTGAAATCGGTTCTGCGCACCTTTTTCAAGTGATGAAAGAAAAAGAAATGTGGCAGTTTGGAGAATTGCTGCAGCACCCTGAACTGCTGCACTTCACCCAAGATCTTGGTGTCATGCTTGATTACCTGACGGAAAAAGGCTTTGTTGAAGTATCTCAAATAGAGACCAAAGGGCAGGAAGTATATCATCGAGGATATTCTTTCAAAAAAAGTGTTGACGCTGAATCATAGGCATGGTATATTATTAAACGTCGCTGATGCGCTTCAACAAAAAGCTCACAGCGGCGGAGAAATAAAAACAAAAAAACATTTGACAGCAACTTGCTGGAATGTTATACTGAAAAAGTCGCCTCGAGATGAGGTTGAGATGA
>NZ_JBLTJB010000006.1:0-262738 GCF_053470005.1 Bacillus sp. N1(2025)
TCGTTTCAGAGGTTTTTTGTTTAAAGATCGGCAAATTACATAAGGTAATGAAAAATCTTTCTAAAAAGACCTTTAAAAATTCTCCCAATATCATTAGAATAATTACGTACTACATTTGAGAGGCAGAAGGAACTATCTTATGAAATTAAAACTGAAGAAATTCATACAGATCTTGTCGCCTGCACAGCTGATTGCATTATATTATTTTCTCGCTGTGACGGTGGCATTTATTTTGCTAAGTCTGCCGGCCGCCCACAAACAAGGGGCCAGCTGGTCGTTTATAGACGCGCTGTTTACGGCTGTAAGCTCAGTCAGTGTCACCGGTTTAACGGTCGTCAACACGGCTGATACATTCAGCACGGCCGGGATTGTCATTTTGGCTTTCGTGCTTCAATTCGGCGGAATCGGCATCATGACGCTCGGAACATTCGTCTGGCTCATTATGGGCAAACGGATCGGTCTGCGGGAACGGAAGCTCATCATGGTGGATCAGAATCAATCGCAGTTTTCCGGTATCGTCAACCTGATGAAGCAAGTGCTGTTTTTGATTTTATTAATCGAGTTTTTAGGCGGCATCATCTTAGGAACATATTTTTTAACGTATTATGATTCGTTTGAACAGGCGTACTTGCACGGATTCTTTGCGAGCGTCAGTGCCACGACAAACGGCGGTTTTGATATTACGGGAAATTCACTCGTCCCGTTCAGACATGACTATTTCGTGCAGTTTATTACGATGCTTCTGATTATTTTCGGTGCGATCGGTTTTCCAGTGCTCGTAGAAGTAAAGGACTTTTTGTTTTCAAAACAGCGCAGATACTCATTCACGCTGTTTACGAAAATTACGACCGTTACGTTCGGAATGCTCGTTTTGTTCGGAGCCGTGGGCATTTATGCGCTTGAAGCAAGCCATGTCATGAAGGGGAAAAGCTGGCATGATGTTTTATTTTTATGTCTCTTTCAATCAACCGCTACGCGAAGCGGCGGGCTTGCGACAATTGATATCAGCCAGCTGTCGGCGCCGACATTATTTTTCATCTGCGCCCTCATGTTCATCGGCGCATCACCGAGCTCGGTCGGCGGCGGAATCCGTACGACGACGTTTGCGCTTAACCTTCTTGCCCTGTTTCATTTTGCCCGGGGAAATAAAGCGGTCAAGGTCTTTAAACGCGAGCTTCACCAGGCTGATGTCATGAAGTCGCTGGTCGTTACGATGATGGCGATTCTGCTCGTGTTCGGATCGACGCTGATTCTGGCCGTGACCGAGAAAAATCAGACGCTCCTCGGACTGCTTTTTGAAGTGTGTTCCGCATTCGGAACGACCGGCCTGTCGCTTGGGATTACTCCGCATTTAAGCGACATCGGAAAATGCGTCATCATGATTGTCATGTTTATCGGCCGGATCGGCATTTTGACGTTCCTTTATCTGATCGGCCGAAAAGAAATCGAAGCAAATTATCACTATCCGAAGGAAAGAATGATTATCGGCTGACACCGCTTTTCAGAAAGCGGTGTTTTTTATTGCCGTAAAATGGATGAGTGGAAACAGTTTCTTTGGAGATTCTACTTGTAAAGAGGTGACGTCATTGTTTACCGTATTTTGGAAGTCGGTAGTTATGATAGCGGTCGGTACCTTTTTATTGCGGATTGCCGGACGGAAATCAATCAGCCAGCTGTCGGTGACCCAGACAGTCATCATGATTTCGATCGGCTCGATTATTATTCAGCCGTTTATTGAACATAATTTATGGGAAACTATTTTCGCGGCGGCGATTTTTATTGCGGTATTAATCCTGATGGAATATTTAGAAATCAAATCAAGCTTTTTTGAGTTTTTATTTTCAGGAAAAACCGTCGCCGTTGTCAGAAACGGAAAAATCATCCCGGAAAACTTAAAAAAAATGCGTTTTACCGAAGCTCAGCTGTCAATGAGGATCAGGCAGGAAGGCCTCGGAGACATTCAAGATTTTAAATATGTGCTGCTTGAGCCGAACGGACAGATCGGCTATGAACTCATTGATGAGGCCAAAAACGTGACAGTGCGCGACTTGAAAAAAATGCTTGATGAATTCAAAACAGATTTGCTGACAGAAGGAGGAAATCAAATGAAACGCAAAGCAGCAAAGAATGAAGCTTTGACGAACAACAACACACCGACTGAGAGCATGGACAAAGATGCATACAAAACACAATATGACGGTGATCCCGGACTGAGAGGCGCAAACCGCAAATCAAAACACGGCAAACAAGGAGGCGAGTAACATGACGAAAAAAAACCGCCACAGCAAAGACATGCAAAACCATAAAAAGCCGATGGACCCTAAATTGCTTGAAGAAGAGTTTGCAAGCGAGCTCGGTGATTATAACGCCGGAAAATGGATTGAAACGCTTGAACAGACGAAGCCAAAGAAAAAAGAAGACGGCAAACAATAAAAAATACCTCTTAGGCGATAACGCTTAAGAGGTATTTTGCATTATTTCGAATAAGCACCGTTTCTTGTTCCTTTCACCGCTTCAAGCCAGCCGGTGATCCGCAGCTCAATAAACGGCTGTGCGGCCGTTTTCACCGCATTGCTGGAGAGAATGGACGTAAGAGCGGCCGTTAAAATTAAGAGCATGACTAAATTCTGATAATCAGACAAGTGATCTTCAAGCCCGATCTGCCGCAGCGTTTTTATAATGAATCCATGCAGCAGATACACATAAAACGTTCTCGTCCCCCATTTCGTAAAGAAATAACGCTTTTGCGGAACGAGCGCCAAAAAGCTGAAAGTGGCGGCAAAGGCCAAAACATACCAGCCGATGCGCGACAGACCGCTCAACAGCGACACTGTGCCGAATGTAGAATAAGGCTCCGATCCGAACAGCCACGAGTAATCAAAGTCAATACACCAGCATAAGAGGAAAACAATCCCCAGTACGCCCGCGGCAATCTGCCTGCCTCTTTTAGCCCGAAGCAAATCAAAATGCTGTTTCTTTAAATAAAACCCGACGAGAAACATCGGAAGAAAAACAAACGTCCGTGAAAGACTCAGCGTGCTGCTGATAAAATCAAGATACCCGATCATGACGGCAAGCCCGCAGCTCGCCCCAAGCGCCCACATTTTCGGCAGCTTCGTAAAGGGATAAAGCAGCAGATTCCAAAAGAATAAGCTGACTAAAAACCAGAGAGACCACTGCGGATCAATCGGATTGACGCTTGCCATGCTTTCATCCTGAATCAAATAGTAAAAAACTGAGTAAATGCCCTGAAAAATCAAGTACGGAATAATCAGCTTCACAGCCAGCTTCTTCACATAACCTTTCCGCTTAAAGTTTTTTGCGAAATAGCCGGAAACCAGGATAAAGGCCGGCATATGAAAAGTATAAATGAATTTGTAGAGATGGAGCATAAACTCATTTCCGTTAATAAATGACCGGAGGATATGGCCGAACACCACCAGAAAAATCAAGATAAACTTAGCGTTGTCAAAGTAACTGTCTCGCGATTTTGTCATAGCATCACCTTCTCTTCAAAAATCATCCACTGCATGATTATTTCCTGTTGGTGTTCATTTTAAAATAAAAAACAAAAAATTGAAGGAGGACAAAAGGGATTGTTAGGATGATGTAACGGGGAGGTAAGGATCGTAGAAAAAGACTTTAACTTGTCATATCATTGAAATTTTCTGAAATGTATAGGGCGAATGAAGGAAGATGAGGTATTTTGTAGAAATATTGAAGGATAGGTTTTTGAAGAAGGAGTGTACTGAATGGCTGAAACTCTGGATTTGCAAACAAACGAGTCGCTGAAAGAGCAGCTGAAGCGGATGAAAGAGGAAAATGACCGCCTGAAGAGTGATTTGAACCGGTATCACGTGATTATGAATAACACGCTTGATGCCATTTTTATATGCCGTAAGGAAATGAAAATCGTCCAGGCGAACGAGGCTGCGGCCCGGATGATGCAGATTGAGGCAGAGAGCCTCATTAACCGCTCCGTCCTGGATTTTTTATATTCCGTGCCTCAGGAAGAACTGAATAAGGCCGTGAAAAAGTTTTTAAAAAAAGGCCATCTGTGGAAAGAGGTGCCGATTAAGCTTGACAGCGGCGCGACGAAATACATTGAATTCCTCGCCAGAGACGGAATTGGGGAGGATTATTTTTTTGTGGTGATGAGGGACATCTCCTCTAAAAAAATATTAGAGCGCGAATTCTCCATGAACGAGCAGCTGTTTAAAGATTTGTTTGACAGGGCTGTCGACGGCATCGTGCTGTTTGATAAGGACGGCGGGTTTATTGATGCGAACCTCTCTTTTTGCAAAAGCTTTGAGATCGGCCAGAATGAATTGTCCCATCTGTCGCTCCGCCATTTTACCGACGGAGAAAACAAAAAGCATCTGAAAGAAATCTGGGAAACCCTCCGCAGAAAAGGAAACGCCAAAGGAGAACTGCCCGTCAAGCTTCGGTCGGGCGAAGAGAAGCTGTTTGAATTTACGATTACGTCCAACTTAATCAGCGGGTTCTACATGTCCATTATGAGAGACATAACAGAGAAACGGTTGATGGAATTGAAACTTTTCAAAAGCGAAGAGCGATTCCGCGAAATTTTTGAAAACGCCATGGACGCGATTGTCATTTGGTCTGATGACGGAAAGATTGCCAAAGCAAACGAATCGGCGTGCCGCATTTTCGAACTGCCGATGGATAAACTGGTGGAGACGAATTTATGTACGTTTATCGTTGATCCGCAGAAAAAATACAAACAGATTAAGAAAAAATATGAAAAATACGGGGAAATCCGTGAAGAAATGCTGTTTCAGATGGCAAACGGCCAATTTAAAGAGCTGGAATTCACATCAAAACGAACCATACTTGAAGGTCAGCATTTAACCATTTTAAGAAATGTCAGCGATCGTAAGCGGATGGAAAAGGAATTGCGGGAAAGCGAGCTGAAATTCAGAAAAGTATTCAACGGCTCAATGGACGGCAAGGTCTTATTTGACAACCAATTCCGCATTATTGACGCGAATCCTCTCGCAAGCCGTATACTCGGTATGCCGGATGAGGAGCTGAGAGCGTACACCGTTCCGGATATTCTTTCTTTATTTGATATTGAAAACGCGGGTGTTCCCGCCAGAAAGATTGATTTAGAAGGAATGGATAATGAAATCCCCTTCCTGTTAAGCAGCAGCGACAGCCGCAAACTGGAATTCTCCTTCAAAAGAAATATCATTCAAAATATGAATCTGGCCATCTTTAAAGATGTCACAGAGGCCAAAGAGCTTGAAGAGAGGCTGCGGAAATCCGACACTCTTCATGTTGTAGGGGAGCTGGCGGCGGGCATCGCCCACGAAATCAGAAACCCGATGACGGCGCTGAAAGGATTCATTCAGCTTCTTCAAGGAAGCATTGAAGGCGAATATTCTCTGTACTTTAACGTCATTACCTCAGAATTAAAACGCATCGAGTCTATCATCACTGAATTTTTAATTTTAGCGAAACCCCAGGCGATATTATATGAAGAAAAAGACGTGACGCAGATTATGAAAGACACGGCTGATCTTTTGAATGCCCAGGCCAATCTTGTCAATGTGCAGATCCATCTGAACCTGACCGGAAACATCCCGCCGATTTACTGTGAACCGAATCAATTAAAACAGGTGTTTATCAATATTTTAAAAAACGCCATTGAAGTCATGCCGGGCGGCGGCAATATCTACGTGACCATTCAGTCTTCTGATCAAGACCACATTTTGATTTCTATTCAAGATGAAGGAACAGGCATTTCCGAAGACAAATTAAAACGTCTGGGTGAACCATTTTACACGACAAAAGACAGGGGAACGGGCCTCGGTCTCATGGTCAGCTATAAAATCATCGAAGAACATCAGGGACGCATTCATGTGGAAAGTGAAGAAGGGAAGGGCACCGTTTTTCATTTGACGCTTCCGATCCGGCAGAATACCGAAGAAAGAAGGAGCGGGGAATGATCTGTTTTACAAGTGTGAGAGCGCCGTTTGGAACCGTCATCATAACAGAGGAAGAGAGCTTTATTACCGGCCTGTTTCTCACCGGGGAAGATTTTGAGGAATGGCGGAAAGACGCGCCCGGCGTAAAGCCGTGCGAAACCGCTTTGCTGTCGGAGGCGAAACAGCAGCTGGCATCATATTTTTCAGGAGAAAGAAAGCAATTCTCTCTGCCTCTGAGACAAAAAGGCACACCCTTTCAGGAAAGGGTATGGAACGCGCTGACGATGATTCCTTACGGGGAATCCCGAAGCTACGGCGATATGGCTGAAGCGATCGGAAAACCGAAAGCGGTGCGCGCCATCGGACAAGCCAATAAACGAAACCGGCTGCCGATTTTGATCCCTTGCCATCGGGTAATCGGCAAAAACAGCGCCTTAACGGGATACGCGGGCACGAAGACGGATGTAAAAGCGGTGCTGCTGAACATCGAACAAATATCCTATAAAGAAAAATAAAGCGTATGGCACGTTCCGTTTTTTCACGTCCGACATATCATTTTATTAAGTGAAAAAAGTTGGTCTGATGAAAAAGGAGGACGAAGCCTGATGAAAATGAGCCGTCCGCAAAAGATAGCCGGTTATGCAGAGCTGTTTTTTAAAATGCATCTCATTACAGCCGTCCAAAAAGATGAAGTGATTACATTGTGCAGACAAAAAAACCGCTGACATTGCCTGAGGCAATATCATCAGCGGTTTTTCAGCTCAGCTGGCAGTCAGTGAATAATTGTTCAATTTCTTCCGTGTAAGAGCCGGTCACAATTCCTTTCTCGGTTATAATGCCGGAAATCAGGCTGCCCGGTGTGATGTCAAAGGCCGGATTGAAGACCGGCACATCTTCGGGAGCGGTGCGTATGCCGGAGATCTGTCTGACTTCATCCGGATCTCTCTCTTCAATCGGAATCTGATAGCCGTTTTCAATCTGCAAGTCAAATGTCGAAAGCGGTGCGGCCACAAAAAACGGAATTTGAAAGGCGTTTGCCAAAATAGCGAGGCCGTACGTTCCGATTTTGTTGGCCGTATCACCGTTTTTTGCAATTCTGTCAGCGCCGACAATGACTGCAGAAATATGTTTTTCCTTCATTGTATGGGCGGCCATGCTGTCGGTAATGAGCGTGACATCAATTCCGCCCTGCATCAGCTCCCACGCCGTCAGCCGTGATCCTTGGAGAACGGGTCTTGTTTCACATGCGTAGATATGAAGGCCGAGATCTTTTTGTTTCGCTAAGTAAAAGGGAGCAAGCGCCGTACCGTATCGGCTTGTGGCAATCGAGCCCGCATTGCAGATGGTCATGATCTGGTCGCCTTTTTTAAAAAGGTGCAGCGCATTCTGGCCGATCATTCGGCATGTTTCTTCATCCTCAATCTGAATTTGAATGGCTTCATGAACGAGCGTTGTCTTCGCTTCATTGATTGAGATCGCATCCCTGATGGAATCCGTCAGTCTGTCAAGCGCCCACGCGAGGTTGACGGCAGTGGGCCTCGAACTGTTTAAATACGCTTTGACATCCGCGAACTGACGTCGGAAATCCGAAAGGTCGCGGGCTTCAAACGACTTGGCGGAGAGCGCGAGTCCGAACGCCGCGGTTATACCGATGGCCGGGGCGCCCCTTACTTTCAGCGTGACAATCGCGTCGAATACATCTTCCTTTGTTTCAAGTTCCACATATTCAGTGACGTCGGGAAGCTTTTGCTGATTTAAAATGCGGATGTAGGTTTCTTTCCATTCTACAGAACGGGGGATGGCAAATTCATTGGTCATGCTGCATCATTCCTTTACACGGAGCTTAAATTGGTCCAGAACCTCGGTGATATGCTTCAGTTTTTTTCTGTTTTCGATATAATAGGCGCCGATGTCAAGCGCGAGCTTCTTCCGTTCGATTCGTTTGTCAAACGGAGTGATTTCATCTAAGTCAGCCACATGGGCGAGTCCGATCGTGCGCCGGATCAGTTCGCATCCCGCAAAACCGACCGCTTCCTCAAACGCGTTTTTCAGTGTGTCTTCCAGCAGGTGTCTGCGGGAAGGCAAGCAGTCTTTCTCCCATGCTTCACTGAATGTTTTCACAAATGTATCCCATACGGCGGCAGTATGATCATATAACGGCTGTCTGTCGTCACCGTCGCGGCTGAGGGCGTTTAACAGCAGATTGGCGATAAATTGGCCGATGTCAAACCCGATCGGTCCGAAGAAAGCAAACTCGGGATCAATCACCTTTGTTTCATGTTCATCGGCAAAGATGCTTCCCGTGTGCAGATCGCCGTGAACCAATGTTTCCGCGGAATTCAGAAAGATGGCTTTCAATTCGTCAGCGCCTTCTTTCAGCCGGGAATTGTTCCAAACTTTTTCTGCGTATGGGCGCAGCTCCTCTTCAAAATCGTTTGTCTCATGGTCGAGAAACGGTTCTGTAAACACAAGCCTTTCCGTAATATTGCAAAGCTCAGGATTTGTAAACTGCTTTGCAAGCTGCTGCTTTACTTTCACATCAAGCGCATAATCAGATGAGTAAAACAGCGTTTTCCCTAAAAATTCACCGATATGAACCGATAAGTTCGGATAATGCTGCCCTTCCAGCAGCCCTTTTCTTGAAATCCGCAAATGGGAGAGGTCTTCCATTACCGTGACGGCCATTTCAGTATCGGAATAGTAAACGGCCGGAACGAGGTGCGGCACGTGTTCGCCCTGGCGGATGAGGGCGCTGCTTTCGATTCTCGCCCGATCAATCGTAAGCGGCCAGCTTTCACCGACGACTTTCGCGTAAGGGATTGCCTGTTTAATAATCAGTCCTTTTTTGTTTTCTTTATCGTAAACATGAAAGACATAATTTAAATTGCCGTCGCCGATTTCACGGCATGTCAGAGTGCTTTTGTTTTGGAATAAGCCGAGCTTGACGGCTAACGCGGCGGCGGAGCTTTCTGTTAATTGTTCATAAAGACTTGTTTTAGTTGCTGACATGGATTTACCCTCCAATTATGTAGTGGCAGTAAGAGATCGTGACGGAGAATACGCCCGAAAAAAAGCCTCCTTCTCTGAAAGAGAAGGAGGCTGAAACAGTGCAGTCCGCCTCTTATCTCTCAGATAACATCTGATGGAATTAGCACCGTGCCTTATGAGACAATCGTCTCGGCGCAAAATGTACGCGCCCCATTTCACAATGGAATTACGGTCGGTTGCTGTTGGGGTCAAAAGGCCAATCCCTCGCCCAACTCTCGATAAGAGAAAAATATATTGATTTGTATCACAATTCGGATTAATCAGTTGATGAAAATATTAGCAGGTGCCGGATATTCTTGTCAACATTTTTTTGAAAATTAATATAAATCACGCCGCAAGTCTTGGAAAACCGGAATGGTTCCGCGGACGGCCGCGCTTTCTGACACATCGATTTCCGCCCGGACTGCGCCTTCCGTCCGGTCTCCTTCGGCTAAAATCCGGCCCCACGGGTCAATAATCAGGCTGTGGCCGGCAAATTCATTATCGGGATTGGACCCCGTGCAGTTAGAGGCTGCGACAAAACATTGGTTTTCAATTGCTCTGGCGATAAGCAGGCTTCGCCAATGATCAAGGCGGGGCAGAGGCCATTCAGCAGAGATAAACAGGACATTCGCGCCCTGGGACGTATGCTTTCTGATCCATTCGGGGAAACGGATATCATAGCAGATCAGCCCGGCGCACTTGACACCATCAAGCTCAAAGGAACCGTCACTGTTTCCTGCTGACAAGTAAAGGTGTTCATCCATCAGCTGAAACAGATGTGCTTTCTGATACCGCTTCACGATCTGTCCGCTGTTATCGGCGATGTACATGGTGTTATAGACATTTTCGCCTTCTTTGACCGCAAAAGATCCGGCAACGAGGTGTACGTTGTATGTTTTTGCCGTTTCTTTAAGCCATTGTTCCGAAACTTTGCCGTTTTCATCCGCCAGCTGATCTAGCCGTGTGAGATCATAGCCGGTCGTCCACAACTCAGGAAGCACGATTACATCCGCATGGCGGCTTTCTTGCTCAATCAAAGATTCTGCTTTTTTAAAGTTTTCTGAAGGATTTCCGTATGAAATATCAAATTGCAAACAGGAAACGGTCCATTTCATTTTTTAACACCTCAAGTTTCTCTTTACTTTTTTTATTTAACCATATATGATGATGGACTATCATTTCAAGACATTTTTAGAAGGTGAAAATATGAACTTTGAAATCTCAGATGTACTCAAACAGCTGCCGGAACAATTTTTCGCATCATTGGTGCAAAAAGTGAATCAAAAGCTGAAAGAAGGCAGAGACGTCATCAATTTAGGGCAGGGAAACCCTGATCAGCCGACGCCTCAGCATATCGTTGAAGAAATGAAGCGCGCCGTCGAAAGGCCGGAAAATCATAAATACTCATCATTCCGGGGCGCTTACAGCTTCAAAAAAGCAGCCGCTGCATTTTATGAAAGGGAGTACGGGGTCACACTTGATCCGGAAACGGAAGTCGCCGTGCTGTTCGGAGGCAAGGCGGGACTTGTTGAGCTTCCGCAATGTCTTTTAAACCCTGGAGATACCATTCTGGTGCCTGATCCCGGATATCCTGATTACTGGTCAGGCGTCGCCCTTGCGAAAGCGAAAATGGAAATGATGCCGCTGACGGAGGTAAGAGGGTTTCTCCCTGATTACAGCGTAATTCCTGAAAAGGTGCGGAGCGAGGCGAAGCTGCTGTATCTCAATTATCCGAATAATCCGACCGGCGCTGTGGCGACAGAGGCGTTTTTCGAGGAGACGGTCGGTTTTGCGGAACAAAACGGCATTTGTGTCGTTCATGATTTCGCGTACGGAGCCGTCGGTTTTGACGGGCATAAACCGCTGAGCTTTTTGCAGACCGAAGGCGCAAAAGAGACGGGAATCGAAATCTATACCTTGTCTAAAACCTATAATATGGCGGGCTGGCGGGTCGGATTTGCCGTCGGAAACGCTTCTGTCATCGAAGCGATCAACCTTTATCAGGATCATATGTTTGTCAGTTTGTTTCCCGCGGCGCAGCAGGCGGCGGCAGCCGCTCTTTTAGCGGATCAGGCATGCGTCGCAGCGCAAAATGACAGATATGAATCGAGACGCAATGCATGGATTGAAGCCTGCCGCGATATCGGCTGGGATGTGACGGCTCCGGCGGGCTCCTTTTTTGCATGGCTCCCTGTGCCTGACGGTTATACGTCACAGTCGTTTTCAGACTTGCTGCTCGAGAAAGCGGATGTCGCGGTCGCTGCCGGAAACGGGTTCGGAAAATGGGGGGAAGGCTATATAAGAGTCGGTCTTCTGACAAGTGAAGAAAGACTTAAAGAAGCTGCGGAACGGATCGGGAAACTGAATCTTTTCACCCGAAAAAGCATTGACATATCAGGATAACAATGCGATAATTCAAAATACTTTATAAAATCATTATTCTTATCAAGAGCAGGCAGAGGGACGAGCCCGATGAAGCCCGGCAACCGACTGATAAAGCACGGTGCTAATTCTTGCAGCAGGAGCTGAGAGATAAGATTCGGACATAACACGAAGCCTCTTTCTGCTCATACGGAAGAGGTTTTTTTATGTTTTGCGAAAGAAAGAGAGGCGTTCACGCATGAGCGAAGTATTGGCAACATATCTTCTGACAGACACAACGGACAGTGAAAAGCGGGCGGAACAGATTGCGGCGGGGCTGACGGTAGGCTCCTGGACTGACCTGCCCCTGGTGAAGCAGGAACAGCTCAGAAAACATAAAGGGCGGGTCGTAAAAGTTGAGGAGAAAGAAGGAACCTCAGAAAACGAAACACAATCCGTCATCACCATCGCCTATCCCGAGGCGAACTTTTCAAGAGATATTCCGGCCGTCCTGACGACGGTATTCGGAAAGCTGTCACTGGACGGAAAAATAAAATTGACTGATCTTGAATTTTCTGAAGGGTTTAAACGCTCCCTTCCCGGGCCGAAATTCGGTATATACGGCATCCGCAAACTGCTGGGCGAATTTGAAAGACCGCTTCTGATGAGCATATTTAAAGGCGTGATCGGACGGGATCTCGCCGACATTAAAGAACAGCTCAGACAGCAGGCGCTCGGCGGCGTGGATCTTATTAAAGATGACGAAATTTTCTTTGAAAATGAACTGGCTCCGTTTGAAACCCGCATTATCGAAGGAAAACAAGTCCTGAAGGAAACCCGGGAGGAGACGGGGCATAAAACGCTGTATGCCGTAAACCTTACGGGAAGGACCGCTGAATTGCGGGATAAAGCGAGGCGCGCGGCAGAACTCGGGGCGGACGCGCTTTTATTGAATGTGTTCGCTTACGGTTTAGATGTGATGCAGAGCCTTGCTGAAGACAGGGAAATCCCGCTTCCGATCATGGCGCATCCGGCAGTCAGCGGCGCGTTCACATCATCTCCCGTTTACGGCTTGTCGCATGCGCTTTTGCTCGGCAAGCTGAACCGCTATTGCGGCGCTGATTTCAGCTTATTTCCGTCACCTTACGGAACCGTTGCTCTTCCGAAGGAGTCCGCGCTTGCAATCCATGATGAATGTGTAAAAGACGATGTCTTTCATCCGTCGTTTGCCGTCCCGTCAGCAGGCATTCATCCCGGTATGGTGCCATTATTGATGCGCGATTTCGGCATCGATCACATCATCAATGCCGGCGGAGGCATTCACGGCCACCCGAAAGGAGCCGAGGGTGGCGGAAAAGCGTTCCGCGCCGTCATTGATGCGGTGCTTGAAGCGCAGCCGATTGAAGAAAAAGCCGCGTCGTGCAAAGATCTTCAGCTCGCATTAGACAAATGGGGAAGGGTGGAAGCCGTATGACCCGCACACCGCTGATTATTTGTGATTTCGACGGAACGGTCACCATGAACGACAACATTGTCAGCATGATGAAAGAATTCGCGCCTCCTGAGTGGCTTGAATTAAAAGACGGTGTTCTGTCTAAAAGCATATCAATCCAAGAAGGAGTCGGACGGATGTTCGGACTGCTGCCGAGCAGCTTAAAAGAAGAACTGACCGGCTTTATCCTGAAGGATGCGAAAATACGGGACGGCTTTTTTGATTTTGTCTCGTTTGTCCGCTCAAACGACCTCCCGTTTTATATCGTAAGCGGAGGAATGGACTTTTTTGTGCATCCGCTTTTGGAAGGGATCGTAGAAAAGGAGCGGATTTTCTGCAATCATGCATCCTTTGACAATGAATATATTCATATAGACTGGCCGCACGCCTGTGACGGAGCCTGTACCAATCAATGCGGCTGCTGCAAACCGTCAGTCATCCGGAAGCTATCCGATCAGCAGAAATTTCTCGTTATGATCGGTGATTCGGTCACGGATGTCGAGGCTGCAAAGTTATCCGATATGTGTTTTGCGAGAGATTATCTTTTGACTGAATGCAAAGAACTCGGCCTCCGGCATCTGCCTTTTCAAGATTTTCATGAGGTGAAAACAGGCATTGAAAACATCGGGGAGGTGCAGGCATGGCTGCAAAAGAAGAACGCTGGCGCGAACTTGCCGAGGTAAAGCGCGAGCTGGCCGAAAGAGACTGGTTCCCGGCAACGAGCGGGAATCTTTCCATCAAAGTATCCGACGGGCCGCTGACTTTTCTCGTTACGGCGAGCGGAAAAGACAAACGAAAAGAAACAGACGAAGATTTTCTCTTAATCGATGAGAACGGGAAGCCCGCTGAGACCGGCCATTCTTTAAAACCCTCAGCGGAAACGCTTCTCCATACTTACTTATACCAAAAGACAGACGCCGGCTGCTGTCTGCATGTCCATACCGTCAATAATAATGTCATCTCAGAGCTTTACGGGGATGAAAAACAAATCACTTTTCAGGGGCAGGAGATGATTAAGGCGCTCGGATTATGGGAGGAAAACGCGTCCGTGACCGTTCCGATCATTGACAATCCGGCGCACATCCCGGCATTGGCCGAAAATTTCGCGCACCATGCGGACGCCGGATCAGGCGCGGTGTTAATCCGCAATCACGGCATTACGGCATGGGGGCGGACCGCATTTGAAGCGAAAAGGGTGCTGGAAGCCTATGAATTTTTATTCAGCTGTCACCTCAAGCTTCTGGCACTTCGTCCGCAGCTGGTAAAATAAAAGGAGGAATAGAAAATGGCGACCATCAGAATTCATGACGAAAAGAATACGATCATTGAACATCAGGAAGAAGTAGCACGCTTCTTAGACGAGCAAGAGGTGATCTATGAGCAGTGGAACATTGAAAAACTTCCGTCTGAGCTTTCGGAAAAATACGATCTAACTGAAGATGAAAAAGAACGGATTCTCGCGGCGTTTGACACGGAGATTCAGGACATTTCAGCCCGGCGCGGATATCAGTCTCAGGATGTCATTTCTTTATCAGATACCACGCCGAATCTTGATGAATTATTAAAAAATTTCCAAAGAGAACATCACCACACGGATGATGAAGTCCGCTTTATCGTCAGCGGACACGGCATCTTCGTCATTCAAGGCAAAGACGGCACATTTTTCGACGTCCGTTTAAATCCGGGAGATTTGATTTCAGTTCCGGAGAACATCCGCCACTACTTTACGCTTCAGGAAGACCGCCGGGTCGTCGCAATCCGAATCTTTGTGACGACTGAGGGCTGGGTGCCGATTTACGAAAATGAAAGTGTGCAAAACTGATAGACGCCCGAACCTCTCATGCACCCACCGGCATGAGAGGTTTTTTATTGTAATATAAAGTCAGCTGTGGCTGTTTTTTAATTCCTGAATATGCCGCATTCTGTTTATATCATTACCCGAATGGGTATTATTCTCGTATTCATGCAAAGATTCCAATATGAAATGAAAAAATAAGTTATTTAGTAAAAAAATGTTTACAAATAAAGTATAATCTGTAATAATGCTCAATAACCCAATCAAACTTGTTTCCTATTCTTTTAGCGGTGAGGGGTGAAGTGAATGGGCAGTTATTCTGAACAAGAAAAATTGCTTGTATCTATTGATAAAAAAAGAAAAATGATGATAGATGCGGCTAACAGGCAAGGGTTTACAGGATATGACACGATCAGGCACAGCCAGGAACTGGACTGTCTGATGAACGCGTATCAGCAGCTGGTAAACCGTGATCGTACACATCACCAAGGAATACAGGGCCTTGTGAAGAAAATAGGCTTGTTCTCCCGCGGTGACGTCATGCCTGCATATGAAGCAAACAAATGATTGATGATAAAACAGATAACGAAGACTGAATGCGCTTCCTGATCAAGCGCCGCATCCGAAAGATGACCGCGTACAGTCAGCAGATTTTTCCGCTGGCACGGCTCACGAAGCGCCTCGTACTATCTGCCGGCTATGATGCCGTTCCTCTGGTATATCCTCTTACACATATTCTTCTTTAAATAAAAAAACACCCCGATCCAGGGTGTTTTTTTCATCGAGAAGCGGCAGGGAGGGCAATGGTGACCTCTGTGCCCTTATCGACTTCGCTTTGAATGTCAATCGAACCGCCGTACATCAGCATGATTCGTTTACATACGACAAGGCCGAGGCCGGTGCCTTTTTCCTTTGACGTTACAAACGGAAGAAAAATGTGCTCAAGCATATCTTCAGAAATGCCCATTCCGTTGTCGGCCACCTTAATGACTGCTTTATGATCGCGGGCTTCTAAATAGATGGACAGCCGGCCGCCTTCCTGCATGGATTCCAGCGCGTTTTTCGCGACATTTAAAATCACCTGTTTAATATGGTCTTTCGTGCAGTTGACCTTGAGCGGCCGATTGACGAGAATCTCCACATTCACTTCCACATTATACAGATTCCCTTCAGAATAAATAATCGGCATAATCTCATCAAGAATATCCTGCAGCGAGTTCACTTCCAACCGTTCAGCAGTGGGTTTTCCAAGCACTAAAAACTCACTGACAATCTGATTGATCCGTTTAATCTCCTGCTCAATAATTGAGAAATACAGCTGATCTTCCTCCGATTTGTATTTTTTCTGCAAAAGCTGAATGAAGCCGCTGATCCCTGTAAGCGGGTTGCGGATTTCATGGGCGGTGCTGGCGGCAAGCGTTCCGATCAGCTCCAATTTCTGCGCTTCATTTTGAGCACGCTCCAGCTGGGTCTTGCGCTTAAGCAGATAATATTGAACGAGGATGAACAGAATATTCAGCAGCACGGCAATACTGGACATCGGCAGCAGCACGCTTTTGGTCAGCTCATTCAGCTCAACCGGTTTCGGATAAACATTGATATTCCAATTAATATCATCCAGATAGCCGCTGACCGGTTTCACACCTTCTGATTGATCAGCCCGTCCGCTGGCAAATATCACTTTATTCTGATTGGTTGCCTTGACATAAACGTCAGGGCTCAGCATATTGATCATATTTCTCAAATAATCGACTTGTATGGCGGCTACTAAATAATCCGTGACTTCCCGTTTTGCGTCTAACACCGGCACGCAGATCGTGAAGATGCGCTGGCCTGTAATTCTGCTGGAGTAGTCATTTGTGATGACCGTTTTTTTCGTCTTTTTCGCCTTCGTAAAATACGGTCTGTCGGCCAAATTCACCTTTGATTTCAGATCAGTTGTGCTTGCGATGACATCACCTTTGGAATTCAGCATATACAGACCGCTGAATCTGGGTTCATCCTCAAAAGCCTGATCGAGAATGTCAATGATCTTTTCTTCATTGACAGGCTTATCGACAGCGATCGCAAGTGTTGTCATCCGGGCTTTTGTTTCACCGATTAAATAATTGAGCTTATTGCGGTGAAGGTTGAGCATCATACTGGCTTCCTGTATGTGTTTATCGGCTATTTTCTGCTTTTCTTTTTCATAAATGAAAAAGCTGATAATAAGTGCCGGGATGATCACCAATATGAGATAAAGCTTGATCTTTCCCCGGGCACCTTTAAATGTATTCACTCTGCATCGCTCCAACATTACACTTGAATAGAGGTATTATATCATTTTTATACTTCTTTAATAAGAAAAAATAACCAAAATGATAGAAAAACAAATTATTTTATTAAGGTCAGACAAAAAGAAGAGAAATTTTGGAAACATTTTTGTTGACATTTTTCATTTTGTTTATTAATGTTTCTCTGTAACGGTTTCTTTTGTAAAAGGATGATTGAATGTATGACGGATAAAACAGAAAACTCATTGAAATTATTTATTGTACTGTCACGTGCGTACCGATCTATTAACGACCATATGAATAAACATATTCATAAGCACGGCCTGAACCCGACGGAATTTGCGGTGCTTGAGCTGCTGTACCACAAAGGCAACCAGCCGCTTCAGCAGATCGGCGACAAAATTTTATTAGCGAGCGGAAGTATTACATACGTTGTTGACAAATTAGAGAAAAAAGAACTTCTCATCAGAAAAGCTTCGCCGACTGACAGAAGAGTGACTTTCGCACAGATTTCCGAAAAGGGAATCCGTCTTTTGGACGATATTTTCCCTGATCATGCTGAAGAAATTAAAGAAATGATCAGTGTGCTGAGTGATGAAGAGATAGAAATGTGTACGGAAATGCTGAAAAGAGTGGGATTAAACGCTAAACATTTTCATCAGAAATAAAAAAGGAAGCCATTTGAAAGGCTTCCTTTTTTATATTACTGATTTTGGTCAGTCGCGGCGTTTCTAGGCTGTATCAATACCTCGACGCGCCTGTTTTTGCTGCGCCCTTCAGCGGTTTTGTTCGACACGGCCGGTTTATACTCTCCGAAACCTTTGGCGCTGAAAACTTTTGCGTCAAGTTTCGGGTTTTCTGTCAGAATAGCCATGAAGTTGACGGCCCGCATGACGCTTAAATGCCAGTTAGATTGATATTGTGAGTTTTTAATCGGTACATTGTCCGTATGTCCGCTGATGATAATGTTCCTCGGCGGATTCAGCACAAGGAGATTCGAGATTTCCTTGGCAAGCGGAATATCTTCCTGACGGATATCCGCCCGTCCGGAATCAAAAAAGATACTGTCTTTAATCGTAATTAAGAGTCCTTCTTTAGTCAGCTTTGTTTCAAGCTGAGTTTCAAGCTTTTTATTTTTTATAAATTGATTGACTTGCTTTTGCACGCCTTCAAGTTCTTCGCGGTCGGCTGCTTCTCTTTCTTTCTTTTTCTGTTCTTTATCTTTTTCCTTGTCTTTTTTTAACTGATCAACGCCGTCTTTTTCGTTTTCAGGAGGGGTGAGGCTTGAATATTCAAGAACACCCGTGCCTCCGGTAAACACGGCGTTAAATGATTTAGACAGCATTTGGAATTTCGCCGCATCGACCGAGCTCATGGCGAACAATACAATGAACAGAGCCAAAAGAAGGGTGAGCAAATCCGCGTACGGGATCAGCCAAGACTCATCCACATGCTCGTCATCATGCTTCTTCTTCTTTTTTCTCGCCATTGTTTGCCTCTCCTTCTTGTTCAGCGACTTTTGCGCGTTCATTCGCAGGAAGATACATGAGAAGTTTTTGTTCGATCACTTTCGGAGCCTGTCCTTCAAGCACTGACAGAACGCCTTCGATCATGATTTCACGCAGTTTGACTTCCTGCTTTGATTTGCGTTTCAGTTTGTTGGCGAAGGGATGCCATAGTACATATCCTGTGAAAATCCCGAGAAGGGTGGCGACAAACGCCGCACTGATGGCATGTCCGAGCGCCTCGGTATTGTTCATGTTGGAAAGAGCGGCGATAAGGCCGATGACCGCACCCAAAACGCCGAGTGTCGGCGCATATGTGCCGGCTTGTGTAAAGATGGCTGCGCCGGCCTGGTGTCTGTCTTCCATCGCTTCAACTTCCTCAGTCATAATATCTCTGATAAATTCTGCGCTTTGTCCGTCAACCGCCATGCTCAGGCCGTTTTTCAAAAATGCGTCATCCACGTCTTCAATGCTTGCTTCCAATGCGAGCAGACCTTCACGTCTGGCGATTTGCGCCCATTGAGAGAACATAGGAATTAATTGCGCAATTGTCAGCTGTTTGTTTTCTTTAAACAGCACTTTAAAAAGGGCAGGCACTTTTTTGATTTCTTTTCCGGGGAATGCGATGATCACCGCAGAAATCGTACCGAACAAAATAATCAGAATAGCTGCCGGGTTAGCGAGTGCGCTTAAGCTGACCCCTTTCAGCACCATGCCCACGCTTAAAGCAATCAAGGCGAGGATGATACCGATAATCGATGTTTTATCCATAGTTTTCACCAAATCCTTTATACTAGCTTTCTATGGTTAATATCGGTGGCAGTGCATGGAACTTTAGGGTGATTGAGAAATTGTTCCCGAATTCTTCACAGTTTCTCCCTTCCGGCATGGAGAAAGAAACAAAAAAGCGGCTCCCCGAAAGGAGGGGACCGCTTTTTTCTTATTGTGCCCGGACTTTGATGCCGTCCTCTTCCATTACGACATGGAAGGCTTTTATTTCGTTGTCATCCAATAAGAGATCTGTCATTTCGTCCTCGATCAATTCTTGGATGGTTCTTCTGAGCGGGCGTGCTCCGAAAGCGGGGTGGTAGCCGATTTCAGCGATTTTTTCTTTCGCATCATCGGTGACGCTCAGGCTGATGCCGCGCTCTTTTAATGTGTCTTCAAGCTCTGTGAGAAGCAGGCTGACGATTTTCACGAGATGTTCTTTTTTCAGGGATTGGAATTCAATAATGCTGTCAAATCGGTTTAAAAACTCCGGTTTGAAGAACGCGCTCAGTGAATCAATCAGCGTTTGTTCTTCCAGGACGCTCTCTTCAGATTGGAATCCGACTTTCACCTGTTTTTCGCCGGTTCCAGCGTTGCTTGTCATAATCAAAACGGTATCTTTGAAGCTGACCGTTCTGCCCTGGCTGTCTGTCAGACGGCCGTCCTCCATAATCTGCAGAAACATATGCTGGACATCAGGGTGGGCTTTTTCAATCTCATCGAGCAGCACGATGCTGTACGGATTGCGGCGCACTTTTTCCGTTAATTGACCGGCTTCATCGTGTCCGACATATCCCGGCGGTGAACCGATGATTTTTGATACGGCGTGTTTTTCCATGTATTCACTCATATCGAGACGGATAATGGAATCTTTTGTACCGAACAGTTCATCTGCGAGTGTCTTTGATAACTCGGTTTTTCCGACTCCGGTCGGTCCGACAAAGAGGAAGGAGCCGACAGGTCTGTTTTTGGATTTTAAGCCGGCGCGGCTTCGTCTGACCGCTTTCGCCACTTTTTTCACGGCTTTTTCCTGACCGATGACGCGCTGATGAAGATGTTCTTCAAGTTCCTTCATTTTGACTTGTTCATCAGCCTGGAGTTTTCCGACCGGAATGCCTGTTTTCTGTTCAATGATGGCTTGAATATGCTCCGCCCCGATTTCAGGTGAAGAGGCCGGTGTTTCATGCGCCAGCTGCTTTTCCAACGCCGCTTCTTCATCACGCAGTTTCGCGGCAAGCTCATAATTTTCTTCATGAAGCGCTTTTGTTTTCTCCGCGTCAATTGCTTTGAGTCTCTCAGCCGCATCTTCTTCATTTACGGTATCAAGCTCCAAGTTCGCCTTAGAGCCGGCTTCATCTAATAAGTCGATCGCTTTATCCGGCAGGTGGCGGTCCTGAATGTAACGGGATGAAAGCGTAACACAGGCGTTTATCGCTTCATTGTTGAATGTGACGCCGTGGTATTTCTCATATTTATCTTTAATGCCTTCCAGAATGCTGATGGCTTGTTCTATTGTAGGCTCGTGAACCATGACGGGCTGGAAGCGTCTTTCAAGCGCCGCATCTTTTTCAATCTGGCGGTACTCTTTCAGCGTTGTCGCCCCGATGACCTGCAGCTCGCCTCTGGCAAGCGCCGGTTTCAGGATGTTCCCGGCATCCATTGATCCCTCGGCAGAGCCGGCACCTACAAGAAGATGAATCTCATCAATGAACAAGATGACGTTTTTCCGTTCTTTTAATTCGTTCATTAATTGTTTCATTCTTTCTTCAAACTGGCCTCTGATCCCTGTATTGGCGACGAGAGAAGCGACGTCAAGCAGGTAAAGCTCTTTGTTTTTCAATTTGTTCGGCACATCGCCTTCAGCGATTTTAAGCGCGAGACCTTCTGCAATAGCCGTTTTACCGACGCCCGGCTCACCGATCAGCACCGGATTGTTTTTATTCCGGCGGTTCAAAATTTCAATTACGCGCGCCACTTCATTATCGCGGCCGATCACAGGGTCAATCAGACCTGCTTTTGCGCCGTTTGTGACGTTTTGAGCGAGCTCGTCGAGCAGGCCTTTTTCAGGGCCGGCCTGCTGTTTATTTTGATTGGGAGCGAAACCTTGCTCAAACGGGAATCCGAATGATTGCGGCCCCATGCTCATAGACGGTTTTCGGGTTAATTCTGTATAACATGTTTCACATAAAACGAATTGTTTTTGAATGGAATTGACTTGCATGTTCAGGCGAATCGTCGCCTCGTTTTTCTGACAATGTTGACAACGCATTTGCCAAAACCTCCTTGGAAAATGTTTGATCATCTTTGACCAAATGGATTAGAAAATAAGGTCTTAACTTTGACCTTCTTTGATTAATAGTATACTTTGACCTTCTTTGACTTTCAAGTGTTTTGTTTCAAACCCCGAAAAATAAATGTTTACAGCATGATAAGTGATATTTGTGAGGTTTGATTATTTTTGACCAATATAGTCAGAAAGGAAATGAAATGCTTTGACCTTTCTTGATGAAGAGTATACGCCGGCCCTTTTTTTCTTTCAATATTTTTGCTTAGAGGAGAGAGCTGAATCTGTTTTCTCCGGGGAAGGACGATTTGCTCGTCTTTTTGGGTGACTTGTCTCATAAGCATATATAAAGGCCTGGACAAATCTGCGCTTAGCCGGAGGGTGAAATGGGACAAACAAAAGGTTCTGCAAGTCAGCTTGCATTTGTATACGTAGGCACGGTTGTAGGAGCCGGTTTTGCCACGGGACGGGAAATCGTTGAGTTTTTTCTGAAGTTTGGCTGGATCGGTCTGTTCGGTATCGTGGTAAGCGGTCTGATGTTTACATATTTAGGCGCCAAAATCATGATCATTTCCAAACGGATTCACGCAGCGTCTTATCAGGAATTGAACACATATTTATTCGGCCAGTCCATCGGCCGTGCCGTAAACATGTTTATGATGTTTATATTGCTGGGAGTGACCTCTGTCATGCTGTCCGGAGCGGGGGCGCTGTTTCATGAACAGCTTGGATGGTCTGCACAAGCGGGGATCCTTTTGACGATCGTACTGAGCTTTGCCGTCATGACAAGCGGTGTTAAAGGTGTGTTCGGCGTCAATATATTGGTTGTACCGCTTTTAATTTCTTTCTCTTTTATCGTGACAGCTGATTCATTTGTATTTACAAGCACGAGAAACGCGGACGAATGGGTATGGCCTGACAAGTGGAACTGGCTTTTGTCCGCCGTCTCTTACGGCGCGTTAAATTTATCGCTCGCCCAAGCCGTCCTTGTGCCGCTTGCGAACGAAATGTCTTCAGAGAAGGTGATCAGAAAGGGGGCTTATTTAGGCGGCGTTCTGTTGACACTGGTGCTTGCCGCGAGCTTTTTATCATTATCGGTGCTGCCGGATGTGCTGGAGTTTGACATTCCGATGGCTCAAGTTGTCTATTCGTATTCGCGTTCGCTTCATATCATTTATTTGTTTATTATTTTCGGGGAAGTGTTTACGTCGGTCATCGGCAATTTATACGGATTGGAAAAACAATTAAACAGTTTTCTTCATATAAAAAGTACATATATTTACGGCGGCATTTTGGCGTTTGCTTTCATTATCAGCCAAATCGGCTACGGACAGCTGATTTCCACCGTTTACCCGGTGTTTGGGTATGTGAGCCTCGCTTTTATCGGCGCATTGATTTGCAAAAAAATCCCGAAAGAAAAATAAGGATATAAGGAAAATGTCTGTATTTTTTGGGAATTCCCCTTCTTTTTTCCTGACATTTCTGTATAATGAATTGGGAAATGATGGGGAGGAGTAAGAGATGAAAGCTCGACGTGTATTATTGGGATTTATTTTTATTTGTATCGGCATTGCGTTTTTTTTACAGAAGGCGGGAGTTATACATATATCCGCAGGTTCGGCGTGGCCGTTTCTTTTCATTATAATGTCCGCAGGGTTTCACGGCGGATTTATTTTTGCGAAAAAAACGCCTGACCAGGCGGGACTGCTCGTTCCGGGCGGTATGTTTCTTGTGCTGGGCTGCCTGTTTTGTTTTGAAACGGCAACAGGATGGACGTATTCAGGCGTGACGTGGCCTGTTTATATATGGGCGCCTGCTCTCGGTCTGTTTGAGCTGTGGTATTTCGGCGGGAGGAAGTTAGGTGTATTGATTCCTGCTTTCATCCTGACAGCCGTGGGAGCACTATGCTTTGCCGGTATGCTGATGCCGGGGCTGTGGCCGCTTTTGATCATCGCAGCCGCGCTTTTGTTTCACGCGGCTGCCTTTATGCAGCCGAAAAAAAGATCGGGCCTTCTTATTCCGGGCGGCATTTTGCTTGTGACGGGCGGCTTGTTATGGTTTGAAACGCTGACGGATTGGACATACGCAAGTATGACATCGCCTGTCTACCTCTTTGCCGTTGCGTTCGGCCTGTTTGAAGCTTGGCTGTTCGGCAGAAGGAAAAGGGGGCTTTTGACTGCTGCTGCGGTTCTATGCGCCGCGGGCATTTTCGGCATATTCACCAATGCAAATGAAGTCATCAGCGAACGCGGCTGGCCCGCTCTCATTCTTTTGCTGGGCGCCGCTTTTCACATTCCGATTTTCGGCCCGAAACCTGTCAAAAACGCGGGACTTCTCGTACCGGGCGGCATCTTGTTGATTACGGGGATCTTGTTTGTCTTTGAAACGGCAACCAATTGGTCCTACTCCGGTGTGACATGGCCTGTTTACCTGTTGGCAACGGCATTCGGTTTATTTGAGCTGTGGCTGTTCGGCGGGAAAGAGAAGGCGCTGCTCATCCCGGTTGCGGTGCTGACCTTGACAGCACTTTGCTTTATGATGACGAATCAGCCGATCATTCCGGTTTCTGTTTTCTGGCCTGCTTTATTTGTTCTGATCGGGATTGCGCTGATGGTATTTCCCGGGAAAAAACGCGGGGCCTAATCCCGCTTTTGCAGCCTGACACAGGTTCAGGCTGTTTTTTTATTGTCACGGGAAACAACATTATGGTATGATAGCGAAAGTGAAAAAAGAAGAAAATCCGTATGTATGCGGGAGAGGTTCTAGCTACACCCTCTATAAAAAACTAAGGACGAGCTGTATCCTTGGATACGGTTTTTTTATGTTTTTTTAGGGCGCCTTCTCCGAAAAAGGCGCTTTTTTTATGGAATGATAGATAAGGGAGAGAAAGACATGAAAAAAGAAAAAGCAGTTGTGGTGTTCAGCGGAGGCCAAGACAGCACGACTTGTTTATTATGGGCTTTGCAAAACTTTGAAGAAGTGGAAACCGTTACATTCCATTATAATCAGCGTCACCAAGAAGAAATCGATGTGGCAAAATCGATTGCCGAAAAGCTCGGTGTCAAAAATCACTTGCTTGATATGTCTCTTTTAAATCAGCTCGCGCCGAATGCGCTGACAAGAGATGATATCGAAATTGAAGCGAAGGACGGGGAACTGCCGACAACCTTTGTGCCGGGACGAAACCTTGTATTTTTATCCTTTGCATCGATTCTTGCATATCAAATCGGCGCGCGCCACATTATCACCGGTGTTTGCGAGACTGATTTCAGCGGCTACCCGGACTGCCGTGACGAGTTTGTCAAATCCTGCAACGTCACCGTCAACTTGGCGATGGAAAAGCCGTTCGTCATTCATACGCCGCTTATGTGGCTGAACAAAGCGGAAACGTGGAAACTTGCGGATGAGCTCGGCGCGCTTGATTTTGTAAAGAATAACACACTGACTTGCTATAACGGCATCATTGCGGACGGATGCGGCGAATGCCCGGCATGCCTGCTCCGCAATAAAGGATATGATGAATATATGAAAATGAAAGGAGAGCGGAACTAATTGCTTTCTCAAATTTACCCGCAGGTTCAGCATCCTTATTCGTTTGAGTTGAATAAGGATATGCACATTTCAGCCGCGCACTTTATTCCCCGCGAAAGCGCCGGAGCGTGCAGCAGAGTCCACGGGCACACGTATACAGTAAATATTACAGTTGCGGGGGATGAACTGGACGATTCAGGCTTTCTCGTGAATTTCAGCGTGCTGAAGAAATTGGTGCACGGCGCTTATGACCATACATTGCTGAATGACCATGAGGAATTTTCTGATGATGACAGATATTCACTGCCGACGACCGAGGTCGTGGCCAAAACGATTTACGATAAGGTGCAGTCCTACCTCGAAACACTGGAGAATCAGCCGGTCTGCGTGCAGATTTTTGTCAGGGAAACCCCGACAAGCTATTGCGTATACCGCCCGAAAAAAGGTGATAGGAATGGCTAAAGGAATTCCGGTTTTAGAAATTTTCGGACCGACGATACAAGGGGAGGGCATGGTTATCGGCCAGAAAACCATGTTTGTCCGCACGGCGGGCTGCGACTACTCCTGCAGCTGGTGCGACTCCGCTTTTACATGGGACGGCTCAGCCAAAAAAGATATCCGCTGGATGACGGCGGAAGACATTTACCGCGAGCTGAGAGAAATCGGCGGAGACGCCTTTTCCCATGTCACCATCTCAGGAGGAAACCCGGCGCTGTTAAAGCAGCTTGACGCGCTGATTCTGCTGCTGAAAGAGCACGGGGTGCGCGCCGCTTTAGAAACGCAGGGAACGGTCTATCAGGATTGGTTCACAATGATTTACGACCTGACGATTTCACCGAAGCCGCCAAGTTCGGGGATGACAACCGATTTTGCAAAGCTCGATCACATTGTGTCTTCGCTTGATGCGGCAGAAAGGCTTAACGCGGTCAGCTTAAAGGTCGTCATTTTTAATGATGAAGATCTGCAATTCGCGAAAACCGTGCACAAGAGGTATCCGAATATCCCGTTTTATCTTCAGGTCGGAAACGATAATGTCCATACGACGGACGACCGGGCATTAATCGCACATCTGCTCGGAAAATACGAAACACTCGTTGATAAGGTTTCAGCCGATTCGGATCTGAATCTCGTCAGAGTCCTGCCTCAGCTGCATACGCTGCTTTGGGGCAATAAACGGGGAGTTTAATAGAAAGGGAGATTTATATGACAAGAAAAGAATCAGAATTAGAAGGAGTTACGCTCCTGGGGAATCAAGGAACAAACTATTTATTTGAATATGCGCCGGAGGTTTTGGAATCATTTCCGAATAAACACGTGAACCGTGATTATTTCGTTAAATTCAACTGCCCGGAATTTACGTCGCTTTGCCCGAAAACGGGACAGCCGGACTTCGCAACTATCTACATCAGCTATATTCCGGATGAAAAAATGGTGGAAAGCAAATCGCTGAAGCTGTATCTTTTCAGCTTCCGCAACCACGGAGATTTCCACGAGGACTGCATGAACATCATCATGAATGACTTGATCGAATTAATGGATCCGCGTTATATCGAAGTATGGGGCAAATTCACGCCAAGAGGCGGGATCTCCATTGACCCGTATACAAACTACGGCAGACCGGGAACAAAATATGAAAAAATGGCCGAACATCGGATGATGAATCATGATATGTATCCGGAGACGATTGATAATCGGTAATTATTCCGTTGTGTGATACGGAGTGTGACCCGCACTAAGCTCAATAAAAGTGTGACCTGGTGCAACCTGAACTGTGACTTTTATGCAGTGAAAAATTGATAGTACAGAAGCAGATTAAGGCGTACAATTTGTACGTCTTTTCTTTTTTATCCGAAAGAAAAAATGCCTATCTAGAGATCATAGGCATTAAATATTATTATCAATATCTCATTTATTTCTGACTGTTCTTCATCTGTTAGGTGATGGTATTGAAGTTGTTTAGCATTTACTTCAGCAGCTACATCAATCCTAACTTAGTTGTTCTGGTTGTACAATTTCATATTCACCTTCTGCATACTCTTGCTCCGCATAATAGCCTCCCCATTGACAGAGCTCCTGCAAGATAGGTTTAAGAGATTCTCCAAGTTCAGTGGATGAATATTCAACCTTCGGCGGTACTTGATTATACATCTTTCTGCTCACAAGTCCACTGGCTTCAAGCTCTCTAAGTGTTTGAATCAGCATTTTCTGAGTTATATTTGGGATAATGCGCTTTAATTCACTCGTTCTCTTTGGTCCATTCATTAAAAAGTATAATACAAGGCCTTTCCATTTTCCGCCAATAACTTCCTTTGTCACTTCAAACCCACAGCTAAATTTTTTCATGTCTAAAGCTCTCCATTCCACATTTATTACTTTTTAGTTACTATATCACAAAAAAGTGGGTACTTCCGATAATGTGCTTACTGAAGGATACTATATCTTGTAAGTTGTTCTTCAAGTACTTAAAGGTACTAGACATAAAATAATATTAATTCTAAAGGAGTGTTAAGTATGGGGAAATTTGAAGGTAAAATAGCGCTTGTAACGGGTGGAACAAGTGGGATTGGTCTTGCTGCAGCACAAAAATTTGTAAACGAAGGTGCATATGTTTATATCACGGGACGTAGACAAAACGAACTTGATAAAGCTGTTAACCAAATTGGCAAGAACGTAACCGGTGTTCAAGGTGATATTTCTAAGCTTGAAGACTTAGACAAACTATATGACATTATAAAGCAGGAAAAAGGTAAGTTGGACATTCTTTTTGCTAATGCAGGCATCGGCAACTTCCTTCCATTAGGTGAAATTACTGAAGAGCAGGTTGATAGAACGTTCGACATTAACGTTAAAGGAACCATCTTTACTGTTCAAAAAGCGTTATCACTATTCCCGGACAAAGTAGGTTCTATTATTGTAACGGGCTCTACTGCTGGATCAATTGGCAACCCAGCGTTTAGTGTATATGGAGCATCTAAAGCAGCATTAAGAGCACTAGTTCGCAACTGGATTCTTGACCTAAAAGGTACTGAAATCCGTGTAAATGTGGTTAGTCCAGGAGCTATTCTTACACCTGCCTACGATGAGCTTTTTGGTGATGCACTTGAAGAAGTAATGGAAAATAGCAGAAATACTGTTCCAGCTGGAAAAGTTGGGACACCTGAAGAAGTAGCAAACGCTGTATCTTTCCTTGCTTCAGACGAAAGCAGTTACTTGACGGGTGTTGAATTGTTCGTAGATGGCGGGCTAGCACAGGTATAATTTCACTGCGCAGAGATTACAAATAGTCCCAAAAAGGTTAATGGGGATTTACTTGAAGAAGTCGTATAAAAAAGTCGTTCTCCTTAAAGGACAGGGAATTCGACTTTTTTATGTTTGAATTTGATTAACGTTGTAAATTCGCATTTTCCTGGGGCTACCACTAATGCTAAATGGGAAATAGACTCACAAAACGGTAACATTTTAGGTGCTGGTCGTGTTGAAAGTGCTTCAAACTTCAAGGACTATGCTGAGTATTTTGAATCTGCAGATGGCAAAAAGATTGAAAGTGGATACCTTGTAACCCTTGAAGGAGATAAGATTCGCAAGGCTTTAAAAGGTGATGAGATGCTAGGTGTTATTCTGAGACAGCGGGCGTTGTATTAGGTAGTGCTGAGTTTTATTGGAATGACAGATACTTAAGAAATGATTTCGGTGGATTGATCTATGAAGAAACTGAAGTTGAATACACATATAAGGATGGGAACATAAAAACTGAAAAGAAAAGCCTTGCTAAGCCCAATCCGGATATGATCCTGAATTAGACTACACTTCACGACAGGAGCGTGATGAGTGGCATATTGTTGGACTTATTGGACAGGTGCATTTACGTATTGGTGATACTTTTCAAGCAGGTGATAAGATTATAGCTAAGAATGGTAAGGGATCCAAAGCGGAAGACAACACAGGATTAACAGTCATGAAAATTAAGCAGCCATATGATTCTAATAAGGGATATGGTGTAGCAATAGCATTTATCAGATAAGGAGGTAATAACGATTTATAAGGAATCAGTATTAAATGATGAGGATATTCATGTGAATAAGTCATTTAAGGATAAAGTAGGGGAGCTACTTCAACAGTTCACATCCGATTTCAAAGCTAAAATGGAAGAATTGTTACAACAGTTCACTGCACATAGTTTTAATCAAATCCGGCATACCTCTGATGCTGAGCGTAAGAAATGGAACGGAGCTGTCACATATGCCAACATCATGCTAAAGAAGGGGGCTACAGCAGGTACGCGGACACCAATGTACGCAAAATGGGGAGCGTTTTTAATTTTAAGGGGGCATGTGAAAACAGATCCGGAAATCATTTTCGGCTCAATTCCGGTTGAATTCGTACTATACGGAGGTGCAGTAAAATCAGTACCACTTAGCGGAACAGGTGGAACAGCCAATCTGATAATTTACGATTGGTGGTTATTCTAAATCTGATACTAAATGGAATAGTTATGGTGCATCTGATATTAAGAAATTTATTGCTTATGCCAAATCAATTGGCTTTGAATGGGGTGGAGATTGGACAGGGTTTGTAGATCAGCCACACCTTCAATTCAACTATAAAGGGTATGGTACTGATACATTCGGCAAAGCTTCATCTGCTAAACCAGTTAAGATTGTAAGACCTTCTAAGCCATCAGGCATCAAATGATCAAAATTGTCGGTGTAAAAAGCGCTGCAATCGTTATGGACAAACCAGACCGTAATAACGCTAAGAACGTCGGTATTTTGGAACTTGGTGCTCAGGCTCTGTAAGAGGTTCAAACAATGCTAAGGGTTATTGGGAAGTCATTTATGATGGGAAACGGAGATACATCTCTGGTCAATTCGGTAAACAAGTTTAAGTAAATAAATAGTTCCCTTGAAAATTTTCGAGGGAATTCTTTTATTTATTTGGAAAAAAGATCTAAACATTTGAAACTATTGTTTTAGTTGTCCCGTATATTAAGGATACTTATAGAGGGGGTAACAATTAATGGATAAATATGAAGAAGAAGAATTGAAAGCCCGTATTTTAGGAGAAAGAGACATGTTTGCTTATTATCTGGAAGAAGTTTTGGCGAATAATTTGATTGAAAATCCCGTGGCATTAGGGATTGCCCGTTTGATTATTGATAAGGGTGCTGAAGGATTAACTGACAAGCAGTGGTATACATTTTTAAGACATGGTGTTGGAGACATCAATTATGTCCCACAGTGCCGAAGGGATTATGAACAAATTCCTTGGGAAGAAATGCTTTTAGCTGTTCACATTGAAGAAGATGATTTATGTGGCTACTGTAGACATAAAGAAGAAAAAGGAGAATAAAAGATGGTAATCGCAAAGTTTGATCCTCCTGTTGGCATGTAGACTGCCCAAACAAATAAACCCCTCACAATAATGTGAAGGGGTTTTTTTAATACTCGCATACTTTATCTTCACACTCAGGTTTCCGAGTGGCATCGACAGTAAATGAACCTACTTCATCATTTCCTTTATCATAGATTCCCCAGATTTCTTTTTTCTTATTTCCATTAAGGAAACCATTGATTTCAATGCCGCCCATTGGATTAATTTCATAATCGTCAGTGTAATCAATTCGGTCAACATCTTTATAGTTTGTTTTAATAAAGTCAGTCATTCTTTTTTTAGCCAAAGAGTACAACTCTTCTTTTTGCTGAGTTTCTTGGGCTTCCATTTTTTTGTCGTGTTGTTCCTTCATAAATATCCCTCCAAGTGTTATAATAACCAGAGTTATAAGGATAATTATGTATTTTTTCATAAAACCATCCTTTCTGTCTTACATTTTACATGAGGGAAGGGGTATTGTACATGAATACAAAGACTGACATACCTAATTTAACTGATAAAGACTATTATTTTCTCAGTCAAAATACATACAGTGAAAAGAAAATGAAAAAAGCCTATGAAAATAAGACTCCAATCGAAAATGGATCAAACAAGGCTTTTTACGTGGAGAAAATCAAAAAAGACCCAGACACAGGTCTAGATGTTTACGTATTTGTTCAAGCGAAGAAAAAAGAAGGCAAATGGGTAAAACCAAAAGAACCAGAAAATGTCGTTATAGGTTTTCAAGGAACAAATCAGGAACAAATTAAAGCTGATGTTATAAGTGCAGATGGCGGCAACGTAGTCATGGGTAAAGACCCGAAAAAGAAAGTCCAATACATAATGAAAAAAGATGCACCTGAAAACTCTAAAGCTATTGCCAAGTATAACGGCAGTATGGAACAAGCAATGATGATTAAGAGTGGAGAATACAAAATTGTCACTAAGACATCTCAATTTGATCAAGGTGATAAGCTCGTTGCCAATGAAGTGAAAAAGTATGCTGGCGCTAACACAGTGATTTCGACAACAGGTCACTCACTTGGAGGGGCAGATGCGGAATACGCTGGTGTAAATAACAACGTTTACAGTGTAGCTTTTAACAATCCTGCCATTGTTAAGCTGCATGATGAAGAAACACAGAAGAAAATCAGAAATGGCGAATTTGATTTGTATCATAAAGCAATCATTAATCCTGATGACATGGTGGGTTCAGGTTGGTTTTTAGAATACGACAGACACAACGGAACAACGATATACACGAAAGACCCAAGCATCGCACGTCAAGATCGAGCTCAAAGACTAATTTCTTCTTACGGAGTTCCTGGTATTTTGACCAACTTGATTACTTCTTTCTATGGCCAAGCATTTGCAAAAAATCCTGATACTCATAGTTTAAATGATTCGAACTTTACATTTGATAAGAATGGTAATATCCAGAGTGTCGATGGCAGCAAAGGTGTTTATAACCAGAATATCGAATCGTTCTCAGCTTATTCAGGTATGAATGGGCAAACCATTAAAGTGGATGCTAAGTATGCAAAAGAATTAGCTAAACGATTACAGGCAGCTATCGAAGACTTAAAAACAAAGAAACAAGCAATTGAACGATTCCCTCATGATCACAGCAAAATGGTTTATGACGTAAAATCTATTTGCGGGAAGAGATTAGGTGAATTCAAGGATTTAGACCCAAGCGATGTTGATAAAGCTGTATTGTTTCACGCACCTTATGTGAAAGATGGGGCAGCATTTTATGACTCAGAAGAACATTATCAAACTGAGGCTTCTCTTCATTATTTGATTAGAGATTTAGAGGATATTAGTGAGTTTATTGTTAAAATGGCTGAGGATTTAAAAGATAAGGATAATGAATTAGCAAGCTGGTTACGGTTGTAAGGGGGATTTAAATTGCCATATGGAGTTAATATGGATGCAGATGAATTTTACAGACGGTTACAACAGAATGAGGAATTAAAAAAAATTGTGGGTTCAAGTTTAAAAACTCATTGCCAGAACCTAAAAGAAGACACAAAAAACGCATCAGACTTTTCTTCAGCACAACAGGTTATAGCTGAAGTGTATGTTGCTTTACTCTCTTCATTTGAAGGTAAAGCTAAAGAAGCATTAGTCCAAAGGCTTAATGAAAATGCGACTATGCTGACAAATGCTACAGAGAACAGAAGTGCTTTTCTGAGGAGTATAAGGACTAAATAATTAAAACAACCTCTTCACTTTAGATGTGAGGGGGTCTTTTTAACTTATGATGTAGCAAAATTCGCAGACGTCTGCGAAAATACTCAGTTATTCAATCTCTCTTCTAATTCATGAATACGTCTTTCTAAACTAGAGAATTTCTTATCGTTATAACTATGATCAAGTTCGATGTTCTTGTTGATCAATTTGAGCATCGACATAACTTCTTCAGGTTCATTTTCCTCTATACGGGAAACTGTATCCTTGATTTCCTTTACATCCTGTTTAACTTCAGCAATATCCTTTGATAACTGCTGAATAGCTTCTAATATTTGTTTCTCCATCCCGTTCACCTCTCCTTACAGTATAACAGCTATTGCAATACTTTTGATTGTCCGAAATTTGGACAATCCAATATTTCAATGGTTTTGTTTAACGGTTTGTAGAATTCTCCTCTACAAACTCTACAACCTAACCCCCGCCTTTTAAGCGGGGGTATTTTTCATCTGTGCCGCGCAGCCAAAAAGGTGCATGATATTTGCACAGAACTTCTATAAGGAAAAGAGAGATCATTTGGAGAAAAGAAAAAGACGAGTAAACCCGGGGGGAGTGTACTCGCCGCTTCATTACGTGACGGGTGCTGGATGGCAGCTCGTCTGTTTCATTATAAAATAGGGAACGTATGTTTGTAAAGACCTGCGCTGTTTTTTCTCATTCGGAGCGGATCAATTGTAAAGGAATGGTCAGCATGATAGCATGTCCTGTAAAAAGAAGGAGTGTTCGTTATGGAGCCGTTAGAATTAAACGGTGTAAGGCTGAAAATGTATGATTGTAAAGAAAGTACGGGTAAAAACGGCCGCATGATTTCATTTGTATTGAAGGTGACCTCTGAAACGTATCATGATATTGCCGTCCTTTTGTATGAAAAAACATTTGACATCAAGGCGCCCGAGCACGGGCTTGAATTCCGCGGTAAAATAACCAACTACTATACATCCGTCACAAATCTTTACAATAAAGATGAGACAGGTGATTTTTTTGTAGAAATGACCGAGATCTGAATTCATTTGAAAAAGCTGCCGGGCGGCAGCTTTTGTGCGGGATATGTAAATGGTTCGGATGTTCGGTGGGGTTTAATAGGAGTCTCTGATGATTTTATAATTCTTATGGTTGACGACAGTGAGGGAATCTAATTCAAGGTCACGATAATTATCCATGATGGTTACATCAACGATGACGGAGTTTTCATTTACTTTTTCAACAATACCGGTTAATCCGTTTTTAAATTCAATGACGTTTCCAACCTTAGCAATTTTCACGAGCTTCCTCTCCTTTATCATAAATCCTGTTTGAAAATATTTTGCAGTATTTTCTTTAAGAAGTAAAGCGATATGGGTATCAGCCCGCTCAATCATTGTCCCGGCGGGGGAAAGATGGTATATTGTTTTTTGGGAAAAGCCGAGAAAAGGAGGCTGTATTCGTTGCTGCCTGAGGAAATTTCAGAACGTATCAACCAAATGCGCACCGGTGAAATCAAAGAATTCAGGGTGCAGAAAGAACATTTTCTTGCATTTCGAGCGGTTTTGTCGAAGCAGGAAGATTTTAAGCATTTCCGCGGTATTGCCCAGCAGGGCGGAGATGTTATATTTCAGTATTTAGAACAGCCAAGAAGCTGACGGCTCCTCGCACTTGAGGAGTCTTTTTTGGGGTTTCAGTTTCTCATTTCATCTGGCTGTAACAGATGTAAACAAAATGTAAAATCCCTCCGATGGATACTTTTACTGCTATTTGGTTAATGTTGTGAAAATGACGGCTGTTTTCCTGCCAATAACAAGGCTGTTAACGAACTTCTTCCATCATAAAAGCTGATTGGGAGCACTGGAAAATCTTTAACCGTGAATTTGCGCACAGCTCTTGTTAAGGTAGTGAAGTATTTAAGGAGGAAATCGTATGACGACAAAATTTGCTGCCTTGGCTGTCTTTTTTCTATGTTTTATGCCTGCATCAAAAATTGAACATACAGAAGCTCTGTTTACTTTTGCGAAGAAGCCAAAGCAAGAACCCAGCACACTGGTTGCTGATTTAAATAAAAAAAGCTCGGTTCCGAAGCTTTCAAAAACGGATCATAAGCATTCTATCCAACCGATAAAGCTGTCATCTCACCAAGAGAAGAAAGCAAAACCGGAAGAGACGGCTTATCAGCCGCCGAAAAAAACGTATTCCCGCGCTGACAGACAACTTCTGGCACGTCTCGTTCACGCAGAAGCGAAAGGTGAATCTTATAAAGGGAAGGTTGCGGTAGCCAGCGTAGTGCTGAACCGCACTGAAAAAAACGGCTTCCCGGATACCATTCGGGGTGTGATCTATCAAAGGAATGCATTTGAACCGGTAGCAAACGGAAGCATTAATCAAAAGCCGGATAAGGATTCCGTCGCCGCCGCAAATGAGGCGCTTGATCATCCGGGCAGAGAAACGAACGCGTTGTTTTTCTACAATCCGAAAACGGCATCTGACCACTGGATCCGTTCGCGAAAAATTATCGAGCGGATCGGCAGACACGTATTTGCGATGTAAGCATAGCGGGATCAAAAATATCCCGGCTATGCTTTTTTCAATTTTGAGAAATCGAAAATATTTTCAGAACTTGTCTCATATGATGATGGAAGAACGAGAGACAAGGAGAGACACCATGAATCGATTTGTGAAAGGGATCATTCTTTTATCCATCGCCGCCTTTTTCGCGGAATGTCTGGAATTTGTCGTGAATATGATACTGGCGCGGGAGCTTGGCGAGCATGGGATGGGGCTTTACATGAGCATTCTGCCCACCATTTTTTTAATTATCGTGATCGCCAGTCTGGAGCTTCCGATCTCTATTTCAAAATTCATCGCGGAATCCAATCAGAAGCTGCATGAAAGCATGCTCCGGCATGCCTTCAGAATGACCGCCGTTTTTACCGCGTTTTCAACCGCGGCCGCAAGCATCGCGCTGCCGTTCATTCCTGTATTCGATACGTATCACCCGTTTATTAAAGGGATTGTCATCGGGCTGATTCCAGTCGTCGCTTTTACATCCATCGCCAGAGGTTATTTTATGGGTGTGCAGCAAATGGGAAAAATCGCGGTTGCGAATGTCTTGAAAAAAATCATTCAAGTGCTTTGTCTGTTTATCTTTTTTCAATGGTACTCTTTTGAAATTGATATGGCCGTGCTCATTTCATTATTTGTGCTGGTCGCAAGCGATGTCGTGGTATTCGTTTACTTGTATACGCAGTTTATTTTGGCGCGGAGGGCGCTTTCCGGCCATCAGCACATTCATCTTCGCGGGAAAGACGTGCGGAAACGCCTCCTGGCCGTATCCATCCCGACAACGGGACTTCGTATATTTCATGCGGTGACAAACGCCATTGAACCCTTTTTAGTGAAAGGAGCGCTGCTGGCGTCGGGGGCAGCTGGGACAGCCGCGATTGATCAATACGGCATGCTTGCCGGTGTAGCGATGACAATCGGTTCGTTTCCCGCATTTATCGCCCATTCGCTGATGGTCGTCATGATTCCCAGCATTTCAGAAGCGTATGCGCTGTCCCAATATGATATTGTGCTGAAACGGCTGAGACAAGCGATTTTTATTACATTCGGCTACGGCATTCCGGCAGTCTGGGTCATGTTTCAGTTCGCGGGCCCGCTGACCCATTTGTTTTTTCAGTCTCCGGAAGCGCAGTATTATTTGCAGCTTTTGTGGCCGTTTTTTCTTTTTCACCTGTTTGTGATGCCGCTTCAGGCCTGTCTGATCGGTATCGGCCACGTGAAAACGGCGTTTTATCATAACGTATGGAGCAGCATTGTAGGGCTTTCGATGATGTATGTGCTCGGTTCTATGCCGGAATTGCAAATGCTCGGCATTATACTCGGCATGAATACCGGGATGATTCTTCTGACAAGTTTACATTACGCGACGATCTGCAAAGACCTCGGTGTCTCCGTGTTTTTGACGGGCGGCGGAAGAACAGCGCCCCGGATCGAAAGCTGAAAAGGCTGATACATTTCAATAAGGAAGGGCAAGCTATCCGAAACGCGTGAAAGGAAGATCATATGCATAAAAACCGCCTAATTGTATGTGCAGTCCTTTTGATAGCTGCCGCCGTCTGGATGTCTGAAGCAAACGCCTCATCAGAAAAACAGGCAGTTCCCGCCGTGTTTCTGATGAAGACGATTGAAGGAGACGAGATATCGATTCCGAATAAAGGGCAGAAAACGATATTGCATTTTTGGACATCGTGGTGTCCGCCGTGCAAAAAAGAACTGCCGCAATTCCAAACGTATTATGAACAGCATCAGTCCGATGATGTAAGCCTTGTAACGGTAAATCTGATGAATGCCGAGCGAAACAAAAATACCGTTCAAAACTTTGTCAGTCAGCACCATCTCACTTTCCCGATTGTTCTTGACACGAAAGGCGAGCTTATGAAGGAATACGATGTCATGACGATTCCCACGTCATTTCTGCTGAATGAAAAAGGAGAAATCGAAAAAAAGATCGTCGGTCCGATGACCGCCTCACAATTAAAAGAATGGTCAGAGAAATAAAAAGGTGCGGGAGGAATTCTTCCCGCACCTTTTTTGAATATAATGAACAGCTGAAGAAACACTAATGATAATTATTATCAAAAAGAAATTAAAACAATTATAATTGAAATCTTCCGCCGGCATGCTATAATAAAGAAAACACTGCGATAACACTGTGAAAATGCTGCCTGTCAGGCGGCTGTTTTGCTTTTATCGGGGAATTGAAGATGATTTGCGTTCTCAATTAGAGAGGAGAATTCATAATGAATGAACAAGTGATGACACAAACCCATTCACAACAGCACATACAAGAAGAGCGGGCCGGAAAAAAGTGGCTCCAGCATGCAGAACTCATTGCGGCGCTCGTATCCGGCGTCCTTATTCTTGCGGCCTGGTTTTTTACCGAAACAAAAGGCCTGTCCGTCACTTTGTATATCCTTGCCTTCCTGATCGGGGGATTTGCAAAAGCGAAAGAGGGAATTGAGGATACCATTGAGACGAAGGCGTTAAATGTGGAACTGCTGATGATTTTTGCGGCTGTCGGCTCCGCCCTGATCGGTTATTGGGCGGAAGGCGCTGTTCTTATTTTTATTTTTTCGTTAAGCGGCGCGCTCGAAACATACACGATGAATAAAAGCAGCCGTGATTTAACCTCTTTGATGAAACTGGAACCGGAGGAAGCGACTCTGCTTGCGGACGGACGGGAAAAGCGGGTGCCGGCTGCTGAACTTAAGATCGGTGACATGATCGTCATTAAGCCGGGCGAACGCGTAGCGGCAGACGGGATCATTGAGTCTGGCGTGACGAGCCTCGATGAATCGGCGCTTACGGGTGAAGCGATGCCGGCGGAAAAAACAGCCGGAGATTCTGTGTTTACAGGAACGGTAAACGGAAACGGCTCCTTAACGGTCCGTGTGACGAAAACAAATGAACAGTCTTTATTCAGAAAAATCATCCGGCTGGTGGAATCAGCCCAAAACAGCGTGTCACCGGCTCAGGCATTTATTGAGCGGTTCGAAAGTGTCTATGTCAAAGGCGTGCTGTTAGCCGTGGCTTTGCTTTTATTCGTTCCTCATTTCGCTTTAGGCTGGAGCTGGAGTGAAACCTTTTACCGGGCGATGGTGTTTATGGTGGTCGCCTCCCCGTGCGCGCTTGTCGCTTCTATTATGCCCGCTGCGCTTTCCCTTATCTCAAATGGGGCCCGCAACGGATTATTGGTTAAAGGAAGTGTGTTTTTAGAGCAGCTGGGAAGCGTACGGATGATCGCTTTTGACAAAACCGGCACGGTCACTAAGGGACAGCCGGCAGTCGCGGCATTTCAAGCTGCGGAAAATGTGAGTGAAGATGAGATCATGCAGGCGGTGTATGCGATAGAAAAGCAATCAAGCCACCCGCTTGCAAAAGCGATAGCTGAATTTGCCGAAAGCCGGGGCGCCGCGCCCGCAGGACATCTATCGATTGACGAGACGTCCGGATTCGGTGTTCAGGCTGAAATAGAAGGCGTCAAATGGATGGTCGGAAAAGCGGGATTTGCAGGTGAAGATGCGGCAGATGCTTTTTTGCAGACATCGGGAAAAGAATTAAAGGATAAAGGCTTTACACTGGTCTTTGTCAAGAAAGATGACCGGATTGCGGGCTGCTTTGCCTTAAAGGATCAAATCCGACCTGAAGCGAAAGCCGTGATGGCTGAACTTGAATCACTGGGCATTAAAACAGCCATGCTCACCGGCGATCAGTCTGAAACTGCGGCTGCCATTGCAAAAGAGGCGGGCATGACGACAGTTGTTGCCGATTGTCTGCCGGACCAAAAGGCAAAAGAAGTGAAGAAGCTGAAAGAAACGTACGGCACAATCGCCATGGTGGGGGACGGCATTAATGACGCGCCCGCTCTGAAAACCGCTGACGTCGGTATCGCGATGGGCGGGGGAACGGACGTGGCTCTTGAAACGGCTGACTTAGTCCTTATGAAAAATGATCTTCACAAGCTTGTGAAAATGTGCAGACTCTCAAGGAAAATGAACCGGATTATTAAGCAGAATATTGTTTTCTCGCTCTCGGTCATCTGCCTTTTGATCTGCGCTAACTTTCTGCAGGTGATGGAACTGCCGTTTGGCGTGATCGGGCATGAGGGGAGCACGATTCTGGTCATACTGAACGGACTGAGATTATTAAAATAAACATGACAGCCGCACACAGGCGGCTGTTTTTTTAATGTTCGTTCACAGCATAAACGCCGGAAAACTGATAGAATGAATAAAGAGTCACTTTGGTAAGGAGGAAAAGCAAAAAATGAACAGATTAGAACGTGTTTCATCTTGGCTGAAAAAAGAAGGACATGATGCGGCGTTTATACATACAAAGGAAAACGTATTTTATTTAACTGATTTTTACACGGATCCGCATGAGCGGTTAATGGGATTGTTCCTGTTTCAGGAACAGGAGCCGTTTTTCGTTTGTCCGGGAATGGAAGCCGGACAAGCCCGCAGCGCCGGGTGGGAGCATGGTATTATCGGCTACGGCGATCACGAAGACCCGTGGGAGCTGATCAAAGCCGAGCTCACAAAACGAAATGTGCGGCTTGATTCCATCGCGGTTGAAAAGGATTCGATCTCTCTTTCCCGCTCAGAACAGCTCAAACAAGCTTCAGGGGGCGCGGCATTTGTTTCGGCAGAAGAAACGCTCAACCAATTCCGTCTCGTAAAAGATGAGAAGGAAATCAACATTCTCAGGGAAGCGGCAAAACTCGCGGATTACGGAGTTGAAGTCGGTGTCGCGGCGCTTAAAGAGGGTGTGAGTGAAACCGAAGTACTCGCGCAGATTGAGTTTGAGCTGAAGAAAAAAGGCGTGCAGGGCATGTCATTTTCAACGATGGTGCTGTTCGGGGAAAAATCAGGCCAGCCCCATGGAAATCCGGGTGCAGACCGGTTGAAAAAAGGCGATTTCGTTCTGTTTGATCTGGGCGTTATTCTTGACGGCTACTGTTCAGACATTACGAGAACATTCGCATACCAATCAATCAGCCCGAAACAGGAAGAGATTTACGAAACGGTGCTTAAAGCTGAACAGGCGGCGCTTCAATTAAGCAAACCCGGCGTCAGAATCGGCGATCTTGATTTAAAAGCCCGCGGCATTATTGAAAAAGCCGGATACGGAGACTATTTCCCGCACCGCCTCGGCCACGGACTCGGGATTTCGGTTCACGAATATCCATCAATGAGCAGCGCGAACGACACACTCCTCAAAGAAGGCATGGTCTACACGATAGAACCGGGGATTTACGTGCCGGATGTCGGCGGCGTGCGCATTGAAGACGATGTGTTCGTCACAAAAGACGGCGCCGAAGCATTAACGCAGTATCCGAAAGAATTAACGATTCTGAAATAGAAAGCTTTGTGATAAAAAAGGACGGTTCTGGAACGCAGCGTCCTTTTTTATCACCTTTTAAATGAAAAAATCATCAAAATGCTGAAATGGTTTGATGTCATGCTTTTCATTCAGGGGCCGCATGGCAAGGTAACTGCCGCCGACTATGGCCAGACACAAACCGATTAAGCAAAGAATCCCCATCGCTGTTCTTCTCCTTTCAAACGAATAGGCTGTATCTGTTTCTAGCTTACTGTATGAAACGCATTCCAGATCAAGGGAAAAAAAGAAAGGGGGGACGCCATGGCTACGATCAGAGACATTGCCGGCGCTGCCGGGGTTTCCGTTACCACGGTATCAAGAGTATTAAACGATCATCCTTATGTAAGTAAGGACAAAAGAGAAAGAGTGAAAAAAGCGATGCAATCGCTCGGATATACGCGCAACATTCATGCTGTGCATTTATCCAAAGGTTTTTCCGATATGATCGGCGTTGTGCTTCCGTCGGTGAATCTTCCGTATTTTGCAGACCTTGTTGCAGGTATTGCCGAGGCTGCCGAAGCGTCAGGCGTGCATCTTTCTTTATACCAGACAGATTATGAGCAGCAAAAAGAACGTTTTGCCTTATCACAATTACAGGAGCGCCAAGTGGACGGCCTGATTATCTGCTCCAAAGCAATTCCTGATGAGCATCTGCTTACCGTGAAAGAACCGCTCATCCTCTGTCAGTACACTGATGCGGCAGGGCTTTCCTCCATCAGTAATCCGCATCGGGAAGCATTTCGGCACGGTCTGGATTATCTGATAGAAAAGGGACACCGGAAAATAGCGATCAGCCTGGCCAGAAAAAAGGGAAAAAACAGTCAAGTACGCATTGCCGCATACAAAGAGGCGCTGAAGAAGATCGGGCAGCCTTACAGGGAAGAGCTGGTTGTGGAAAAGGCGCTGACGCTGCTTGACGGGAAAGCCCTTTTTCATAGATGGAAGAGCTGGGATGACAAACCGACTGCGCTGTTTGCGGCGAATGATCAAGTATCCGCAGGTCTTTACCTTGAAGCCAAGGCAAACGGGACGCGCATCCCGGAAGAGCTTGCGATTTTGAGCATCGACAATCATGATATCAGCAAGATGTTAGGTATTTCCACAATAGATATACAAACAAAAGAAATGGGAAAGCAGGCTTTTCACATGCTTGAGAACCGGATCAGCGGCGGGCCTCCGGCAAGGAAAGTTCTTGATTACCGCCTTATTGAACGATCAACCGTCTAAAAAAAGAATTGACGCGCTTTCCGTTCGTTTTGTACGATATGAGGTATTGAATGACAAAGGAGCTGAGGATCATGAAGGGGTCCTTTACAGTTGAAAAGGTATTAAATAACAATGTGCTCATCGCAACACATGATAGATACAGTGAGGTCGTCTTAATCGGAAAAGGGATCGGCTTTGGAAAAAAACAAGCGGATGTCATTGAAGATAAAGGGTATGACAAGATGTTCATCTTAAAGGATGAAAAAGAACAAAAACAATTTAAAAAGCTCCTCGGTTATGTGGACGAGACACTTGTCGACATCTCCAATGACGTCATTTATCATATCAAGAAGCGGACAAGCCAACCGTTAAATGAGCATATCCATATTGCGCTGACTGACCATATCGCCTTTGCGGTAAAGCGGCTGCAGCAGGGCTTTGACATTAAAAACCCGTTTCTTATGGAAACCGAAACGCTTTATCCGGAAGAATTCCAAATTGCCCGTGAAGTCGTCGGCATGATTAATGAAAAGACGGGAATCTGCCTTCCGGAAGGAGAGATCGGCTTTATCGCTCTGCATATCCATTCCGCCCTGACGAATCGGCCCCTTTCAGAGGTCAATCAGCATTCACAGCTGATGTCCCGCCTCGTTCAGGTGATTGAGGAATCTTTCCAGATGAAAGTGAATAAAGAAAGCGTCCACTATTTGCGGCTGATCCGGCATATCAGATTTACCATAGACAGGATTAATCGGGAAGAGCAGACAAAAGAACCAGAAAAGTTAATGTTATTATTGAAAAATGAATACCCGCTATGCTACAATACTGCTTGGAAACTGATAAAAATCTTGCAGCAAATACTGAAAAAACCAGTTCATGAGGCGGAAGCGGTTTATCTCACGCTTCATTTGTACCGATTAACCAATAAAATTTCATAATTTCAGTTGAAACCTTAAAAACGTGTCACTGATTCGATCAGGCATGAGTGATTGAGGGTAAAAAAACGGGAAGAACGATCCCGTTATTTTGCACACCCTTTTTACTCATGCCTTTTTTGTTGTGTAAAAGGGCAAATGTAAACGGTTAAACTGAAGACTTGCGCCAGTGAATTCGTTGTCATGAATTTTCGCTGTAAGGTCACACTAGCTAACAGAGGAGGTACATCTTTTATGTTTAAAGCATTATTCGGCGTTCTCCAGAAAATCGGCCGTGCTCTTATGCTTCCGGTTGCGATTTTACCGGCTGCAGGGATCTTGCTTGCGTTAGGGAATGCCATGCAGAACAAAGATATGATTCAAGTCATGCATTTCTTAAGCAATGATAACGTTCAGCTTGTGGCGAACGTCATGGAAAGCGCCGGCCAAATCGTATTTGACAACCTGCCGCTTCTTTTTGCAGTAGGGGTTGCGATCGGTCTTGCCAACGGAGACGGTGTTGCCGGAATCGCGGCTATTATCGGATACTTGGTCATGAACGTATCCATGAGCGCCGTGCTTATGGCAAACGGCAGTATTCCGTCTGACAAAATTGAACGGGCAAAGTTTTTTGCGGAAAACCATCCGGCCTATATTAACATGCTGGGGATACCCACTTTGGCGACGGGCGTGTTCGGCGGTATTATCGTCGGGGTTCTGGCCGCGTTATTGTTCAACAAGTTTTATAAAATTGAACTTCCGCAGTACCTCGGATTCTTTGCGGGTAAGCGGTTCGTCCCGATTATCACATCAATTTCCGCATTAATTCTCGGTCTTATTATGTTAGTGATCTGGCCTCCGATCCAGCACGGTCTGAATTCCTTCTCCACAGGTCTTGTGGAAGCGAATCCAACCTTGGCGGCCTTTATTTTCGGGATGATTGAGCGGTCATTGATTCCGTTCGGTCTTCATCACATTTTCTACTCGCCGTTCTGGTATGAATTTTTCAGCTATAAAGATGCCGCCGGAGACATCATCCGCGGAGATCAGCGGATTTTCATGGCTCAGATCAAAGACGGCGTGCAGCTGACGGCGGGAACATTTATGACGGGGAAATATCCGTTTATGATGTTCGGTCTTCCGGCGGCAGCGCTTGCAATCTATCATGAAGCGAAGCCTGAAAAGAAAAAACTTGTAGCCGGAATCATGGGTTCTGCCGCTCTGACAAGTTTCTTAACGGGAATTACCGAGCCGCTTGAATTCTCATTCTTGTTTGTGGCTCCTATCCTGTTTGCGATTCACTGCGTATTCGCGGGGCTTTCCTTTATGGTCATGCAGCTGCTGCATGTAAAAATCGGTATGACCTTCTCAGGCGGTCTGATTGACTACTTCCTGTTCGGAATTCTGCCTAACCGGACGGCTTGGTGGCTTGTCATTCCGGTCGGCTTAGGATTAGCCGTCATTTACTACTTCGGTTTCCGGTTTGCGATCAGAAAGTTCAATCTGAAAACGCCGGGCCGTGAAGAAGAGGCTGCGGATGAAGGTGCGGGCGCCTCAGGCGAAGCCGGCGACCTTCCTTATGAAATCCTGCAAGCAATGGGTGATCAGGAAAACATTAAGCACCTTGACGCTTGTATCACGAGACTCCGCGTTACGGTCAACGACCAGAAGAAAGTGGATAAGGCCCGTCTGAAACAGCTTGGCGCCTCAGGCGTTCTTGAAGTCGGAAACAACATTCAGGCCATTTTCGGCCCGCGTTCTGACGGTTTAAAAACACAGATGCAGGATATTATCGCCGGACGCACGCCGCGCCCTGAACCGAAAGTATCCGCGCAAGAAGAAGTCAGCCAGCAGGTTGAAGAGGTTATCGCAGATCCGCTCCGAAACGAGCAGGGTGAAGAAGTGTTCGCTTCTCCGATCACCGGCGAAATCCATGCGATTACCGATGTGCCTGACCAGGTGTTCTCAGGAAAAATGATGGGTGACGGTTTTGCGATTCTTCCTGAAGAAGGAATCGTCGTATCGCCTGTCCGCGGAAAAGTGCTGAATGTTTTCCCGACAAAACATGCGATCGGCCTTCAGTCTGACGGCGGAAGAGAGATCCTCATTCATTTCGGAATCGACACAGTCAGCCTGAAAGGTGAAGGATTCACTTCTTTTGTTTCTGAGGGTGACCGGGTTGAACCGGGGCAAAAACTGCTTGAAGTTGATCTTGAAGCGGTTAAACCTCATGTTCCTTCATTAATGACACCGATTGTTTTTACAAATCTTGCCGAGGGTGAAGCGATTTCCCTTTCGGCCGAAGGTACCGTAAAACGGGAACAAAAAGATATTGTGAAAATCGGAAAATAAGCATATAAATACGCCGTGCTTGTCAGATGACAAGTACGGCTGTATGATATAATATTGTGTAGTAAAATAGCTTTAATTTAAAGGAGAATGATAATCATGGCACAAAAAACATTTAAAGTAACAGCAGATTCCGGAATCCACGCTCGTCCTGCGACAGTTCTTGTACAGACTGCAAGCAAATACGATGCTGACGTAAACTTAGAATATAACGGCAAAACAGTAAACCTTAAGTCAATCATGGGTGTTATGTCTCTAGGTATCGCTAAAGGCGCTGAAATCACAATTTCCGCTTCAGGCGCTGACGAAAACGATGCTCTTAACGCTTTAGAAGAAACAATGAAAAGCGAAGGACTCGGCGAGTAATGCAAGAATTAAAAGGAATAGGCGCTTCAGCCGGAATTGCGATTGCGAAAGCATACCGGCTTGAAGAGCCGGACTTAACGGTTGAAAAGAAAAACATTGCTGATGCTGCGGCTGAAGTAAGCCGTTTTGATGAAGCGATTGTACGTTCTAAAGAAGAGCTTGAAAAAATTAAAGAGCATGCTTTAAAAGAACTGGGACAAGACAAAGCTGACATTTTCTCCGCGCACCTTTTAGTTCTGAGTGATCCTGAGCTGTTGAACCCGGTAAAGGAGAAAATCAGCACAGATTCAGTCAATGCTGAATTCGCTCTGAAAGAAACAGCTTCCATGTTCGTTACTATGTTTGAATCAATGGATAACGAGTACATGAAAGAGCGTGCGGCGGATATCCGTGACGTAACAAAACGTGTGACGGGGCACCTGCTGGGCGTGGAAATTCCGAACCCGAGCATGATCTCAGAAGAGGTTGTTATCGTGGCTGAAGATTTGACACCGTCTGATACGGCGCAATTAAACCGCCAGTTTGTAAAAGGTTTTACAACTGATATCGGCGGACGCACTTCACACTCCGCGATCATGGCCCGTTCGCTTGAAATTCCGGCTGTTGTCGGCACAAAAGCGGCTACAGGGACAATTGAAAACGGTGTTACGGTAATCGTAGACGGCATCGATGGTGATGTGATCATCGATCCTTCCCGTGAAACGTTAAAGAAATATGAAGAAAAGCACAGTGCTTACCTGGCGCAAAAAGCTGAGTGGGCGAAGCTCGTCAATGAACCGACTGTTTCTAAAGACGGCCATCATGTAGAGCTTGCCGCAAACATCGGCACCCCGGATGATGTAAAAGGCGTTCTTGAAAACGGAGGAGAAGCTGTAGGGCTTTACCGTACGGAATTCCTTTACATGGGACGCGACCAGCTTCCGACGGAAGACGAGCAGTTTGACGCTTATAAAACGGTTCTTGAGCGTATGGAAGGAAAATCAGTTGTCGTGCGGACATTGGATATCGGCGGCGACAAAGAGCTTCCTTACCTGCAGCTCCCTAAAGAAATGAACCCGTTCTTAGGCTACAGAGCCATCCGCCTTTGCCTTGAAGAGCAAGAAATCTTCAGAACTCAGCTTCGTGCGCTGCTTCGTGCAAGTACATACGGAAACTTAAAAATCATGTTCCCGATGATTGCGACAGTAAACGAGTTTAAACAGGCGAAAGCGATTCTTCTCGAAGAAAAAGAAAAACTCGTTGAAGCCGGCGTAGCGGTTTCTGACGATATTGAAGTCGGTATGATGGTAGAGATTCCGTCTACAGCCGTTATCGCAGATCAGTTTGCCACAGAAGTTGACTTCTTCAGTATCGGAACAAATGACTTAATCCAATACACGATGGCTGCTGACCGCATGAACGAGCGCGTAGCTTATCTGTATCAGCCATACAATCCGGCGATCCTTCGTCTGGTCACCCTTGTTATTGAAGCTGCTCACAAAGAGGGCAAATGGGTCGGCATGTGCGGAGAAATGGCGGGAGACGAAATTGCGATTCCGATTCTTCTCGGCTTAGGCTTAGATGAGTTCTCAATGAGCGCTACATCCATCCTTCCGGCAAGAACGCAGATCAGCAAGCTTTCTAAAAAAGAAGCTGAATCATTCAAAGAAACAATCTTGTCTATGAGCACGACAGAAGAGGTTGTCGCATTCGTTAAAGAAACATTCAATAAGTAATACAAAAGCCAGACGGTGTAAGCCGTCTGGTTTTTTTCATATTCGGAAAAAAGGGGGGAACAATAACTTTCAACAGGAGGGATTATTATGACAAAATCATTTGCAGCGGGGGATACGGTCTATGTGATTTACCGCAATCCGCATGCCGCCAATGTTGCCCATATTAAAGAGGCGGAGATCGTCCATCACCCGTATCATGAGGGAGAACTGTCTCTGTTTTTATACGAAACCTATCATCCGCTGGCCGAAGATGACGCGGTCTTTTCGACATATGAGGAAGCGGAAGCGCTTTACAGCGAGCTTTTTGAAGAAGACCGGTATCATTGATCAAAGGAAATGTTTACAACGCATATTCACTCTCTTTTGGACGGAAAGTAACAACATGAGAATATGTAAAGGGAGTGTCTGTCTATGCTGAAGCCGTTTGTTCCCCAGCTTGTTTATATAGAACCGAGAGCGCTCGAATACCCGTTAGGACAAGAGCTGAAAAATAAGTTTGAAAACATGGGGCTTGAGATCAGAGAAACGACATCGCATAATCAAGTCCGGAATATTCCGGGAAAAAATCACTTGCAGCAATACCGGAACGCGAAATCAACATTGGTAATCGGCGTCCGGAAAACACTGAAATTCGATTCTTCAAAGCCGTCCGCCGAATATGCCATTCCGTTTGCGACGGGCTGTATGGGGCATTGCCACTATTGCTACCTGCAGACGACGATGGGGTCAAAGCCTTACATCCGGACATATGTCAATGTGGAAGAGATTCTGGATCAGGCTGATGAGTATATGAAAGAACGGGCGCCGGAATTTACAAGATTTGAAGCCTCTTGTACGTCTGATATCGTCGGAATCGATCATCTGACACATACATTAAAAAGAGCCATTGAACATTTCGGACAAAGCGAATTGGGACAGCTCAGATTCGTGACTAAATTTCACCACGTCGATCATTTGCTTGATGCAAAACATAACGGAAAGACAAGGTTCAGATTCAGCATCAATGCGGACTATGTCATTAAAAACTTTGAACCGGGAACTTCTCCGCTCGACAAACGGATAGAAGCCGCCGTCAAAGTCGCTAAAGCGGGCTATCCGCTCGGTTTCATCGTGGCGCCGATTTATATTCACGATGGCTGGGAGGAAGGCTATAAGGAACTGTTTGAGAAACTTGACGCGGCGCTTGATGAAGACGTTCGGCATGACATCACATTTGAACTGATCCAGCACCGTTTTACAAAACCGGCCAAACGGGTGATTGAGAAGAACTATCCGAAAACAAAGCTTGAGCTTGATGAAGAGAAGCGCAGATACAAATGGGGACGCTACGGAATCGGCAAGTATATATACCAAAAAGACGAAGAACATGCTTTAAGGGAAACACTGGAGTCTTATATCGAAACCTATTTCCCGAAAGCGAAAATCGAATATTTTACGTAAGGCGGAGCTGTCGGCATGACGGCTCTTTTTTTGCTGCGCCAAATGGCGGAAATTTTTGATATTTATTTCAAGGTTTATTCATTTTCTTGGCCGAAAGACCGATATAACTCTCAGGAGGGGATGGTTATGTTTAAAAAAATGCACATCAAAATTGCTGTGTTTGTATCGGCAATGCTTATTGTAACGGTTGTTTTTTTAACGGTTTCTTCATATTTGACATTAAAGCCGATGATGACGGAGGAAGCAAAACGTACGACAGAGAATGTCACCAATTCACTCGGTCAGAACATTGAGCTTCAGCTGAAAAATGATGAGACCGTATTAATGAGATTAGCAGGCGGTGAATTGTCCCGGTCTTTTCTATCAGATGGGAAGAAAGGAACCGCGCGGCTTTTTAACGATGAGTTAAAACAGATCGGACAGAATGACAAATATGTCGCGCTTGCGTACGTCGGAACCGCAAACAAACAAATGTTTACATATCCAAAGGCCGAATTTGCCAAAGACTATGATCCGACAAATAGAACGTGGTATAAGATGGCGGCCGAAAAACCCGATAAAGTTGTCTGGACTGACCCTTATAAAGATGCAGTGACGGGAGACATGATTGTGACGGCGTCAAAAGCCATTCAAAACAGCGGAACCGTCGTCGGAGTGGCGAGCTTAGATCTGAAGCTGTCCTCCATTCAGAGCATGGTCAACGAGCAAAAGGTTCCGTATAAAGGATTTGCGTTTTTGGCGGATGAAAACGGTTCTCTGCTGGCGCATCCGGAAAAACAGGGGAAAAATATTTCGGAAGATCAGACGTTAAAAGACATCACTACGGACAAAGAAGGCATCAAAGAGCTGCAGGGGAACATGGTCGTCTACCAAACGGTAAAAGAAACAGGGTGGAAAGTCGGAACGCAGTTTGAAAAAGATCAGCTGATGGGAGTAGCCGACAAAATGAACACGGTGAGCATTTTTATGTCACTGATCGCCCTTGTGATTACGATCGGACTCAGCTATTTACTAGCAAAAACGATAACCGGGCCGATTCAGCAGCTGATCGCCAAAACAAATTCAGTCTCAGCCGGAGATTTAACCGTCCGCGCCCAGACGAAATCAAAAGATGAAGTAGGCGAGTTAACAAAAGACTTTAACCAAATGGTTGAAAATATGAAAGAGATGGTCGAACAGGTTAAGGCCTCCTCAGAAAATGTGTCTGATACATCTGACCAGCTAACCGTCATTTCACAAGAAACAAATGAAACGAGCGGACAAATCGCAAAAGCGATAGAGGAAGTCGCCGCCGGAGCGACAGAGCAAGCGTCAGAGGTTGAGACGATCAACGAAAAATCAGAAAATCTCTCAGTCAAAATAAAAGGAATCGCAGATCGCGCAGGCAGCATAAAACAACTCTCAAAATCTTCAGAGGATGCCAGCTACAAAGGACTGGACGCGCTCGGGCAGCTGCTGATGAAGTCAAACGAAGCCAATTCAGAAACGAAAAAAGTAGAGGCAATGCTGAATGACCTGGAAGAACAAACGAAAAACATAGAAGAAGTCGTGACGGCAATATCCGCCATTTCAGACCAGACGAACCTCTTGGCGCTGAATGCGAGCATTGAAGCCGCAAGAGCGGGAGAAAGCGGCCGGGGCTTTGCCGTCGTCGCGGAAGAAGTCCGCAAGCTTGCTGAACAATCAGCTCTTTCTTCCGGCCATATCAGTGAAACGGTCCGGCTGATTCAATCTGAGACAAAAGAAGCGTCACACGCGATGATTGAGGCAAGCAGAATGAATGATCAACAAAACAGCGCCATTCATGAAACGGGTGAGGTTCTCAATCTGATTACGACGGAAATGCAGTCTCTCGTTCAAGGTATAGATCATATTTACAATGACATTCAAAAAATGAGTGAAGAACAAGCCGCGATTCAAGAAGCGATTCAAAGCATCTCCGCCATTTCTCAAGAATCAGCGGCAGCCGCGGAAGAAGTGAATGCTTCTACTGATGAACAGCTCGTTACGCTTGAAAAAGTAAAGCAATCGACTGATATGTTAAAGAGCGCGAGCGAAGATCTGATCAGCGCTATTTCTAAATTCACCTTGTAACGCGGACTCTATCAGCCTATAATATGGTAATATAGACATGAAAGAATGATATATGAATCGCATCAGGGGAGGAAAGCGCAGTGAACAAAACGGTCGGATTTATCGGGTTGGGCGTCATGGGAAACAGTATGGCATCGCACATTTTAGAAGCGGGCTATCCTGTTTTAGTCTACACGCGGACGAAACAAAAAGCGGAAGAGATTCTGAATAAGGGAGCGGTCTGGCAGGAGACGGTCAAAGACCTTTCAGAGAAAGCAGACATCATTATTACCATGGTCGGCTATCCGAGTGATGTCGAGGAAATCTATCTCGGCGAAAACGGCATTCTCCGGCACGCAAAAGAAGGGGCGTTTGTCATTGATATGACGACATCAAAACCGTCTCTGGCGAAGAAAATAGCGGAGAAAGCCAAAGAAAAATCCATTCACGCCCTGGATGCACCCGTTTCCGGCGGAGACATCGGCGCGAGGAACGGAACGCTTGCCATTATGGCCGGAGGAGAAAAAGAAGCGTTTGAAGCATGCCTGCCGCTTTTCTCCGTTATGGGGGAAAACATTCAGTATCAAGGGCCGGCTGGCAGCGGCCAGCATACGAAAATGTGCAATCAGATCGCGATTGCAGCGGGAATGGTCGGAGTGGCTGAAGCGATGGCTTACGCTGAAAAATCCGGTCTGAACCCGGAACAAGTGCTGAAAAGCATTACAACCGGAGCTGCCGGAAGCTGGTCATTGTCAAATCTCGCCCCCCGTATGCTGAAAGGCGATTTTGCACCAGGATTCTACGTGAAACACTTTATTAAAGACATGGGAATTGCTCTTGAAGAAGCGGAGCTCATGGGAGAAGAGATGCCCGGATTGGCGCTCGCCAAATCATTATACGACAAGCTTTCCGCGCAAGGTGAAGAAAACAGCGGAACTCAAAGCATTTATAAACTTTGGGTGAAATAAAAAAGATTGCCCGCAGGGGCAATCTTTTTTATTATTTATTTTCCGATAAATTGCTGTGTCCAGATGTTTCCTGATTCTACGTAACCGACACCGATTTGAGTGAACTCAGGATTCATGATGTTCTTTCTGTGGCCTTCACTGTTCATCCAAGCTTTAACGACAGCTTCAGGAGTCGGCTGTCCTTTGGCGATATTTTCACCGGCAGTTTTATAAGTGATTCCGAAAGACTTCATCATATCAAACGGTGAGCCGTAAGTAGGACTTTGGTGATCGAAATAGTTTTTGTCTTTCATATCTTGTGATTTTGCGTGAGCTGATTTGCTTAATTTTTCATCAATCTGCAGAGGTTTTAAGCCTTGCTTTTGTCTCTCTGCATTTGTTAATTCAACGACTTTCTTTTCGTACGCACTGACAGAAGAAGGAGTTTTCTCGCTGCTGTTGTTTGTGTTATCTGTCTGCTTTGCATTGTCAGCCGTCTGGTTTTGATCGGCTTTCGGTTTTTCGGCAGCTGTCGGAGCCGTTTTTGCCGGTGTTTCTTTTTGAACGTCTTTAACTGTCATATCAGAATGCTTTGCGTGTTTTTGCAGCAGCTGAGTCAGTTCTTTCTCATTTTTAACGTTCAGCTTTTTCACGCTCGTTTTCATATGTAGTTTTTCAACAGCCTCTTGAAGAGTCAGATGCTGTACAGTGTTTCCTTTTTTCACAGTAACGACGTGCTGGCATGACAGCTCTTTGGCAGATGCCTGCTGAATGCCTCCGAATGTAATCAAACTGACTGCCGCGGCGGCAGATAAGAGAAATGCTTTTTTCATAAGTTTATAGCCTCCCAGAGAAGTTGTTTTTTTCTACATGAAAAATCTTATCACAGCTTTTTTGTCATAATGCAGGCAGCCATTTCCTTTGACAACAAACGTTTGTCATAATTGTAATTGAGCACAGAAAAATGGCTTTATATCAGGAAAAACGATCTGTATTTATTTTTTAAAATCCGTTACATCTCTTCAAATTATTTGAAGTGTTAGATATATTTTAAGATAATTTGATCTTGACAGTTTTTTTTACCCGTTTTCGCTGTAACAACTTTTACAAAAATGTTACAATTAAAATCTGTTTATGTAAATATATTCAATGATTTGAGAGGTGTAACAGAAAGTGGCTGAAGTTGCGCGCGAACCAAAGAAAAAAACGAAACGTTACAGAGCGCTGAGAATGAATCTCTATTTTTTGATTGTTTTTCTTCTCTTTACGGCACTGATTTTTAAACTCGGCATCGTCCAGATTGTCGAAGGGGATAAACACCGCCAGGATGCGGAGAAGGCAAATGCAAAAACCGCCTATTATCCGACACCGCGGGGAAAGATGTATGACAAGCGGAACAGAGTGGCGGTTGATAACCAGGCCGTGCCCGAAATTGTATATGTATCCACCTCAAAAACCTCGGCAAAGGACAAATTGAAAACGGCAAAAAATCTCGCCGCACTGATTCACATTGATACTGAATTTATGAAGGATCGAAATATCATTGATTACTGGCTTGCCGCACATCCGAAGAAGGCGGAAAAGCTTATGAAGGATTCAGAAAACAGCCTGAAATCCCAAGAAGTGTACAAACGCCAGATTGAACGCGTCCCGAAGCAGGAGATTGATGCGATCAAAAAAGATAAAAAAGAGCTGGAAATCGCGGCGATTTATACGCGTTTTTCAAGCGGCAACGCCTATCAGCCGCAAGTCGTCAAATCAATGGACCCGAATAAGCTGAACGGAAACGGAAACAGCGGTTCACTGCTTGACGAACATGACAACAACAAGCAAAAACCGAAAAGCGACCTGACATATGAAGAAGTTTCCGTCGTATCCGAGCACCTGAAAGAGCTACCCGGCATTGACGTAATCAATGACTGGACGCGGAAATATCCGTACGACAAAACACTGTACTCTCTGTTCGGCGGTGTGACGACACCGGAACAGGGATTGTTGGGCGAACGGAAAGATTACTATGTCACAAGAGGCTATTCACTGAATGACCGAGTGGGAAAAAGCTACATCGAATATCAGTATGAAGACTATTTAAACGCGCATAAAGAAAAAGTAGAGTATGTGGAAAACAGCAAAGGTGAGGTCGTCAGCCAAAAGCCCGTCGATGAAGGCAGCAGAGGCTACGATCTGCAGCTCTCGCTCGATATGGAACTACAGTCGAAAGTCGAAAAAGTCATTGAAAAAGAGCTGAGAAGAAGCCGCGCCGCAGGCAACTATATGGTTGACAGAGGATTTGCCGTCATGATGGACCCGAACAACGGGGACATTCTCTCAATGGCGGGGAAACGAATCGATCTCGAAACAAATAAAACACAGGATTTTGCGATCGGAGCATTTACGACCCAATATGAGATGGGCTCTTCTGTTAAAGGAGCGACTGTTCTCGCAGGTTACCAAAGCGGCCTCCCGCATTATAAAACGTTTGTCGATGCGCCGCTTGTATTTAAAGGCGACACGAAAAAACAATCGTGGACACAAATGGGAGCCATTACTGAGCTGACTGCGCTGCAAAGAAGTTCAAACGTGTATATGTTTCATGTGGCCATGAATATCGCGGGCATTACCTACGTCCCGCACGGCACGCTGCCTGCCGGATTAGACGATATTAAGAAAATGCGCAACTACTACGCCCAATTCGGCCTAGGTGTGAAGACCGGGATTGATCTTCCCCAGGAATCAGCGGGCATGCAGTCAAATCCGCAAATGGTCGGGGGATTGCTGCTTGACTTTGCGATCGGACAATTTGATACATATACGCCGCTTCAAATGGCTCAATATATTTCAGCCATCGCAAACGGAGGGTATCGCGTCCAGCCGCGGATCGTCACAAGCATTCATGAACCGGACAGCAAAAACAAGATTGGAAAAGCGATTGAACAGCGAGATATTAAAATTTTGAACAAAGTAAATAACAGTCCGAGCGATTTTGACCAAGTTCATAAAGGGATGAAATTGGTTACAAGCTCACCTCAAGGAACGGCTTATTCAACATTCCAGGGGTCCGGCGCCGATGTTTCCGGTAAAACGGGAACCGCGCAGACGCACTATTACGGCACGAACAAAAACTGGTGGGGGAAAGAGACGTATAACCTGACCTTTGTCGGCTATTATCCATCAGAACATCCACGAGTGGCATTCAGCGTCGTCGTTCCGTCTGTTCGAGATGATAAAGATCATGTAAGCAAAAACATTGCCAAAGGAGCAATTGACGCTTACAAAGAACTTGAAAAGAAATACAATAAAAAATAACAAATGAAAGGGCGGCCGAACATCTCGTGCGCCCTTTCTTTCATTCAGGAAAATTGACGTTCACAATAAGAATAGAAGGAGAATGCTTATTTTTTAGCGAATCAATCTAGTGGAATTTCTTTTTATACCAGTCCGTGTCCAGCCTGCAGTGCGAGTATAATGCAAAGGAGGGATTCTGTGGAACAGGATACTCAGCATGTCAAACAGTTTCAATCGAAAACCGATCTTCATGCCGTTTTGACGTCTAACGGGCGTATTATGTATATTTCTGCAAACTGCAAATCGTACTTCAGTTATTCTCAGGAAGAGATGATCGGGTCATTTCTCAAAACGTTCCTGCATGAAGAAGATCAATTTTTGGTTGAAAGTTACTTCTATAATGAGCATCATTTGATGCCTTGCACCTTTCGTCTTATTAAAAAAGATCATACCATCGTATGGCTTGAAGCGGGTGTGGAAATTGTCACACCGCAAATGGAGGGGACGGATCGGGAAATCATCCTCAAAATCAAGGTGCTTGAGGAGAAGACGCCCCGCCGGCCTTATATGTATGAACAAAAGAAGCAAAAGGCAGAACAACAGTCGGAAGATGCGGCTGGAAACGGCGAATTCGAGCGTCTTGTCGAAATGCTGCCGAATCCTTTATATGTCAGCATCAACGGCACAATCGCATACGCCAACAATGCGATGCTTGCCATGCTGGGAGCCGAAAGCAAAGACGAGGTAATCGGCAGGCGCTCTTATGAGTTTATTGAAGAAGAGTATCACGACATTGTGAAAAACCGAATTGTGCGGATGCAAAAAGGAATGGAAGTCGGAATGATCGAACAGACGTGGAGAAGGCTCGACGGCACGCCCGTTCATTTAGAAGTAAAGGCGGCACCGACGACATATAAAAATCAGCGGGCGGAATTGCTGCTTCTGATTGATATTTCTTCACGGAAAAAATTCCAAACGATTCTGCAAAAAAGCAGAGAGCGTTATCAGCTCCTCATTCAGAATTCAATTGATACGATCGCCGTGATTCACAATGATAAATGGGTATTCATGAATGAGTCGGGCATTTCGCTGTTTGAGGCTGAAACATATGAAGATTTAATCGGGAAAAACGTCTATGATCAGCTTCATCCCTGTGATCATGACGGCGTGAAACAGCGGATCCAAAATATTATCAACCGAAAGACCGAGTCAGAAATTATTAAGCAATCGTGGTTTACCTTTAAAAACCGGCTGATCTACACGGAAATGGTCTGCATTCCGACGACGTTTTTCGGAGAAACGGCCGTGCAGGTCATTCTGCGTGACATTTCTGAGCGGAAGCAGACGGAGGAATTAATGCTGAAGTCGGAAAAGCTGTCTATCGCAGGGCAGCTGGCGGCGGGAATCGCTCACGAAATCCGCAATCCGCTGACGGCGATCAAAGGATTTTTACAGCTCATGAAGCCGACGATGGGGGAAAACGAACATTACTTTGAAATTGTGTTTTCTGAACTGAGCAGAATCGAATTAATTTTAAGTGAGCTTTTAATGCTTGCCAAACCTCAGCAAAACGCCGTGAAAGAGCGTGTAAACTTAAAGAAAATTATAAGTGAAGTGACCGCTCTTTTAGAGACGCAGGCAAATCTTAAAGGGATTTTTATCAAAACGGATTATGAACATGACAGCATGTATATTAACGGTGATCAAAATCAGCTGAAACAGGTGTTTATCAATCTGATTAAAAATGCCGTTGAGTCGATGCCGGATGGGGGAACGGTTCACATTCTTATGACAGAAGATGAGTATTCCGTTAATGTGACGGTGAAAGACGAGGGTGACGGGATACCGGAAAACGTGCTGAAACGAATAGGCGAACCGTTTTTGACAACGAAAGAAAAAGGAACCGGCCTGGGGCTGATGGTCACATTCAACCTTATTAAAAACCACCAGGGAGCTATCCAAGTAGACAGCAAACCGGATAGAGGCACGGCCTTTCTTATTACATTCCCGAAACAATAAAAAACAACGGCGTTATGCCGTTGTTTAAATAGTCTGCATGGATTCTCTCGTTTTTAAAATAAATGCTTCCAGCCGGTCCAAGCCTTCTCTCAATGTATCCAGTGAATATGCGAATGACAGCCTCACATACCCTTCACCCAATTTTGAAAACGAGCTGCCGGGCACTAGAGCCACACCTGCATCCTCTAAAAGAGCCATACTAAAATCAAACGATGACATTCCGAATGACTTAATGGAAGGGAAGATATAAAATGCGCCTGACGGCTTTACGACGTCAAGCCCCATTGAGACAAGACGGTCATATACATAGTCAAGCCGCTTTTTATACTGTTCTCTCATAATAAGCGCATCATCAACACCGTTTGTCACCGCTTCAAGAGCCGCTTTCTGAGAGATTGAAGACGCGCATGTCACACTGTATTGGTGAACTTTTAAGATGTGCTTGGCAATTTCTTTCGGTGCGAAAATGAAACCGATTCTCCAGCCCGTCATGCTGTGTGATTTTGACAGGCCGTTGATGACGATCGTCTGATCTCTCAAATAAGACGCGATCGAATAATGCGGTCTGTCATAGGTTAATTCGCTGTAAATCTCATCAGACAGGACAAAAACATTTCTGCCCTTCAGGACGGCTGCGATGTTTTGCAGCTCTTCCTCAGACAATGTCACTCCGGTCGGGTTTGACGGATAAGGAAGAATGACGCATTTTGTTTTTGGTGTCAGCGATTCTTCAATGAGCCGCGCCGTCAGCTTAAATCCGTGTGTCGTCGTATCCACATGGACCGGAACGGCGCCCGACATGCGGATGATCGGTTCATAGCCCGGATATATCGGTCCGGGGAGAATAACTTCATCGCCCGGAGATAAAATCGTCCGCAAAGACGCGTCAATCGCTTGGCTTGCCCCGGTTGTGACGATGATTTCAGTTTCAGCTTCATAATTCAAATCAGCTTTTTTCTTCATATAAAGCTGTACGGCCTGTCTCAGCTCAAGTCCGCCCGCATTCGGAGTATATGCCGTGGCGTTCTCGTCGATTGCCTTTTTGGCAGCCGCTTTGACATGGTGCGGCGTGAAGAAATCCGGCTGACCGATCGTAAGCGAAATGACATTGTCGTGCTGAGCTACAAGATTTGAGAATTTGCGAATTCCTGAAATTTCAATTTCTTTTACATTCGGATTAAGCAAATGTTCCATAATTCATCACCTTATACTATATATTGAGTTTATCCTATTTTACCACTAGCTGAGCATTTGTCATCTTTTTATTGAACTATCCCGAGTATATGTCCGATATGTGAAAACATACCTTCTTTCAGAAAAAAATAAGACAACCAGCTGAAATGATTGTCTTCATTGTATCATGATCTATCTATTGTGATATGTGGCGAATGTCATTAATACCCGTATTCAAAGCTGACGTCTTCCCGCCATAAGATGTATGGAGCGGGCTTGTCGGGACGCTCTTTCGCCTCTTTTTTCATTTGCAGGTAAGCCGTTTTGCTGATATCTTCTAACACCGTCATTTGATCTTGGTCGAATATGACTACTGTACCCATTTATTACACCCTTCTTCCTGAAAAATCCTTGACTATTTTACCACTCGATGTCAAAAAGTCAATGGGATATCAGAAAAAAGCATTTTTTTATAAAGAGTTCATGGCCAGTTGGACCGAATACATTCACTTTTTCCGTTTCCAGCCGATATATACAGTACAATACTGAATGCGGATAGCGAGGGATTGAATTGTCTTTACAACAATACGATATTTTATTGGATTCAGGCACAAACGAATTAGAAATCGTCAAATTTGAAGTAGGCGTCAATACATTTGGCATAAATGTGATGAAAGTCCGGGAAATCATTCAGCCGGTAGATGTCACATCTGTGCCTCAGTCTCATAAAGACGTAGAAGGGATGATTAAGCTGAGAGGCGAAATTCTTCCCGTCATCAGTCTGTATTCCTTTTTCGGCGTTGATGCCGAAGGAGCAAAAGACGATAAATATATCGTAACGGAATTCAACAAACGGAAAATCGTCTTTCACGTCGGTTCCGTTTCACAAATCCACAGGGTGTCCTGGGAGGCGATTGAAAAGCCGACTTCCCTGAACCAGGGCATGGAGCGGCATTTAACGGGAATCATCAAACTGGAAGACACGATGATCTTTCTGCCTGATTATGAAAAGATCATTTACGATATTGAATCGGCATCCGGAGTTGAGACTTACCATGTCCATCAGGAAGGATTTGATGAAAGACGGGCGGGTAAAAAACTGATCATCGTTGAAGATTCGCCGCTTCTGATGCGTCTTTTGACGGATGAGCTGACTGAGGCGGGGTACAGTGAAATCGTTACGTTTGAAAACGGAAAAGAAGCGTATGATTACGTCGTGGAACTGACGGATAACGGAGAAAACCTGTCAGACCATATTGACATGATTATCAGTGACATTGAGATGCCGAAAATGGACGGGCATCGTTTGACGAAGCTCCTTAAGGATAACCCGCAAAGCTCTGATGTGCCGATTATGATTTTCTCGTCCCTGATTACGGACGACCTGCGCCACCGGGGCGAAGTAGTCGGAGCGGATGAACAGATCAGCAAGCCTGAAATCAGCGAGCTCATTAAAAAAGTGGATACGTACGTGATTGAATAGAAAAAAGCCGATGCATGACGCATCGGCTTTTTTGCGGCGGAATTAAAAATAACTCTCACCAAGTTTTTTAAATACGGGTTTATGATAAGCAGGCTGCTGCCTGTTGGCGGCAAGCGGTTTTTCCTTTAAGCCCACATATTTTTGCAATACGTTTTTCGCTTTTGTCAAAGACATTTGTGCTTTAGGATTGCGGTACGATTGATTTAACGTACCTAAATGCGGAAGATGCTGGAAGTCTTCTTTTGTTGGAGGCATGTGAAAATAGTAGTCTCCGATAGAGATAAGTACGTCTGACTGCTGTTGGCTAAACCTGGGATTATTTGAAAAGTGAAGCCCTATTTTTTTCCCTTTGCCTTCTTTCACAAGCTTTTGTAATGCCCGTTTTTTCAGCAGATAAAGGTATTTAGGGTTGGGGGCGGTTTTTGCATGGCGGTTCACAGTATAAACAGCTTTTGAAAGATTCTCGATGGTTGGCTGCAGCTCTTTCGAATAAGCGTGGTCGTCCATTATTTCTCTCCTTTGCATTGATCAAGTTCATATATAGATTATACTTTTTTAGCGTTGAAATGCAAATATTGATTATAAAAATACGCCTTTTTCTGATGAAAAGGGCGCATCTTTTTCCTTTATTAGACAGGATTCGCATGTTTTTCGGAATCAGCCTTTAATGATTGCTGCACATCGACCTCTGCTGCCTCGGCGCTGTATTTCGGAAGAGCGATAAAATAGAACACAAATACCGCTAAAATCACGATTCCCATGCCGTAATAAAGGTAATCAATATTGGAAACGAATTTCGGAAATAACAGGGCAACCAGTCCGAGTGTAATCGATTGGGCAAACATCATAAAAGGATCCTGCCAGCCGCTGACCCGGCCCATTATTTTCGGATGAACAATTTTCGGCATCCAGCCGCCGATGGCGATATTGACAGGGCCGATGCACATGCCGAGGACGAAAGCCGCCGCATAATAAATCCACAGCTTATCCGTATAGCCGAGGACAAAAATGAGCAGTCCGGCTGCCAAAATAGGAATCGACATCAAATGATGCGGTTTGACTTTTTTCGCGATCATCGTTCCGATCACACTTCCTGCAAGCAGGCCGAAGCCGAGTGCGACGGTGAAGATGGAAGTATGTGATTCGTAATGATCAGGCGCAAGTCCGTATTTCATCGTAAACATCGGCAGTACGGCAAAGCCGCCGTTGACAAAACCAAAGATAAAAAAGCCGAAAATAAGGGAAGCAAGCAATTTGTTTTTAACAATATATACGATCCCTTCCTTAAAATCAGCGACCGAGTCTTTCAGAAACGAATCTCCCCATTTAAAAGGGCCGTTCGGCTGACGGGCTTCTTTCGGAATGCGGCAGGCGCGGATCAGAAAGCCTGATACAATAAAGCTGACAAAATCAAGGATAATGGCTCCGTGAATACCGATCGTTTTATACATAAACGCGCCTATACCGACGCCGAATACCATGAAGATGCTGAACAGGATCTGGTTAAGTCCCGCCGCTTTCGCGTAATGCTCCTTAGGCAGAATAGCTTGTACAAGGCTGGCTTCCGCCGGGAAAAAGAACTTGGTCACGGCGCTTCTGATGAACAAAATACAGAACACGAGAGGGATGCTCCCGGTGTATAATGCGGCAAACAATACGATCGTCAGTCCGGCTCTGATCCAGTCACAATTCTCTGCGACCTTTTTCCTGTCAAGCCGGTCAGCTGCGACACCGACAATCAGAAATACGAAAACTGTCGGCAGTGAATACATCAGCTCAGCCAAAGTCGTGTATGCCGGCTGATTTGAAAAATGGTCCAGCAAGTAAAAAGCGAAAGCCATATTACCTACAGTCGTTCCCATTTGAGAAGCGAGTGCTGCGAAAAAGAGACGGACAAAATTGCGATTTTTAAATATATCCATAAACACGCTCCTTACCCTAAAGGTCCCACTGTAATATATTATCATCAGCTCGTTCCATTAACAAATAAGATCTTTCTATCTTATAATAGTCACCCTTGTTCCATTAGGAACGGCAGCGGCAAGTTTAGTGACGTCCTGATTATACATCCGGATGCATCCTTTTGATACCGCTTTGCCGATGGAGGAAGGATTATTTGTTCCGTGAATGCCGTAATGAATTTTAGAGAGGCTGAGCCAATAAGCGCCGAACGGGCCTCCGGGCTTAGGCTGGCGGTTCACGATGTAAAATTCTCCGGTCGGCGTGGTCGTCAATATTTTTCCGACTGCGATGGGGTACGTACGGATGAGCCTGCCAAGGCGGTATAACTCCAGTTTCTTCGCTCCGATATAGACGATGATGGAGTAGGGAATGGTGGATGGGTCAGGAAGATTCGGTATGATAATGTGCTGTCCCGCGTATATGACCGATTGGATTGAGGGATTTGCCTGAAGGAGAGCAGCAGCGCTTATTCTGAAGTCTTGCGCAATGCTGGAGATGGTTTCTCCTTGTTTCACTTGATATGTCAGCAGTTTCATCACCCTCCTTTTTGCTCTTTTCCATATACATATTACGGAGGGGGTGTCTGTGTATCAGGATAAAAGTCTTATTTTTGCTCGGTTTTCAATGTGAACAGCGTGATTTCCGGTCTGGCTAAAAATCGATACGGCAGTCTTGTCGTACCGAGCCCGCGATTGACGTAAACGGCTGTGTCATGAAGCGTATACATGCCGTCGGTATACGTTTTTCCGTAAGGAGGCGTAATGAGAGGGCCGAAAAACGGGAGCTGGACCTGGCCGCCGTGGGTGTGTCCCGACAGCTGGAAGTTTACGGGATATCCGCCTATCTCGAGAGCGGCATCAGGCTCGTGGACGATTAAAATGGAAAACGCATCTTCGGAAAGGCGGGACAGGGTGCCTTCATAATCGGGTTTTCCGAGCATTACATCATCCAAAAACGCGAGTTCAATCCGGCTTCCGTCTGTCAGCTGCACCTGACGATAGCCGTTTCGAAACACTTGAAAATCAGCAGCTTCCATCAGAGCCTTGTACGTGTTCGTACCGTAGCCTCCGTGGTCATGGTTTCCGTAAACACAAAGTTTGCCGAAGGGAGCTTCAAGATTTTGCAGCACGGCGAGTGCATGCTGGTGATCATTAAATAAATGCGGCTTATCAATTAAATCTCCCGTAAAGATGAGCAGATCGGGTTTCAGCTGATTGATCTTTTCCGCTGCTTTATTCAAGTCACCGGATGTAAACACATCACTGAGATGCGTATCGCTGAATTGAACGATTTTAAAATTGTCAAAGCCGCGGGGGATCAGGCGGTTGGTGATTGTATGCCGGGTGATTTCAATCATGCGCGGTTCAATATACCGGGCATAGCCGTAGCCTCCGCAAGCCGTTGCAAGAGCTGCACCCAAAACACCGAATCCTCTTTTTAAAAATGTTCTTCTGGTCATTTTCTCCATATGTAAAACCAACCTTTGTCAGAGTTGTTCTATTATATCATCAGCTTGGCTGAAAAATCCCTTCTCAGCATGTAATGACGCGGAAAGACATCTGTGATAAAATTATGAATGATTATTCATTCAATAAAAGGGGTGGGTTTGTTATGGATAAGAAAGCGGTAATCATTACAGGCGGTTCAAGCGGCATGGGAAAAGCAATGGCGAAAAAACAGGCTGAATTAGGATGGCACGTCATGGTGACAGGGAGGAACCATGAAGCACTTGAGGAAACAAAAAAAGAAATTGAGACCTTTGAGGGGCAGGTCGCCTGTTTTCAAATGGATGTCCGTTCTGATTCCGCCGCTTCAGACATGATTACAGAAGCGAAAAAAGTCTTTGGCCGGCTCGATGCGCTGATTAACAATGCGGCCGGCAACTTTATTTGCCCGGCAGAGAAGCTGACGCCCAATGGATGGAAAGCTGTTATTGAGATTGTTTTAAACGGCACATTTTTCTGCAGCCAAGCCGCGGCAAGGCATTGGATCGAGCAGGAGCAGAAGGGCGTCATCTTAAATATGGCCGCTACATACGCATGGGGAGCGGGAGCGGGTGTCGTTCATTCCGCTGCAGCCAAAGCGGGGGTATTGTCACTGACAAGAACGCTGGCCGTTGAATGGGGGAGCAAATACGGCATCCGCACAAACGCGATAGCCCCCGGCCCGATTGAACGGACAGGCGGTGCGGAGAAGCTGTTTGAATCGGAAAAAGCGGTGTCCCGCACTATGAACAGTGTGCCGCTCGGCCGGCTGGGCACACCGGAAGAAATCGCCGCGTTGGCAGCGTTTTTGCTATCTGATGAAGCGTCCTATATAAACGGGGATTGTATCACAATGGACGGGGGGCAATGGCTGAATCCTTATCCGTTTTAATTTTTCATATATCGATTATTTTGCAAAACAAGCGAACGTTAAAGCCGCCGTTCGCTTGTTTTATTTTCTATTCGAAATTATGATATAATTTTGAAAGATTAAGGGGCGGTTAATTGAAGAAATTATTAAAATGGTTCGTTGTACTATTTGTAAGCAGTTTAGCTATCATCTTTAATATTTGGTACTTTATTATTTGTGCTTTTACTCCGGAGTATTATCAAAATACCAATCTTACATCTGATGAAATAATCAGATTTGAAAAGCTATATCACATAGATTTTCCTGATGAAACGAAATGTATTAAAGCCAGGGAGTATTTGAGTGGGCTCGGAGGCGATACATCGGCTGTATTATATGTGTCTCTGCCAACCAAGCTGGCGGAAACAATTTTATCTGATTATACGTATATGCCAATAAATCATACTGATCATGCCGGTTCAATGTATGGAGTTGACGTTTCCGAGAGTGTTGGCGGGTTAACAACTCTTACATTTGGCACTTTAGATAAAAAAGGAACTTTCTTTCAGTTGAAACATGATGATGATTGGATATTTAACAGCACTGATTGGAGCCATTATTTTTGGACAGCTGCCGGTTATAATGCTCTTATATTTATCCTTTTATTTGTGATTGTGAAACAAATGAATAACGTCCTTAATTAACCGGTCTGAAGAGTGATCTTAAAAATATCCCCCTTTTATTTTAAGCTGCTGCCATACTGCCTCCTTTTCCCCTAATCTAAACATTTGTGGTGCTGATATAATTGTGTATAATCAGACAAAGATAGAGAAGCAGGTGATAACATGTTGGACCCACTTGATATACTGACGAATATTGATGATGTCATTCCGTATTACCAAGCGATTTTTAACGCTGAAGAACAAAGAGTCGTAGGCTATGAGGTGCTTGGGCGTATTTTGGCAGATGCGGAGATTGAGAGCCTCGGGTCGTTTTTCTTAGATTCCGGCATTCCGGAAGAATATAAGCTTGAGGTCGATGACAGAGTCATCAGGCAGGCGCTGGAGCGGTTTAAAGAAGCTGACCGTGATCTGTTGATTTTTATCAATCAGGATGCGAATGTATTGATGCTTGACCACGGCGAAAGCTTTCTTGAGCTTTTGAAAGAATACGAAGAGCAGGGCATTGAATTGAACCGTATTGTGCTTGAGATCACCGAGCACAATTTCGAAGGCGACATTGAACAGCTGTACCATATGCTTGCCTATTATCGTACATACGGCATTAAAATCGCGGTGGACAATATAGGTAAGGAGAGCAGCAACCTGGACAGAATCGCGCTCCTTTCACCGGACCTTCTGAAAATAGATTTGCAGGCGCTGAAGGTATCTCAGCCGTCACCATCATATGAGCATGTGCTGTACAGCATTTCATTGCTGGCGAGAAAAATCGGCGCCGCGCTGCTGTATGAAGATATAGAAGCTGATTTCCAGCTCCAGTACGCATGGAGAAACGGAGGCCGATTTTTTCAAGGCTATTATCTGCAGGCGCCGAGCGGCGATTTTATAGACCGGAGCCTGTTAAAAGCACGCTTGAAAACGGAGTTTCAGCAATTTATTACGAGAGAAAAAAAGAAGCTGGAAACGGTATATGAACACTCTGAGAATTTTTATAAGCGGGTCAATCAGGCAGTTTCCGAGCTGAAGAAAACCCATCAGGCGGACGATGAGTTTATTAAAAAACTGGCGGAAAACCTGACCGACTGCTGCTTCAGAATTTATATGTGTGATGAAGAAGGCTATCAGCTGACGGGAAATGTGTTCAAGCAGTCCGGCGAATGGCTTTATCAGCCTGAATACATGGAGAAAAACTGGAGCTGGCGTCCGTACTTTTTAGAAAACATCATGAAGATGCGGAATTCAAGAAAAGGCTTTTTCAGTGACCTGTACAGTGATATTGAGACGGGTGAGATGATCAGAACCTTTTCATACCCGATGGATGACAATATGTATTTATTTATCGATCTGCCTTACTCTTATTTATATGAACAGGACGGATTACTTTAAAGCGGCTGCTGTATGCCGCTTTTTTTATAAGTGTGAAAAAGTTTTAAAAAACGATTGACAATGATACTGATAATCATTATCATTTAGTTATAGAGAGAAGTTACTCTCTGTTCCCCAACCCCTCTATCAGATCAAGATCCGAAAAAACTTGGCGCTACCCCCGCCAAGTTTTTTTATGCTGTCTCCTCATAAAAGGGCTTCTCCTTACATACATCTGATAATGGCGGCTCAAAAAGCGAAAAATTATTTTTGAAAGGTGTATGACATTCCGAAAAAAGCTTCAAACTATTCGAAAACACGGTTTTCCCGTTTATTTCTTTTTGAAAATCCAGCGGGAAAATGCCATCCCGGTCTACTTTATGGTATGATGCTCTGTAGAACTTGTATTATAATAAATACTTGTTGATTTGAAGTTGTTTTTTGAAAGGAGTCTTTTTTTAGAATGTCACAATTAATGGGTATCATCACGCGGCTGCAAAGTCTGCAAGAAACAGCGGAAGCGGCTAACGAGCCGATGCAGCGTTATTTTGAAGTTAACGGCGAAAAAATTTGCAGTGTTAAATATTTCGAAAAAAATCAAACGTTTGAACTGACGGTTTTCCAAAAAGGTGAAAAACCTAACACATATCCGTTTGATAACATTGACATGATTTCTATTGAAATTTTTGAGCTCCTTCAGTAATTTGATTTGATTTTTCAGGCTGACCAAGCTTCCGGTCTTCCGCAAGCGGAGCTTTATTAAATTATGCAAAGGAACGTGCTTGTTCGTTTGGTTGTAGACTCTGGAAAGAGGAGTGTCCGTACATGGCTGATTCTTTTCTGTTTTATAATCTTTCTGAGGCACAGATGACCTTTCAAGACGTGACGGAGCGGCTGAAACGCTTTGTCAATAAAGACCCCCGTTCAGCATACGTGCTGTCTGTAGGGACTGATTCACAAGTTTACCGCGACTTCACAAAGTTTATTACGGCTATACACTTGCACCGTACAGGCAAGGGAGCTTGGGGCTGTTTGAAAAATCACGATCTTGCAAGACCGATACATAGCCTTCGCGAAAAAATTTCGCTGGAAACCGCGTTCAGCCAGGAGATGGCTGCGCATATCCTCGACGGCCGTCTTATGGAACTGACAGATTTGCTCTTGCCTTTTGCGGATGAAGGGGCGGATCTTTCATTTGAAGTGCATCTGGATATCGGTCAAAAAGGGCTGACAAAAGAATTGATACAAGAAATGACCGGCCGCATTACCTCGATGGGCATTGAAGCGAAAATCAAGCCCGATTCCTGCACAGCATTCAGTTATGCCAATCGTTACACAAAATAATATTTCATACAGAATCCGCAAAATGTCGAATTATGCGGTTGACGATTTTTTTCTGTTTACTTATTCTAGCGGTAGAGCTGAAAGCAAATTTCACCTTGCTTTCGGAGGTATTCAGTTAAAAATAGGGGGCCTGATTACGTATGAGTCTTATCGGTGAACGATTTACGGAAGAAGAACAGAAACTTCTGCTGAATATCCTGATCAATCAAGAATATGCCATTGAGCTTTTGACCAGCGAAATCAACGATATAGAAGCGGGGTCAAAAAGCGTTGATGGAACCACTTATAAAAAACTCGTAACGCTCTATGACCGTTTTCGGAATGAAAATTAATCAGCGGCCTATAAATTGATACTCGATTGCAAAGAGTATCTTTTTTATTGACGGAAACTTTTCGACAAAAAATGATAATGTTTATATTATTGCAATATAGGGAATACATGCTTTGATGAAAAATGTAAAGGGGTCGAAGTGACATGATTAGCTTACAATCAGATCAGCTTCTTGATGCAACAGTCGGACAATTTATGATCGAGGCGGATAAAGTGGCGCACGTTCAAGTCGGAAACAACCTTGAGCATGCTCTATTAGTGCTGACCAAAACCGGCTATACCGCCATTCCCGTCCTCGACGCTTCGTACCGTCTGCACGGTTTGATCGGGACAAATATGATTATGAACAGCATTTTCGGACTTGAACGGATCGAGTTTGAGAAACTGGATCAAATTACGGTTGAGGAAGTCATGCTGAAAGACATTCCCCGTCTCCACATCAATGATCCGATTATCAAAGGGTTCAGCATGGTCATTAACAACGGCTTTGTCTGCGTTGAAAATGATGAAGGCGTCTTTGAAGGCATTTTCACGAGGAGAGTCGTGTTAAAACAGTTGAGCAGCCATATCAGATCATTGAATAAGTAGGCTCGCACGATCAGCCTATTTGTTCTTTTGCATGCCGGAAAAAGAAAACGCATACATATGAGTGGCGCTTGCCTCGGCAGCCTTTATTTTATTAGAATGGTAGATAAGAAATACGAAAGGCATTGAAAAGGAGGACGACATGCAGCTTCAAGAGCTTCATATGCTCGTAGTTTTGGCTGAGGAATTAAACATGAGGAAGGCTGCCGAACGGTTATTCGTGTCACAGCCGGCTCTGTCCCAGCGATTGCAGACCATTGAAAAAGCCTGGGGAACAAAGATCTTTCTAAGATCTCAAAAAGGACTTACGGTAACGCCGGCAGGAGAAAAAATCATACAATTTGCAAATGACGTCACGGATCGGCAAGAAAGAATCAGAGAAAACATTGATGAACTTGAGGGTGAGATTCACGGCACATTAAAGCTTGCCGTCGCCTCCATTATCGGGCAGCACTGGCTTCCGAAAGTGTTAAAAGCATATGTGGAACGATATCCGAATGCAAAGGTCTCTCTCATTACAGGGTGGAGCAGCGAAATGCTGAAAAGTCTGTATGAAGATCAGGTACATATCGGCATTATCCGGGGAAATCCGGAATGGAAAGGCCGGAAAGATTATTTAATGACCGATCATTTATATTTGGTTGATACGGAAATTTCCTGTATTGATGATATTGCCCATACCGATCGGCCGTTTATCCAATTCAAAAGTGACAGTACATATTTTCAGGAAATTCAGCATTGGTGGCATCAAAAATTCAAAACCTCGCCGAAACAGACCATCCTCGTCGATCAGATTGAAACGTGCAAGCAGATGGCGCTGCATGGGATCGGTTATGCCATTCTGCCGTCAGTCACTTTAGAAGAGGAAGACAAAGTAAATAAAATGCCCCTGCTTGATACAAAAGATCATCCGATCGGTCGTGACACATGGCTGCTCGGTTATGAGCCGGCATTTGAATTAAAACAGGTGCAGGCTTTTGTTTCTGTCATTAAAGATATGCTGAAGCAGGAACGCCCATTTTAGAAAGACAGCAATCATGCTGTCTTTTTTTTATTTTTTATTGACAATGAAAATCATTATCATTTAAAGTGTTATATATGTTAATGAAAATCATTATCAATTACGAGGTGATCATATGCAGAAAGCATTAATGATATACGCAAGCATGTCGGGGAATACAGAGGATATTGCCGGCATTATAAAAGAAACACTGAGCGGGCATCAGATAGCAGTTGACTGTCTCGACATGGATGAGGCAGATGCGGATTCTCTCGAAGCATATGATTATGTTTTTGTCGGCACGTACACATGGGGGGATGGTGATCTTCCTTACGAAGCGGAAGATTTTTACGAAGATATTCTGCACAGCCAGCTCAACGGACTGAAAACGGCCTGTTTCGGTTCAGGCGATCACGCCTACCCGAAGTTTTGCGAAGCGGTCACGCTGTTTTGCGATGCGTTTGAACAGGCCGGAGCCAATTTATATCCGGAAACGCTGAAAATCGAGCTGGCGCCCGAGACGGCTGAGGATCAGGAATGCTGCAAAGAATTTGTCCGCGGTTTTCTTGCATGGGCCGCTCACCACGGAGACCGGTGCCATGTTTCATAAAGGCGCGACGGCTGTCATGGCATCAGTGACCTCAGGATATTTTGTCGCGGTGAAAGACGAAGGTATTTTTCATTTTTCGGCGGAAGAAGGCTGGAAAAGACTATTCCGAGTGAAAAGCAGAATTCATGTGCTGACTTACATAGGGCCCTACATATTCGCGGCTGGAGAAAAAGGCGCCGTTCTCAGATCAGCCGATCAGGGAAAGACTTGGACGGCCTCCCGATTTCCGACCAGCGCCTCCGTATGGGCCGTTGCCGGGCGGAATGACGGGTTTGTCTGTGCGCACGGCACATATTGCCTCTACTTATCTGATGATTTCGGCGTCACTTGGCATGTGGCTAAGCCCTTTTCACAATTAAAGGAGCCGCCTGTCATCCGTTCGCTTTGTTTACACGGTCAGACGATTTATATCGGCACCCGGATTCATATGAATCATGGCGGCATTTGGGCGTATGATCTGACGGAAGACCGCATCCGGCGTATAAGCCGCGAAAGGCAGCGCATGACGGCTTCAATGATGATGTATCAGAATGACTGGCTCATTGCAGCAAAGGGCGCGGCAAAGGGAGAACGGGGGGAGGTTGCCGTCCGAAACGTGCGGACGCAAGAGGAGTTTGCCATTACAGCCGGGCCCGCCGTACGGGAAAAATCATTTCTCGACGTTTCTGAGGATAACGGGATTATTTATGTCACATCGTCACAGGACGAAAACGGATTTTCGCGTATTTATCAAGCTGATCTCGCCGCCGGTGAATTAAAGTGGTTTGATACGATCCGCGGTCACGGATGGCGGGTGGCAAACCGGGAAGAAAACTTTTTTTGCGCGGGCCTTTACGAAAGTAAGTTTGTCAGACCGTATGAGGCGGTTCGGCTCGCACATTAGTTTTTATGCATAAAGGAGAGACGAAGATGGGGAATGTACTGCTTGTTTACGCTACAATGTCAGGAAACACCGAGGCGATGGCGGATTTAATTGAAAAAGGGCTGATCCAAGCACAAGCATCCGTAGACAGATATGAAGCGATGGATATTCATGCCGAACTTTTTAATGATTACGAGTATATTTTATTAGGCACATATACGTGGGGAGACGGGGATCTTCCTGATGAAATGCTCGATATTGCTGAAGATATGGAAAACCTGGAGTTTACGGGAAAAACATTTGCTTTGTTCGGTTCCGGAGATACGTCCTATGAGTTTTTTTGCGGAGCGGTTGACGAATTGGAAAAAGTAATCACGGCCCGCGGCGGGCGGGTGGTGCTGCCGTCGGTCAAAATTGAAAACAACCCTGAGGGCAGTGAGGAAGAAGAGCTCCGGGAATTCGGAAGACAGTTTGCCGCGCTGTGCAGCCAGCCGGCAGAATAAAGGCTTGTTCCTTTTTTTCTTGTCTTTGTATCCTTCCTTTGTTACAGTAATGAGGTAGAAAATCAGAGGAGGACAATACATATGAAAATGATGGATGCAAATGAAATTATTTCATTTATTCAAAATAGTACAAAATCAACGCCTGTAAAAGTGTATGTAAAAGGCGATCTCGAAGGAATCAGCTTTGGCGATTCCGCTAAAACATTCCTGAACGGCCAATCCGGCGTCGTTTTTGGCGAGTGGGCTGAAATTAAAAGCGCAATCGAAGAAAACAAAGACAAAATTGAGGATTACGTCATTGAGAATGACCGCCGCAACTCTGCGATCCCGATGCTTGATTTAAAAGATGTTAAAGCGAGAATCGAGCCCGGCGCTATTATCCGCGACCAAGTCGAAATCGGCGACAATGCCGTTATCATGATGGGTGCGTCTATTAATATCGGTTCAGTCATCGGCGAAGGTACGATGATTGATATGAACGTTGTTCTCGGTGGGCGCGCGACTGTCGGCAAAAACTGCCACATCGGAGCGGGTTCTGTATTAGCGGGCGTTATTGAGCCGCCTAGCGCTAAGCCTGTTGTCGTGGAAGACGACGTTGTGATCGGCGCAAATGCGGTTGTGCTTGAAGGCGTAACAATCGGTAAAGGCGCGGTTGTCGCTGCGGGAGCCATCGTTGTGAACGATGTCGAACCATATACCGTTGTAGCGGGAACACCTGCGAAAAAAATCAAAGATATCGATGAAAAAACAAAAGGCAAAACAGAAATCAAACAGGAATTACGCCAGCTGTAAGGAATGGTTTGATAGAATGGGCGTGGATGATAAAATCCACGCCTTATTCTTATCTCAAGGAGGAATACATATGGAAAAAGAGCGGCTCATTGCCATCCGAAGAGATCTGCACCGCATTCCGGAGATCGGCTTTCAGGAATATAAAACCCAGCAGTACCTGCTGAATCTATTGAACCAATATCCGGAGGAAAGAATTGAAATTGAAACTTGGAGAACCGGCATCTTTGTCAAAGTCAACGGCACGGCTCCGGAAAAAATGCTCGCCTACAGAGCGGATATAGACGCTCTGTCGATTGAAGAGCAGACGGGACTTCCGTTTGCATCTGAACACCCCGGTTTTATGCACGCATGCGGCCACGATATGCACATGACCATCGCGCTCGGCATTATTGATCATTTTGTCCATCATCCCGTCAAACATGATCTGCTCTTTTTATTCCAGCCGGCTGAAGAAGGACCGGGCGGAGCGGAACCGATGCTTGAAAGCGATGTGCTAAAAAAATGGACGCCGGATTTGATTACCGCTCTCCATATAGCACCTGAGCTTCCTGTAGGCACAATCTCCACCAAAAGCGGATTGCTGTTTGCCAATACGAGCGAACTCGTCATCGATCTTGAGGGGAAAGGCGGGCATGCGGCATATCCGCATACAGCAGACGACATGGTCGTTGCCGCGAGCACGCTTGTCACGCAGCTGCAAACGGTCATATCCAGAAATACGGATCCGCTTGACAGCGCTGTGATAACTGTCGGAACGATTACCGGGGGCACGGCGCAAAATATCATCGCAGAGCATGCTCATCTGGAGGGAACCATCCGGACGCTTTCCGAGGAATCAATGCGTATGGTGAAAAAGCGGATTGAAGAGCTTGTCAAAGGAATTGAAATCGGCTTCCGATGCAAAGGAAAAGTCACGTATCCGTCCGTTTATCATCAAGTTTATAATACAAGCGGCCTGACCGAAGAATTTATGCAATTTGTCAGCGATCATCAGCTTGCTGACGTGAAAACGGCGAAAGAAGCGATGACCGGAGAAGATTTCGGGTACATGCTGAAAAAATATCCCGGCTTTATGTTCTGGCTGGGGGCCGATTCATCCCACGGGCTTCATCACGCAAAGCTGAACCCGGATGAAGATGCGATGGAAACCGCGGTAAATGTCATGGTCGGATATTTTTCGAAGTATGCCAATTAAATCCGAAAAGAAGAATAATCTAACAAAAATTGAGCATTCTACATAACGGAGGTGTTCAATATGACGAAAAAAATTGGAATTGAACAATCTTTATCGGATGTAGAACAGGCGTTAAAACAAAAAGGATATGACGTAGTGATGATGAAGACTCCTGAGGATGCGAAGAATTGTGACTGCTGTGTCGTAACCGGACTTGACAGCAATGTCCAAGGAATTGCCGATACGTCAACTCAGGCTCCCGTCATTACGGCTTCCGGAATGACCGCCGACGAAATCTGCAGCGAAGTGGAAAAAAAATTTCATTAAAAAGAAAAAACCGAAGCTTACGCTTCGGTTTTTCTATTCGGCGGAAGCGGCGTTTTTAAAACGGTCGAGCGCGATTTTCATTTCTCTCCGCAGTACGCGTTCAACCCGCCATTGCTCCATATTTTCTGTTTTGGCAATGATTCTGAGCACCATTTCTGACGAGCTTAAATCCTGAACCCCGATGACGTCCGGCCCTTCCTTAATCTGCGGGAGCTCAGCGGCTGCTTTGTCACACGCGGTTTGCAGGATTTGAATGGTTTCATCAAGATTTTTTTCAAGCGGCACTTTAATATCGACAAGCGCCTGCATCGTTCCGCGGGAATGGTTGCTCACATTCGTAATGCCCCGGTTGGGAAGATAGTGAAGCGTGCCGTCAAAGCTCCGGATTTGCGTCGTACGGAGACCGACCTGCTCGACAATGCCGCTGTAGCCGGCAACCGTAATATAATCACCGACGTCGATCTGTTTTTCCAAAAGGATAAAAAATCCGGTGACGATGTCACTGACAAGCCCCTGAGCCCCGAAGCCGACTGCGAGACCGACCACGCCGGCGCCGGCAATGAGAGCGCTCGGATTGTAGTGAAATAAATCCAAAATCATTACGATAAAAACGAAAATCAGGATGTATCCATATACATTAAGCGCGAGGCTTCGCAAAGTATAAGCGCGGCCTGTAGAGAGGTTGTTTTGTTGCTCGAATTTCTGAAACAGATGCTTGATCAGCTTTTTTCCTGCCGTCCGGAAAATAAAATACGCTAAAATAATGAGAGCCAGCTTTATGATGAAAATCCCGGCAGATGTGAGAAGCCCGGCCCAATCAAAGTGTTTTAGATCAATCATAGTGATGTCTTACTTTCAAGTCTATTGCGGAAAAAGCTAAAAGTGATATACCCGTTTTTAAAATAAAATAAACCTTTTAATAGAAATCAGTTATTTCATTTATGATTTGTTCATATTGCCCGGTTTCAATATCATCATTTTTGTGAAGATATGAACTAAGGAATCGCCACACTCATTTTAACATGGTGATTCAGCCAAATCATATCCTTTGGAGGGAAAACAGGAGAACGTTGCCCGGCGGACTGAAAGCCCCGGCAAAAAACCTTTTTCGTAAGGAGGGAAATAAGATGAAATTACGTCAGCAAATGCCTGAATTGACAGGCGCTAAAGCATGGATTAACAGAGAAGTCTCGAAGGAACAGCTGGTCGGCGGAAAGCCGGCACTGATTCACTTCTGGTCCGCCAGCTGCCGCATGTGTAAAGAAGCGATGCCTGAGGTGAACGGGTTTCGTGATAAATATAAAGATCAGCTGAATGTGGTGGCCGTTCACATGCCCCGTTCCGAAGACGATCTTGATCTTGAGAAAATCAAGAAAACAGCGGCTGAACATGATATCTCTCAGCCGATTTACGTCGACAGCGATCATACGCTGACTGAAGCATTTGAAAATGAATATGTGCCGGCTTATTACGTTTTTGATAAAAGCGGACAGCTCCGCCATTTTCAAGCGGGAGGAAGCGGGATGAAAATGCTTGAAAAACGCGTCAGCCGAGTACTTTCAGAAACGGAGCAGGCTTCTGAGTAATCGGGACAATCTCCGTCGGACTATTGTCTCGGTTCCGCAAACCCTTTGCCGTTTAGGTAACAGGGTTTTTTTGTGCCTATTGGATAAAAAATTCCAATATGACATGTGTGGCTTAAAAAATAAGAGAAACAGCCGTAAACACGCTGTACCGCTTGTTTTATCCGTATCATTATCTTTTACATATTATAGTCGAAAATTGTAGATATCACGCTAATTTTCATTAAACAAGTAATTTCAAGTTATATTTTGAAATGGTTGAATAAATTGGAACTTTGTCCAGAATCCCCTATATGATAAGGATTTTTGTATATAAAGTACCATTTTCAGAAAATAAGCAATTTTTCATAGAGTAAATAAAATAGTAAAATGATAAAATAATAGTTGATAAAATTACTTTTGTAATCTAATATCTTAATAAAAGCGTTTAAATTTTTGACAGGGGGTTTTACACATGTTTAATGAAAGAGAAGCGCTGCGCTTACGTTTAGAACAATTAAACGAAGCAGAGGTAAAAGTCATTCGTGAATATCAAATAGAACGTGATAAAATATATGCAAAACTGAGAGAATTAGACAATACAGGCAGCCTGTCCGATACAAAAAAAGAGTTTCGTCCGGAGAAAAAAAGTGACTCTCTCCCGGTGCTTGCAGAGCTTGCAGCACAGGAAATGAGAAGCTATCAAAAGCCGCAGACACAGCCTCAATCCTCCCAGCCGCAGATGCAGTCTATTACGTCTCTTCCCGCCGGCATTCCGGACGGTTCTACAAGAAGAAGAAGAGGGACGGCGAGACCGGGATCAAAAGCGGCAAAACTGCGCGAAGCAGCGATTAAAACGTTGAAACGCCACAATGCAGCGATCAAAAGTTCCGAACTGCAAAAGGAAATTGAAAAGGAAAGCGGCCTTGAAATTCCTAATATGACAACATTTATGCAAAGCTTAATTAAAATGTATCCGGAAGTGAAAAAACCATACCGCGGCCAATATATTCTTGAGGGAGAAATTTCTCAGGAAACAGCAGAAACGGCAAATGATACGGCTGCTGAATAAAACAGTAAAAACTGCTTGCGTTACTCAAGCAGTTTTTTTGCGTTTTCCCGCTTATTCTGCGGAAGTGACGCATCTTTTCCAGGCTTTTTTTCAAGCTTGACGACATATTTTTGGAAAGGCTTTTCGCCGTCAGCACGTTCTTTCAACGCATCCAGTTTTTCATCAAACGACTGATCGCGGGACTCTGATTGTACAAATTGTTTTTGCAGGGAGATGACTTGTTCGGTAACGGCTTTAAGCAAGTCTTCTGCCTGAACAGTCTCTTTGGAAACAGAAGGGATTTCCAGAGCTTGTTCCGCCGGTTCCGCCGTGCGGCTGTCAATATCAGCAAAATGGCCGGCAATCCAAGCATCACTTTCGTCCAGCTGCCGTTTATACGAAAGAATGGTTTCTTGAAATAACTTTTCTTTCGTTTTTTCTATTTCTACAAGCCGTTCTTTTGTTTCTAGTATTCGATCTCTCATATGATTAATTTCTATTTTAATATGTTTGAGCTGGTATTCTTTTTCTATCATTTGTGTTTGGAGCCGGGTATTTTCGTCTGCAGCGGCATGATAACGCTGTTTCATATCTTCGTGAGAAGTCCGTTCAGTTTGAATGGCGGTCTCAAGTGAGCGGATGCGGGTATGTAAGTTTTTATTTTCTTCTTCAAATTTTACATTTGTAAGATGCAGACGGTGCTTTTCTTCCATCTCATTTTTCCGCCGAAACGTTTCCTGCTGAAGCAGTTCTTGCAGAATGACGATTTTATCGAGCAGCCCGGCTCTGATTTCATGCAAAGAACGTTCCGTGTCACTTGTCTGTTTGTGTTTTTGAGCCATGGCTTCCAATTCGTCAGAAAGCTTGTGAAGCCGCTCTTTAATATTGGCGTTTTCCTCCTGAAGCTTATTATTTTTCTGATGGAAGTAGCTTGCTTCAAATTCTGAAATTAATTTTCTGCATCTGGAAAGTTCGGATTTCAAGTAAAGGTTCTCTTGAGAAGTGTCGTGGAAAAACGGACCGGATATTTTCATAAGAACCATCTCCCTCATGATGTTAACACTACAATATGGGAAAGGATCAACGGCTATTCCTCTTAATTAAACAGACAAGCACCGTAATATTGTATTTCGGCTGAGGCGTTTGCTATGCTTTTATATAGAATGGGAGAGAGATGACATGAAACGGGTGAATGTAATATTAGCGGGGGGAGCTTCCCGAAGATTCGGAGAACCGAAAGCTTTTGCAAAGTGGAAGGGCGGCATGTTTTATGAACAGGCGAAAAAAGCCTTCGGCGGCGGAGAAACGGTAATTATCAGCCGCCCTGAGTATATAAAAAAGTTCTTATCAAACAGGGAGCGGCATGTTTTTGCCGATGAGCCGCGGTTTCGGGGAATGGGCCCGCTGGCCGGCATATATACGGCAATGAAACAAACGGAAGGCGAAACATACACGGTCATATCCTGTGACACGCCGCTCGTGACAAGAAAGACGATGGCTGCACTAGAAATGAAGCTGACCGGAAATCTGGACGCTGTCATACCGGTTTGTGAAAACAGAGAGCATCCCCTCTTGGCGGTTTACCATAAACGGGTGCAGGATGTGCTTTTTGATCAGCTGACACAAAACAAACTGAAAATGACAGACACGCTGAAACGGCTGTCTGTCTGTTATGTGCAGGCTGAAGACATCGGCGCCGGGCCGGAGGAGTTCGCTAATATCAACACACGGGACGATTACACCAGACTTTTGGCGCATGTCGAGTCTTCAAATCAGGACTGATCGGGAAGAAACATGGTATGATGGAAATAAAAATGCAAGGGGACAACACAGATGGAAGAGCGCTATTCGCGGCAGACAAGATTTAAGCCGATAGGGGAAAAAGGGCAGCAGGCGCTGGCTGACAGCAGTGTCCTGATTGTCGGAGCCGGAGCCCTCGGAACAGCCGCGGCAGAGGGTTTGGCAAGAGCCGGAGCGGGCCGTATGGCGATTATTGACCGGGATTATGTGGAATGGAGCAATTTACAAAGACAGCAGCTGTATACAGAAGAAGACGCGAGACAGCGCCTGCCGAAAGCAATGGCGGCCAAGGCGCGTCTTTTGGCGGTAAACAGTGATATACATATCGATGCTTACGCGGCGGAAGGTACGGCGGAAACGCTCGAACCGCTGATCGAACAAGCGGATTGCATCGTGGATGCGACAGATAATTTTGAAACGAGAATGGTCATCAATGATCTGGCGCTGAAAACGAAAACACCTTGGATTTATGGTGCCTGTGTCAGCAGTCAGGGAATGTGCATGACGATTATTCCGGGGGTTACGCCGTGTTTATCCTGCCTGTTTGAGCAAATGCCCGTGGGCGGAGCGACATGTGATACAGCAGGCATCATACCTCCGGCGGTTCATATCGTTTCCGCTTATCAGCAGGCTGAGGCGCTGAAATTGCTGACAGGAAATCATGCGGCGGTAAATCGGCGCTTTTTCACGTTTGACGTGTGGAATAACACCAATATGAGCATAAATGTGGATCAGATCAAACGGGATCATTGCCCTTCCTGCGGCGCGGAGCCCGTATATCCGTATCTGCAGCCTGAAAACAGGCCGAAAGCAAGCGTGCTGTGCGGAAGAGACACCGTTCAAATCAGATCGGAAGCCTTAAAGAGGCTGGATAAAGAAGAGCTTGTCAAACGTCTGAAGCAGATCGGTAAAGTGGAAGCAAATGAATTTCTGCTGCACATGGCGTATGAGCGCTTCAGAATCGTTATTTTTCAGGACGGACGGGCTTTGATTCACGGTACAAACGATATAAAAGAAGCAAATTCAGTTCTGGCCAGAGTGATCGGACTGTAGGAAGGGGAGATATTGCTATGCTTGAAAAAAGAACGCCGATTCAGGTGGACGAAGCAGTCCGCCGGGTGAGCCGGTATAAAAAACAGGGGGATACCGAATGGGTGGCGCTTGAGGACAGTCTCCACCGCTATTTGGCGGAGGATGTTAAGGCGGATCATGATGTGCCGGCCTTTAACCGTTCCCCGTATGACGGGTTTGCCATCAGGGCGAGCGATTCAAAAACGGCTTCCCGTGACAATGCCGTCACCTTTGAAGTCATTGACCATATCGGAGCCGGCGCCGTGTCAGAAAAAGAACTCGGGCCTTATGAAGCGGTCCGCATTATGACGGGTGCGCAGATTCCAAAAGGCGCGGATGCCGTAGTGATGCTTGAACTGACAAAAACGTTTTCTGAAAACGGGACGAATTACATGTCAGTGAAACGCCCTTTTCATGCGGGTGATAATATTTCATATCAAGGAGAAGATGCGAAAAAGGGCAGCTCGCTATTAAAAAAAGGGACGAAAATCACGCCGGGCGTAACCGCTCTTTTAGCAACCTTCGGCTATGCTTCCGTTCCCGTGGTCAGAAAGCCGGTTGTCGGCATTATCGCAACGGGAACCGAGCTTCTTCATGTCAGCGATCCGCTTGAGCCGGGGAAAATCCGCAACAGCAACGCTGCCATGGTGTATGCCCAGGTCATTGAAGCGGGCGCGGTACCGCTGAACTTAGGGAAAATTTCCGATGATTTTGATGACAGCTATGCTGCGGTGAAGGAAGCTATGAAAAAAGTTGATTTTCTGATCACGACCGGCGGCGTGTCAGTCGGCGATTTTGATTTTCTTCCAGACATTTATAATAAGCTCGGAGCGGAAGTTCTTTTTAACAAAGTGGCAATGCGCCCGGGGAGCGTGACAACTGTCGCCCGGGCCGATGACATGCTGCTGTTCGGCCTTTCAGGCAATCCGTCCGCATGTTATGTCGGATTCACCCTGTTTGTCAAACCGATGATTCAGACGTGGCTTCTGAATGAAAAACCTCATTCCGGATGGGCGGAAGCCGTGTTAACAAACGACTTTCCGAAGCCGAATCCGTTTACGAGATTTGTGAGGGCATTTGTTTATCATAAGGACGGAAAGATGATGGCGTCACCAGTCGGTCTCGACAAATCAAGCTCAGTCACATCTCTAGCCGAAGCAAACGCGTTTATCCTTCTGCCGGGAGGAACGAGGGGGTATGAAGCGGGCCGGACGGTTCACGTGCTCCTCATCCGTGATGAGAATGGAAGTGAATGGCCGTGGTCAATTCTTTCCCGATCGTCCAGATCGTAGGTTTTCAAAACAGCGGTAAAACAACGTTTATTGAACGTGTGCTGAAAGCGGCGCTGAAAGAGTGCGATATTGGATGTTTAAAACATCACGGACATGGCGGAGAACCGGAACCTTTTTCTGACGGAAAAGACTCGGAGCGTTTTTCAAAAGCCGGAGCCGCGGTTACGGCAGTAGAAGGGGACGGCGTCCTGCAGCTTACGGCGCGAAAAAAATGGGATCTGGCGGGTTTGATCAGTCTGTATGAATGTCTGGGAATTGACGGTCTTCTCATAGAGGGATTTAAACATGCGCCGCATCCGAAAATCATTATGATCAAAGACAGCGAAGATTGGCAAAAGCTGAAGCATTTGGAGCACGTGATCGCGGTTGTCAGCAGAAATACGGAGCATATGCCGGCAGATGCAGGTATGCCCGTATTCCATGCGGATGATCCGGCTGCCATTATGTTTGTGCTTTCGCAGCTGAAAGGGGAATCTGCATAAATGGAACGTTTTCAAATTACAAGGGAACCTATCATTGCGGAAAATATCGTAAAAAAAGTTGAAAAGCGTGAAGCCGGCGCCATCACAACGTTTATCGGCACGGTCAGAGAGTGGACTGCAGGACGGCGGACGGTACGGCTCGAATATGAAGCGTATGAACCGATGGCTGTTCAAATGCTTTCTCAAATCGGCGATGAAATCAGTGCGAAATGGGAAGGAGCCGAAGCTGCAATCACACACCGTGTCGGCGTCCTTGATATCGGAGAAGCAGCGGTCGTAATCGCCGTGTCTTCACCGCACAGAAAGGCGGCATATGAGGCGAATGAATATGCAATTGAACGGATAAAACAGATTGTGCCGATATGGAAAAAAGAAATCTGGGAAGACGGAGAAGAATGGATAGGCGATCAGCTGGAAACAACGCCCTATCCGAACGGAAAACCGGATTTGGATAAAGGGGAATCGCGATGATTAAAGTACTATTGTTTGCCGGGCTTGCGGAGCAGGCGGGAACACCGGTCATTGAACTTGACGAAAAAGAGACGGCGGTGTCTGCTGTGAAAACGCTGTTAAAGGAACGGTACGGCCTTCAGACGATTGACAATGCCATGATCGCAATCAATGAAACATATGTAAAAGACAACAGCATCGTAACAGAAGGTGATACTATTGCCTTTATCCCTCCTGTAAGCGGAGGGTGAAAAAAGAGCCGGATGTGCATCATTGCCATCCGGCTTTTTTGTATATAGGAGCTGAATTACAGAGAATATCTAAATGGGATTTAAAGGGATTTGTGATTGAGACGGTTTTGATTAGATGAATAGGCTGAAGACAGTGCCTTTACAAGGCTTTGAGCCTCCCGTCATACCGGTCTGACAATACTTTTTTTTACATATTTATGGAACGTAAAGCTAAGAATTTGTGTTACAATTTAGCATAAATACGCAAACGGCAAAAAAATTGAAACTTCTCTCAGCCTAAAGCGTACGTATAAACAGAATAATACATAGGAGGCATCAGCAATATGGAACCAAACCTGGAAAAAAGCAATACGGCAGTAACGGAAAAGCCGTCAATTTTCGGCGTCATTACAAGTCCTGTTGTGCAGTTTAAAAGATTAAAAGAAAAGCCGGTCATCGGCATTCCTCTCCTGATTGTCATCATTCTCATCGCGGCCGGCAGTATTTTGCGCGGACTGGGGATGAATTATGAAGAAGTGCTGAACAGCACATCTCTTGACGGATTGTCGGATGATCAGATTGAAATGACCAAAACCATTGCTAAATTCGGCTCGATGTTCGGAGGAATCTTCGGGGGCATTATCGCTCTGTTTATCGTTCCGCTCATTTACTGGCTGTGCGTCAAAATTTCAGGCGGCGTGACAACTTACAAAAAAATGCTCTCACTCAGCCTGTTTACGGCATTCATTACCAATATCGGCTTAGTCATTAACGGTCTTGTCACTTATTTTACCGGTGCGGGCTCACTGTACGCCGTTACATCTTTGGCGAGTGTCATACCGGCCGGAGACGGCGTCGCGGTCTTTTTAAGCGCGTTCGACATTTTCAGCATCTGGAGCTATATTCTGCTCGCTTTGGGACTTCGCTATACAGGCGGCATTTCAAAAAAAGCGGCCTGGACTTCCGCGATTGTCCTGTTTGTTATTATGCTTTTGGTTTCGGCAGTCGGAGGACTGTTAAGTTCAGTGACAGCAGGTGTATAACATGAAAAAAATTTGGATCGGAATCGGCATCGCCGTAATTGTTGCAGTATTCATCGGTATCAATATTTATAAGTCTGCCGCTCCCGCGGGCGGCAGCGCCGGGAAAAAAATCGAAACCGGAACCATGGAAAACAGAGAAATCTCCTCTACGGTCATGGTTCCGGGAACACTTAAATTCTCTAAAGAACAGTATGTTTTTTATGAAGCGGATAAAGGAACTCTTGATAAAGTGAAAGTAAAAGAAGGCGACAAAGTAAAAAAAGGGTCGTCGTTAGTCACGTATACAAATGAGCAGCTCAATCTTGATAAAGAACAAAATGAGTTGACAGAACAATCAAAACGGATGCAAATCGAACAAGTTGAAGAAAAACTCAGAGCATTAAACAGCAAGGAACAAGATCTGGCAAAACAAGTGGGGGAAGCGGAAGCCAAAAAACAAATTGAATCCGAACGGACTGATCTGCAGCTTCAGCAAAAAACGGCGGAAATCGAATTAAAGCAATCTGATTTGCAAAAGCAGTCTCTTGAAAATCAAGTGGCGAATCTCAATGTTAAGAGTGAGATGGACGGGACGGTAATCTCGGTAAATCAAGAAGCGGCTTCTAAAAAATCGGATATTCAAGAACCGGTTATACATATAGGAGACCCGGAACACCTGATCGTTGCCGGCAATTTGTCCGAATACGACACGCTGAAAGTGAAAAATGGACAAAGCGTTACGATTACCTCAGACGCCATTCCCGGTAAAACGTGGAAAGGGAGAGTGGCGGCTGTCGGCCTCGTTCCTGATCAAAAGTCAAGCGCTGCTTCGGGGGAAAGCACGGAACAGGCCGTGCAGTATCCGTTCCAGGTTAAGCTGATCGGAAACCTTCCGGAGGGCAAGCCGGGGTTTAAATTAATTATGAACATTGAAACCGACAAACGGAAAGCCGATACGCTGCCGTCCTCCGCGGTCAAAAAAGACGGAGATGAGCACTGGGTCTTTACGGTAAAAGACGGGAAGGCCAAACGCGTGAAAGTTAAAGTCGGCGATACCGCAAATCAGCTTACGGAGATAAAAGAGGGGCTTTCAAAGGATGATAAAGTCATTCTGAATCCGGCTGACGGTTTGACTGACGGAACGGATGTGAAAGCATAGATGATTCAGCTTTCAAAGGTGAAAAAAAGCTATCAGATCGGCAAGGAGACGTTTGATGTTCTCCGTTCAATCGACCTGACGATTGAAGAAGGAGAATATGTGTCAATTATGGGACCGTCGGGATCGGGGAAATCTACGATCATGAATATCATCGGCTGTCTGGACAGACCGACGTCCGGCAGTTACAGGCTTGCGGGCGAAGATGTTTCTTCATGCACTGAAAAAGAGCTTGCGGCGGTCCGGAACAAATCAATCGGATTTGTTTTTCAGCAGTTTCAGCTGCTGCCGCGATTGAATGCAAGAAAAAATGTCGAACTCCCCATGATCTACGCCGGTATCGGCAAAAAAGAGCGTGAGGAACGGGCTGAGCATGCGCTGGAAAAAGTCGGTTTGGCGGATCGGATGCGTCACATGCCGAATGAGCTGTCAGGCGGCCAGAAGCAGCGTGTCGCGATTGCAAGAGCCATCGTGAACGAACCGAAGCTCATTTTAGCTGATGAACCGACCGGCGCGCTGGATACGAAAACAAGCATTTCCATTATGGAGCAGTTCACAGAGCTTAATGCAGAGGGCGTGACCGTGGTGCTTGTCACTCATGAGCCTGAAGTGGCGGACTGTACAAACAGAGTGATTTTCGTCCGTGACGGCATGATCGTTTCCCGCGATGCTGAGCAGAGGAGAGTGGGAGAATGAGCCTGTTAGAAAATCTCCGGATGGCCCTCAGTTCCGTAAGAGCTCACAAGCTGAGATCGATTCTGACGATGCTCGGAATCATTATCGGCGTCGGTTCAGTAATTGTTGTTGTGGCTGTCGGCCAGGGCGGAGAGCAAATGCTGAAGCAATCCATCAGCGGGCCGGGCAATACGATTGAATTGTTTTACCTTCCGAGTGATGAAGAATTAACAGCCAATCCGAACGCCTTACAGGAAGCGAGTTTTACAGAAGAAGATATTAATGGATTAAAAGGAGTGGACGGCGTAAAGCAGGTTGTCGCTTCCGCGGTAAAATCCATGACGGCCCGTTACCATGAAGAAGACACGGATATTACGCTGAACGGCATTAACAGCGGCTACATGGACGTAAAAAAGCTGGACGTTCAAGATGGACGGACATTTACGGACAATGATTTTCTTTCCGGGAAAAGAGCAGGAATCATCTCGAAAAAAATGGCTGAAAAGCTGTTCGGGAAAACGTCTCCGCTCGGAAAAATCGTCTGGGCCGGCGGACAGCCCGTTGAAGTAATCGGCGTACTGAAAGAAGAGAGCGGTTTTTTATCGTTAGGACTCAGTGAAATGTATGTGCCGTTCAACATGCTGAAAACGTCTTTCGGTACTAACGACTACAGCAACGTTTCCGTTCAGACGGAGTCCGCTGATCAAATCAAAACAACAGGAAAAGAAGCGGCCCGTCTCTTAAATGACAATCACGGTACAAAAGAGGCCTATCAAGTCATGAATATGGAAGAAATCGCGGCGGGAATCGGTCAGGTCACGACCGTCATGACGACGATCATCGGTTCGATCGCCGGTATTTCTCTCATTGTCGGCGGGATCGGGGTCATGAATATCATGCTCGTATCAGTGACGGAACGGACAAGAGAAATCGGCATCCGCAAATCGCTCGGTGCCACGAGAGGACAGATTCTGACACAATTCTTAATTGAATCTGTTGTGCTTACATTAATCGGCGGCTTAATCGGAATCGGTCTCGGCTACGGGGGAGCATCACTCGTTTCCCTTATCGCAGGCTGGCCGTCGCTCGTTTCCTGGCAGGTGGTTAGTATCGGTGTGCTGTTCAGTATGCTGATCGGTGTCATTTTCGGCATGCTGCCCGCCAACAAAGCATCACGCTTAGATCCGATTGAAGCATTAAGGTATGAATAACCTGCGCCCCATGCAGTCTGCATGGGGTTTTTTGTGTTTTAATGATTGAATGAATATAATAGACTTTTTTCATTTATGATAAAAAGAAAATGTCATACAATTGTCCCCCTTTTTGTCGAATTTACAGTTTACAAACCCTATGTACATACGTTAATATGAACAAATGTGAAAGATTTTGATAGTTATTGAATGAATTTGAGTGATTTTAGTTGCTTGAAGTAAAAAAAGCGTTTACAATTATCTTGCAGCCGAAATGAATACGTTTTCAAAGGAGGCGGAATATGCTTACTCCTGAAAGGTATCAGCTGATTATGGATCAGATTGAAAAGCGAGATGTGGTGAAGATTCAAGAGCTGATAAGCATGACAAACGCTTCTGAATCAACGATCAGAAGAGATTTATCAACACTTGAAGAGCGCGGGTTTTTAAAGCGCGTTCACGGCGGGGCGTCTAAACTTTCCAACAGCAGGCAAGAACCCGATATGCTTGAAAAATCCTCCAAAAACCTTCAAGATAAACTGAAGATCGCTGAAGAAGCGGCATCTTTATTAGAAGAAGGTGACTGTATTTACCTCGATGCGGGAACAACTACATTGCACATGATTGATTTTATAGATCATACAAAGGACATTGTGGTTGTCACAAACGGAGTTATGCATATCGACGCTTTAATAAGGAAAGGGATTCCTTTTTATCTTCTCGGAGGATATGTGAAGCATAGAACAGGTGCGATGATCGGCGGCGCCTCATTAACGGCGGTCAGCCAGTACCGTTTTGACAAAAGCTTTCTCGGGGTGAACGGCGTGCACATTGAAGCCGGCTTTACAACACCCGATCCGGATGAGGCTCTTCTGAAGACAAAGGCTGTGAGACAGGCGAAAAATGCGTATGTTTTAGCCGATCCTTCTAAATTCGGCGAGATTTCTTTCGCAGCGTTCGCCGCCTTGGGCGATGCCGCTATCATTACCACTGAAGCTGAAGAACTTGCATTCGATAATTACCAAGAAAAAACTGTCGTAAAGGTAGTGAAACCATGATTTACACTGTAACCCTCAATCCGTCTGTTGACTATATCGTTCACGTTGAAGATTTTGCCGTAGGCGGTTTAAACCGTTCCAGCTATGACACGAAGTATCCCGGCGGAAAAGGCATCAACGTTTCGAGATTACTGAAAAGACACCATGTGCCGTCAAAAGCATTGGGGTTTGTCGGCGGATTTACCGGAAATTATATCACGTCATTTTTGCAGCAGGAAGGTCTGGAAACGGCTTTTTCTGAGGTAGATGAAGACACGCGTATAAATGTAAAACTGAAAACGGGCGATGAAACGGAAATTAACGGACAGGGCCCGACGATTTCAGACGAAGTGTTCAATGCCTTTTTAGAACAGTTCTCCGCTCTGGAAGAGGGAGACATCGTCGTTTTAGCGGGAAGCATTCCTTCTTCCCTGCCGCATAACACATATGAAAAAATTGCTGAGGCATGCAGAAAGCAGAATGCCCGGGTAGTGGTGGACATCTCCGGTGAAGCGCTGATGAAAGCGACAGAAATGAAACCGTTTTTGATGAAGCCGAATCATCATGAGCTTGGGGAAATGTTCAATACGGTCATTGATTCAGCCGAAGCTGCCGTTCCTTACGGTAAAAAATTAATTGAACAAGGCGCTGAACACGCGATTGTTTCGATGGCTGGCGACGGTGCGCTTTTATTTACGAAAGAGGCGGTTTTCCTCGCCAATGTTCCTAAAGGAAAGCTTGTCAATTCGGTAGGCGCGGGTGATTCCGTCGTCGCGGGATTCCTTGCGGGAATTTCAAAACAGCTGCCTTTGGAAGATGCGTTCCGTTTAGGAGTTGCTTCCGGAAGCGCGACGGCATTTTCTGAAGAACTCGGAACTGAAGAGTTTGTACAGCAGCTTCTTCCTGAAGTTAAAGTCACACGTCTATAGAGGAGGAAAGAAAAGTGAAGATAACTGAGCTGTTAACAAGAGATACAATTCATCTCAATATAGAAAGCAAAGAGAAAGAAAACGTTATCGATGAAATGGTGACAGTGCTTGACAAAGCCGGCAGATTAAATGACAGAGAGGCTTACAAAGCAGCCATTTTAAATCGTGAAAGCCAAAGCTCGACGGGAATCGGCGAAGGCATTGCCATTCCTCATGCGAAGACGGCGAGCGTCATTAACCCGGCCATCGCATTCGGCCGTTCAAAAGATGGTGTGGATTATGAATCATTAGACGGTCAGCCGGCACACCTGGTCTTTATGATTGCGGCAACCGAAGGAGCGAATAATACGCACCTTGAGGCATTATCAAGACTTTCAACGCTTCTTATGCGTGAGGAAATCCGCAAACAGCTTCTTGAAGCTGAATCAGAAGACGCGATCATTGACATCATCAATCAGCATGACAAAGATGACGATGAGGAAGAAGAAGAGCAGGAAGAACAGGCAGCGCCGTCAGGAAAAGGCAAAATCCTTGCCGTTACGGCATGTCCGACAGGTATCGCCCATACGTTCATGGCAGCTGACGCACTGAAGGAAAAAGCGAAAGAGCTCGGCGTTGACATTAAAGTCGAGACAAACGGCTCAAGCGGTATCAAACATAAGCTGACGGCTCAAGAAATTGAAGACGCGCCTGCGATCATCGTGGCGGCTGATAAACAGGTTGAAATGGAACGCTTTAAAGGCAAACATGTTCTTCAAGTACCTGTAACGGCTGGTATCAGACGTCCTCAGGAACTGATTGAAAAAGCCGTTAACCAAGATGCGCCGATTTACGAGGGCAGCGGCGGAGGATCTTCCGCTTCAAATGAAGACGGCCCGAAACAGAAATCAGGCACAAGTATCGGAAGCACTTTCTATAAACACTTAATGAGCGGTGTCAGCAACATGCTGCCATTTGTCGTCGGCGGCGGAATTCTCGTTGCGATCTCATTCTTCTGGGGAATTCATTCAGCTGATCCGAAAGACCCGACATACAACACGTTTGCCGCAGCGCTGAACTTTATCGGCAGCGATAATGCGTTAAAACTGATCGTTGCCGTTCTTGCCGGATTCATCGCAATGAGTATTGCGGACCGTCCGGGATTTGCGCCGGGTATGGTCGGCGGATTTATGGCTACGCAGGCGAATGCCGGATTCTTGGGCGGACTGATTGCCGGATTCTTAGCCGGTTATGTCGTAATCCTGCTGAAAAAGCTGTTTGTCTTTATCCCTCAATCTCTTGACGGATTAAAACCTGTATTGATTTATCCGCTGCTCGGTATTTTTATCACAGGAGTTCTGATGCAATTTGTCATAAACACTCCTGTAGCAGCGTTCATGAATTTCTTAACAAATTGGCTTGAAAGCCTTGGAACTGGAAACCTTGTCTTAATGGGTATTATTTTAGGCGGTATGATGGCTATCGACATGGGCGGCCCGCTCAATAAAGCGGCCTTCACTTTCGGTATCGCGATGATCGATGCCGGAAACTATGCGCCGCATGCGGCCATCATGGCGGGCGGAATGGCTCCGCCGCTTGGAATCGCACTGGCGACAACATTCTTTAAACACAAATTCTCTAAACGTGACCGTGAAGCCGGTATTACGTGCTACTTTATGGGAGCAGCTTTCGTTACAGAAGGCGCCATCCCGTTTGCAGCGGCTGATCCGCTTCGCGTCATCCCTGCAGCTGTTGTCGGTTCTGCGGTAGCTGGCGGGTTGACAGAGTTTTTCCGTGTAACGCTTCCTGCACCGCACGGAGGAATATTCGTTGCATTCATTACGAACCATCCGCTGCTTTATTTAATGAGCATCGTGATCGGAGCGATTGTAACGGCTGTTATCTTGGGAATCGTCAAAAAACCGGTTGTAGAGAAATAAGCAAAAAGCGTCCTTTACGGGCGCTTTTTTCAATCATGTACGCATAGAAGCGTTATGTATTTTGTGATGAGTTATGATAAAGTAAAGATGGTACATGAACTGAAACAGTGATCGTCTAGGAGGAACCACGTTGACTGAAGAACAAAAACCTACTTCTGAAAAATCGGTAAAAAGAAAATCCAACACGTATTGGGAATGGGGAAAGGCCATCATTATAGCGGTCGCACTTGCGCTGTTAATCCGCCATTTCCTGTTCGAACCATACTTAGTGGAAGGATCATCAATGTACCCGACATTACATGACGGTGAAAGGCTGTTTGTCAACAAAAGCGTCAATTATATCGGAGAAATCGAGCGGGGGGACATCGTCATTATTAACGGCGATACATCGAAAGTCCATTATGTAAAGCGGCTCATCGGAAAACCGGGAGAAACGGTGGAAATGAAAAATGACACGCTTTATATAAACGGCAAAAAAATCGCAGAACCGTACCTCGCGAGCAATAAAAAAGAAGCGAAAAAACTGGGAGTCAACCTGACGGGAGATTTCGGCCCCGTAAAGGTTCCGAAAGGCAAATACTTCGTCATGGGCGACAATCGGCTGAACTCAATGGACAGCCGGAACGGACTCGGTTTAATTGCCGAAAACCGGATCGTCGGCACCTCGAAGTTTGTGTTCTTCCCATTTCATGATATGCGTCAGACAAAATAAAAACGCCGCGCTGCCCGATTTGGACAGCAGGCGTTTTTTATTTGGCAAACGAGGCGGCGACGGCGATGAACAATACCGTGGCCAGCACTGATCCGACAATGGCCAGAACGCTGAAAAAAAGGTTCACCTGCTTCTTCTCTTTGCCGCGTTTTTCAAGCATCCGTTTTGAAAAGAGATGCGAAAACGTATAAATGAGGGCGATTCCGACGTACAAGCCGATGTCACGTGCCGTAAAGCCTGTGACGGCCAGAAAAACCCCGGTGAAGAAAATCATAAGACAGTATTCTGTGAGTGTTAAAAGCTTCAACTTGTTCCTCCGTGATGAATATGTATATATATCTATTGTATCACAGCGCTCCGGGTTTGACGCCTGCATCTTTTCAAACCCGTATATTCGCAGGGAAACATTTCTCTTCCCCTTTATTCATGGTATACTTTTAATGATGATAGACACGATGGAGGATTCTAAATGATTGCTGTAAATAATGTGAGCTTGCGTTTTGCGGATCGCAAGTTATTTGAAGATGTCAATATTAAATTTACGCCGGGCAACTGCTACGGATTAATAGGCGCAAACGGTGCCGGAAAATCAACATTTTTGAAAATTTTATCCGGTGAGCTGGAGCCGCAGACCGGCGATGTCCATATGAGCCCGGGTGAACGTCTTGCCATTCTGAAGCAGAACCACTTTGAATATGAAGACTTCGAAGTGCTGAAAGTCGTCATTATGGGACATAAACGTTTATACGAAGTCATGCAGGAAAAAGACGCGATTTATATGAAGCCTGATTTTTCAGATGAAGACGGCATCCGCGCCGCTGAGCTTGAAGGAGAGTTTGCGGAATTAAACGGATGGGAAGCTGAAAGTGAAGCCGCTATTTTGTTAAAGGGCCTGGGCATCTCTGAAGACCTGCATACGAAGAAAATGGCGGACTTAGGCGGTTCAGAAAAGGTGAAAGTGCTTTTGGCACAGGCGCTTTTCGGCAAGCCGGACGTTCTGCTGCTTGATGAACCGACCAACCACTTGGATCTGAAAGCGATTCAGTGGCTGGAAGAGTTTTTAATCAACTTTGAGAACACAGTCATCGTCGTATCCCATGACCGTCACTTTTTAAATAAAGTGTGCACGCACATCGCCGATCTTGATTTTAATAAAATTCAAGTGTACGTCGGCAACTATGATTTCTGGTATGAATCCAGCCAGCTTGCTTTAAAGCTTTCTCAGGAAGCCAACAAGAAAAAAGAAGAGCAGATTAAACAGCTTCAGGAGTTCGTGGCCAGATTCAGCGCCAACGCTTCTAAATCAAAGCAGGCGACATCAAGAAAGAAACTCCTTGATAAAATCACGCTTGATGATATCAAACCGTCATCACGCCGTTATCCTTATGTCAATTTCACGCCGGAACGCGAGATCGGAAATGACGTGCTGCGGGTTGAAGGCTTAACAAAAACGATTGACGGGGTAAAAGTGCTTGATAACGTCAGCTTTATTATGAACAGAGAAGATAAAATCGCTTTTACGGGCCGCAACGAACTTGCCGTTACGACATTGTTTAAAATCATTTCCGGGGAAATGGAAGCAGACAGCGGCACATTTAAATGGGGCGTGACCACTTCTCAGGCGTACTTCCCTAAAGACAACAGCGAGTATTTTGACGGCAGCGATGCGAACCTTGTTGACTGGCTCCGCCAATACTCGCCGCATGACCAAAGCGAAAGCTTTCTGCGCGGTTTCTTAGGACGCATGCTGTTCTCAGGAGAAGAAGTCAACAAAAAATCAAACGTCCTTTCCGGAGGAGAAAAAGTGCGCTGCATGCTTTCAAAAGCGATGCTTTCCGGCGCGAATATCTTAATTCTGGATGAACCGACCAACCACTTAGATTTGGAATCCATTACGGCGCTTAACAACGGCTTAATCAGCTTTAAAGGCGCTATGCTGTTTTCATCTCATGACCATCAGTTTGTACAGACAATTGCCAACCGCATCATTGAATTAACGCCTAAAGGCATTGTTGACAAACAAATGTCTTATGACGAATTTCTTGAAAACGCGGATGTACAGAAAAAGCTTGAAGAGCTATACGCGTAATAAAGAAGCAGGGGAGACTCTGCTTTTTTATTTATGAAAAAAGTTTTCAATCTTCTGACTTCCCGTTACAATAAATGAATACATAACTTGAAAAGATACGGAGGAATGCATCATGAAGTTTTTAATTGTCGGAGCTGGAGGAGTGGGCGGATATATCGGCGCGCGTCTTGCAGAAAAGGGAAATGACGTTACGTTTCTCGTCCGCAAGAAACGGGCGGAACAATTACAAGAAACGGGTTTGACCGTCAAAAGTGCAAAAGGTGATGTTTCAATCAAGCCGAAATTAATGATGGCGGGCGAAGAAGGAGCATTTGACGCCGTTATTATCGCTTCAAAAGCGTATTCTTTGCAGGACGTTATTCGGGATGTCAAACCGTTTGTCAAACCTTCGTCTGTCATTATTCCTTTTTTAAACGGATACAGGCACTATAACCAGCTGTTTGAAGCTTTTTCAAAACGGCAGGTGCTGGGCGGCCTCTGCTTTATTGAGAGCGCCCTTAACGACAAAGGGGAAATTCTTCATACGAGCGCTGCCCACCGCTTTGTTTTCGGTGAATGGAACGGGGAACGCACAGAACGTATGAACGAGCTGGAAAACGCATTTGCAGGTGTGAAAGCGGATGTCATCATCAGCGGGGATATTGAAAAGGACATTTGGAAAAAATATATGTTTATTGCCGCGCAGGCGGGAGTGACCACTCTGTTTCAACAGCCGGTCGGACCGATTTTAGAAACAGAAGGCGGCCGTAACACCGCAAAGCGCCTCTTTGCTGAAATCGGAGCCATTTTTAAGGCTGCCGGCATTCCGAAAGATCCTGGTCTGGAAGAAGAGAGTTATCGCACATTGACAAGCATGTCTTACCATATGAAATCGTCGATGCTGAGAGATATGGAAAAGGGCAGGGTGACGGAAGGTGATCATTTACACGGATTTTTGCTTGAGAAAGCGAAAGGCTTGTCAATTGATACACCTGTTTTGGAAACCGTCTGCGCCAACTTGCAAATGTATGAAGCGAAATAAAAAGGAGGCCTGATCGCCTCCTTTTTTATTAAAATGCCCAGTTTCCGTTTCTGAAGATCGGTTCTCTTTTGCCGTCCGCCGTAATGCCGTCGATATTCATATCTTTGGAACCGACCATAAAATCTACGTGTGTAATGCTTTCATTTAAGCCCTCTTTGACAAGCTCTTCCCGTGTCATTTGTTTACCGCCCTCAATATTAAAGGCATACGCACTGCCGATCGCCAAGTGGTTAGAGGCGTTTTCATCGTACAGTGTGTTGTAAAATAAAATATTTGATTGTGAAATCGGTGAATCGTACGGCACTAAGGCCACTTCTCCGAGATAGTGTGAGCCTTCATCGGTTTCGACGATGCCTTTTAAAATCTCCTCGCCTTTTTCAGCTTTCACATCGACAATGCGGCCGTTTTCAAAGGTAAGAGTGAAGTTATCAATAATGTTGCCGCCGTAGCTCAGCGGTTTCGTGCTGGAAACCGTGCCGTTCACCCCGTCACGCTGCGGGAGGGTGAAAACCTCTTCTGTCGGCATGTTGGCCATGAATTCGTGCCCGCTCTCATTCACGCTTCCCGCGCCTGCCCATACATGTTTTTTCGGCAGTTCAATGGTTAAGTCTGTTCCTTCAGCCTGATAATGCAGGGCGCTGTAATGTTTTTTGTTCAGGTGTTCCACTTTTTCATGAAGATTTTGATCATGTTTTTTCCATGCTTCCACAGGGTTTTCTTCATTTACTCGGGTCGTTTTGAAAATTTCTTCCCATAAAAGCTGAACGGCTGTTTCTTCCGGCTGATCCGGGAACACTTTTTTCGCCCAGCCTGTTGAAGCCGCTCCGATCACCGTCCAGCTGACCTTATCTGATTGAATATATTGTCTGTATGTATGCAATGCTTTTCCGGCGGCTTTTTGGAACGCTGCAATCCGTTTGCCGTCAGTGCCTTTTAACAGGTCGGGGTCGGATGAGACGACAGAAATAAACGCAGCCCCTTTTTTCGCGAGCTCTTCTTTGCCTTTTGCTTCCCATTCAGGATACTCTTCAAACGCTTCAAACGGTGCCATCTCGTATTTTAATCTGGACAGTTCATCGTCCTGCCAATTTACGGTGACGTTTTTTGCGCCTTTTTCATAAGAATGTTTGGCAAGCAGTCTGACAAGTTCCCGGACATCAGTTGAGGCATTGATTACGACATGCTGTCCTTTTTGGACATTGACGCCGACTTCTACCGCCAGCTGAGCATATGTATGTAACTTTTCAGTAAACGAACTCATCGTTCATTCCTCCTCATCGGTTTTTCTCATCATATCAAATATCGCCTCATAAAGGAAAGAAAGGAGCACAAACGAAAAAGACACAGCTTTTGCTGCGTCTTTACGGGTGATTCAGTTTTACGGCGCCGCCGGCCGGAGAATGGGGCATATTGGCCAGTGAAATGCTCATACCCCCCAAAATAATTCCGCTTAAAATGACGGCTACTGCTACGCGTCTTCCCACATCTCTAAGCATATGCTTCCTCCTTAATGTTTCTCCAGTTCTCACAATATGAGCCGGCCGGAGAAAAAAGAAGCACAATCTTATTATTTAATCGCTTTTTGCAGCTTGTCGATGACGTCTAATGAACGCCCCGTGCCGATAGCCACTGATTCAAGCGGATTTGCCGCCAAATGAACGGGAACGACGATTTCTTCTGTCAGCCATTCTTTCATCCCGTTTAAAAGGGAGCCTCCGCCTGTTAACACGACGCCGCGGTCAACAATATCACCGCTGAGCTCCGGCGGGCAATCTTCAAGTGTCGCTCTGATCGCTTCAAGAATATGTAAGAGCGACTCACGCATCGCGTGCTGAATTTCATTAGACTGCAGTCTGATTGTCTTCGGCAGACCGGTTACAAGGTCACGGCCGCGGATTTCCATCGTTTCCGGCACATGTTCAATCAATGCAAAACCGATTTCCATTTTCACTTGTTCTGCCGTACGTTCCCCGATCAGCAGGTTGTATTTTTTTCTGACGAACGAGGCGATATCTTCATCAAGCTGGTCGCCGCCGATTCTGATCGAATGGCAGGATACGACGCCCCCGAATGAGATAATGGCGACTTCAGTCGTACCGCCGCCGATATCTACGACGACGTTTGCGACCGGCTCGTCAACAGGGAGGTCGGCCCCGATTGCAGCGGCTACGGGTTCTTCAATCAAGTGAACGTTTTTCGCTCCGCAGTTTTTGACAGCGTCACTGATGGCGCGGCGTTCAACGGCTGTTGAGCCTGAAGGCGTGCAGACGACGACATTCGGTTTGCGGAAAGTCATTCCGATTTTTTTTCCGGCTTTTTTCATAATGTGTTTTAATAAGTCAGTTGTCATATCATAATCAGCAATGACACCGTCTTTCATCGGCCGTACGGCGACGATTTTCCCCGGCGTCTTTCCGATCATGCTTTTGGCATCCGTTCCGATGGCAAGCACCGCTTTCGTTGTTGTATCTACAGCGACAACGGAAGGTTCGTTTAAAATAATTCCTTTATTTTTACTGTAAACAAGTATATTAGCGGTTCCTAAGTCGATTCCGATCTCAGTTGATTGAAACATGTTTTCACCCAATCCCTATCCTGATTTAATTGATTCTACATTTAAAGTTTCTGAGAAAAACCACGATTTTTGGGGGTTTCCGCCGGGAATGAAATGTTTTTGTAAAAAAGGAGGGAAAGTCTGTATCCCATATTTCAAAAGGATTTTCTTCTGTAAAAAAACATTCAGTTCCGGATGCTGAGAAACTTTTGCTCCGTTCCTTTCGTCTACGTTTATGAAGGATTTTCCTTGGACATAAAGAAGAGACATTAAAGGAAGTAGGGGATTTCTATGAAATCAATTGGTGTAGTAAGAAAAGTAGACGAACTCGGGCGTATTGTCATGCCGATTGAATTGAGAAGAGCATTGGATATCGCTATTAAAGATAGTATTGAATTTTTCGTTGACGGAGACAAAATTGTCTTAAAAAAATACAAGCCGCACGGCATTTGCTTAATGACGGGGGAAATTACCTCCGAAAATCAGGAGTACGGCAACGGCAAAATTATTTTAAGTCCTGAAGGAGCGAAAATGCTGCTTGAGGAAATCGAGGAAGCGTTAAAAGATAGATCATAATCAGCAAAAAGGGCGGAGCATCATTCCGTCCTTTTATTATGAACTTGTGCAAAAACTCACGGGAAAAGTAAGCGAACCTGCTCAATTAATTGGGAATAGTTATCATTTTTTAGTCAATAATGCAGTCAACAATGTTACAATATATGTAGAAATGCTAGCGGCAGGTGGGACTATGGGAAAATATCAAGCGCGTATCATTTCCTTAATCTTGGCAATGATTTTTATTATGTTTTGGGATTATTTATTTTATATGATTGAACGGAATCCGATTAACTGGCCAGTTGACATCACCTTTACCGCCGTCACATTAATCGGCGTCTGGCTGCTGGCTTATTATGTGGATAATAAAAAGCAGCTGCTGGCGGAGCTGAAGGACAGCGAGCAGAAAGCAAAGGCGCTTTCAGATGAGAAAAACCGGATCATGGACAATCTGCAGGAAATCGTTTTTCAGACGGATGCACAAGGGAATATTACATATTTGAATCAAGCCTGGACGGCGATTACGGGCCACTCCATCAGCGAATGTATGGGCACGATGTATAATGATTATTTTATAAAAGAAAAACATATCATTGATTATATTATCTCCCAAATCAAGCAGCAGTCCCCGTCAGGAATGTTTACGGCCAAATATATTAAAAGAGACGGCTCGATCTTTTGGGGAGAAGTCCATTATAAGCTGTATTATGACCGCAGACAGAAATTTGTCGGAAGCCTGGGGACGATGTCTGATATCAGTGAACGGAAAAAAGCGGTTGACGAGCTTCTGGAGACGAACGAACGCCTTGCCATGCAATCTCAAAAGCTGGCCATTGCCGGGGAGCTTGCGGCAGGAATCGCCCATGAAGTAAGAAATCCTTTAACGTCAGTCAGCGGCTTTCTCCAGCTGATGAAAGCCCAGTATCCGGAAAGAACGGATTATTTTGATATTATTTTTTCGGAGATTAAAAGGATTGATCTCGTGCTGGGGGAGCTGCTTCTGCTCGCCAAGCCGCAGACCGTGACGTTTACCGCTCATCATCTCAACCATATTTTAAGGCAGGTGGCGACGCTTCTTGACACGAACGCGGTGCTGTCGAACACTGTGATTGAGAAGGATTTCAGGCAGACTGAGTCCTGTATGGTCAACGGTGACGAAAACCAGCTGAAACAGGTATTTATCAATATTATTAAAAATGCGATTGAAGCGATGCCTGACGGCGGGAATATTCATATTTATACAAAACGGGATGAAGAATACGCGGTGATCAGCATACAGGATGAAGGGAACGGCATGTCGAAAGAAAAGCTTGAAAACATCGGGAAACCGTTTTTCTCAACAAAAGATCAGGGAACGGGTCTCGGTCTTCCGATTTGTTTACGAATTCTGAAGGAGCATAATGGTAAACTTAACATTAAGAGCAAAAATGGAGAAGGCAGTACGTTTCAGGTGATTCTGCCGTTAGAAGCGGCTGCTGTCCAAAAGGAGGAAAAATAACTTGCTTCTTTTTGTATACGGTTTGTTACGGAAGCGTGAAGAAAACCATGAACTGCTGAAAGGCGCTCCGTGTGTGTGCGAGCAGGCCGCGATAAACGGTGTGCTGTACGAAACGGATAAAGGTCAGCCTGCGGCGTCTTTAGCAGAAACAGCTTTTGTGTACGGGGAATTGTATGAAACAGATCATCAGATGATCCGTAAGCTGGATGCGTATTATGCTGATTTTGATCGGAAAGAGGTTGCCGTGACGACGGATGCCGGGAATAAAACCGCCTTCGCATATGTCGTAAAGCCCGGCCAGTGTGCCTCATTCAGCCGTATCAAAAGCGGAGACTGGAAAGAATACCGTTTTATGAAACGGGAGGATGACAGTCCGGTTTATTATTTCGCTTACGGCTCCTGTATGGACAATGCCCGGTTTAAACAGGCGGGGGTCGACCACTTTTTTGCCGAGCCGGTCGGAGGGGCGGTTGTTGAAGGGTATTCGACCAGATTCACGTTAAGGCGTCCTGACGGTTCCAGAGCCGATCTTGTTGAAGACGGGGGACGAACTGAAGGCGTGCTGTACAAGCTCCCGTTTGAAGCGGCAACCTATCTGTACAAAAGAGAAGGTGTTGATAACCACACATACCGTCCAGCATTCATAGAAGTGTGTGCCGGCGGCCGTGTATACAGAGGCGTCCTGACGTTTCTCGTTCTTGATAAAGCTGAGGAAATTGCGCCTCCGGGTCACTATCAGGAAGAAATCGAACGCGGAGCGGACCTGTATTTATCGCCCGCCTTTTCAGAAAAGCTTAAACGCTATATGAACTCATTGCCGAAAATGTGATACTATTCCTATTAGAGATATTGTTTAAAGGAGTACTGTTATGAGAAAAGAGTTTGCCGTTATCGGTCTCGGACGCTTCGGCGGAAGTATTTGCAAAGCATTAAGTGAAGAAGGCCTTGAGGTCATGGCAATGGATATTGATGAAGATAAAGTAAATGAATACGCCAAAATCGCATCACACGCGGTCATCGGCGATTCAACCGATGAATCGGTGCTGAAAAACTTAGGGCTGCGCAACTTTGACCACGTCATTGTGGCAATCGGCGAAAATATACAGGCGAGCATTTTAACGACGCTGATCTTAAAGGAACTCGGCGTGAACACGATCACGGTTAAAGCGCAGAACGATTATCATGAGAAAGTGCTTGCGAAAATCGGGGCCGACCACATCGTCCACCCTGAACGTGACATGGCAAAACGCATCGCCCACAACATCGTATCAAATAATGTGCTTGATTATTTGGAGCTGTCCGACGAACACAGCATTGTGGAGATCGTGGCCAACAGCAGGCTTGCGGGCAACACACTGCTTGACCTGGACATCCGGGCGAAGTACGGCATTAATATCGTGGCCATCAAGAGAGAAAAAGAAGTGATCGTATCTCCGCTGGCGACTGAAATGATCCAAAAAGAAGATATTCTCATCGTTATCGGCTCTCTTACGGACATTTCCCGATTTGAAAAAAGAGTGCTTCATACAAAGTGAAAAGCCGTCCGTAAAAGGACGGTCTTTTATTATGTCAGAATAGTAAGACATTTATCGTGTAAGCGGTATTTTCTGCGATTTTTATTGACTATGATCAAGCGATCCGATAGCATATTGTACCATATAAAGAAAAAGAGGAGGCCTCATTTTGAACAAAGAAACACTGGCTGAACGGCTGAATGCATCAGCCGGCAGACAAAAAGCCGATACCGTCATTAAAAACGGAAAAATCATGGATGTATTTAACCAGGAATGGATTTCTGCAGATATCGCCATTACGGACGGAGTGATCGTCGGGCTGGGCGAATATGAAGGGGAAGAAGTTATTGATGCAGAAGGCCAAATGATCGTTCCGGGCTTTATTGACGGACATGTTCATATCGAGTCCTCTATGGTTACTCCGATTGAATTTGCTAAAGCTGTCCTCCCACACGGAGTGACTACTGTCGTTACTGATCCTCACGAAATTGCGAACGTTTCCGGAGCAAAAGGCATTTCTTTTATGATAGAGCAGGCGAAAAAGGCGCCGCTGAACATCCGTTTCATGCTTCCTTCCTGTGTTCCCGCCGCTAGCTTTGAACGCTCAGGAGCCGTATTAAAAGCCGAGGATTTAAAGCCTTTTTATCAGGAGAAAGAGGTGCTCGGACTTGCGGAAGTAATGGATTATGTGTCTGTTGCGGAAGGTGAAGAGGATATGCTTCAGAAACTGCTTGATGCCAAGCGTCACGGAAAACGGATCGACGGGCATTTAGCCGGACTCTCTTCAGATATCATCAATATATATAGAACCGCAATGGTGTCAAATGATCATGAAGTGACGACAAAAGAAGAAGCGCTGGACAGAATCAGACGGGGAATGTATGTCATGCTGCGCGAAGGATCGGTGGCAAAAAATACGCTCAATGTGCTGCCGGCGGTGAATGAAAAAAACGCGCGGCGCTTTTTCTTTTGCACGGATGATAAGCATGTAGATGATCTGCTTTCAGAAGGAAGTGTGAACCACCAAGTCAAAATGGCGATGAAGGCGGGACTTGATCCATTCCTTGCGTATCAGCTTGCCAGCTTAAATGCGGCTGAGTGCTACGGTCTTGAAACAAAAGGGGCGGTAGCGCCGGGTTTTGACGCAGATCTGCTGTTCATTTCAGATGTACGGGAGGCTGCCGTCACGAAGACCATGGTCGCCGGCCGGACCGTTGCCGAGAATGGACGCACGGTTTATGAACAGTCTGCCGGTTCCTATTCGCCGGACCAGGCGCTGTTGGATACAGTGCGGCTGAAAGCGCCGCTGACTGAATCGGATTTTCATATACCGATTCAAGAGGGCAAGACAATGAATGTAATCGAAATGATACCGAATCATTTGGAGACGAGAAAAAAAGAAGTGCCTGCACCGTCTGTTGACGCGTTTCGTCCTGATACAGAAAATGATTTATTAAAAATCGCCGTCGCAGAGCGGCACAGCGGCGAAAAAATGATAGGACTCGGGATTGTACAAGGGTTCGGGTTAAAAGAAGGCGCCATCGCCACAACCATTTCTCACGATTCCCATAATATCATCGCCGTCGGTACAAACGATGCCGATTTGGCAAAAGCAATCAACAGGCTCCGTGACACCGGAGGAGGATTAACAGCCGTGAAAAACGGAGAATTGCTTCACTCCGTTCCGCTTCCGATCGCCGGGCTTTTGTCTGATAAGTCGGCGGAATGGGTCAATGACAGCTTGGGCGTGCTTCATGAAAAGCTTCCGCTGCTCGGATTCACCGGTGATTTCAATCCGTTTCTCACATTATCGTTTTTAGCGCTTCCGGTGATTCCGGATATTAAAATGACAGCAGCCGGTCTGTTTGATGTCAAAGCCTTTCAGCATATTCCGCTGCAATAAAAAAACTGCACTCGTAATGAGTGCAGTTTTTTTAGACCTCCATAATGATCGGAAGGATCATCGGGCGGCGTTTTGTTTTTTCGTATAGGAACGGAGCAAGCGTATCGGTAATTTCGTTTTTAATTTCGGACCACTGCGTTGTTTTCCGATCCATTACTTTCTCCAGATGGTTCGAAATGAGCTGCTGCGCGTCATTGATCAAATCACCGGATTCTCTCATGTATACAAAACCTCTTGAGATTAAATCAGGTCCCGCTGAAACCTTAAAGTCGTCCATATTGATGCTGACAACAACGATAACAAGGCCTTCTTCTGAAAGAATGCGGCGGTCGCGGAGCACGATATTGCCGATATCACCGATTCCGCTTCCGTCAATGTAAACGGAGCCGGACGGAATTTTGCCTGCCACAGCGGCTTCTTCGCCTTTGAGGGCCAGCACTTCGCCATTATCCATGATAAAGCAGTTTTCTTCGGGTATGCCGCAATCAGTCGCGAGTTTGACGTGCATTTTCTGCATTCTGTACTCACCGTGAATCGGCATAAAGAACTTCGGTTTGATCAGGCGGAGCATTAATTTCTGCTCTTCCTGTCCGCCGTGTCCGGATGTATGAATGTCATTCAATGAACCGTGAATGACTTCTGCGCCCGCACGGTACAGCTGGTTGATGGTGCGGCTTACGCTGATTGTGTTTCCGGGAATCGGAGAGGAAGAAAAGACGACCGTATCTCCGGGATTAATGGAAATCTGCCGGTGCGTCCCGTTAGCGATGCGTGATAACGCCGCCATCGGTTCACCTTGGCTTCCCGTACATAAAATCGTTACCTTATTGGCAGGCATACGATTGATTTCGTTATGCTCAATAAACGTATTTTTAGGACAGGTAATGTAACCGAGATTTTGTCCGATTTCAATAGCCGATTCCATACTGCGTCCGAATACGGCAACTTTTCTGCCGTTTAAAACGGCTGCTTCAATCACCTGCTGAAGACGGTGTATATTCGAAGCGAATGTCGCAAATATAATTCTGCCGTCCACTTTTCGGAAAATATCGTGAATGCTTTCGCCTACGCGGCGTTCTGACATGGTGAAATCAGGAACCTCACTGTTTGTACTGTCAGAAAGCAGGCACAGAACGCCTTCTTTCCCGATTTCAGCCATCTTAGTCAAGTTTGCCGGTTCGCCTACCGGTGTGAAATCGAACTTAAAGTCCCCGGTATGTACGATATTGCCCGGCGGTGTTTTGACGACGATTCCGTATGAATCCGGAATGCTGTGTGTCGTTCTGAAGAAGGATACAGACGTCTTGCGGAACTTCACGATGTCGTCTTCACCGATGATGTTTAATTTGGTCTGTCTTAACAGCCCGTGCTCTTCAAGTTTATTCCGAAGTAAGCCGATCGCGAGTTTACCGCCGTAAACGGGAATATTTACTTGTCTGAGCAGGTACGGAATACCGCCGATATGGTCTTCGTGACCGTGGGTGATAAACAGACCTTTAATTTTATCTTCATTTTTTACTAAATACGTGTAATCGGGGATTACGTAATCAATGCCGAGAAGTTCATCTTCCGGGAACTTGATTCCCGCATCAATCAGTACAATTTCATCCTGAAACTGCACCCCGTACGTATTTTTCCCGATCTCGCCCAATCCGCCGAGGGCGAAAACGGCAGTCTGGTCATTTTTTACAAATTTCATTCCGCTCATAACTCCAATACTTTAAAATTTTCGCTCTGCTTCTCATATTCTAAAAAAGCACCGTCCACAGGCTGAACAAATTCAATGTTGTATTTCTGATCTTTCAGTTTCGTTCTGACGTCCCGTTCTGAAACGCCCTCAATGTAAAGTGAATCTGTTTTTTCCCGAACAGGTACTTCGTCAGCCTTCTCTTGATAAAATACCTTATAAATCATCCAAATCTCTCCTTAAATGCCGTATGTTAGACTCGCTTATTCTATTATATTCGAAAACGGATTATAAGGAAAGTCTCGAGCAAAAAAGGGACTTTCAAAAACCGAAAGATCCCTTCTACGCGATGACTTTTTTCCGGAGCATTCCGCCCCACTGTCTTCTGAGTTTCTTCCGTAATCGGCGCAGCATCGTATACCTCCTTTGAAGCCCTTTATAGCAGTAGTATGCGGAAAAACTGAATTTGTTTTCGTGGGTAAAACTGGAATTTCATCAAGGCGGTTTTCCGGAAGAAAAACTTTCTGTATGATGATATTGAAAAAGACACGACTGATAAACGGGAAAAAGGAGAAATTGACATGAAACCAAAATTGATTTTTTTTGATATTGACGGCACGATCTATGACCATGATAAACATATTCCCGATAGCGCAAGAAACGCCGTGACGGCGCTTAAAGAGGCTGGCCATCACGTTTTTATCGCCAGCGGAAGGTCCCCGTTTATGGTAAAACCGATTCTGGAAGAGCTTGAGATTGAATCATTTATTTCATACAACGGCCAGTATGTCGTATTTGAAGGTGAGGTCATTTATAAAAATCCGCTTCCTGAAGATGCAGTTGCGCGTTTATTAAAGCAGGCGGCAGAAGGGGAGCACCCCGTCGTATTTATGGCGGAAGACACGATGAAAACGACCGTCCCCGGACATCCGCACGTCTCGGAAGGAATCGGCAGTCTGAAAGCGCCTTATCCCGAAGTTGATGAAACATTTTATAAAGGAAAAGAAATTTATCAGCTGCTTTTATTCTGCCGCGGTCATGAAGAAAAAGCATATGCCGCTTTTCCGGAGTTTGATTATGTCCGCTGGCATGAATTGTCAACGGATGTGCTTCCGAAAGGCGGTTCAAAAGCGGAAGGCATTAAAAGAGTGCTTGAGCGGCTTCCGTACGGGGTAAGTGACACTTATGCATTCGGCGACGGACTAAATGACCTTGAGATGATCCGTTTTGTCGGCACCGGGGTGGCGATGGGAAATGCGGTTCCGGAATTAAAAGCTGCCGCCGATTTCGTCACAAAGCCGGTGGATGAAGAGGGAATCAGCTGGGCCGTCAAAGAACTGGGCCTTTTGAAATAGAGAAAACCGGCACTTTGGGAAGTGCCGGTTATTTTTAACGGTCAATGGCAATGGCGTTTTCAGGTTCTTTGAACGGATTTTCTTTGTCGATATGGTCGTAAAACATCACGCCGTTCAGATGATCGATTTCGTGCTGAAACACGATGGCCGGAAAACCTTTGAGACGGATGTCAATCTGTTCTCCTTCAAGCGTCACCGCCTTTACGCGGATGCGGGCGTAGCGCGGCACATAGCCGGGAATGGGTTCGTCTACCGACAGGCAGCCTTCTCCGCTCGTCAAGTAGCTTTTTTCCACTGAGTGGCTGACGATCTTAGGGTTAAAAAGAGCATAGCTGTATAAAGTGCCTTTCGCATCTTCTGCATGGACGGCGATCATCCGTTTTTTTACGTCTGTTTGCGGAGCGGCAAGACCGACGCCCGGACGAAGCTTGTATTTCTCGGCTAATTCAGGATTTTGGCTGTTTTTCACAAACTCAATCATATCAGCAAGATGCTGTTTTTCTTCGTCAGAAGCGGGAAGCTGAACCTCTTCAGCGATCTCTCTGAGCGCGGGATGTCCGTCGCGTACAATATTTTCCATAGTAATCAAGAAACTTCACTCCTAAAGCTTAATATGTAAATTATAGCGAATTTCTTTATCGCGGCGCAACGAAACAATTGGCCGGCCATAGCAGGCCGGCCGATGTTCATGGTGTATAAGGTCAGCAGCCGCAGCCTAAATAAGCGGCACCGACGATGATTAATAAGATAAACAATACGACGATTAATGCGAATGTGCGGCCGTATCCGCCGCCGCAGCCGTAACCGTAACCGCCGCCATAACCATATCCGCCGCCGCAACAACCGCCGCCAAATCCGCCGCCAAATCCATATCCGTACATAAAAAAACCTCCTCTTTTAATTACGCTGACCCTCTGTCAGCAGGGCCGGCGTCTACTATAAACTATGTAAAAGCCAAAAAGATGTATGGTCATCCGCCCTGTTTTCTCAATTTTTTACGCAAGTATTCTTTGAAAGCACCGTAAGCGTCTTTACCCGGTCATGCCAATTACAGCTCAGCTATTGTCAAAAAGCGTTCGGGCTTCTATAGTGGAAATTGTCAAGATTGGGGGATTTTAAGTGAATATGATTCAAAAAAAGTTATTAGCAGGAATCGGAGCGCTCGGCGCCGCAAGTATGCTGCTTGCCGGCTGCGGGGGAAAAGATCCGGTTGAATCGCTTCATGACTCGATGGAAAAAGCCGTTCAAGCGGAAAAACCGTTTCAAAAAGAGCAGAAAACATTAGAAAAATTGGAGAAAAAAGAGCATCAGCTATACGACAGCGCGGTTAAACTGAATATGGATGATTACCAGAAAATTGTCACACTGTCTGATCAGGCTCTGAGCAATGCAAATCAGCGAAAAAAACATCTGAAAGCAGAAAAAGACAGTATTGATGATTCAAAACAAGCGTTTGAATCCGCAAAAAAAACTTCTCAAGAAATAAAGGATAAGAAAGTAAAAGAAAAAGCCGGGCATGCGGTCGCTTTAATGGAGAAAAGGTATGCATCTTATGACCTTTTGTACAAAAAGTACGAAAAAGCCATTTCACTTGATAAGGACCTTTATAAACTGATTAAAGATAAAAAGCTCACATTAGCGCAGCTGGAAGAGCAAATCAGCAAAGTAAACTCAGTTTACGAAAAGGTGCATAAACAAGCAGATGAGTTCAATCAATTTACTAAAGACTACAACAAAGAGAAAGAACTATTATTCCGCAAATAGTATAGTGAAGGCATATCGGCATGGGCTGATGAACTGATAACAACCGAGTTCAGCCGCCTGTAAAAAGGCGGCTGAAGAATTGGTAAATACGTGTGTTTCCCATTGACAACAAGTAAATCATAGTATAGTATTTATTTAGGGAAATATTCACATAAAACCAATCGTTGTTTCGGCACGTTGGAATGTTTTTATTATATTGATATATATATATATATATAAAACAGAATGAAAATGTGATTTTAATTATCAGAAAATTCTATCTATTTATATTTACGGCAATATGATATTTGTACATGCTTTTTGCTTTTAAACCTTTATCCGGCATAAAGGTTTTTTTATTTTGCTTAGTAATGCTTATTAAGTAAGGGTGCTGAAAGTAAACGACAATTTTAAAATTGAAGTGAAAAACGTTTATCAAAATCGTAACGAAAAGAAACGGCAGAAATACGGAACAGGAGGAAAACAAATGCTTGCTTACGTCTTTCCCGGACAGGGAGCGCAGTTTAAAGGAATGGGCAGAGACTTATTCGATGAATTCGGTGAGCTCATTAAAAAGGCAGATCATATTTTAGGATACTCCATAAAGGATTTATGCCTTTCAGACGAAAAAGAGAGGCTGACTGATACGAAGTATACACAACCTGCAATTTATACAGTGAGCGCACTGCAATATTTAAAGGGTTTAAAAGAAGGTCATACACGTCCTGATGCTGTTGCAGGACATAGTCTGGGTGAATATACTGCGCTTTTTGCGGCCGGTGTTTTTAATTTTGAAACAGGTCTCCGGCTGGTTGCTAAAAGAGGCGAGTTAATGAGTGAGGCTTCCGAGGGCGGAATGGCTGCCGTGATCGGACTGGATGAGCACCACATAAAAAAAATACTTCAAAAGTATGAATTCGGCCAAATAGATATCGCCAATTACAATACATCTTCACAAATTGTGATAGCAGGGGCTGCAGAAGAGATAAAGCGGGCAGCCTCTTTTTTTGAAAAAGAAGGGGCGAAAGCTTATATCGTATTGCAGGTCGGCGGGGCTTTTCATTCTCGTTTCATGGAAAGTGCACAGCGTGAATTTGCGGAATTTATCGAGGGGTTTCATTTTTCTGAATTGAATTTCCCGGTCATTTCTAACTATACGGCAAGACCTTATAAACAAGAAGATATCAAACGGAATTTAATTGAACAAATAACAAACTCGGTAAAATGGACTGAAAGCATCAGGTATCTAATGGGACAAGGCGTCACTGTGTTTGAAGAGATCGGTCCCGGAAACATTCTGACTAAATTAATTCAAACCATACAAAGAGATGAGGAACCGCTTACTATCAGTGCGCCGGAAGACAGTCTCTTCTTTTCTGAAGGGAACAAGGACAATTCGGAAAGCGGGAAAGAGCATAGCCTCTTGGCCGAAAATATAGAGAGCGGTGCAGCTTCACCGGTGTCCCGATTGGGTGATCAATCTTTCAAAGAAGATTACGGTTTGACATACGCGTATTTGGCAGGTGCGATGCATAGAGGGATCTCTTCCGCTGAAATGCTGATCCGCCTCGGGAAGAAAGGAATGCTGGGGTTCTTTGGCACAGCGGGTTTAACGATAAGGGAAATTGAACAGGCCCTTATTTCTATTAAGAAGACACTCAAAAATGGCCAGCCCTACGGAATGAATCTGCGATTTGAGCCGGATCATCAAGATAGAGAAAAGGAATTGATAGATTTATATATCAAGCATGACGTACGAGTAATAGAAGCGTCTTCGTATCTTTCCGTCAGCGCGCCATTAATTTATTACAAAGCGCATCAGTTGAAGATAGACAAAAGCGGCAGCGTCATACCTCATAATCGGATCATTGCCAAAGTTTCACGGCCGGAAGTTGCGGCCGCATTTCTGAGTCCGCCTCCTCAAAGTATCGTAAAGAGAATGTGTCAGAACGGTATGCTGACGGAAGAGCAGGCGGAGTGGCTCAGCCGTATTCCGTTAGCAGACGATATCATTATTGAAGCAGATTGCGGAAGTAATACCGAACAGGGCTCATTGACGGCGATGCTGCCGTTTTTTGTTAACCTGCGGGATGAAATGATGGAAACACACAAATACGCAAGGAAGATAAGGATCGGGGCTGCGGGAGGAATCGGGACTCCCGAGTCTGCCGCGTCTGCTTTTTTAATGGGCGCTGATTTTATTATGACGGGATCCATTAATCAATGTACAGTTGAAGCCGAAACAAGCGGTTTTGTTAAAGAAATGCTGAGTGAGACAGGAATATGCGATACTGCTTATGCGCCTTCGGAGACTCTGTTTGAGTTCGGAACAAAGGTTCAGGTGCTGAAAAAGGGCACGCTGTTTCCGGTCAGGGCAAATAAATTATTTCAAATCTACCAACAATACGAGTCTTTGAATGAGATAGATGAAAAGACAAAGATTCAGCTCGAAAATGATTATTTTAACAAGACTTTTGATGAAATCTACGAAAGCATAATAGAAAAACAGCCGAACCTGGCCCAAAAAGCTGAGCGCAATCAAAAATATAAGATGCTGTTACTATTTAAGTGGTATTTGCAGAGAGGATGTCTGCTTGCTTTGGAAGGGCAGGAAGAACAAAAGGTGAATTTCCAAGTTCATTGCGGCCCGTCTTTAGGCGCTTTTAATCATTGGGTAAAGGGCACGGATTTGGAATCATGGAGAAACAGACATGTCGATGACATTGGTGAAAAATTGATGAATGAGACCGAAAGTCTGCTGAGGCGCAGATTGGATATGTTATTTCTACACTAAAGAAGGGGCGGGTGGAGGCCAATGGTTCATTTGAATAAACAGAGTGCGGATATCGCGATAATCGGGGTTGCTTGCAGATTCCCCGATGCAGATCATTATCATGAATTCTGGGAAAACATAAATAGCGGCAAAGATTCCATCCGGGAAGTGCCGATTGAACGGTGGGATCCCGATCTTTATTATTCAGCTGATATCAGTATACCGAATAAAACAATCAGCAAGTGGGGAGGTTTTATTCATAAAGCTGACCATTTCGACCATAAGTTTTTTAATATCTCTCCCCGGGAAGCGAAAAACATGGACCCTGAGCAAAGAATCCTTTTAGAAGAAACTTGGCGGTGCATCGAAGATTCCGGGGTTTCTTTGCAGGATCTCCAGCGTAAAACCACTTCTGTTTTTGCGGGTATTATGAATTCTGACTACCGGCAGACAGGTCATGCTGAATCGGAAATCGACAGTTACGCCTGTTTAGGAAGTTTCGAAGCTATGCTTTCCAACCGGCTTTCATACACATTCGGTTTGACCGGAAAAAGCATGTCTGTAAATGCCGCTTGTGCATCATCGCTTGTTGCTTTACATGAAGCGGTTAAGTCATTGCGGACAAAAGAAAGCGAGTATGCAATCGCATCGGGAGTAAACTTGAATTTCCAACCCGGAAAATATATTTCTTTTTCTAAAGCCAGAATGCTGAGTCCTGACGGCAAATGTAAAACCTTTGACGCAGCGGCGAACGGGTACGTTCCCGGAGAAGGGGCAGGCGTTGTATTGCTGCAGCGCCTTGGTGATGCAGTAAAAGCCGGTCACCATATATACGGGATCATAAAAGGGACAGCTGTTAATCATGGCGGTAAATCCCGTTCCATAACCGCTCCCAGAGCAGAAGCGCAGAGCCGGGTCATCTCGGAAGCTTTACACAACGCTGCTGTCGATGCTGCGACGGTTTCTTATGTAGAAGCACATGGCACAGGTACATCTCTGGGCGATCCGATAGAAATAGAAGCATTGACAAAAGCGTATCGGCAATATACTGAGGATACTCAATATTGCAGGATCGGAAGTGTGAAAACAAATATCGGTCATACAGAAGCAGCGGCGGGAATGGCCGGATTGATAAAAGTTCTAATGATGATGAAACACCGTAGGGTGCCGAAAAGCCTGAATGTACATACGGTAAATCCAATTATACAGTTTGAAAAAACACCGTTTAGGCCGGCGCTTGATTCAAGTGATTGGAAAGCGGCAGACGGAGCTCCGCTCAGGGCGGGAATCAGCTCCTTCGGTTTTGGGGGTGTCAACTCTCACGTCATCATCGAAGAATTTATACATACAAAAGACGAATCTGACAGAAAAGGAAGGGTACCCTTCCTTTTTTCCGCTAAAAGTGAAGAAAGCATGAAACAAATGATACATCATTGGAGAACCTTTGCTGACGATTCTGAGGAATTTTGCAAAATATCAAATGAAGTGATCAGCAGCACCCTTTTAACAGGGAGGACATCGTTTGATTACAGGGCTGGTTTATTGGCAGGCAGCAAGGAGGAATTTAAAAATCAGCTTAAAGAGGGATTGAGTTTTCGGAGGAAACAAGATTCTGAATGGGCGCTTGCCATCGGTGACTTCAAATGGGAAAGTTATAAACAATTTGCCGTTTTGAAACGGGTGTTCCCTGATTTAGAAAAGAACGTAAGGCCGGTGCTGAAGGGTATACCGACATTGCACAGTTCATTTAAAAGAAAATGGACGCCTGAGAAAATCCGTTTGTATTCTTTAGTTATCAATACGGAAATCATAAAAAGTATCCTGGCATCCGGTTTTAAGCCAAGCCTCATAACAGGCGCCGGAGACGGATATTACGTTGCTCTTGCAGCAGCGGATATCATCAAAATTGAAAAGGCCATTTCTGTCATCACAGGCGCTGAAAAACCTTCGCAATTATTCTGTGAGCCGCCGTCCATTCCATTTGTTAATCCGTACACTTCAAAAACGTACCCGCCGGTTCGATTAAATGAAGAATATGTAAGGATGCTGCTGAACGGTCTGAGCTTCCCGGCTGATTTTGCAGACCGCCTGTACGGGAAAACACGGCTGCTTCTTGAGCACCAATATACGTTTAAAGGGTTTTTAGAAGAGTGGGATAAAGCGGGAAAGACTCAGGAAATCGAGATTTTATCTTATATTGTGAATCGCACGGCGGATAAAAGAAACGCATTGCCGGCTGATGAGGAAGCGGCGATCATGGCTATCCTTGCCTCTATGAGGAGACTGTATAAGAGATGGGATTTAACAGATTATGATGGATTCTTTAATAATGATTATGTTCTGGAAATATTAAATTTACTTGATGAAGGAATCTTGTCTAAAGAACTTTTTCTGAGCATGTTATTGAAAAAGCAAGACGGAATTAAACAGGCTGTTGCTTGTATTAATGAGCAGCCGGCAGATTTTTATGATAAGGATCGTTTTCCGTTGATGACAGAATACAATCAAATGGATGCCGTGTCTCAGGAGATAGCTGATCATATGCCGCTTCACACGGAAGAAAAGGGAACGGAGCCGGATGTGGATATTTCTGATTTTTCAGTTTTTCAATTCGGATCGCTCCCTCCATCAGCAAAACTAAACAAAGCGGCTGTTTTTGAAGCGGACAAAGCAGCTGATGAGGCTCTTTATCATTCATTTATGCAACTGTGGCTTTCAGGAGAAGAGATTGAATGGGCGAAACTAGGTGACTATCATAAAAGAAAAGCCCCGCTTCCGCCTTATCCGTTTGAGCGTTGTCAATTTTCTTTAAACCCTCAGCAGGTAAAATCAGACGCGGCTTTTTCAGCAAAGAAGAATCAGGCACTTTATACGCCGGTATGGAAAGAAACCGCACTTGAGAATGAAGCGGACAGCGGACAAGCCTGCACTATTTTGTTGTTCTCTGAGAATAAAGACTATTTTGAAGAGATGAAAAAAAGAGAGAATACGTCCGCATATCTTATTATGCCCGGTGACCGTTTAGAGCTGATAAGCGACAGTGTTTTCACGATCAACAGGCAGCGTCCCGAAGATTATCAAAGTGTCATTCGTCTGTTAAAAGAAAAAGGCGCAGCGCCCGATGCAATTTTGCATACGTGGTCTGAAAAACAGCCTGAACTGGAAGAAACACTCGATTCAGGAATTTATTCCGTGTTTTATCTAACTAAGGCTTTAATCAGCGAGAACCTTATAAACAAAGTAACGTTCATTTATACATTCAGCGCAGATCAAAAAGAAAAATTGCCGTATTTTGAAGGTGTGAACGGTTTTTTAAAATCGGTAAAACAAGAATATCCGCAGCTGCATTGTAAGACGGTTTGCTTTGAACATGATTCTGCAACCGTTTCATTTTCAGAGAAGGCTGCCATTCTTTATAAAGAAATAAACACAGCACCTGATCGGCATATTCATATCACTTACAGAGACTGCGTAAGATATGCACGGATGTTAGAGAAGCAGAGAGAAACATACACAAAGACCATTCAATACCCTGAAAAAGATAAAGTATATTTAATTACAGGGGGACTTGGGGGGATTGGCAGTAAAGTCGCTGAATATTGCGCGAAAACTGAAAGATCCACCATTATTCTATCGGGGCGATCTGCTTTAACCGGAGATAAGCAGAAACATTTAGAATACCTGAACAGCTTTAAAGCCAAGATTTATTATATACAGGCGAATATATCCGATAAAGAAGCGGTAAAAAAAATGATTGACGGTATTACCGATCAGCATGCAGGTCTTCATGGCGTCATTCATTGCGCAGGAGTTATCAGAGACTCGCTGCTTTTTCAAAAAACAAAGCAGGAACTTTCAGAGGTGATTGCTCCAAAAGTTCATGGTGCATTGAATCTTGATCATGCAACGAAGTCGCTGGAATTGGATTTTTTCGCCGTTTTTTCTTCAGTCGTCTCTATTGCAGGGAACGAAGGCCAGTGTGATTATGCATATGCGAACGGCTTTTTAGATCATTTTGCAGAATATCGGGAATGGAAACGGCAAAATTCTCTGCGCAGCGGCCGCACGCTGACAATCAATTGGCCTTTATGGAAAGACATCGGAATGGGGGCGAACCTGTCAGGTCAAGGGCGGACGTCTCTTTTTCATGGTTCCGGGCTCGAAGAACTTCCTGCTGAAGACGGAACGCAATGGTTTTCGCGGATTGTAACTTCGGGGCAGCTGCATAATATTGCAGTCTGCGGTGATCATGAGCGCTTTGAACAATTTATGCGGCAGAGATTTTTGACGGACGAAACAGAGACAGGCAGTGCCATTCCTTTGGCTCAAGGCGATATTTTGGATCAGACAGTTTTGTTTTTAACCAATATCATCTCCTCTGAGGTCGGTGCAGAACGGGAAGAGATCGATCAAGATGTGCATCTGGCTGAATATGGAATGGATTCGGTTATGATTCATCAATGCAACACAAAGCTGGAGCAGTCACTGGGAGCAATTTCGAAAACGCTTTTATTTGAATTTCATACAATCAGAGATTTAGCAGATCATCTTGTAAAGGAATATCCGGATCGGCTGGGGCGTTTATTTTCACGGGAGGAAAAAGGAAAACAGATTCAGAGCATTACCCCTGCCAGGCCGGAACAAAACATCACTGCACCTGTGGCGGAGGAAAAAGAACATCTTGACGGGATAGCGGTAATCGGTATCAGCGGCCGTTATCCCGGGGCTGAAAATATCGAAGAATTGTGGGAACTTCTATCAAAAGAGAGAACCGCAATCACAGAAATTCCGAAAGAACGTTGGAATTATGAGACCTACTATGATCCAGACCCCGCTAAAGCGCATGAGGGGAAAATTTATTGCAAATGGGGCGGATTTTTAAAGAACGCTGAATCATTTGATTCTTTGTTTTTCCAAATATCGCCGAGAGAAGCAGAAGCGATGGATCCTCAGGAACGAATATTTCTCGAAACCGTGTGGAAAGCATTTGAAGATTCGGGATATACCATTGAAGGGTTGAGAAAGCAGACCGAAAAACATGTCGGTGTATTTGCGGGAGTGACGACCAATTCTTACAAGCTGCTCGGCGAAAGAATACCGACGGACAAAAACGATGTACTTCCAAATTCGTTCCCATGGTCTCTCGCGAACAGAGTGTCTTACACATTTGACTTTACAGGTCCCAGTGTCCCTGTAGATACGGCTTGCTCTTCATCCTTAACGGCAATTCACATGGCTTGCCAAAGTTTAAAAAAAGGTGAGTGCTCGGTTGCGGTTGCGGGAGGAGTAAATTTGTATCTTCATCCTTCTGACTATTTATACCGATGTCAGATGGGGATGCTTTCAAAATCGGGAAAATGCAGAAGTTTTGGAGAAGGCGGCGACGGTTTCGTACCCGGGGAAGGTGTCGGGGCCGTTATTCTTAAACAGCTTAAAGATGCCATACGTGATAATGATACTGTGTACGCCGTCATTAAAGGAACGGCAATTAATCATGGCGGAAAGACGAATGGCTATACGGTGCCTAATCCTGCCGCACAGGCGGATTTAATCCAAGGAGCTCTTAAAGCGGCCGGTTGGAGCGCCAGAAGTGTCAGCTTTATTGAAGCCCACGGCACGGGAACGCCGCTGGGTGACCCGATTGAAGTCCGAGGCCTGACCAAGGCGTTTAGAGCTTATACCGAAGATGTTTCATATTGCTCTCTCGGATCGATTAAATCTAACATCGGCCACCTGGAAGCGGCTGCGGGTATTGCCGGCCTGACAAAGATTATCTTACAAATGAAGTATAAAAAAATAGCCGCAACACTGCACTCTGAACGGGTACATCCGGATCTTTATCTGGAAGAGACACCTTTTTGTCTTCAGCAGGAAACCGCCGACTGGATAAAACCCGCGAATGAAAAACATTCTGACAGCAAATATCCGCGGCGCGCGGGATTAAGTTCTTTCGGAGCGGGCGGGGCGAATGCTCATATTCTTGTGGAAGAGTATGAGTCTGCTGCTGACTGTTATACGGATTGTGAGGAAAGTGAGGAACTTATCGTACTCTCAGCCAAGCATTCACTGAGTTTACGGGAATCGGCAAAACAGCTGGTGGAATATCTTCAAAAGGTCCGTCAACAACAGGGCGAGTTTTTGCAGCAAGCGGGAACAAACAAGCCGCTTCACCTTTCTGATATTGCGTATACCCTTCTTGAAGGGCGTGAAGCCATGCCGGAAAGGCTTGCTGTCATTTCAAATAATATCGACGATCTGATGTTGAAATTAAATCACTTTTATAATGGAATTGACGATCACGAAATATTTAGAGGGAAAAAACCGAATCATAAACGCAGACAGCAGCAATCGGATCTTCCGCTCAAATCCGGCAGAACCACATTAGCCGAAATGGCTGAATTCTGGGTATCAGGAGGCAATTTAAGCTGGGAAGATTTCCGCACTGGCAGAAAACCGGCGAAAATTACCCTGCCGACTTACCCTTTCTTAAAAAACAGACTGTGGGTGTCAAATAAGGCGCAATCAAAATCAACAGCTGATAAAGCTCCTTTATTTGATTTTTCTGCAGGTGAGTGCCGATTTTATAAAACGCTTTCTGATTCTGAATATTATGTAAAAGATCATGTTGTGCATGGGAATATGGTTCTGCCAGGAGCGGCAATCATCGAAGCGGCCAGAGAAGCGGGAGAGAGGCTGTACGGAAAATCAGTCATAAAACTGAGTCAGGTTGTATGGGCGGTTCCGATAACCGTTGAAAAAGAAAAGACGATAATGATAGATCTGCTGCCGAATCAAAAAGACGGCAGATTTGTGGTAAAAACCGATATACAACCTGAAGCGGCAGTTCACTGCCAAGGAAACATTATCACATGCGGAGATCAAGATGCCTCTCATACAGAGCATTTTCAATTGAACAGCTGGTTAACCGGACAGAAAAGATTAATCAGCGGCGCTGAGTGTTACAGGGATTTCCGGCAGAGCGGTTTGGACTATGGAACCAGTTTTCAGGTAATAAAACAGCTGTTTATCCATGAAAATGCTGCTCTTGCACGAATATCACTTCCTGAGAGCATTCATAAAAAATCCGGCACGCTGCTGGAACCGTGTTTATTGGATGGCATTTTTCAATCCACAACCGGGTTTACGTCCGGTCAAGAAGGAGATCACACCGCATATTTGCCTTTTGAATTAGGTGAGCTGGAGATTCTTCATGCACCTTCGGCAAACGGCTATGCTTACATTACAGCTGCCGATGAAAGACAACATGATGATGTCAAAAGGTTTCATATATTATTTATGGATGAAAACGGATCTGTAAGTCTTAAAATAAAAAACTTAGCGTTAAAGGCGTTAAGGGCTGCACCGCAGACTCAGGATGAGCGGCATTCAGTTAAGTATTACACTGATATGTGGAAGCGGGCCCCTCTGCTTCATCAGCCTGAAGCCAGCGGTTTAAACAGCTGCCTTGTGATTTCACTCCGTCGGGATATATCAGAACCGCTGATCCGCCAGGCATATAAAGATATCGGCTTGAACATGATCTTTATCCGCCATGGCGGCAGTTTTCAAGAAAAAAGAGCTGATTCCTTTGAATTGAACAGCGTCAAACTTGACGGCTATCAGAAATTGCTGGCGATTCTTAAAGAAAGACAAGTGACAATTGACCGCGTCATTTTAATCGGGATGAGCCCTGAAACGGGAATTGAGCAGAACATTCATGAAAAGCTGGAAGAGACTGTTTTGCCGGTTTTCAATGTAACGAAAGCTCTGCTAGCAACAATCCCAAGACATAAAATCCTGATATCACATGTATTTTTCACAAGGGAAAATCAAATCTTACCTTATCAAATGGCAATCAGCGGCTTTTTTAGGTCACTTCATTTGGAACATCCAATGTTGTCCGGTAAAAATATTGAAATACACAGCGACGAAATTCAGTTACAGCTGAACACCGGTCTGCCTGAATTAAAAAACCTTGTGAAAGAAACAATCATCAGCGATGATACTTCAGAAATCAGATACAGAGATGGAATCAGGCAGGTCAAGCACTCTGCAGAAATTGAAAGTGCCGAGCCCCCCGAAAAGATGGAAGTAAAAGAAGGGGGAGTTTACCTCATTACAGGAGGAACAGGCGGTCTCGGACTGATTTTCGCCAGACATCTTGTGCGAAAAGGGAGAATAAAACTTGTCCTTATCGGCAGGTCAGAGCTTTCTGAGGAAGCCGTAAGCAATGTAAAAGAGCTGGAAAAAAACGGATCAGAGGTTTTTTATGTAAGAACCGATATTTCTGATAAGGAAAATGTCAATAACCTGATAAACCTCGTCAAAAACAAATTAGGTCCTGTTAAAGGAATTATTCACAGCGCCGGTGTGATAAAAGATTCATTACTCATCAATAAGCGTGAAGAGGATCTCGATTCAGTCTTGGCCAGCAAGGTTTACGGAACGATATGGCTTGACCGGTATACAGACAGAGAACCTCTGGACTTTTTTGTTATGTTTTCATCTATCAGCGCAATAATCGGGAATGCCGGACAAACCGATTATGCTTATGCAAACCGGTTTATGGATTATTTTGCGGAAATGAGAGCGGCGGAAAATAAACCTAGAAAAACAGTCTCGATTAATTGGCCTTTATGGAAAGAAGGCGGTATGCAAATTGATATTCATTCAGAGAAGTTCCTTTATGACCGTTTCGGAATGCTGCCTCTGGGAAAACGGGAAGGCCTTGCAGCATTTGATCAAGCAATGACAGGGTGTGAACATCAAATAATGGTATTTAGCGGTAATGAATTAAAGCTGGAACGAATGATAACGATTGACAGCGGAAAAAGTGACCCGGCAATCGCCGACGAAAATCAAGAACTGAAAGATCTGTCAATAACTGGAACTTTAAAAAGCACTTTGACGCGTATCATCACTGGCGTATTAAAAATTGAAGAACGGGAATTTGATTTTGAACTGCCGATAAGTGAATACGGATTTGATTCAATTATGTTTACAATGTTGGGCAGCGAATTAAACGAGTCATTAGGAATATCAATGATGCCGTCAGATTTTTTCGGTCTTACTGATTTTAATGAACTTCTTGAGTTTTTAAAGAGTGAGTATTCCGAGGAGCTTCATCTCTGCGGTTCTTTTTCTTCAGATGAATCTGCGGCGAAAGACCGGAGAGAAAATCTGATTGAGGGCATCGCAAAGATGATGTCAAGTATTTTGAAGATTGACAGAAAGGAAATAGAAGAAGAGACTTCATTCGGCGAGTACGGATTTGATTCTATTACGTTTACCAGACTCGGAAATGAAATCAATCAACAATATGGTACGGAATTATTGCCGTCCATTTTCTTTGAGTGCAATTCACTGGCTGAAATGACTGATTATGTAATCGAGCAATACGGAGAAATCCTTTTTGCTGAGACAGAATCTTTTTCTGCAGCTGACGAAAAAACATTGTACAGCACGCCTCCGCCGGAATCTTATGAACGTTCCCCTGAGCCTGAAAATAAAACTAGGCAAGAGGAAAGACATATAAATGAGCCGGTTGCAATAGTGGGAATAAGCGGTCGTTTCCCCCAAACAGATACACTGGAAGACTTTTGGGAAGGAATTGAAAAAGGGCGGGATATGATTACAGACATTCCTGAAGACCGTTGGAACTGGAAAGAGTTTGACGGCGATCCGATCAGGGACGTCAATAGAACAAAAATAAAAAAAGGCGGATTTATCAAAGGCGCGGACAGTTTTGATCCGTTGTTTTTCGGGATTTCTCCCGCCGAAGCAGAATTAATGGATCCCCAGCAAAGAATTTTTATGGAGACTGTATGGAAAACAATAGAAGATGCGGGCTATAAGCCGTCTGATTTGGCAGGGACGAAAACCGCGGTGTTTGCAGGGGTCGCCACAACGGATTATGCTGAACGTCTGAATGAAAATGGCGTCTCTGTTCAGGCGCAGACCGCAACCGGTTTAAATCATTGTATATTGGCAAATCGTATTTCTTACCAGCTGAACCTGACGGGTCCGAGCGAACCGATTGACACTGCCTGTTCAAGTTCGTTAGTTGCGCTCCATCGTGCGGCTGAGGGGATTCAAAGAGGCGATTTTGAAATGGCGATTGCAGGCGGAGTGCATATTATGACAAGCCCTACTCTGTTTATAGCTTTTGATAAAGCAGGGATGCTTTCCAAAGACGGAAAGTGCAAAACGTTTGATAAAAGCGCTGACGGCTATGTAAGGAGTGAAGGGGCGGCTGCAGTATTGCTCAAGCCGCTCAGCAAAGCACAGGCAGACGGTGATCATATATATGGTTTGATTAAAGGATCAGCTGTAAATCACGGCGGCCGCGCCAATTCTTTGACAGCTCCGAATCCGAACGCACAGGCGGACTTATTAACCGAAGCTTGGCGGAAGGCGGGGGTCAGCCCTGCCACTGCGGGATATATAGAAGCGCATGGCACAGGGACAAGTCTTGGTGATCCGATTGAAGTGAACAGCATCATAAAGGCATTTAAAACGTTATATCAAGAATGGGACATTCCTTTTGCGAAACAGAAATGCTGCGGAATCGGGTCTGTGAAAACAAACATCGGCCATCTCGAAACCGCTGCCGGAATAGCCGGAGTGCTGAAAGTGTTACTGGCTTTTAAATATCGCAAACTTCCGGGACTCGCCCATTTTTCAGAACTCAATCCATACATCAAACTGGAAAATACGCCATTTTATATCACAGAAACCGCTCAAAAGTGGAATTCGATAAAAGATGAAGAGAACAACGATCTGCCGAGGAGAGCAGGTGTCAGCTCATTCGGATTCGGCGGTGTGAACGCGCATATTGTTTTAGAGGAATATAGGGAACCTCAAAAAGAAGTGCCGGAAAACAACGGTAACACACATATTTTTGTTTTATCTGCGAAAACCAAAGATCAATTACTTGAGTATATCCGGCTTATGGTTCAGTACTTGGATCGCGTGATTGCCGGTGACATGACCGTTAATGCCAGTGACATGGAATTTACATTGCAAAACGGCCGGGAAGCAATGAACGAAAGAATAGCCGTATGTGCAGCGAGTCTGACTGAGCTGAGAGATAAATACGTCAGCTTTCTTGATGACAGCAAGGTGCAAAAAGGCGTATTTATAAGCGAAAACACTGAAGAGCGCACAGCTGTTTCTGAATATATGATTCAGGAGGCTCTTCAAAGCGGAAAAGAGGAGCTGCTCGCACAATGGTGGGCCAATGGAGCCGAGTTTGAATGGAAGACAATCGGCAATAAGAAATTGAATAGAGTGCCGCTGCCAACTTATCCGTTTGCAAAAGAGAGTTATTGGTTCACCCCGAAAAAGAACAAAAGCGAGGTTAATAGCAAAAGTCTTCACCCATTAATCAGCGAGAATGTCTCAACATTAAAGAAACAAGCATTTAAAACTGTTATTTCCGGAACTGAATTTTTCGTCACTGATCATCTTGTTTCAGGAGACTATGTGCTGCCAGGAGCCGCTTCGCTTGAAATGGCTCTTGTTTGTGCGGAAATAAGCGGAGAAAGTAAAGTATATAAAATAAAAGACGTGATGTGGAACAGACCTATATTATATAAAGGAAAAACGCTGCACATTTATACCGACTTGGAAATGAAACAAGATAAGTTGAACGTAACGATATGTAAAGAGGGTCCGGATGGCGTGCAGCAAATCTGCACACAAAGTGAAACAGTATTCGGAGACATAAACAGCAATCCTGAGTATGTCGATATTGATCAGTTCATACGCAGCAGTGAGCCGGTCATAAGCCGGGAAGAGTGTTATCACCGCTTCAGCCGTATGGGCCTGACATATCATAGCAGTTTTCAAACATTGAAAGCCGTATATCGCGGTGATATGGAGTTAATGGCAGAATTGGAGCTTCCTGCTCATTTAGCGAACGGGTTTTCACATTTTACACTTCATCCTTCATTAATTGACGGCGGTTTTCAAGCGGCGGCATTTTTGTTAAGAGATAATGAGAAAGAGGGCTTATTTGTTCCATATTCACTTAGAGAGCTTCACATTAAGAGGGCGCTTACTGCCCGATGCCATGTCTCGGTGAAAGAAACCGGTTTTTATACGTATAACATTGATTTTATTAACGAGAGCGGCGAAATAGCCGTGAGCATGAAAGACTTTTCTGTCAGAAAAGTGACCGGGGGAGAATTAACCGCAGGACGTAAAAATGAAGATCAGGAAATTCTCTTCTTATTAGAACGATTGAAAAACGGTGAACTTTCTGCTGACCAAGTTTATCAGCTGCTGGAGGGAAAATAGTGCAGATCAAACAAATACTTTCCTTAATTGAAGAACAGCAAATGTCTCCTGATGCAGGACTGGAGCTAATTCGCACTTACAGAAAAGAACAAATGGAAAAAAAGGCGGAGCCGGAATCACAAGCTCCGTCCCCAACCATTTTTTTTAAGAACGAATGGGTAAGGACAAATAACATTGATATGCCGAATCAGCAGGCACCGGGAAATATGCTGATTTTTGATCAGGATAACCGTCTTTTTCAGCATGCCGAGATGATGAATGGAGAACATAACCGTGTCATTCTCGTAACGCCCGATTCTGATTATAGAATTGAACGGAATAGATGCACAATCAATCCTTCTGATGAAAATCATGTCAAAATGCTGCTGTCTGATTTGGCTGAAACCGGATTTACACCTGATGTCGTGCTTTATTTATGGAACGGAGAAATCAGAGAATTCACTGAAGAATCCGTTAACGAAACTCTTCGCAGAGGGATAAACTCGCTCTTTTTATTATCAAAAGCTTTAATGCGAAGAAACGAACCTGTTACGTTATTGCATATTTATTGGACAAGCGGTCTGAATCAGCCGTTTCATGAAGCTGTCGGAGGGTTCATTAAAACGGTAAACATGGAAAGCTCCAAGCTTAAAGCGAAAACCATACAGATTCGCCATGAGCATTCTGAGATAAATCCTCCGGTTTCCGAGGTGTGGGATGCTGCAATCAGTGAAATACAGCACTTTCAATCCGATGAATGTGAGGTTTTAATAGACTCACATACCCGTTATGTGAAAGGACTGCAGCATATTGATAATCCGGAACACGATAACGGATCTGTAACGTATCAAAAAGGCGGCATATATATCATTACCGGAGGAGCGGGAAAACTCGGGCTGCTGTTTGCGGTACACATCGCTAAAGAAAACCAAGCCGTGATTATACTTACAGGCCGTTCTTTTTTAACAGCTGATCAAAAAGAACGGATCAGTAAGCTTAATGAGAGCGGCTCTATTGTTGAATATCAGCGGACGGACATAACAGATCGAACAGAGACAGAGCGATTCATTTTCGGCGTTAAACAGCGGTACGGCAGCATAAACGGGGTCATTCATGCTGCCGGCATCCTTCGTGACTCATTTCTTGTAAACAAAAGCCTCAGTGATTTTACGGACGTACTGAAACCGAAAGTTTACGGGACAATCTGGCTGGATGAGCTGACAAAAGACGAAGATCTTGATTTTTTTGTTCTTTTTTCTTCTTTTTCGGCTTACGGAAATGCCGGCCAAAGTGACTATGCGTACGCAAATCATTTTATGGACAGTTTTGCAGTGCTTCGATCTCAGCTCTCCCGAAACGGAAAAACCCTTTCAATCAATTGGCCGTTATTGAAAGATGGCGGGATGAGTCTCGACAGCAATGGAATCATTCAAATAAAAGAAAAATACGGAATGACTCCGATGCGAACTTCCTCTGTTTTGGAAGCGTTTCTGAAAATGATGCGGTCTTCATTTACCAGCTTAATGCCTGCAGAAGGAGAGCGGGATAAAATGATAAAAGCGCTTTCGATTCAAAGAAATACAGCTGCAGCAGATCAAGATACACTCACGGCGGAACACGATGAAGAAGAGGAATATGCTGCGAAAGAAAAAGTCAATGACTATTTAATCAAGATCATCAGCGGTGTCTTGAAAATCCAATCTCATAAAATAAATGCGAAAGACTCTTTTGAGAAATTCGGAATCAACTCACTTATGATCATGTCACTTATTTCAAAGCTTGAAGATACTTTCGGGGATCTTCCAAAAACAATCTTTTTTGAATATCAGAACATTGAAGAGCTTTCAAACTTCTTCCTAACATCTTTTAAAGAAAAAGTGCTTAAGGCCGCAGGGGCAGCTCCGGTAACAAGAGTGCCGAAGAAAAGAGAAAATCTGAGTAAAAAACAGCACCGGCAGCAGAAGGTTGCATCTGCACCGAGCATGGTTCCGCCGGGTGAGGATATTGCCATTATCGGTGTGAGCGGAAGATATCCGAAATCCGATACTCTTGAGGAGTTCTGGGAAAACATTGCCGGAGGGAAAAACTGTATTATTGAAATCCCCGAGGAACGTTGGGATTTCAGATCGAATTACAGTCCCAACAGAATGGAGAAGGGGAAAATCAACAGTAAGTGGGGCGGTTTTATCAGCGGTGTTGATCAATTCGATCCGCTGTTTTTCCACATTTCTCATAAAGAAGCTGAGCTGATGGACCCTCAGGAGCGAATTTTTCTCGAAACCTCCTGGCATACGTTTGAAGATTCAGGATATACAAAAGAGAAGCTTGACGGTATGAAAGCCGGTGTGTTTGTCGGAGCCATGTACGGACAATATCAATTATTCGGCGCAGAAGAAACTGCGCGGGGCAATCCGATTGCGCTCAGTTCCTTCTTTTCATCTATTGCGAACAGGGTTTCATACTTTTTTAATCTCTCCGGCCCGAGCATTGCACTGGATACGATGTGTTCATCATCGCTGACGGCCATTCACTTGGCATGTGAGAGTATTAAAAGAGGGGAAAGTGAAATTGCGCTTGCGGGCGGCGTTAATGTATCCATACATCCCAGCAAATACCTTTGGCTGAGTCAAGGTAATTTTGTTTCCACCGAAGGATTGTGCAGAAGTTTCGGAGAGGGCGGAGACGGCTATGTCCCGGGAGAAGGTTCGGGAGCCGTCCTTTTGAAACCTCTGGAAAAAGCAATTGCTGATCAGGATCATATATACGGAGTGATTAAAGGAACATCTGTAAATCATGGCGGAAAAACCAATGGATTTACGGTTCCGAACCCGAATGCACAAGCTGAGCTGATTGCTGAAAATTTCAAGAAATCAGGCATCAGTCCGCGATCCGTCAGCTACTTGGAAGCACACGGAACGGGTACCTCGCTCGGAGATCCGATTGAGATCGCAGGATTGACAAAAGCGTTTGAGAAATTTACGGATGATAAACAATTTTGTGCTATAGGTTCAGTGAAGTCTAATATCGGACATTTGGAGTCTGCTGCAGGTATAGCAGCTCTTACAAAAGTTCTTTTACAATTTAAGCATCAGAAATTGGCGCCATCCATTCACTCGGAACAGCTGAACCAAAATATCCGATTTGAAAAGACGCCTTTTTACGTTCAGCGGAAAGAAGAAGAGTGGCGGAAAGAATCAGGCGCCTCCAACAGGAGAGCAGCAATCAGTTCGTTCGGAGCGGGAGGAGCAAATGCCCATGTCATTGTGGAAGAATATCAAAACCATGCGGACACACAAACAATAAGCGGGCCGTTTGCCGCAGTTCTTTCTGCCAAAAATGAAGACAGACTGAAAGAATACGCTCGGCGCCTTCTGCAATTCACAGAGCGGGAGACAAAGGCCTCGGCAGCTGATATCGCTTTTACATTGCAGACATGCAGGGAGCCGATGGAAGACAGACTTGCTGTTGTAGCTTCCGATTTGCCGGAACTTAAGGAGAAGCTGAGAACTTTCTGTACTGAAGGAACAATTGGAGAGGGCGTATACAAAGGCAATGTTACGAAAGATTTTGATAAAGTCTTTATCTTTCATGATCAAAAGATGAAAGATAAATTCCTCGAGGTGATGATGGAGACAAAGGACTTGAATCTTCTTGCAAAATTATGGTCTTTCGGGGCTGATATTCACTGGAGAGAGTTATATGAAGAATATACCCCGCAAAAGGTCAAGCTTCCTTTATATCCATTTGCTGAGGAGTCTTACTGGGTGCCTGGAAGCCAAAGTGCAGTATTTCCGGAAATATTGCCGCAGCAGTCTTCACTGCACCCGCTTCTGGATTCGAATGAATCTACTCTGGAACAGCAGTTTTTTAAAACGACATTAAGAGAAAAAGAGATTTGGTTAAAAGACCACATTGTAAAAAACAAGAGCATTCTCCCGGCAGCTGCTTTTCTTGAAATGGCATGCGCAGCGGGAACGCGGTCATATCGAAAGAAAAAGGTCACTCGTTTAAAAAACGTGATATTTGCCAGACCGGCCATGCTTTTGCAAGAGAGCCTGACCATTTACACTCACATTTCCGTAAAAGACGGCAGCATATTATTTAACATGTCACCTGACGAGGATGCTGCTGTAAGGACTGGATTTGTGACGGGGGAATTAGATTATGATCATCATTACAGTGATGATGATATAGAGAACATCGACAGACAAGAGATGATAAACAGAAGTGCTTTTGTCCGTGAACAAGATGAATGTTACGAGTATTTTCGGGAAAACGGGTTCCTGTATGGGCGCGCTTTTCAGCCGATTCAACGTTTATGGGGCGGCGGAACGGAAGCGGTTGCACACTTATTGCTGCCAAAAGAAGCCGCATATGCTCTTGAAAATTATACATTGCATCCGTCTTTAATTGATGGGGCTCTGCAATCTTTGTTCGGAATTACCGACGGAAGAGAAGAGGCATCTGTTTATGTTCCTTTTTCAATAGAAGAGATTACGATTCGGAAAAAAGTTTCAGCAGAATGCTGGGCTTATGCGCGTAAAACAGGCCAAAAAGGTCAATCCGAGCTTATTTACGATATTCAGCTGCTTAATGAACACGGAGAGAGACTTGCAGGTTTGAAGGATGTAACCATTCGTAAAAAAGAAACGTTTTCCGCGGAGACACAGACTCGTGCAACAGCGGATTCCAATGGAAAGAACGAGAGAGTAAAAGAGCTCCTCAGACAATTAAAAGCGGGCGAACTGACTGCGGAGGAAGCAGATTATGCGCTGGAGCGTATGCAGGATTAGTTTATCATTTTGCGGCAGTGCCATTTGTAAAGGGGATGAAGATTTTTATGAAAGAAGCCCGTCATATTAGAAAAAAAGTACTTTCTGACATAGAAAGCGGCATCATTTCTTTGGAAGAAGGAGTAAAGCGGATACAGCAGCTTGGTTCTCATTCCGCAGGGGGTAACGGACAGGCGATATATTATCAGACGGTCTGGCAGCGGACAGATCTCAGCATTCATGTAAAAGGCGGCCGACGTGAGGGCAGCCTTTTATTATTTGATAAAAATGAAATTGTGAGAAATGAACTTGCTGCATTGCATGATACAAGGGTTATTTTGGTTAAGCCGGGGAAAGAGTTTCGAAAAACCGGGGACGGTGTATTTGAAATCGACCCCCGCTCTGAAAGAGATTACATAAACCTGTTAGGATGGCTTATAGAAGAAGAGAAGTCAGATATACGGGAAGCGGTGCATTTATGGTCAGACATGCCGTTTGAAAAGACTGAGAGAGCGATTCGTGAACAATGCGACAGCGGAGTCTATTCTTTGTTTTTACTGCAACAGGCGCTCTTCAAAAATAACTGCCGCAAACCGATCAAGCTGTTATACGGATATTTTTCGCATCTTTCTGGAGAACAGCCTCTTTACGCGGCGGCAAGCGGATTTTTGCGGACATTGCAGCTGGAAAATCCGTTAATCTCAGCAAAAAGCATTGAATTGGAGCAGTCAATAGCAGCCGTTCACGCGGCTGATATCATACGCAATGAGCTGAGTGATTTCCAGCCTTCAGATGTAGAGATCCGTTATAAAGACATGCAGCGTTATGTTAAACAGCTCAAAACGTATGAACCCGAAAAAAATTCCGGAAGCGGAGATGTGCCGCTGAGAGAAAATGGAGTATATATTATCGCAGGAGGCGCGGGCGGATTAGGATTTACCTTTGCAGAATATTTGGCTTTTCAAACAAAATGCTGCCTTGTTTTAACGGGGAGATCTCCGCTTTCAGATCATATAAGAAAACAGCTGAGACGATTAGAGGATGCCGGTTCTTCAGCTGTTTATGTTCAGGCTGATATTACCAATAAGGAAGAAGCCGAATATGTAGTCAAAAAAGCCAAAACTTCTTATGGAAAAGTAAACGGGGTCATTCAGGGCGCGGGAATCATCCGTGATTCTTTCCTTCTTAACAAGTCACGAGAGGAATTCGATCAGGTAATCAGACCGAAAGTATTGGGTACGATGTGGCTGAATGATGCTGTTGAGAAAGAAAATCCTGACTTTTTCATTTGCTTCTCCTCTACTTCCGCAGTGTTGGGAAATGTCGGGCAATCTGATTACGCGTTCGGAAACAGTTATATGGATCATTTCATGAATATGCGTTCTGCCCAGGATTCTGATACGATTTCTCTCTCTCTGAACTGGCCGCTGTGGAAAGAAGTCGGCATGCAAGTGGATGAGCGCACGGTAGAGACAATGAAAAAGGCGGGTTTTTATCCTTTAGAAAAAGAAGAAGGTAAAGAAGCGTTTGCAGTCGCATTGTCCTCCGGTTTTTCGCAATTTACTGTATTTTACGGAGATGAGCAAATTGACAATCATGTTCATCAATTATATGAACGAAAAGACAATATTCCGGCAGATGAAGGAACAGGGAGAAATATCGAATCATTTGATTCAGAGAAACTGACAGCTGAAACATCTGATTTTATTATAAAAATGATTGCTGCAGAATTCAGGATGCCTGCGGACAAAATAGATGCAGAAGAGGCATTGGAAAAATACGGACTTGATTCCGTTATGATTATCAATATGACGAATGAGCTTGAAAAACATTTCGGCGCGCTCTCAAAAACGCTGTTATTCGAATATCAGACTGCGGCAGAATTGTCACAGTATTTCGTTGAGGAGCACAGGGATACTCTTCTTCATAAACTCCGGTTAGGAGAAAACGGGAGCAGCACCCCATCTCAGAAGAAAAAAGACAATAAACAGACAGCCGAAGTTAACGGGAAACAGAAAATCCAGATGAAAAATCAGGTGCAGCAGCAGGAGAAGTATCATGACAATGATATCGCGATTATCGGTATCAGCGGACGTTACCCGATGGCAAATGATCTTGATACTCTGTGGGAAAACTTATTGAACGGTAAAGACTGTATAACTGAGATACCTAAGGATCGGTGGGATTCGGGGCTGCACTATCAGCCCGCAGCGGGCGATGAAGTAAAAAACCAAAGCAAATGGGGGGGATTTATTGACGATGTGTATCATTTTGATCCGTTGTTCTTTAATATTTCTCCTGCCGAAGCTGAATTAATTGATCCGCAGGAGAGACTGTTTTTAGAGACGGTTTGGCACACCATAGAAGATGCGGGGTACGCAAAGAAAACGCTTGAAAGAAAAAACGTCGGTGTTTTTGCAGGGGTTATGTACGGCCAATATCAGCTGTACAGCGTTGGTCACGAAGCGGCCGTTTCTTCCTCATATGCATCAATCGCCAACCGGGTATCCTACTTCTTTAATTTCAGCGGGCCAAGTATTGCTTTGGACACGATGTGTTCCTCATCATTAACGGCTGTTCATTTTGCCTGTGAAAGTTTAATCAGGAATGAATGTGAAATTGCAATTGCAGGAGGCGTCAATTTATCCATTCATCCTCATAAATATGAACTCCTGACCCAAGGCGGATTTTTATCCAGTGATGGCCGGTGCAGAAGCTTCGGTTCAGGAGGAGACGGCTATGTGCCGGGAGAAGGAACAGGTGCCGTGCTGCTGAAACCCGTAAAAAAGGCTATTGCTGACGGTGATCAGATTTATTCAGTTATTAAGGCAACAGCCATCAACCACGGTGCTAAGACGAATGGATATACCGTGCCGAATCCCAAAGCTCAAAGTGAGGTCATTACGAGAGCCTTAAAAAAAGGATTTATTGATCCAAACAGCATCAGCTATATAGAGGCTCACGGAACAGGCACCGCGTTAGGAGATCCGATTGAAATCACCGGTCTGACCAAAGCATTTTCAGGTGCCGAACGCGATAAGAAGACATGCGCGATCGGGTCGATTAAATCAAATATCGGACATCTTGAGGCTGCTGCAGGCATAGCGGGCATTACGAAAGTTATTCTTCAAATGAAACATAAAACAATTGTTCCGTCACTGACTCATTCTGCTGAATTGAATGAAAATATACCGTTTCAAAAAACACCTTTTTATGTACCGGACAGTGCCGAAAAATGGGAGTCATCCGTTCCCAGGCGTGCCGGAATCAGTTCTTTCGGGGCAGGAGGAGCTAATGCCCATATTATTTTAGAAGAATTTGCGGATGAAGCTATCTCTCCTCTCGTGGCTGAAGAACCTGAACAGCTTTTATTTGTTTTTTCTGCAAAAAACGCCGACAGGATGGAAGAATATGTAAAACGCGCAAAAGAACATATAGCAGCCAGAGATTATCAGTTGGAAATACTTAGAAATACAGCATTTACTTTACAAACCGGCAGAGAAGAAATGCCGCACAGATTGGCTGTTATCGCCTCCACAAGAGATGAATTGCTTAAAAGACTGACAGATTATACTCTCGGAAACGCGATGGATCATATTTTTACAAGCGGCAAAGACACAACAGAATCTCAAAGGATGAATAAAGCTGAAATTGAAGAAGCAGTCACAAACAGAGATCTTGTGAAGATTGCTGAATACTGGGTTGCCGGAAACGGGGTAGATTGGCCGTCACTTTATAAAGGTGCTACTCTGAGACGGGTATCAGCACCCGGATATCCATTTGCCAAAGAGCTGTGCAGAATAGATGCGCAAAATACGGGAAGCCGCCGGATGAACGGTAATAACGATCTGCATCCTTACATTTCATGCAATATATCTGATTTTAAAGCACAGAAGTTTCTTATCAATGTAAGCGATACCGATTTGTATATAAAAACAAAGTATCAAGACAAGGAAATGTTTCCGTTTCTCAGCCAGATTGAAATGGCGAGAGCTGCCGGAGCAATGGCTTCAGGGAATCCGATTATTAAATTAACAGAGCTCTCCTTTAGAGAACCGATGTTACAAAGCGGAAGCAATGAGCAGATCCGGATTGTATTAACCCCGGATAATCAGGGTGCATCGTATTCTATAGAAAAACAGAGCGACTCATCCATTTATTCCTCAGGGCGGCTCGAATTAGAAGGCGGGGCGTACGAGAACGGAAATATTCATCTTGAGCCGTTCCTGTCTCAGCGCGCAGACCGCATACCGTATGAAGCATTTTATCAGCGGCTTGCCGAATTCGGATACAGCTGCAGTGACAGTCTGAAAGCCGCAGAGCAATGTGTCAGCAGGAACGGACAGGTACTTTTAAAGATAAAAGCAAAGGCCGAGCCGAAAGGGTGCATAATCAAACCGGAAGTTATTGAGAGCGTATATCAAGCCGTCATATACCTTGCGGGGGAAAATGCCGGAGAGCTCCCGGAAAATATTAAAGAATGTACGATTTTTGATCATGAGACTGAACCCGTTTATGTATATGCAGAACAAACTGAAGAAAGCGATTCGGCTTATGATGTGTATGTATTAGACAATGCCGGCGGGATTTTGATGGAACTGAGCGGACTGATTTTTGGCGGAAAGCCTAATAAAAATGTACGTTTTTATGAGCATAAGTGGGATCAAAAAAACCCTCTGATTGAAATGAAAGATAGGGAGCCAAAAACAATTCTGGTCTTTGCAAAAGATGAAGCATTGGCTGGAGCTCTGAAAAATCAATCAGACAGCCGTGTCATTCTCGTCACGCCGGATCAGCGGCAGACCGATCAAAATCTGCTGACATTCTGTGTAAACCCGGAAGTGACGTCAGATTATATTCGTTTATTCGAAGAATTGGAGAAAAAGGGGTTTTCTCCGGATGTCATCTTGCACACGGGAGAAACATTTTACGCGGGTGACCGCCTTCTCAGCGGCCTGGAATCAATTTTTTATTTATTAAAAGCGCTGAGCGCCCGCAGTGACGCCTCTCTTTATCTTCATTCTCTGCTTCTTGTTCACTCTTTTAAAGAAGGCGTGAATGATCCGTATACGGGCGCTCTTGCAGGCTGTTTAAAAACGGCGAATATGTTGGTGCCATCCGCAGAGAATGTGAAGTCAATCGGTTTTTCAGAACGTATATCAATTGAAAAAATGGCTGAATTTTGTCTTAACGAAATGGTTTCAGGCGTGGAACGGCAGGCGGAAGAAGTTAAATATATAAATGACAAGAGGTATGTTAAGACATTAAAGGAGTATGTATTCAATCATACAGAGCACCCTCATCAGCTGAAACAGGAAGGGATTTACCTCATAACGGGCGGTTTGGGCGGTCTGGGCCTGATTTTCGCAAAATATTTAGCCTCTCAGTATCAAGCAAAATTAGTATTGACGGGAAGGTCACCGTTAACAGCTGATAAACGACATAACATTGACCGGCTGCAGGCGCTTGGAGGAGATGCGGTATATTATCAAGCTGATGCCGCAGATCAAAAGACGATGGGACGGGTCATAGAAGAAACGAAACGGACTTGGGGCTCCATTCAAGGTATTATTCATTCAGCTGGTCATGCCGATGATCGGTTATTTACAGAGATGAATCTGACTGATTTTTCAGAAGGCATGACTGCTAAAATTGAAGGAACGGTATGCTTAGATGAATTAACGAAAGATGAGCCGCTTGATTTCTTTATCGTATTTTCTTCTATTTCTTCGGTCTTCGGAGATTTTGGACAGGTTAACTATGCGTTGGGCAATTATTTTCAAGATCAATATATAAATTGGAGATCCGAACAGAGCCGCCGGCAAGAGAGACAAGGCAAGAGCATTTCGATTAACTGGCCGTTGTGGCGTAAAGGCGGAATGCATTTAAACAAAGAAGCTGAAGAAGCATATCTTTCCGCATCCGGGTTTGATTATTTGGAAACGGAAGAAGGGATAGCGGCTTTTGAGACGATTTTGGCAAGTGACTGTCCGCAAATTTCGGTTGTTACCGGGGATGCCGGAACAACACCAGCAAAAAAAGATCTGCCGTATCAAAAAGTAAATACGCTTCCGGTTCGTCAAGAGGAAATTTCTTATACAGCACCGGCTTATACAGACAATGTCCTGGAAGAACTGAAGCAAATGGTATCGGAATTATTGAAAATTAACATTGAACAGCTGGATACGGCAGAGAATTTCGGCAATCTCGGCTTTGATTCTATCAGTTTGAAAACATTAGCTGTCCGACTGAATAAAAAATACAAGCTTAAGCTGACACCTGCCGTTTTCTTTACTTACAGCCATATTAAGTCTCTTTCAGAATTTCTAAACAGTGAACTGCGTACTGTTGCAAAAGGGAATACAGATGCAGAAAAAAACATTTCTGAAAAAAGGAAAGTAGTGCACGCTGGGAAAACCACCGGGAAAACCGTGAAGCCGCCGCGAAGTTTTCCGTTTGAAAAAAAGACAACAAGACAGGCTGACCTTCATCCAGAGAAGCAGCCAGTTGCCATTATCGGGATGAGTTGTGTTTTTCCGGGATCAAAAAATGCAGATGAGTTTTGGATCAATTTAATCAATGAAAAAGATTTGATTCAGGAAATTCCCCCGGATCGCTGGGATTGGAAAAAATACGCCGAAGGCAAAGGAAGCAGCGAAGTACATTCGAAATGGGGCGGCTTTATCACAGATGCCGATAAATTCGATGAGGCGTTTTTCAATATTAATCCGCGGGAAGCAGAACTCATGGATCCTCAGCACAGAATTTATTTGCAGGAAACCTGGAAAGCGATAGAAGATGCGGGTTACAAAGCTTCAAAGCTGTCTGGCAAAAATATCGGGGTGTTTACGGGCATTCAATTTAATGATTACCGCCAGCTGCTGATGAGGCATTCGGACGGGGCGCACGCGTTTGCGGGAACCGGAAACAGCCAGGCGCTCATCAGCAATCGTGTATCCCACTATTTTAATTTCAGAGGTCCGAGTGAGTCCATTGATACAGCCTGCTCAAGCAGTCTTGCAGCAATCCACAGAGCTGTGCGCTCGATTCAAAATGGTGAAAGTGAGCTGGCGGTAGCAGGCGGGGTTTCGCTGCTCTTAGATCCAGTCACGCATATGTATACTGATAAACTCGGTATTTTGTCTAGGGACGGCCGGTGTAAGACGTTTGATAAACTTGCCGACGGTTATGTCCGCGGTGAAGGTGCAGCTGTTCTGTTATTGAAACCATTGCAGGCGGCAATGAATGACAGAGACAATATTTACGGAGTCCTGAGAGGAACCGGAGAAAATCACGGAGGAAGATCTGCTTCATTGACCGCTCCGAACCCGGAAGCTCAGGCTGAACTGTTAACGTCTGTTTACAAAAATGCCGGTATTCCTGTTGATACGATATCTTATATTGAAGCACACGGAACCGGGACAGAACTGGGAGATCCGATTGAGATTGAAGGCTTGAAAAAAGCGTTTGGATCTTTTGAGCCGCGTTCAGGAAAGAATAATGACCAATATTGCGGCATCGGTTCAGTAAAAACGAATATCGGTCATTTAGAGCCCGCCTCTGGAATGCCGGGGCTGATTAAAGTATTACTATCCATGAAGTATAAAACATTGCCTGCCACACTACATGTCAAGGAACTGAACCCTTATATTCAATTAAGCGGAACGCCGTTTCATATTGTCACTAAAACAATAAAGTGGGCCAGATTAAAAGATCGAAAAGGAAATGAAGTTCCGCGCCGTGCCGGAGTCAGTTCCTTCGGATTCGGCGGGGCAAATGCTCATGTCATCGTGGAAGAATTTGAATACGGACAAGATAAAGCAGTAACTGCCGAGCGGGAACAAATCATTGTTCTATCGGCCAAAACAAAGGAAAGGCTGATGGTTAAAGCCAAAGAGTTAACAACATTTTTACATGAAGAACGATCAGTTCAATTCAGTCAGCAAGAGGTGCAGGAACGTGATTTACAAGAGGCGGTTCGGGAAGCGGCAGCGGGTATCCTGCGTTTAGATACCGCAGATATAGATGCAAAGACACCTCTTTCGGAATTCGGATTTGATCCGTTGGCTTATTCCGAATTAATCTCTTTTATAAACCAAATGTACGGCACAGAAATATCACTTGACATATTTCAGGAATTAAAGACACTGAGCGAGCTGTGCCGCTATATCAGCCGCATCCGGAATCGATCAGCTGATAAACCGCATAACGGCAATTTTAGAGAAAAGTCCGGATTCGGTCTTGAAGAAATAGCATATACGCTGCAAACCGGAAGGGAACCATTTGAATGCCGCCTTGCGATCACTTGTTCGAATGCCGGAGATCTTCTTGAAAAATTAAACGGTTACATCCAGGGGAGCAGGCTGCAAGGTGTTTATGAAGGAAATGTAACGGATTTTGATAGTCTGTACGCTCCTTTATTCGGCGGCCCCGAAGGTCATGCATATGTTCAATCACTGATTCAGCAAAACAAGCCGGCCAAACTGGCTCAGTTGTGGACGATCGGTTGTGAAATCAGCTGGGAAGACTTGTATGAGGAGGAACTCAAACCGGTTAAACTGTCTCTTCCTCTTTATCCTTTCAGCAAGAACAGACATTGGATTCATTTAAATAAAGATGAAGCGCAGAAGGCTGAGGCTTTCTCGAACACTGAGCTTCACAACTCAAATAAAGATACAGCAGATGGAGAAATCATGTCGCTTCTTGAAAAAGCACAAACAGGTGAGATGAATACGAAAGAGACGTCAGAGCTGATAGAGGAGTTGCTTTTCCATGAATGAAAAAACGATGCAAATTGAGCAAATCGTGAAAAAGGTGAAAGAATGCAGCCTGACGCCTGAAGAAGGGCTGGAATTCATTAAGAGCTTGGGGAAAACCCATCTATATGAAATGGTATGGGATAGACATGAATTTAAAGGCAGTGAAAAATTCCCGCATACGAAAGAGCCAATTTTATTTTTTTGCGAAGACGACAGCATGTATACCGTAATGAAGAGGCAGCTTGAAGGCTATGAGGCACCTTTCATTTACGTGACTTCCGGCGAGCGTTTCGAAGATTGCCGGAACGGTCGTTTTACAATGAACTTTGCAAAAGATGAGGATTATGATGCGTTATGCGGGGTTCTGCGTTCTCAAAATATAAAACCCCGCCATATTATTCATTTTTTGGCTGCCGGGCTCTTCAAAAATACGGAAGATGCAATGAGAAAGCAGCTCAATGAAAGTCTGTATTCCTTGTTTCAAATGTTTCAGGCCTTCATGGCGAACAAACTTTGTCCGAAAGCAGAAATTTTGTACCTGTATGAAAATACCGAGGGCGAGGTTCAGCCGATTTATAACGCGGTTGAAAGTTTTCTTAAGACCGTACAGGCCGAAAATCCGAATTTCACATGTAAGGCTGCAGAGCTGAAATCAATGTTTGACGAGCCGTTTACAAAGCAGCATATTGCAGATGTCATCTCTTTTGAATGGAACAATCAATGTAAAACGGACCACTTTACCTGCTATGAGCCGAGGCATTATTATAAAAGGCAGCTTCAAAGAGTAAAAAAAGAAGATGGGGAGAAACAAAGTTTCAGTGTAAAAAAGAACGGTGTGTATTTAATTACGGGAGGAGCCGGCGGTCTCGGGTATCTGTTTGCTGAATATCTGGCGAAACAGGCAGAAGTCAAGCTGGTATTAACCGGGCGTTCCCCGGCCTCCCGTGAAACGGCGCAAAAATTGAGCGCTCTTGAAAATCTTGGCGCTGAAGCCTTATATGTCCCGGCAGATATTTCAAAGGAAAAAGAGACGGACGCTTTGATTAAGCACATTAAGCAGACATTCGGAGAATTAAACGGAATTTTGCACAGCGCCGGACTTGTTAAGGATGCATTTATCATAAAAAAAACGAAAGAAAGCATAGAAGAAGTTATAGCGCCTAAAGTATTCGGAACCGTTTGGCTGGATAAAGCAGCTGAAGAAGAGCCTCTTGATTTCTTCGTTATGTTTTCATCCCTTTCGGCCGTTCTGCCTAATGCGGGTCAAAGCGACTACGCCTTCGCTAACGGATGTATGGACGGATTCACCCAGTATCGAAGCATTAAAGGACGTCCCGGGAAAACACTTTCTATTAATTGGCCGTTATGGGATGCGGGCAATATGACAGTCGGGCCGGGAGAGCTGCAAGCTTTAAGACATGCAGGGCTGGAACTTTTATCCGCCCAAGCAGGGCTTGCCGCTTTTCAGGACAGTATGAGCCGCTCTGCTTCTCAGCTGGCTGTTATCAGCGGAGACAAAGATAGAATAAGTGAATTACTCTCAACTGATCATAAAGAAATAGAGACTGTGCCTGAAAACAACAGTAATCTGCCGCAATTAAATGAAAGGGATCTGAAAAAGCAAACGGTTCGTCTTTTGACAGAGATTGTCGGTGCGGAAACGGGAAGACCGGCGGACAGTATTTTACCCGAGGATACGTTTGACCGTCACGGAATTGATTCTCTAACGATTTTAGGTCTTAACTCCCGTCTGGAAAAATATTTTGGAAGAGTGTCTAAGACTCTTTTCTTTGAATACAGCAGTGTTGAAGAGCTGTCAGAGTATTTTCTTGAACACTATCATCATGAGTTGAAGAAGGCGTTTTTACCGGCAGCCGAACAGCGAATTGATCATTCGGCTCCGGCGAAACGGGAGAAGCTTTCCGTTTCCCGCATACCATCCGCACCTTCCGAGGAAGATATTGCAATTATCGGTATAGCCGGCCGCTACCCGATGGCGAAGGATGTGGAACAGTTTTGGGAAAATATTTCTTCCGGAAAAGATTGTATAACGGAAATACCGAAAGAGCGCTGGGATTTTCGGAAATATTATCACACAGGTGACAATGCCCGTCATGACAGCAAATGGGGAGGTTTTATAAAAGACGCTGATAAATTCGATCCGCTGTTCTTCTCAATTTCGCCCCGTGATGCCGAGTTAATTGATCCTCAGGAACGGTTATTTTTAGAGACAGCGTGGCACACGTTTGAAGATGCGGGTTACACAAAGAAAAAGTTGAAACGGCATAAGACAGGTGTATTTGTCGGTGTCACCTACAGCCACTATCAGTTATTTGCAGCCGGTGCTTCAGATGATGAGGAACGTCAGGCGCTCTTGTCTTCTTATTCGTCTATCGCAAACCGGGTGTCATATTTCTTTGACCTGCACGGACCCAGCCTTGCAATTGATACAATGTGTTCTTCTTCACTTTCTGCTGTTCATTTTGCATGTGAAAGTATAAAAAGGGGAGAATCCACCCTCGCTATTGCCGGAGGAGTGAATTTATCCTTACACCCTGATAAATATACTTTGCTTTCACAAAATCATTTTGTTTCAAGCGATGGGCGCTGCAGAAGCTTTGGAGCGGGAGGAGACGGATATGTGCCGGGAGAAGGAGTCGGGGCCGTTCTTTTGAAATCGCTTTCTGCCGCGAAGGCTGACGGGGACAGGATTTACGGTGTGATTAAGGGAACATCTGTAAATCACGGCGGAAAAACAAACGGATACACTGTGCCAAATCCGGGCGAGCAGGCAAACGTCATCAGTGAAACTCTTGATAAGGCGGGGATTGATGCAGACAGCATAAGTTATATTGAAGCGCATGGCACCGGGACATCTTTGGGAGACCCGATTGAAATTTCAGGATTAACCAAAGCTTTGCACAGCTCGAAAAGCGATTATCGTTGTGCAATTGGTTCGGTTAAGTCAAATATCGGACACCTAGAGGCTGCGGCGGGAATTGCTTCTATTACAAAAGTGCTGATGCAAATGAAGTATAAACAGCTTGCTCCTTCCCTTCATTCCGATCACTTAAATCCTAATATTGATTTTGGGGAAACACCGTTTTACGTGCAGTCTGAACTGACCGATTGGGAGACGCCGCAAAATCAAGCCAGAAGGTCAGGCATCAGTTCTTTCGGCGCTGGAGGATCTAATGCCCACATTATCATCGAAGAGTATAAGAATGAAGAAAAGATGGAAACGGTACAGAGCAACAAGACGCAAATTATTCTGCTTTCTGCCAAAAATGAAGAACGGCTCAGACTCTTGATTGATGCATATATAAAAGAACTGGAGCCAAAAACGTCATTAGCTGATGCTGCGTACACCTCGCAGACCGGGAGAAACGCTATGGAAGAGCGGCTCGCTGTTGAGGTTAGCAGCATTGACGATCTTCGCAATAAGCTGACGATGTATTTGCGGTCAGATCATAAGTTAAACGGTTTATATAGGGGAAAGGCCCGCCGAGGCACCGGTCAAAAGGATGCCCTGTCAGCCGCTCACTTTAATAGTGCAAGAGAAATGGCCATTCACTGGGTGAACGGAGGAGACGTTCACTGGGAAGAGATGTACACTTCGGAATTACCGAAGCTTATCTCTCTTCCTGCATATCCTTTTGAACGGAACAGATATTGGGTGCCTGCCGCAAAAGCAGCACAGAAACAGAAAAAAACAGGCGTACCGCAGAGTTTGCCCCATGCACCGACTGACTTATCATTTGATGTATTAAAAAAATCGTGGAAAAAACAAAAGGCTGCGCCTTCCGCTTTTACGAAAGGACAGGTGATGATCCTGGCTAATAGTGAAAGTGAGCGGCTTGCATTCGAATTGTTTGATTCAGACCCTATGATTGAAGCCGCTGTCATTTGCGCAGATAACTGGGATCATTCGGATGGGGAAGCCAAAAAAACGGCTCTAGCGGTCATAGAAGAAAATCCGGAAATCATCGGCATGATTGACCTGTCAGATTTGCGGAGTGATCAAAACGGGGCACGCACCGGCACAATCGGGAAGCTGACACTGCTGCAGGAAATCATAAAGACACGTAAACAGCTTTTCGTTTTACATGTGACCAGAGGGCTGCAGACATTTCTGAATGACAAGCCGTCGTTAGCCGGAGCCGAAACAGCCGGACTATATAAAATGCTGAGTGCGGAGTATCAAAAGATAAAATCAAAAACAATAGATGTAGACGGACATGTCGGGACTGCGGCGGAATTGAGACAGGTAATCACAGATGAAGCTTGCGCTGACGGGCTGTATAGTGAAATCTGCTACCGGAACGGTGAACGTTATATTCCATACGTCGAGAAATTACATGCAGCGGAAATAAACCGGAAACTATCCGGTCTGCCAGTATGCCGTACGGATCAAACCCTGGTTATTACAGGGGGAACAAGAGGGATCGGAGCAGAACTTGCCAGACATTATGCCGGCAAGGGAGTCAAAAAACTTGTGCTGATGGGAGTAACCGACCTTCCGGAATCTGATAAAATAGCCGGCATGTTAAAAGACACCGATGAAAAGTCACCTCTTTATTCGAAATTACAACTGCTGCATGAGTTGGATCAAAAGGGAGTTCAGGTGGAAGTGTATTCCGGGCCGCTCACGGAAAAAGAAACATTACAACGCTTCTTTTCAAAGGTGAGACTGAAGTTCGGCAAAATCGGCGGGGTCATTCATTGCGCTGGTGCAGCCAATCATTCGAATCCGGCTTTTATTCATAAATCTGATCAAGAAATAAGAGAAGTATTTGAGCCAAAGGTACAGGGGATGCAGGTACTTCATGACATTTTTATTGATGACAAACTTGATTTCTTCATTTTGTTTTCATCTGTTGCGAGCGCTTTTCCTTTATTAGGCGCCGGAACAAGTGACTATGCCGCGGCGAACGCTTTTATGGATTACTTTGCGGCGTATCAGCATGCAGCCGGCAGAACATATTATCAATCAATTAACTGGCCGAGCTGGAAGGACATTGGGATGGGCGAGGTGACAAGTCCATCATATCAGGCACTTGGTTTACTTTCTCACTCAACAGAAACAGGTATTGCCATGCTGGATGAAATGATGACGATAAACGGATACCCCTGCCTTATACCGGCAAAGACACATCCGGAGAAATTCATGCTGCAGCAGCTGCTTCAGACAAGAATTCAAGCTGCTAAAAATAACCCGGATGCTGAGGAAAAAGTGATTTCTGGTCAGGGAGACAATGAATCCATTATCAGGAAGTTAATGGAGATCTTTTCCGCGGAGCTGAAAATACCTTACGGGAATTTAGATCAGGATACGTCTTTTGCGGATTACGGAGTTGATTCAATCTTACTGGTTCAGCTTGTCAAAAAAGCGGAAGATGTATTTCAAATAAAAATTGAACCTTCAGCTTTTCTGGAGTATCCGAGTTTTTCACAACTGGGCGTCTATTTGAACGAGTTATTTGCAAGTGAGGGGATCAGTCCTCAAATTGATTCGGAAAACATTGAGGTTCGGAAAAAAGAGCAACATATAAATCAAAATGCTTCCGAAATACGGGACAACGGATCACAAATACAACAAACCAGTCTGAACCAAATCGCTATTATCGGAATGGGCTGTGAGTTTCCGGATGCTCCGGATACAGAAACGTTCTGGACAAATTTGAAGAAAGGACAAAATAGTGTCCGCGAAGTCCCGGCGTCGCGATGGGATATTTCTTCATACTACTCTGACACCTATGAAAAGGGAAAAAGTATCAGTAAGTGGGGCGGATTTCTTCAAGATATTGAGTCTTTCGATCCCGCGTTTTTTAATATGAACAAAAGTGAGGCATCAGAGCTTGATCCGTTAATCAAAAAATGCCTTGAGGTCAGCGTCCAGACATTGAGAGACGGCGGCTATACAAAAGAAGAAGTATCAAACAAAGAAGTCGGCGTCTTCATCGGTTCGCGGACCGGGACGTTTATGTCCAAAATAGGTTCCCCTTCAAAAAATACGATCGTGGGTATAGGACAAAATTTCATAGGCGCGCATATCTCACACTTTTTTAATCTGAAAGGACCGAATCTGGTTGTAGACACGGCTTGTTCTTCTTCATTGGTCAGCGTCCATCTCGCTTGTCAAAGCCTGATGTCAAAAGAGTCAGATATGGCGATTGCGGGCGGAGTTGACATTTTGCTGGATCAAAAGCCTTACGTCATGCTGAGTGAGGCTCGGGCGCTTTCACCTGAAGGAAAATGTCATACATTTGATGAGAAGGCAGATGGATTTGTACCGGGAGAGGGATGCGGCGCAGTCCTTTTGAAAAGACTTGATGACGCCCTTGCCGAAGGTGACAGAATTTACGCGGTAATTGACTCATCCGCGGTTAATAATGACGGACAGACAATGGGAATGACAACACCTAATCCGAAAGCGCAAAGCGCAGTGATAAAAAAAGCCCTGAAAAAAGGCGGAATTGATGCAGATACTCTCAGTTATGTCGAGACGCATGGCACCGGTACGATGATAGGAGATCCGATTGAATTAAAAGCGCTGACTGAAGTGTTCCGGGAGGTTACGGAAGAAACGCAATTTTGCGGAGTAGGCAGCGTAAAAACGAATTTCGGACATTTAATGAGCGCAGCGGGGATAGCGAGTATTATAAAGGTTGCCTTATCCATAAAAAATCAGATGCTCCCGCCGACATTACATTGTAAAACGCCAAATCCGCGTTTTAAATTTGATCAGTCGCCATTCTTTCCGAACACGTCTTTAAAAGAATGGCGTCCTAGAAAAGGGGTTTTGAGAGCCGGAATCAGTTCTTTTGGATTCGGGGGCACGAACGCACATATGATATTGAGCGACAGCCATCTCACATTAGGATATGGAGAGACAAAAAGACACCCGCTTTCTCCGGTTATATTCAATAAGGAACAATGCTGGATCGACAATGGAGAAACTCCAGAAAAGGAAGAGTCAGAATTGCTGATTCCTTTACTTGATTTCAAAGAATTATAAAGAAAAGAAAAGGAATGAGACAGGTGGCCAGTAATCAAAACTATCAGTTCACATTAACAATTAAACATACGGACTATATTGTCAGGGATCACCGGGTGCATGGCACCCGGATTATACCCGGTGTCACATTTTTAGATATGATATACCGTATGGCGCTGAGCAAAGGTTTGCCTATTGAAGAACTCGAGTGTCAGAATATTTTGTATTTGGAACCTGTAGCAACATCGGATACCTTTGACAGAGAAATCCGCATCCGTTTTCAGGGATTGGAACAGGGATGGGAAATTCAGGCGAAGAGCAGAAAAGTAAAAGATGACCGCATTCTGGATGAAAGCTGGGATGAGAATATGACCTGCAGGCTCATGCCGAAAATCCCGGAAAGCATGAGTTCAATCAATATTGATGAAATCAAACATGCCTCCGTCCGTGAAGCCGATATGGAGATATGTTATGACTATTTAAAAAAGGTCGATATAGAACATTTTGAATTTATGAAGAGTCTGGGGAAGGTTTATGCGTCTGACCATTCTGTACTTGCAGAGTTGACGCTCAGCCAAATTGCCAATCAATATACCGGCTATTTTCAATTGCATCCCACTTTTCTTGATGCGTCTACCATCATATCGATCCTTTATCAGGCATGTCCCGAATATTTTACTCAAGGATCTCCGGCAAGCCGGATGAAAACGTATATTCCCATTCATATTGAATCTTTCCGTATGACGAAGCGCCTGGAAGACAGGTGTTATGTGTACATAGAGAAGCAAGACCAAAATCATGATTCAGGGGATGTTATCCAAGTAAGTTACGGTTTATACGATGCACACGGGGAGATGATCGCTTATTTTACGCGGCTGTCTGTGAAACATATTCGCTCAAAAGATTTAATTGAAAACCTGAAGCAGACTCGTTTGGAAACTGAAGCGGCTTCTCAGCCAAAAGACAGCCTGATCAGAAAAGATTCAATCATAAATCGAAGCGAAAGCATCGAGACACACCTTAAAGAATTAATATCCGGGGTTTCAAATATAGATCTGCGTGACATAAGGACAGACATTGGTTTTTATGAACAGGGCCTGGATTCAGCTTCTTTGCTTGCCATTGTCAAAGAACTTGAAAACAAAACAGGGGAACAGCTGTATCCTACACTCCTGTTTGAGCAGAAAACGATCCGGGAACTCGCCGCGTATATTAAAGAAAATCAAAAAATGTCCAGTTATTTCTTAACGCGAAATCTACCGGCTGAAAAGCCTGACTTGAAAGAAAGTAAGAACGAAAATCTTTCCGCTCTTATAACAGAAGGAGACATTCAGCAGCTGATCGCAGATATCAAAGGGACTGCTCCTGAAACACTCTCTGTTGTAAAAGGTTTTTATGAACAAGGCCTCGATTCCGTAACACTTATGCAAGCCGTAAAGGCATTGGAAGAGAAAACAGGCAGGGAACTGTACCCTACTTTATTGTTTGAGTATCCGACGATTCAAAAACTTGCAAATTATTTTGCAGAGAGCGGCGAAAAGACTTCCGTTGAAAAAGACCGCCCTCTTCATCATGGAGAGAATCATACGGCTCTGACCTATTTAACGCCGCATTGGAGACAAAAGGCTGCCGCTTGGGACCCGAATTGCGGAAATAAAAAGAAAAGAACATGCCTGCTGTTTCAATATGACAGAGAGCTTTTTCATTTTATGCGGGAAAATGCTGAAAATGGATTCGAAAATACACAGATCATTCTCGTTTTATCAGGGAATCGTTTCTCCTATCACGGAGACGGTGTTTATGAGATAGATCACAGGGAGGAAGCTCACTTTGACAGGCTTGCAGCTGATCTGAAAAAAAGGGGGCAAATGCCCGACACCGTGGTTTACGGGTGGCCGGAAGGGTCATTTGCCGGCCCGGAAAAAATAAGTGAACAGCTTTCTAAAGGGGCTTACCCGCTATTCTTTTTCAGCCGGGCATTGATGCGCAGCAAGGCGGAAAAAAAGGTTGTATCGCTTTTCCTTTATCCGGCGGACCATAAAAATGATCAGCCGCTTTACGCTTCAGTCCATGGCGCAGGGCAGTCTATTTTGCTTGAGAACCCGAAACTGGCCCTTAAGACAATCGGGATATCAGTTTCAGACAAGTCATCGTTGCCGGAACTTACAGCTGAAATCATCAGAGTCGAATCTACGAAAGCGCATCCGGGAGAAACCGATCTTTATTATGAAGGAAATGTGCGCTGGGTCCGAGCCTTACGGGAAGCGGAACCGGCTCAAAACGCAGGTTTCTCCTTTAAAGAAAACGGAGTATACATGATTACAGGAGGGGCCGGCGGCTTAGGCCTTATATTTGCAGAACATATCGCAGACCAAACGAAAGCCAATATTATTTTAGCGGGCCGTTCTGAACTTACGGAAGACAAAAAGAACAAAATCAGCCGAATGAAAGCAGGCGGTTCTTCGGTTCAATATATAAGAGGTGATTTTTCAGATAGCCGCGATGCAGAGCGAATCATAAAAACCATTAAAAGGCAATTCGGAGAAGTCAACGGTGTGATACACAGTGCCGGTGTGACGCACGATGCTTTATTGATTCAAAAATCAAAAGATGAAATTCAGGAAGTGATCGCTCCGAAAATAAATGGGACGGTCTTATTGGACAGCTTGCTGCAAACCGAACCTTTGGACTTCTTTGTGATGTTTTCATCAAGCAGCTCGATGTACGGGAATATCGGACAGACGGATTACGCATTGGCCAACCGCTTCATTGATCTTTTCGCTGAGTGGCGTGAAGGAATGAGGCGGAAAAAAGAACGCTCCGGCGTCTCAGTAGCCATCGGCTGGCCGCTATGGGAAGACGGCGGCATGAAAGTGGATAAACAAACTGAAAAATGGATGAAACAAAAAATCGGTATGGTTCCCCTTAGTAAAACCAATGGGATCAAAGCTTTTCAAGATTCACTCTCTCTGAACGCATCACAGCTGATCGTGTTTGAAGGTGACAAAGAAAAATTAGAATCTGCACTTCAAGATACCTTCATAGAGGATGAAAACTGCAAGATCCAAATAAATGAGAAAGCTGATACAAGGCATGAGGACATTGCCATTATCGGATTAAGCGGGAAGTATCCGATGGCTGAAGACTTATCTCAATTTTGGGAGAATTTAAAGAGCGGAAAAGATTGTATTACAGAAATCCCGCCTGACCGCTGGAATATGGATGATTTCTTCAGCGAAGACAGAGATATGAAAGGGAAGTCTTACAGCAAGTGGGGAGGTTTTATCAGCGGAGCCGATCAATTTGATCCGCTTTTCTTTCATATTTCCCCAAGGGAAGCAGAACTTATGGATCCCCAGGAAAGGCTCTTTTTAGAAACGGCCAAAAATTGTTTTGAAGACTCAGGGTACCCGAGAAACATGCTGGAAAAGATGAAAGTCGGTGTATTTGTCGGTGCCATGTGGGGCCAATATCAACTATTTGAAGGGGAAGAAAATGGAGCGGCTTTCTCGCCGGCTTCCGTCTATTCTTCAATAGCCAATCGGGTGTCTTATTATTTTCATTTAAAAGGTCCGAGTTTGGCTCTGGATACAATGTGCTCTTCATCACTGACCTCTATTCATTACGCATGCCAAAGCATACATTGCGGAGAGAGCGATATGGCATTAGCCGGCGGAGTGAATTTGTCAATACATCCGAATAAATATAAGTTCCTCAGTATGGGACAGTTTCTATCAAGTGACGGCAGATGCCGGAGTTTTGGAAAAGACGGAAGCGGTTATGTTCCCGGTGAGGGAGTCGGAGCCGTATTGTTAAAACCATTGAAAAAAGCAATAGAAGATCAAGATCAAATATACGGTGTGATTAAGGGAAGCGCCGTTAACCACGGAGGAAAGACGAGCGGATATTCCATACCGAATCCGGATGCGCAGGCGGAGGTCATTTCAGAAGCGCTTCGTAAAGCTGACATTGATCCGAACACCGTCAATTATATTGAAGCGCATGGAACGGGGACGTCATTAGGCGATCCGATTGAAATTCAAGGACTGAAAGATTCCTATCAATTGAACCATCCTTGCGCCATCGGTTCGGTGAAATCAAATATCGGACATTTAGAATCTGCGGCAGGAATCGCTGCGGTAACGAAAGTGCTTCTCCAAATGAAGAATAAGCAGCTTGTTCCTTCTCTGCATTCCGATATTGTTAATCCGTTTATAGATTTTGATCAGGTTCCTTTTCAAGTGCAGCGGAAAGCGGCTGAATGGAATATTCCGCAAAACAGCAATGCTGTTCACCCTTTGAGAGCCGGGGTAAGCGCTTTTGGGGCAGGAGGAACAAACGCGCATCTTATATTGGAAGCGTATGAGCCGCCAAAAGCTTTTGACCATCAAAGCGGCCGAGTGATCTTTGTTTTATCGGCTCAAGACAAACAACGGCTGATAAAATATGCAAAGGTTATGGCTGATTTTCTATCAGAAAATGAATCGAAGGATAACAATCATAAACTGCGTCTTCAGGATATTGCCTATACACTTCAGACGGGACGAGATCATATGGAAGAACGGCTGGCGATAGTGGCAGATTCCGGGCAGGTCATTGCTGAAGAGCTTTCAGCTTATATCAGGGGTGAAAAAAGCAGCTTGAGCCATACCGGTCATACATTCGAATCAGAAGTTCACAATGAAATGCCTCACGTTTGTTCAGATTACGCCGAAGCAGCATCCAAATGGGTAAATGGAAGAAAGATAGATTGGGAGACTTTTGAGGTGAATCGGAATGCTCGCAGGATTTCTATTCCGGGACAACCGCTGATCAAACAGCGGTATTGGATAGCGGAAAAAGGGGACGCACTTGTTTCAGCGGATGTGAGTAAGCCAGGTCATCCTTTCTTGGGGAGTAACACGTCCGATTTTAATCAGTTCAGTTTCACGAAAAAAATCAGCCGTAATCATCCGTTCGCACTAAGTCTGTCTGAAGGAAACGTGTCCTTTTTCCCTTATGCATCTTTGGCTGAAATGGCTATCGTCAATGCAGCGGAGGCATTTGGACAACCAGTTCATACATTAACTGATTTATTGTGGACCGAAAGCATGAACGGAATGACTGTACGGGAACTGATGATTACGCTGACGCCTGAGCGCGGCTTTGCGCGATTTGACATATATGCAAACACAAAAAGTGAGAATAAAGTACGTCTTGCCAGGGGAAATGCGCATATTGTTAAGCCTGAAAGCGGTATGCTTCCTGAAGCGCTTGATATTGCTGAAGTCAAATCAGAAATGACTGAACATCCGGCTGAAGCGCCTTTTGTCATTGAATCAGCGAAAAACAGTGACGGAATGCTGTCGCTTCATTCATTGCCGGATGAGCTTTATGCAAAAAGAGAGAATTTTACGATCTCTCCTGAAGCGCTTGAGTCCGCGATTCAAGCCAGTGCGTTTTTTGTCAGCGGAGAAACCTTCCCGGAATTGATCGGAATGGGAGCGGCGGATGTCTATCAGCCTCTCGCTCAAAATTTTTATGTCTATACTCAAAAAGAGAACCGGCAGAACAGCCGTGATGTAACGTGTCATATGACATTTACAGATGGAAACGGAAGCATTCTGGCAGAGTGCAGAGATGTGAGATTCAGATATGGTCATGAAAAAGACACTGTTCAGACGGACGACGAACTCATTCGTCTCCTGCGTCAATTGGAAACCAATGATATTGATCAGAAGGCAGTATTGAAACAATTAATGGGGGAAGAATGATGAACGGAAAACGTGAACAAATCAGCGATATTCTTGATCTGATTCAAACAGGACAAATGTCGGCTGACGAAGGCTATGCCCGTGTGACATCCATTCAGAATCAAAAATCACGGGCATCGAACCATCCGCTTTTTTATTACAAGCCGGAATGGACAGAATCGTTCATTCCGAGTAAGAAGAGCGTACCCTTGACGGGATTGCTCCTGATTTTTGCAGAAAATGAACGGCAAATACAAGAATTGAGCGGTTTGTTTAAGGACTGTACTCTCTTGTTTGTCATCCGTGGAAAAGAATTTGCTGTTTTACATGATGATACGATTTGTATGAACCACGTGAAAAAACACGATTATCTAAAGCTGTTCCGATACATTCATGATCATTATCAGCTGCCCGAAAAGATTCTTCACTTGTGGTCTGATTCTCAGGCTGACATGAGTAAAGGAGGTATACAGAAACAATTGGAAAACGGATTGTTTTCTCTTCTGTATATTACACAGGCGCTGATTGAACTAAAATGGAAAAAGATAATAAAGCTGACGCATATTTTTCAAACTGAGAATAAAGAACAACTGCCGCTGCATCATGCGCTCGGCGGATTGGTGAAAACCGTTCACCAGGAACACCCCAATTTTCACTATCAGATTATCAATATCACGCAATCAGAGGGTGCGGGAGCCGCTCTTCCAGCAATAGCGGACATATATCAGAGAGAGTGTGACGAAAAACGGGATATCCATTTTGAAGTGCGCTATGAAAACGGCAGACGTTTTACGAAAAGCTATAATAAAGCCGGCTCATTCGATTTAACTCAGCCGCTGAAACATCATGGGAATTATCTGATTACAGGAGGCCTGGGCGGTCTCGGTTATATTCTGGCAAAACATCTGTCGGAAAAATGGAAAGCGAATCTCATATTAACGGGGCGCTCTGATTTAACTGAAGAGCAGGAGAAAAAGATCGAATATTTAAGAAGTTCAGGTTCAACAGTTGAATATATCCGATCTGATGTTTCAAAACAAAGTGATGCTGAACGGATGTTTGCTTTTGCAAAAGAGCAGTTCGGCACCTTACATGGAGTATTTCACAGTGCCGGCGTACTCCGTGACTCTTTTATCTTAAGAAAGACAAAAGAAGAAATTGATCAAGTCACAGGTTCGAAAGTTTATGGCACGTTGTGGCTGGCGGAAGAAATCAAAAAAATGAAAGTTGAATTACTTGTCTTGTTTTCATCCACATCGGCAGTCTTCGGCTCAGCCGGCCAATGTGACTATGCTTTCGCCAATGCCTTTCTGGATCAGTATGCAGCAGTTATGACCGCGACAGAGTCTGCCGAAAGGGTAGTGTCAGTCAATTGGCCGCTATGGACTTCCGGCGGGATGAATATTGACGATGAAGGAGTATCCTACATGAAACAGGAACTCGGTCTTGACCCGTTAGATGACAGTGACGGAATACAGGCTCTGGAGAACAGCTTGTGTCAATCATCTGAACAGCTGATTGCCCTGAAAGGCCGTAAAGAAAAGATTGAGGATGTGCTGAAGCGTGCCGGCACAATCAGCTTTCATTCAGAGCAGCAGGAAGATGCCGATTTGCAAAACGATGAATTAAGACAAAATATAATCAGTTATCTGAAAAATATAATGTCAGAGGAATTGAAATTACCGGCCTCACTCATAGATGAAAAACAATATCTGGAGAAATACGGCATTGATTCAGTGATGATCATGCGTCTGACTAAAAAGCTGGAGCAAAGTATCGGCAGATTGTCGAAAACATTATTTTTTGAGTATCATTCAATATCGCAGTTAGCCGAATATTTCCTGAGTCATCACAGCGAACGAATGATGAAACTGCTGAACCCGGCCGGCACATCTGAACTTGTTTCATATCAAAAAAAGCCAAAAAGAAAACCAGTGGAAACAAAAGCGCCGGTACGCTCTGAAGGAGAAGATTCAAAAGAGCACATTGCGGCCGATCCCCTTTCTGCTGATATAGCGATTATCGGTGTCAGCGGCAGATACCCGGGTGCGGAAAACATCAGGGAGTTCCAGAATGTGCTGATGAATGGACGGGATTGCGTAAGCGAAATTCCCGATGACCGGAAGGAAATGCTGGAGGGAAGCTGCTATAAGTGGGGAGGTTTTCTGAAAAATCCAGACCGGTTTGATCCTTTATTTTTCCGGATATCACCGAAAGAAGCGGCTTTTCTTGATCCTCAAGAACGCCTCTTTTTAGAGACAGTGTACAATACCATAGAGGATGCGGGTTATAAACCTTCAGATCTGACCCGCAAAAAGGTCGGAGTATTTGCAGGCGTCACATATGGAAGCTATCAATTTTTCGGCGTTGAAGAATCACTTAAAGGAAATGAACTGGCCGTCGGGTCTCCATTTTCTGCAATAGCAAACAGAATATCATATTTCTTTAATTTTAAGGGGCCGAGTATGGCGGTTGATACAATGTGTTCATCCTCTCTTAACGCCATTCACTTAGCCTGTGAAAGTATACGAAGAGGAGAAAGCACCCTTGCTGTTGCGGGCGGGGTCAATCTTACGCTTCATCCGAATAAATATACATTATTAAATCAAAGCCGCTTCTTTGCAAGTGATGGCCGATGCCGTACATTCGGCGAGGGCGGTGACGGTTATGTACCGGGAGAAGGAGTGGGATCCGTACTTTTAAAGCCGGCGGCGGAAGCGGTAAGGGACGGAGATCATATTTATGCGCTGATTAAAGCGACAGCGGTCAATCACGGAGGGAGAACAAACGGTTTTACGGTTCCTAATCCGAATGGTCAGTCTGAACTGATACAGGACGCGCTTCAGAAAGCTTGTATTGACCCTCGTACAATTAGTTATATTGAAGCTCACGGAACGGGAACTTCTCTGGGAGACCCGATTGAGATCACCGGATTAACAAAAGCGTTTCGGGAATTTACGGAGCACACTCAATATTGTTCAATCGGTTCTGTCAAATCAAATATCGGCCATCTTGAGGCCGCAGCGGGAATTGCCGGTTTGACAAAGGTTCTTTTGCAAATGAAACTGAAAAAACTGTTTCCCTCCATACATGCGGAGACGTTGAATCCAAATATTGATTTTAAAGCATCTCCCTTTTATGTACAGCGGTCATTGCAAGACTGGAAGAAACCGAAACTGCAGGAAAACGGAAAAACAGTAACTGTTCCGAGAAGAGCGGGGATCAGCTCATTCGGAGCCGGAGGAACGAATGTTCATATCATTATAGAAGAATATGAAGAAACAAACGTCTCAACAGAACATGTTGAGAACGAACCGCATATTGTCCTGTTATCTGCCAAAGACAATGAACGTCTTCTTGAGTATGCCGAAAACATGAAAGATTTTATTCAACGTTCACTAAGTACTGAAGTAAAGGATAAACAGCCTGATATGAAAGAAAAGGTGAATGAAGTACTCAAACCGTTTGTTTCGGAATTGCTTCATATCCATCCGGAAGAAATTAATATTGCTGATCACCTGAGTGAATTTGGCGTAGGGCCTTTGGAATTAAGCCGGATGGCGGATTTTATTAACGAAATGTTTCATATTGAACTCACGATGTATGAATTAACTGATTGCGCCTCCATTCAAGCGGTTACTGAATACTTATTGAAGGAATATGCCGGAGCGATAAGAAACATGTTCCCGAATGAAGTGATGGAAGCCGGCCAATCGGAAAGCGTTGTTTTACGGGATCTGGCATACACTACACAATCGGGCAGAGAAGCGATGGAGGCCAGAGCGGCGATCACCGGTACCTCTCTTAAAGAAATGAAAGATAAATTATTTGAGTTTTGCCGCGGTGACAAGCAAGTTCCAGGCGTATATGTTAATCAGCAATCAGCAGATGCATTTGCTGAAAAAATGAAGGCGTTAACGGAAGGCAGAGCAGGTGAATTGTTTGTAAAGACCATTATTGAGAACGGTGAAGCGGAAAAGCTGGCTCAATTATGGGTTTGGGGGGCGGATATCGACTGGAAATCCGTTCATCAACATTTACAGCAGCCGGGTAAACGGATCTCAATTCCGACTTATCCGTTTGCAAAAGAACGTTATTGGGTTCCGTCCAGGACTGAGAAGGCAGAGATCCCTCAGCATTCTTTTCAACATCATTTGCAAAAAAAATGGAGGGAGAATCCGTTTGTAAATCCATCCGAAACAAAAGAGTACGGACTGACAGTAGCATTTGTAAATCAAGACACAGAATCAATTGCCCGCACCATTTGTTCGGATATAGATCAGGAGAATCTGATTGTCATAAAACATCACTCTTCATTTATAAAACACTCTGATCAAATGTTTGAGTGTTCTTTATTAGATGAAAACCACGCATACGACGTTATCCGTGAGATCTTCTCGGGCGGTGAGCGGCAGGTCGAAAATATATTTGATTTCTCAGATATCGGAAACCAGAGTGAAAATCAGAACGGCATCCCATATGGTAAATTCTTATTTATACAAGAAATAATTAAGCGGAGTAAAAAGGAAACACCATTATCCATTTTACAAATCACCAATGGCTTGCAGGTATTTAAAGCGGAAAAACCAAAGCTGACGGGGGCAGAGTCAGCGGCTTTTCTGAAAGCCCTTTCTGCGGAATACGGCTTTGTCCATGTGAAAACAATAGATATAGACAGCATGAAAGAAACGCATGAGCTGAAACAGATCTTTGAGAATGAAAGGGCGCAATGTACCGGAGAGAATGAAGTATGCTACCGCAGCGGCGTCAGATATGTTCCGTATTTTGAAGAAGAAAGAATCCATACTGGCGGGCCTGTTTCATTTCCTGCGGATAAAGCCATCGTGATTACCGGCGGGACAGGGGGCATTGGCAGAGCAATAGCTGAAGATTTGGTGAAACGGGGAGTGAAAAAACTCGTGCTGACGGGGACGCGTCCATTACCTTTGCGAAGTGAATGGGATCATTTGCTGAAAGAGGGCAGACAGGACGAAAAGACAGTCAGCAATATCAAACTGTTTCAAAGTTTTGAAGAGAAAGGTGTCAACTATCTGTATTACAGCGGTTCTCTCACAAATGAAGAGAAGCTGCGTTCATTCTTTCACCAAGTAAGCCTTGAATTTAAAGATATAAGCGGTGTCATACACTGTGCCGGACTGCACAGCGGCGGAAATCCGGCCTTTATTCATAAAAGAATGAGTGAATTTAAGACGGTGTACGGCCCGAAAGTCACTGGACTTCAGAATTTGGAGCGGATTTTTAATAATAGGCCGCTGGATTTCTTTATTCTATTTTCATCAATTGCTGCACAGTCACCCAAACTGTCGAAAGGAATGACTGATTACGCGTCTGCAAACGCATATATGGACTATTTCGCGGCTTATCATTTTCTAAAGGGGAGAACGTATTTCACGTCCATCAATTGGCCGAGCTGGAAAGAAGTCGGAATGGGTACTGTGACGAGTCCTTTATATGATGAATTGGGATTGGACTCTCTTTCCACACGGGAAGGACTGGCGGTTTTGTATCATGCACTGGAGAGAAAATCGGCCAATATCATTCCTATCGTGAAAAAAGGAACAGTGTTTCATGCAGACAGTCTCCTGAATATCAATAAAACCGGCAAGGCTTCATTTCCAGTGCGAAGACAGGAGACTCCCGACACTTTTGATCATTCAGAAGGGCTTGTCAGTGAACTTTCTGCCGTATTTGCCGAGGAATTGAGCATTCCCCTTGAAAAGCTTAACCCAAATACGGATTTTCAGGAATACGGTGTGGATTCTATACTACTTGTCAGCATTATACATCGTATAGAAGCAATGATTCAGAAAAAAATTGACCCTACTGTGCTTCTTGAACACAACACGATTCATGGTCTTGCGGAATATATCGGTAAGACGGCGCCGCCGTTGAAAAAACAAATCGAACAGACTGATTCTCAAAGCAGCAATCAGCATGATATGCAGTCTGTGATGAGCCGAAATACAGAACCGCAGACGGCTTCCTCTGCAAAGATAGCTGTTATCGGAATCGGATGTAAGTTCCCTGGAGCGGCTGATAAAGAGGAATTTTGGGACAATCTGAGAAAAGGGAAGAATCATATAAAAGAAGTACCTGATTCCCGGTGGAATATAGAAGAAAATTACTCTCCGGTGCAGCAAAAGGGAAAAAGCATCAGCAAATGGGGAGGATTTATCAATGGAATCGGCAGCTTCGATCCGGAGTATTTCCGTATGGAAGAGGAGAAAGCCATCCAAACGGACCCGCTGATAAGACATTTCTTAGAAACGAGTGTACAGACTGTACGGGATGCCGGTTATGAAGAAACAGAATTATCGGGAAAAAAAGTCGGCGTATTTGTCGGTTCCAGAATGGGCGGCTACGGTCACAAACTGCCGAAAGAAAGCAGCAGCCACATCGTCGGGCTTAGTCAAAACTTTATTGCTTCACATGTGTCGCATTTCTTTAATTTTCACGGTCCAAGCATGGTTTCTGATACCGCTTGTTCTTCTTCATTAGTCAGCATTCATTTAGCCTGCCAAAGCATAAAAAACGGTGATTCAGAGATGGCGCTGGCAGGAGGGGCGGATCTGCTTTTGGATGAAATTCCTTACCTGATGTTAACAGAAGGAGGAGCTCTTTCGCCGGACGGTCAGTGTTTTACTTTTGATGAAAGGGCAAACGGCTTTGTACCCGGAGAGGGTTTTGGCGCTGTTCTGTTAAAACCGCTGGAGAAAGCGAAAGCTGACGGAGATCGGATATACGGTATCATTGAAGCATCAGCTATTAATAATGACGGTGCGACAATGGGAATTACGACCCCGAATCCTAAGCTTCAAGAGCAGGTTATTCAAGATGCATTTGAAAAAGCCGATATCACTCCCGGATCAGTCAGCTACGTCGAAACTCACGGCACAGGCACGATGATTGGAGATCCGATTGAGCTACAGGCTCTGACAAAAGTATTCCGAAGAGACACAAACAAAACGCAATTTTGCGGAGTAGGAAGTGTAAAAACCAATATCGGACACTTATTAAGCGCTGCCGGAGCGGCAAGTTTCATTAAAGTGATTTTATCAATATGGCATAAGGAAATTCCGCCTACATTGAATTGTGAAACGCCAAATCCCCGCTTTGAATTTGAAAAGTCGCCTTTTTATCCGAATACAGAGCTGAGAAGCTGGAAGGATGGAAAACGGAGGGCGGGCATCAGCGCTTTCGGTTTTGGCGGAACAAACGCCCACCTTTTGGTAAGCGGCCTGGATGATTCATATCATTCCGTCAGAACTCCGCTGCCGCCTGCCGAGTTTGTCAGAAAAGAGTACTGGCCGGATTCAAATCGGAAAAAACAAATCAAACAGAATAAAAAACGGCTTCTTGAAATTATTGATGAAACAGAGTAGCACCTGCTCTGTTTCTTTACTTTGTAAAAGAAGAAAGGTTGTCGAGTTGCATGAGGTTCAGCGTATTAGTCAAACATGACGATTATATTGTTTCAGACCATGTCCTTCATCAAGTGCGTACGATACCCGGCGTAACGTATCTGGATTTAATAACACGATTTTTAGCTGAGAAAGGGATATCCCCCCGAAGTCTTGAAATCAAACATGTTTTATTCCGTGAACCTGTTGCGACGTCAGTCCATTTTGATAAAAAAGTCACCTTCCAGTTTACGGAACAAGAAAACGGCTGGCTTGTTGAAACAACAAGCAGGAAATGGGTCGCTGAAAAGGCGGAAGGTGAAGCGTCAGTCAACTTGCAGGCGGAAATCATAAGAAAAAATGCGATAAACGAAAAGACAATTTCAATCGAAGAATTAAAGAAAGGAGCCGTCCGGACTTCGGATGCTGAATCCGCCTATCGTAATTTGCGCAGGGGCGGCCTGATTCATAAAGATTTTATGAAATTGGAAGGTACAGTATATGAAGGTGAAAATTATATTCTGGGAGAGGTCAGTTTAAGCGGACTTTCAAAAGAATATACAGATGACTTTTACATGCATCCCGCATTTTTGGATGGGTCTCTCAGCTTGTTGGGAATCCTTACATCAGACTTGCCGGATGAAGGAACAAATGCGTTTATCCCTATATATATTGAGACATTCCGGGCACTGCATAAAACAACTGGGTCTTGTTTTGTGTATATTGATAAAAACAGTATAACGCAGCCGCCTTCTAAAGACATTTTATATGCGGACATAGAAGTATACAGGCCTGATGGAGAGCTTGCTTTTTATTATGAGCGATTCGGTGTGAAAAGAGTCAGAAATGAAAAATCAATACAAAGGCTGGAGCATTCCCAAAAAGCTAAAGAAGTCGGCAGCGCAACGAACAATAAAGAAATGATCAGAAATAATTTGATCCAAGAGATAGCCGGCATGATTGAAAAACCTGCTGAAACAGTGAAGAATGATATTTCCTTTTACGAGATGGGCTTGGATTCTAAACAATTATTAGACTTATCCAAAAAATTAGAACTGATGTTAGATACAAAGCTGTACCCGACTTTATTATTTGATTACTCCACAATCGGTGAATTGACGGAATATCTGCAGGAGAAATACGGAGCTGACATTACAGACTCTATCTCTGATACAGTTTTGCACCAAGACAGTCAAAAAACATTAACAGATGAGCTGTCATCCATTATTGGAGAGGTTACAGACACACCGCCAAATAAAGCGGACAAACACCAATCTTTTTACGAACTGGGTCTTGACTCAAAACAGCTGCTGCATATATCGAAAATGCTCGAGGAAAGATTGGATACACAATTGTATCCGACATTGCTTTTTGATTATAACAATATTCATGATTTAGCGGCTTATTTAGAAGAAAAATATGATGTGCGTAATACACCGGCTGCAGCTTTTAAAGAAAAAACGCAAACGAAAGAGCCGTCTGAAAAGCCGATGCTTGAATCTTTGTATTTACAAAAAGAATGGATTGAGTCGCCATTAAAGTCCGGAGAAGTACCTAAGGAAAATACATTGATTTTCGATTTCGACAGTTCATTGAGTGATGAAATCCGTAAGTGCATCGGCAGTGAAAATGTTATTTATGCGGAAGCCGCCGCTGAATATGAAATGGTAAATGAAAAGCATTATAAATTTAACCCGGAGCAGTCTGCTCATTACACCAGACTGTTAGATGATATGAAAAAGTCCGGAGCGTTTCCGGCGTCAATCATTCATTACCTGTCAAAAAAAGCTTATACTGAAGCGGCGTTAGACCTGACTCACAGCTTTTATTCAATCCTTTATTTAAGTAAAGCTTTGATCCGTCAAAAAACAAAAGAAAACATCAACATTCTGTACGTACATGACAAGGATCAATATACAAATCCGGTTTACGCCGCGATTGGAGGCTTTTTTAAAACGCTGAATGCGGAGCAGCCGAATATAAAGTGTAAAACGGTTGAGATTTCTTCAAGACAAACCATTGAAAAAGCACCTTTGCTTCTCAATGAATTAAGTGCCGGACATCATCGGGCTGTGAAATATGACGGCGATCAAAAAAGGTGGGTGACAGCATATAGAGACGCTTCGCTGCAAACAGGACAAAAGGCCGCAAAGTTTGCAAAAAACGGGGTGTATCTCATCATCGGAGGGTTAAGCGGCATCGGCTGGATTATTTCAGCGTTTCTTTATGCAAATCACGGAGCCAGCGTTATCATTGCCGGGCGATCGAAAATGACAGCAGACATGGAAGAAAAATTAGACAGCATCCGATATGACGGGGCAAGCATTTCTTATATCCAGGCTGACATGTCAGATAAGCAGCAGGTCATCAAGTTAGCGGAAAAAATTCGTGCTGATTATTCCGAAATCAACGGGGTCATTTACAGTGCAGGCGTGTTAAAAGACTCTCTCATTATGAACAAAACAGACGCGGAAGCTCAAGCGGTGCTGCAATCAAAGGTCAATGGTGTGATTCATTTGGATGAAGCGCTCAGAGATATGCCTTTAGACTTTTTTGTTTTGTTTTCTTCCATCTCCTCAGAAATCGGAAGTCTGGGTCAAGCCGATTATGCCTACGCCAATCGTTTTCTGGAGCATTTTGCCGAGTGGAGGGAATGTATGAGAAAGGCGGGGGGAAGATCAGGAAAAACCATCGCTGTAAATTGGCCTTTCTGGAAAGACGGAGGCATGTCAGTTGATCCCGGCATCCAAGATATTATGAAAAGGGAGTACGGACTTCACCCATTAGAAAATACTGCCGGAATCAAAGCTTTTGAACACTCGCTTCTCGGCCAAGGCCACCAGCTGATCGTGTTATACGGAGAAAAAGAAAAAATACAAAACGATTTCAAGCCGTTATCCGCCCGTTCAGCACCGCCTCTGGTAAGAGATTCAGCGATTGCAGCCGATTTTGATGCTTCGTCAATCGTTACGGAAGCTGAAAGTCCTTTCCGGATACTCGGCACGGCTTCCAATCGTCATCTCGACGATTATTTGCATTATTGGAGCAGACTGAAGAAAGGAGCCCTTCAGCACAATCAAAGCGATGCCGCAAAAAAACTCATCGCTTTTTACCAGACAGAAGAAACGGAAACCGTTCATTTTCTGGCAAACACAGAAAATGCCCGGCATATGGAGATATTGATGAGCGGTAAGGGCGAAACAATTTTACTGATTTGCGGTTTTGCTACCACTGCTTACATGTGGAAAGAACAAATGAAGGAATGGGCAGATCAATTTAATGTAATTGTCATACACACACCGGGTTACGGGCTGAGTGAGGGGAGCGCCGATTTTACACTGAGCGGGCTGGCTCAGACTTTTATCGAAGTGCTGAACGAGATAGGGATTGCTTGGCCGATCCACATTGCGGCAGCTTCTTGGGGAGGCATGATAGGGCAGAGGATAGCCTATGAATACCCTGAAAAAGTAAAAACACTCATTCTTTCCGGAAGTTACACCGAATACGAAGAAGACCCTGAAAGCAGTGTCGAGGAAAAACTGAAAAATGATTTTATAGCTATAGGAAAGTCGCATGAATATGAAAGTTTATACAGTAATCAATTCTTAAATGCTTCTATTGAACGTTTTATGAAGATACATCAACAAGAAGGCTATTCTACAACCGGCTTTTTAAAAGACATTCATACAAGAACGCTTATCCTTACGGGTGAGAAGGAAAGCGTAGTTGATCAGAAAGAAACAAAAAGGCTGCAGAAACTGCTGAGCAATGCAGAATTAAAGAAAATTAAGGGAGCGGGGCATCTTCCGAACATCACACATCCGGAAGAATTTAATAAAGCGGTGTCAGAATTCATCAAGAAATCGGTAAGTAAAGGATGAAAACGATACATACAGTACAGGGGGAGAAAACAATGAAACAAACAATAAGCAATCCGGCATTTGATATGAAACAAATTAACGCTCTTAACAGCCATTATCAGACAATGATAGACAATGGAGATCTGCAATGTGCGAGTTATATGATGTCAAGAGGAGGTGAGGTTTTTGCAGCTGAGTCGTTAGGGGAATTTACCGGCGGACAAAACGAAAAGCAAACATTTCAGCTTGATACAATCAGAGAAATCGGTTCTTTGACAAAAGTGTTTACCGCTGTAGCCGTCATGCAGCTCGTCGAAAAAGGTTTGCTCGATCTGAAAATGCCGGTCAAGCTCATTTTGCCTGCGTTTGATAAACCGGGTTTCGGAGAAATTAAAATTTTGCACCTTTTGACTCATACGGCGGGATTAAGTTTTGAGCTGGATATTCAAAAGGCTGAAGGCATTGACTTAACGAATGAGGAAGAATGGATAAACTATCTGGTCAGTACGCCTTTGGAGTACGGAGTGGATGAAGCATGGAACTATTCCAGAACCGGTTTTGTTATACTTGGCATCATTATTTCAAAAGTAACAGGCGTATCCTACGAACAGTATGTAACAAAGCATATTATTGAAGCGCTCGGATTAGAAAGAACGTATTTTTATGTGCCTGATGCTTTAAAAGAAGAAGTTTGTGTGATCAATGAACACGAGTGCGTACAGCTGGAAAAAAGTCATCACCCGTATTTTCCGAATAAAGCGACAAGCGGTCTGTACTCTTCGTTGCGGGATATTTGGAAGTTGGCTGAAATGTTTAGAAATAAAGGCAGATTGAAAGATAAGAAGCTGCTTGGAAGAAAAACAGTCGAGGCCATGCTGAGAAATCAAATAAAGCCCGGTCTTCCTTTTTACTTCTTCGGAGCGCCCAGGGAGGAAGGTGGCTTTGGTTTAGGCGTTAATTTGTGGCCGGCCGGTGACCATTATTTCATGACAGAAGGCACCTTTTCACATCTTGGAATGGGTTGGTGCGGCATGTTTTCTGATCCAGCCGAAGATTTTACGTATGTATTTTTCACTCCGATTTCCGAGTTTCATCCTCATGCCGTGCTGACGCCGCTGAATATCGTGTGGGCGGGTATTGAATAATTAGACAAAAGCATCGTCCCGTCTGTTCGGCAGGCGGGACGATTGCTAACTGCCCGTTTTTATCCCGCGGCATCTTTTCAAAGCCCGCCCCTAAGTTAAATAACTTAATTTACTCTTTGCAATTTTTTTTAATTATAGTACAGTAGAGCATTTTTATAATACAGTTTAAAGTCTTTTATAGTACAGTTTGGCGCAATATGATCTTAAGTTTTATAAGCGGTTTCAAAATAAGGTTATAAATAATTGACGGCTTTGTTTAATTACTGTAAACTATGGTTGTTGATCATATTGTACTAATAAAAAATCTTTTTTTATTAGTACAGTTTAAACGTCATTATCTTTGCTTAAGCGCTATGTGAATTTCTGAATGATTAATTTTAGAATTGCAGAGCATGATAAGACTGTTTTTAATACGGATGGCTAAACGGTATCCTAACCCTGTTAAATCAAAAGAAGAGGTGGTTTAAAAAATGGCTGCAAAGACAAAAACTTCAATTGTTGATAGCAAAAAACAATTTGATGCTATTCATAAGCAGTTTGAAACGTTCCAAATTTTAAATGCTGAAGGAGAAGTCGTAAATAAAGACGCAATGCCTGATCTTTCAGATGATCAGTTAAAGGAATTAATGAGAAGAATGGTGTATATCCGCATTTTAGACCAGCGTTCAATTTCTCTTTCCCGTCAAGGACGTTTAGGTTTCTATGCACCGACAGCGGGCCAGGAAGCTTCTCAAATTGCATCACACTTCGCGCTTGAACAGGACGACTTTATCCTTCCGGGTTATCGTGACGTTCCTCAGCTGATTTGGCACGGGCTTCCTTTACATCAGGCATTCCTGTTCTCAAGAGGCCATTTTAAAGGTAATCAGATGCCTGAGGGAGTAAATGCTTTATCACCTCAAATTATTATCGGTGCTCAAATTATCCAAACCGCAGGTGTAGCTTTAGGTCTTAAAAAGCGCGGTAAAAAAGCGGTAGCTATTACTTACACTGGTGACGGCGGAGCTTCTCAAGGTGACTTCTATGAAGGAATGAACTTTGCCGGAGCATTTAAAGCACCAGCGATCTTCGTTGTTCAGAATAACCGCTATGCGATTTCAACTCCTGTAGAAAAGCAATCATCCGCACAGACAATTGCCCAAAAAGCAGTTGCCGTCGGTATTACAGGTGTTCAAGTAGACGGAATGGATGCACTTGCCGTTTACGCTGCAACCGCAGAAGCACGCCAGCGCGCAATTAACGGTGAAGGTCCGACTCTGATCGAAACTCTTACATTCCGTTACGGACCTCATACAATGTCCGGTGACGATCCGACTAAATACCGTACGAAAGAAATAGAAAATGAATGGGAGCAAAAAGACCCGCTCGTACGTTTCCGCAAGTTCTTGGAAAACAAAGGACTATGGTCTGAAGAAGAAGAGAACAAAGTGATTGAACAGGCCAAAGAAGAAATCAAACAAGCTATCAAAAAGGCTGACGGCGAATCAAAACCGAAAGTAACAGAGCTGATTGAGAATATGTTTGAAGAGCCGACGTTCAACTTAAAAGAACAACTTGAAATTTACAAAGCGAAGGAGTCGAAGTAAGCCATGGCGCAAATGACAATGATTCAAGCGATCACTGATGCGTTACGCACAGAACTGAAAAACAATGAAAACGTTCTGCTTTTCGGGGAAGATGTAGGCGTTGCCGGAGGCGTATTCCGTGCAACTGAAGGCCTTCAAAAAGAATTCGGTGAGGACCGCGTATTTGACACGCCGCTTGCTGAATCCGGTATCGGCGGTCTCGCTCTCGGTTTAGGCCTGCAAGATTACCGTCCTGTTATGGAAATCCAATTCTTCGGATTCGTATATGAAGTAATGGATTCAATCTCAGGACAAATGGCTCGTCTCCGCTACCGTTCCGGCGGACGCTGGACTTCTCCGGTGACAATCCGTTCTCCATTCGGCGGAGGGGTTCATACACCTGAACTTCACGCTGACAGTTTGGAAGGCCTTATCGCTCAGCAGCCGGGTATTAAAGTTGTTATCCCTTCCACTCCTTACGATGCAAAAGGACTGCTGATTGCCTCTATCAGAGACAATGATCCGGTTGTTTTCTTAGAGCATATGAAACTTTACCGTTCTTTCCGTCAGGAAGTTCCTGAGGAGGAATACACAATCGAGCTTGGCAAAGCTGATGTGAAACGCGAAGGTACTGACCTTTCTATCATCACATACGGCGCGATGGTTCATGAGTCGCTTAAGGCTGCTGAAGAGCTTGAAAAAGAAGGCGTTTCTGCTGAAGTTATCGACCTTCGCACTGTAAGTCCGCTTGATATTGATACGATTATTGCTTCTGTTGAAAAAACAGGCCGCGCAATTGTCGTGCAAGAAGCTCAAAAACAAGCCGGCATCGCTGCCAACGTTGTAGCTGAAATCAATGACCGCGCGATTCTGAGCCTGGAAGCTCCGGTTCTGCGTGTTGCGGCGCCTGATACAGTATTTCCTTTCTCGCTTGCTGAGAGCGTATGGCTTCCAAACCATAAAGACGTTCTTGAAACTGCGAAAAAAGTTCTTGAATTTTAATCAGGCATCATAAAAGACGGTAAAGAGAGTCCTTTTCTCTATATGAAGGAGTCTGTTTACTAGGTTCAATGCTTGCGAATGCATAACTAAAATTTGCTTAATCAACTAGGAGGTCGAAAACTGTGGCATTTGAATTTAAACTTCCGGATATCGGGGAAGGTATCCACGAAGGCGAAATCGTAAAATGGTTTGTTAAGCCGAACGACGAGGTAGAAGAAGACGATGTTCTGGCTGAAGTGCAAAATGATAAAGCAGTGGTAGAAATTCCTTCACCTGTTAAAGGAAAAGTATTAGAATTAAAAGTTGAAGAGGGAACAGTTGCAACTGTTGGACAAACGATTATTACGTTTGACGCACCTGGTTACGAAGATCTTCAATTTAAAGGAAGCCATGATTCAGGAGATGCGAAAACTGAAGCTCAAGTTCAGTCGTCTGCTGAAGCAGGGCAGGATATCGCTAAAGAAGAGACTCCTAAAGAGCCTGCAAAAGAAACCGGCGCAGGACAGCAGGACCAAGCGGAAGCTGATCCGAACAAACGCGTGATCGCGATGCCTTCCGTACGCAAATATGCCCGTGAAAAAGGCGTGGATATCCGTAAAGTAACAGGTTCAGGCAATAACGGACGTGTTGTAAAAGAAGATATCGACAGCTTTGCAAATGGAGGAGCGGCTCAAGAAGCGGCACCGCAAGAAACAGCTGCACCTCAGGAAACAGCTAAACCTGCAGCGGCTCAGGCTCCTGAAGGCGAATTCCCTGAAACACGCGAAAAAATGAGCGGTATCCGTAAAGCGATCGCGAAAGCAATGGTGAACTCTAAGCATACTGCACCGCACGTAACTCTTATGGATGAAGTTGACGTAACAAATCTTGTTGCTCACCGCAAACAGTTCAAACAAGTTGCTGCTGATCAAGGCATCAAGCTGACTTATCTGCCTTACGTCGTCAAAGCATTAACATCCGCTTTGAAAAAATTCCCTGTTTTAAACACATCTATTGATGATAAAACAGATGAAGTGATCCAAAAACATTACTTCAACATCGGAATTGCAGCGGATACCGAAAAAGGCCTGCTTGTGCCGGTAGTGAAAAATGCCGACCGTAAAGCCGTTTTCGAAATCTCTGATGAAATCAACAGCCTTGCTACAAAAGCGCGTGAAGGCAAGCTTGCACCTGCGGAAATGAAAGGCGCTTCTTGCACGATCACAAATATCGGTTCTGCCGGAGGCCAATGGTTCACACCGGTTATCAACCACCCAGAGGTTGCGATTCTCGGTATCGGCCGTATTGCTGAAAAAGCGATCGTCCGTGACGGTGAAATTGTAGCTGCTCCTGTCTTAGCTCTTTCTCTCAGCTTTGACCACCGTATGATTGACGGAGCAACTGCACAAAATGCGTTAAACCACATCAAGCGTTTACTGAACGATCCACAACTTATTTTAATGGAGGCGTAATGTTATGGTAGTAGGAGATTTCCCTATTGAAACAGATACTCTTGTGATTGGTGCGGGACCTGGCGGCTATGTAGCTGCCATCCGCGCTGCTCAGCTTGGACAAAAAGTAACAGTCGTTGAAAAAGCAACTCTTGGAGGCGTTTGTCTGAACGTCGGCTGTATTCCTTCAAAAGCGCTCATCAATGCAGGCCATCGTTACGAGAATGCAAAACATTCAGATGACATGGGAATCACTGCTGAGAACGTAACAGTTGACTTTACAAAAGTCCAAGAATGGAAAGCTTCTGTTGTAAATAAGCTTACCGGCGGTGTTGCAGGTCTTTTAAAAGGAAATAAAGTGGACGTTATAAAAGGGGAAGCTTATTTCGTAGACAGCAACTCTGTCCGTGTAATGGATGAGAACTCTGCGCAAACATACACATTTAAAAACGCAATCATTGCTACCGGTTCTCGCCCTATCGAATTGCCAAACTTCAAATATAGCGAACGCGTTCTGAACTCTACAGGCGCACTTGCGCTTAAAGAAATTCCGAAAAAGCTCGTTGTTATCGGCGGCGGATATATCGGTACTGAGCTTGGTACAGCGTATGCGAACTTCGGAACTGAATTGGTTATTTTAGAAGGCGGAGATGAAATTCTTCCTGGCTTCGAAAAACAAATGAGTTCTCTCGTTACCCGCAGACTGAAGAAAAAAGGCAACGTTGAAATCCATACAAGCGCCATGGCTAAAGGCGTTGAGGAAAGACCTGACGGCGTAACAGTTACATTCGAAGTAAAAGGCGAAGAAAAAACGGTTGATGCTGATTACGTATTAATCACTGTCGGACGCCGTCCGAACACTGATGAGCTCGGCCTTGAGCAAGTCGGTATCGAAATGACTGACCGCGGTGTCATTAAAACAGACAAGCAGTGCCGCACAAACGTACCGAACATTTACGCAATCGGTGACATCATTGACGGACCTCCATTGGCTCACAAAGCGTCTTACGAAGGTAAAATCGCTGCGGAAGCTATTTCAGGAGAGCCGGCTGAAATCGATTACCTCGGTATTCCGGCGGTTGTATTCTCTGAGCCTGAACTGGCTTCTGTCGGTTACACTGAAGCACAGGCGAAAGAAGAAGGCATTGAAGTCGTTGCAGCTAAGTTCCCGTTTGCAGCGAACGGACGTGCGCTGTCTCTTAACGAAACTGACGGCTTCATGAAGCTGATCACTCGTAAAGAAGACGGTCTTGTAATCGGTGCGCAAATTGCCGGCGCAAGCGCTTCTGACATGATTTCTGAATTGAGCCTGGCGATCGAAGGCGGAATGACTGCTGAAGATATCGCAATGACAATTCACGCTCACCCGACATTGGGCGAAATCACTATGGAAGCTGCCGAAGTAGCAATCGGAAGCCCGATCCATATCGTAAAATAATAATGTAACAAAGAAACAGCCCCCGTTTGTAAAAGCGGGGGCTGTTTTTATTGTGCAAGCACATGCTGCATAGGTTTGATGATATCCTCTTTTTTCTTTACAGATCCCTCAATCTTCATGACCACATGCCGATGATTGATCACCATCAGCGCAGGGAACGTGTTGATTTCCTCTTCCCATCCCTTTCTGTTGTCATAAACCTTCATTTGATCGACATGATGGGGATATTTCTTTTCTAAATCAAGGATCGCATCGTAATAAGGCACTTCTTTATCTATATGATTTTCATCGGAAAAAAACAAGATTTGAGTGTGATGAATGCTGTCGATCCGGTTTTTTTTGAATGGACTGACAGTAGAAACCGAACAGCTTGACAGAACGAACAGCATCAAAAAAAAGGGAATCACCGTACGGTAGCGCATCTATCTTACTCCTCTGTTTTATATAATATCTTGGTTCATCCATTTATAAGGACTATATCAAGTGTATCACGAGAGGTGAAAAACCTAAGGCTTGTTACTGAATTGTTATATAATTGAAACCGTTTTTAATGAAGAAATAATACGTGTGACAACTTGCGCAGCCGATGTGTAAAAAAGGCACATTGTTTTTCGTGAGAGCGCTGTTTTTTCGTTATACTGGGGACAAAACCATATCAGGAGGGATTGTCATGTATAAAGCCGCTGCAGCCGTCGTATGTATGTGCTTACTCGCCGGCTGCCAATCAAATGAAAAAATGCAAACAAACAAACCCCATTCTCAAGCCGCGGCCAATCATGCCAAACGGGAAAACCACCATACAAAAGAGGAAAAACAGAAGGCGGAGCCCCGTTACTATATCAATCCGAAAAGTTTTTCTGTGGAAAAAATGGATGAACAGAAAGAGAAAAAACCGATCGCATTGGTAACGATCGATGACGCGCCTGATCAGCATGCCGCTGAGATTGCGGACAAACTGCATGATCTCAATGCGTCAGCGATCTTTTTTGTAAACGGACATTTTTTGAAAAAAGATGAAAATAAGAAAGCGCTTAAGCATATTCATGAGTTAGGTTTTATGATCGGAAATCATACAATGACTCATCAAAACTTAAAAGATCTTTCCGAACAAAAACAACGGGAAGAAATCATTGGCGTCAATAAAGCGGTTGAAAAGGTAATAGGAGAGAAACCCGCATTTTTCAGGGCGCCTTTCGGAAGCAATACGGACTACAGTGACAGACTTATAAAAAAAGAAGGTATGGTGAAAATGAACTGGACCTTCGGGTATGATTGGGATCAGAAATATCAATCCAAAAAAGCGCTTACCGATATCACACTGAGCAGTCCTTATCTGCGGGACGGGGCCAACATATTGATGCATGACCGCAAATGGACGGCGGAAGCCATGCCGGACATTGTAAAAGGATTGCGTCATAAAGGATATACCGTGATTGACCCTCGAGCTATAAAAAGACCGTAAAAAATAAATGTGTTATACAATTTATTAGTTGACATATTAAATGTGACATAATAATATAATAACAACAAGTAAAAATTAAGCGTTTTCAAATTCTGAGAAATGGGGAATGACAGATGGGTACAATTGTTTGCCAAGACTGTAACGAAGCGATTCATTACTTTGAGGATGAGAAGGTCACGACGTTATACGGAACATGCTGCGGACAATGCCAGTGTCATCTTGAAGAAGAGTAAAAAGCGTAAAAAGGCCCGAAACAATTTCGTTTCGGGCTTCTTTATATTTATTGGATGGCTTTTTGCTCTTTGATGACTCTGATCATTTCAAGCGTTGCATCTTCGGGACCCTGCACAGGAAGGCCGGCGTCCAAGTTTTTAAAAATGTAGCTGATATTTTCTTCAGTAATGATCTCACCCGGAATAAAGATCGGAATTCCCGGCGGGTACACCATGACAAACTCTGCGATGATCCGTCCCGCGGATTCTTTTAACGGAATGACTTCCGTATTTGCGTAAAACGCGTCTCTTGGCGTCATCGCTAACAGAGGAATTTCAGGAAGCAGAACTTCGGTTTGCTGATGAGCATAGTCATTGGCGGAAGCCTGTTTTGAAATGTCTGTAAGCGCGCTTACAAGACGGTCGGCATCTCCTGCTCTGTCTCCGGGGGTGAAAATACATAAAATATTATACAAATCGGACAGCTCGACTTCGATATTATATGATTCGCGGAGCCATTTTTCAACGTCATGACCCGTCAGGCCGAGGTTTTTGACCGAAATGATTAATTTAGTCGGATCATAACTGAAGGCAGCTTTAGACCCTGTGATTTCTTCGCCGACACAGCGGATGCCTTCAATTTGATTGAGGCGTTCCCGTGTCTGATCCGCCAGCAGAATCGTATCTTCAAGAAGATCGCGGCCTTCTGTAGCGAGGCGTTTTCTTGCGACATCCAGTGAAGCGAGAAGCAGATAGGATGTTGACGTTGTCGTCAGCATGCTTAAAATCGACTGTACTCTTTCTTTGGAAACAAGACCTTCTCTCACATTTAAAATGGAGCTCTGCGTCAGGGAGCCTCCCAATTTGTGCACGCTTGTGGCTGCCATATCAGCGCCCGCCTGCATGGCGGACAGAGGAAGCTTATCATGAAAATGAATATGCACGCCGTGCGCTTCATCGACAAGCACAGGCACATCGAAAGAATGCGCGAGCTTTACAATGCTGCTCAAGTCCGCTGCCACACCGAAGTACGTCGGATTTATGACAAGCAGGCCTTTTGCGTCAGGGTGCTCCGTCAAAGCCCGCTCTGCGGACTCAAGCGTAATGCCGTGAGAAATTCCGAGCTCATCGTCAATTTCCGGGTGTATAAAAATCGGAACCGCTCCGGAAAATACAATGGCCGACATAATGGATTTATGAACGTTTCTCGGGATGATGATTTTATCTCCGGGTCCGCATACGGCCATGACCATCGTCATAATGGCGCCGCTCGTCCCTTGAACGGAAAAGAAGGTATGGTCTGCGCCGAATGCTTCCGCGGCCAGATCCTGGGCTTCTTTAATGATGCCCTTTGGCGCATGTAAATCATCCAGAGGTTCGATATTAATTAAATCTATGCTTAACGCGTTTTCTCCGATAAATTGTCTGAATTCCGGATCCATTCCCGCGCCTTTTTTATGGCCCGGAATGTGGAATTGGACAGGCTGTCTGTCCGCGTGCTTTTTCAGTCCGCTGTACAGGGGTGTTTCATGTTGCGGCAATTGTTTTCCCACCTTTATCATAATACCTACGGATTAGTTTGTATTACATTCAGTTTTATTACCCGTTTTTTAAACGTAAAACAAATGAATTATATTATGAACTTGAAAGAAAGTAAAGAACAATTTATGATCTATGGAAGATGCTTATTTTGAGCATGATTATAAAGGAGTGAAGACATTTGGAATATCAATATCCGATGAATGAGGACTGGACGACAGAGGAGGCTGTGGATATCATTGCTTTTTTTCAGCAGGTGGAAAACGCCTATGAAAAAGGAGTTGACCGAGACAGACTTCTGAATGCGTACCGCCGCTTTAAAGAAATCGTTCCCGGGAAAGCGGAAGAAAAGAAAATCTGCAGCCAATTTGAAGCTGACAGCACCTATTCCCCGTATCGGACTGTGAAACAGGCGAAACAATCAGATCAAGCGATTATCAAAATGTAGACAAAGCGAGCCGGCAATCGGCCCGCTTTTTATGTTATGAGACTTTCTGAGTCAGTGTGTATAAAAAGGAAAGCTTCCTAAAAGCATCTTCAATGGTTTGCAGGAATTCATTGTTGTTCATGTTGATCACGTCTTCTTTTTGCAGCTGAATGCCGCACAAAAGCTCTGCTTTTTTCACTGTCTGCAGGCGTTCAAATAATGTTTTCAGCTGCTCCTGATCCATGTCGGACTGCTTGTACGCACCTGGCTTCGTATGATCCGGCGACCATACAAAATGACCGGGAATCTGTTTTGTGATGTCCTCCTGCTTCGCTTCCAGCAATCTGCCGTATTCCTCTTTTATCGGAGATTCATAAATGATGGCAAACCATACAAACATATGGGTGTCCCATAAACCGATCTGAAAGTGAGGGAGTTTCTTATACCCGCGTTTGCTGTTGGCAAAGGCAACCCAGCTGTCAGCCGGCGGGTTGACAGATCTTCTCGCGTGCTTGGCGACATGCGGGAACATTTCATCTCCTGTCAATGCTGACAATGTCGGTGCGAAATGCTCTCCTAACAAGGTCAGCTTCGGACGGACTTGTTCTTTTAACACCTCCATGCGCGGATCTAAACCTTCTATTGTAAATGTATCGAAGTCTTCTTTTGTAAAACGCATCTGAGTCATCTTTTTCCTCCTTATCGTAAGTATTCATATTTTACCACAGCCGCCGCCGGCCGCAAAAACATTGAGAACGTTTGAGCCGAGAGGATTGGGGTAAAAAACGAATAGGTAAACACACAATTTTAAGAATGTTGTTACAGCCGAATATAAGTTTCCATACGATATAAGAAGTATCATTAATAAATTGGAAAAATGGGATGCTTTTTTAACAAATGATCTCTGGAAGGGGCGAAAGACAATGAGGCAAGTGGTGAAGGAAGGATTCAGGGAGGAAAAAAATAACCGTGTAGCTGTCTGGAGACTAGAGGTTGATTATGAATTGGCAACCCTGTATGAGGCCATGCAAAAAGAGAATGAAGATCAAATCGATCTCAGTAAAAGAAAACTAGAACGTCTCAGAAAAGAATGGATTCGGCTTAACGGATAAAGAATAGTAAAAACGAACCGCAGGAAATGGTTCGTTTTTACGTGAGAAGGCATTTTTTTCATTTTCCTTGCTTTTTCATCGCCTTTATCAGTATGCTATAGAATAAGCTATACATAGAAAAGAGGTACACGGTATGACAAATTGGACGGAAATTGATGATATCGCAAAAAAATGGGTAAAAGAAGCCGGAACGAGAATCAGACAATCCATGCAGGAAAGCTTGACGATTGAAACAAAATCAAATCCGAATGATTTAGTCACAAATATTGATAAAGAGACGGAACGCTTTTTCATTGACCGTATACAGGGAACTTTTCCCGGACACCGGATTCTCGGAGAAGAAGGGCAGGGAGATAAGCTCCGCTCTCTTGACGGAATCGTCTGGATCATTGATCCGATTGACGGAACGATGAATTTTGTCCATCAAAAGCGGCATTTCGCGATCTCCATCGGCATCTTTGAAGACGGAAAAGGCAAAATCGGCTTAATTTATGATGTGATGCAGGACGAACTGTATCACGCATTCAGCGGAAAAGGGGCTTATCTGAACAATACGCCGCTTGCTCCTTTAAAAGAAGCTTCCATTGAAGAAGCCATTATTGCAATCAATGCCACATGGGTGACGGAAAACAGAAGGATTGACCCGAGTATTTTGGCGCCGCTCGTAAAACGGGTCAGAGGAACGCGTTCCTACGGTTCGGCGGCACTTGAGCTGGCCAGTGTTGCGGCCGGCCGCATTGACGCATACATTACGATGAGGCTCGCGCCGTGGGATTACGCTGCCGGCTGCGTGCTGCTGAACGAAGTCGGGGGCATTTACACGACCACAGACGGCGAACCGTTTACGTTTTTAGACAACCACAGCGTGCTTGCGGGCAATCCGGCAATACATAAAATTATCTTTGACGACTATTTACATGCTGACAGGTAGAGATTTTGAAGAAGAAGATCTCGGGTTTCTGGAGCAGCTGGCGGCATCACACCCGGTGTGGAAAAGCGAAGAGTTCGGAACAAAAAATGCGGCGGAGTTTATGCTTGCATACTCCATGTACAATGGAACGTGGCTCGTATGGGAGATTGACGGCGCTCCTGCCGCCGTCAGTTTTCATTTGGAATGGGCGCCTTCAAACGGAAAACCGTGGCTCGGAACCGTGGCCGTCGCTCCGGAGGCAAAAGAGAAAGGAATCGGACGCGCGGTCATTGAAGAGATTGCGGGCCGGCTGAGAGGGGAGCATAAAGCGATGTTTTCAGCCGTTCCCCTGGACAGGCAGGAATGGGTTTTGTTTTTAAGCCAATGCGGCTTTGAACAGCTTAAGCTTGAAAAAGACGATCGGGAAAAAACATATATGATCATGGTGAAGCCATTGTGAAATGTTTCAGATATAAAAAAGAGACCGGAGAAATCCGGTCTCTTTTCTTGTTTACAAGCCGACCGCATTCCAGGCCGCTTCTACGCTTGCAGCGTCTTGAGAGCCGTAAAGGTCCCGCGCTGATTGAATCAAAGCTGCTTTTGCATCTTTAAAGCTTGATGACGGAGTGAGATATACCGTCAGTGCACGGTAGTAAATCTGCTCCGCTTTTTTCACGCCGATTTTTGTAATCGTGTTGTAAGCGGCTTTGTTCGGAATTCCGCTGTTTGTATGCACGCCGCCGTAGTCGCCGGCATCAGTGTTCGGAAGGTTTCGATAATTTTTGTAATGGTCGGGCTGTCCGTATTTTGTCGGATTGGATAAACTGCGGAGAGCCGGCTGGCTGACCGTAATATCTTCACCGATATCCCAGTCCTCAGTATCATTGAAGTATCCGAATACATCAGAGAAGGATTCGTTTAAAGCGCCCGGCTGATTTTCATAGTTCAGGTTGGCTGTTTCCTGTGTAACACCGTGTGTCATTTCATGGGCCGTTACGTCCATTGAACCGGAAAGAGGCGAGAAGAATGAGCCGTCACCGTCACCGTAAATCATTTGGTCGCCGATCCAGGCCGCGTTATTGTATTTGCTGCCGTAATGAACGGAAGATACGATTTTGCCGCCTTTATTGTCGTAGCTATTGCGTTTAAACGTCTGATAGAAATAATCGTACACTTTGCCGAGATTGTAATGCGCATCAACGGCAGCGCGCTGAGAAGAAGTTGTGAACTGGTTTGTAGTGCTTGATACGAGCGTGCCCGGCAGGTTATATTGTCGGTTTTGCAGATCGTACGTAATAATTTGCGTTCCGGTAGGTTTAGAAAGATCACGCATTACATATTTGCCGCTTTCAGAAGAAATATTTAATGAGACCGTTTTTCCTTTAAGAGTCGTACCTGTTCCGGTTGCAGCGGCATGCTCCACTTTGTTTTGCTTTTTCAGGACTTTCCCTGTTTCCGCATCAACGGTTACTTCCCAGTTAGCTGGTTCCGGTTCGATGTAGCGGATGGTTACATCATAGGCGAGGCGGTATTTACCGTCTTTTGTGGCCGCTGCTTTCAGCTCGGCTTTGTTTTTGTTTGCAACGTTGCCGTTAGAGACGGCTTCAGGTGATTTGCCGATTGCTTTAAAAGCATGATCCAGCGCCTGATTTGCAGATAATTTTTTGCTGTTTGCCGTTTTGGCAGAAGCATCGTTGTTTAATTCACCGTTAATCGCATAGACATTATTGGATTTATCGACGTGAATAATGACTTGTGAGTCTTTCACAGGCACACCGTTAACGACAGGCACATAACGGAAATGCTTGTAGCCGAGATCATCAGTCGTGTGGTCAATCAGCTTCAGTCTCTCAGAAGGGTTGCCTTTGAAGACTTTGCCGTTTTGTTTCAAGTATTGCTTGATTGCTTTGTCACTGACTGAAGGCAATTCAGATTGCACCAAAGAATGCTTCGGCACAAAGTTCGTCAGGTTTTCTTTAAGCTGAGGATTCTCAGCGGCCTGAACACCCGGAAGACTGATGGTTAAACTCATAAAGGAAGCGGCGACAGCAACAGACAATTTCTTACCTAAACCCACAATAAATCCCCCTTTTTGAAAATAATGAAAACTTATATTGTTATAATAAACCAGCATTCTCTCATTCTGCAATATAAAACTAGACTCCGCTGATGAATTGATAGAATCGTCCCGGAAAGGCTTCCGTCGGCCAGCATCGGGGGATAAGCCGAGAGGCACGTGTTGAATCAGACATGAGTCGAATGATGCGATTTATTCTGAAAAAAATGACAAATGAAGTCGGGAAAAATGATAGGGGAAAAATGTTCCGATCTGTAAAACTTTTTTTATAGCCGTTTGTCTAAACGGGTGAGGCCTTAATAAACGAAAAGGATTGTTTCAGATGTCAGAGATTTTCAGTCATTTTATTCAGCATTTCGACAGATATTTCAAGAGCTGTCTTACGAAGAGATTGCAGATGTTTTGGACTGGAGTCTTTCGAAGGTGAAGAGCACCCTGTACAGGGCGAGAATGCAGCTGAAACAGCACTTGGCGGAAAAAAGGAAGGACGGACAGATATGACTTGCTGTTTAGTGAGAGATTTACTCCCTTTATATATTGAAGGCGATTGTGAAACAGAAACGGAGCGGTTTATTTCCCGCCATCTTGAATCATGCGGTAAGTGCGGGAGTTTATATCATATGATGAAGGAGCCGCTTGACCTCGGCAGCCCTGAGATGAAGGCGCCAGCCTGTTACGCAGAAGAAGAAAGGCGGTTTAAGGAACGGTATTACGGGAAGCTGCTGATAAAAGCAGCCTGTTTGTTCGGCGCTGTTTTCTTTATCATGCTGATCCTTAAACTGCTGATTTAAAAAAACGCCCGGCTGAATGACCGGGCGTTTTAATCCGTTTACTCAGCCGGATGAAAGGCTGTATAAATGCCTTCAAGCAATTCCTGGGGCAGTGAATTAAAGAATCCGGCACACAGCTTTGCTTCTTTTTTTCCTGCTCCTGCTTTTTCAGCAAGGTCCTGATCAAACGTATACTCACCGTCTTCTTCAATCAGCGCAGATTGAAGGATATGAAGACTTTGGGAAAAAGCGGTGAACAGCTGATCAACGATAAGGGCCTCTTTTTCCGTAAAGCCGAGCTCCACCGCTTTTTCTTTATTAAATGTATATTCGCCGTCCGTTTTCTCAATACATTGGGAAAGAACGGTTAAAAATTCGGTTGAACTGTCCCACAGCTTTTGAATGATCTGGGCTTGTTCTTGATCTAATCCCAATTCCACCGCTTTTTCGCTGTCAAAATAATAGACACCGTCTTTTTCGTAAATCGATTGGCTGATGATGTCAATGAGTTTTGCCGCGTCTTCCGGTGTTTTCTCTGCGGAAGCCTGCAGGATATGCGGTTCATTTGCCTGGATCGTTTTTGCGCCGGCAGAATCAAGCGGACTGAATGCAAGCAAGGCGGCTGAGGCGGTTGCGGCGGCAGTTACAGCGGTTTTCTTCAAAAAAGATGTTTTCATTTCGTTCTCTCCTTGTCATGTGTATTTGCTTACAGCCACAAGTATAAAAAGACAATGATGGAATTGAAATAGGAGGTATGGTATTTTCTGCATAACGATGCCGGACTATTTTAGACTGCATCTTCTGAGGGAATCTGCTGATGTAACTAGAATGGGAGCTGTCATTTCCGGCTTCCTGATTAGGCGGCGGGGGAGATAAGCCTTACATCTAAAGCCTGTTTTGAGCATGTGAAAAAGCCTGAATCTTTGATTCAGGCTTCATGAGATATTGTGCTTTCCATGTTTACCGAATTTTGCAAAGGGTCATGCTTTTAATCAAGCAGTCCCTGTTCGCGCATTTTTTTCTTTACGGTGAAACCGCTTCCCATCATGGCGATAACGAGAACAATGCTTCCGATGATGCCCCATGCGCTTTTCTCAGCGATTGATACGCCGATCAGCATCATGCTGAAGACTGCTGCGAATGCAAATAATAATAAGAGCCAATTCAATTTTTTCATATTTCCATCCCCTTTAACGTCATACTTTCAGTTTACAGAAAAACGTAACGCTTTTAAAGAGGATGTGTGGTATAATATGAAAGTTATCTAATTTTTTTAGGAGATGAAAATGTGAAACTTCGAAACGATCTTCGCAACATCGCGATTATTGCCCACGTTGACCATGGGAAAACGACTTTGGTAGACCAATTGCTTCACCAAGCCGGAACATTCCGTGCCAACGAAAATATTGCCGAGCGCGCAATGGATTCAAACGATCTTGAACGTGAACGCGGTATTACAATTCTTGCGAAAAATACTGCGATTAACTATAAAGATACACGCATTAATATTTTGGACACTCCGGGACACGCCGACTTCGGCGGAGAGGTAGAACGGATTATGAAAATGGTTGACGGCGTTCTGTTAGTCGTTGACGCATATGAAGGCTGCATGCCGCAAACCCGTTTTGTACTGAAAAAAGCCCTTGAGCAGAACTTAAATCCGGTTGTCGTCGTAAACAAAATCGACCGTGATTTCGCCCGTCCGGAAGAAGTCATTGATGAAGTGCTTGATTTGTTCATCGAGCTTGACGCAAACGAAGAACAGCTTGAGTTCCCTGTCGTCTATGCTTCTGCGATTAACGGAACGGCAAGTCTGGATCCGAAAAAGCAGGACGAAAATATGGAATCACTGTATGAAACGATTCTTGAACATGTCCCTGCCCCGGTTGATAACGCCGAAGAGCCTCTTCAATTCCAAGTGGCGCTGCTTGATTACAATGATTATGTCGGCCGTATCGGTATCGGACGCGTTTTCCGCGGCACGATGAAAGTGGGTCAGCAGGTTTCATTGATGAAACTTGACGGAACGGTAAAATCATTCCGCGTAACGAAAATCTTCGGTTTCCAAGGATTGAAACGCGTGGAAATTGAAGAAGCGAGAGCGGGAGACCTCGTTGCCGTTTCGGGCATGGAAGACATCAACGTCGGTGAAACGGTTTGTCCGGCTGAACACCATGAGCCGCTGCCGGTTCTGCGCATTGATGAGCCTACGCTCCAAATGACATTTGTCGTAAACAACAGCCCGTTTGCAGGTCGTGAAGGCAAATATGTCACATCCCGTAAAATTGAAGAGCGTCTGAACGCGCAGCTTCAAACAGATGTCAGTCTCCGTGTCGAACCGACGGCCTCACCTGACGCATGGGTTGTTTCAGGACGCGGTGAGCTTCACCTGTCCATTTTAATTGAAAACATGCGCCGTGAAGGCTATGAGCTTCAAGTGTCTAAGCCTGAAGTTATCATTAAGGAAATCGACGGCGTAAGCTGCGAGCCTGTTGAGCGCGTGCAGATTGACGTGCCTGAAGAGCATACCGGTTCTGTTATGGAATCAATGGGTGCGAGAAAAGGCGAAATGCTTGATATGATTAATAACGGAAACGGCCAGGTCCGCCTGATCTTTACCGTACCTTCACGCGGACTCATCGGCTATTCTACTGAGTTTCTGTCACTGACACGCGGTTTCGGTATCCTGAACCACACGTTTGACAGCTATCAGCCGATGCAAAAAGGCCAAGTCGGAGGCCGCCGTCAGGGTGTGCTCGTTTCCATGGAAAACGGAAAAGCGACATCTTACGGTATTCAAGGTATTGAAGACCGCGGCGTCATCTTCGTTGAGCCTGGAACAGAAGTATATGAAGGCATGATTGTCGGTGAACATAACCGTGACAATGACCTTGTCGTCAATGTCAGCAAAATGAAACAGCAGACAAACGTCCGTTCCGCTACGAAGGATCAAACGACTACGATTAAGAAAGCGCGCATTATGTCGCTTGAAGAATCACTCGAGTACTTAAACGAAGATGAATACTGTGAAGTAACGCCGGAATCCATCCGTTTAAGAAAGAAAATCCTGAATAAAAACGAACGTGAAAAAGCGGCGAAAAAGAAAAAAACAGCAGGAATGTCTTAATCACTTGCAGAATTTGAAAAGGTAGAACCCGAACGGAAAAGGGGAGGGGGATCTTTTTGAATGAAGTAAGTGAACGGCTGTCGTTCTTTGCGGCTCTTTACCAAGTGGATGAGCATCCGCTGACGGGAATGTGGCTGTTATACGGAACGATCGTCGTGCTTTCGGTGATTGTATTTAAACTCGGCTTTGCCAAACGGCTGCCGGTGTTGAAGGCTGCGGCAGTTTATCTCTTTCTCGTGCTCGGCTGCACCGTGCTGACTTTTTTCGGTGTGTTTCTGCCGGTCGGAGAAGGGCTTGTTGTCGCCGCCTTGATTTTGATCGTTTACAAAATCCGTCTGCACCAGTCCAAAAAAAGCCAGTCAGCTAAACCGCAATAAAAAAATGACCTTGCCTTCCGGCGGGTCATTTTTTATTCGGTTTATTTTTTCAGTTTATCTTTTTTCGCTTTTTGTCCGGGATGAAAGGAAAAGTGTCCGGTATTCAGCCGCGCCTCCGTTTTGACTTTGATTCGGTCATGGCATTCCCGGCACATATATGTATGAATCGGACGATTGCGGAGGCGTTTGGCTGTCAGTGTTTCATCATCAATTTGTTCGATTTTGTCGCAAATGGAACATTTTACTCTCATTGATTTTTCACCTCTTTCACTATGACAAGCATTATATCATGGATGCCCCTCCTGCCAAAGGGAAAGAAAGCAGCGCCCTTCCTTTGGAGCGGGCGCTGCTTTTTACCGGCGGTTTTTCATATGATGATCCGATTGATCGTTCTGTTCGTTCTGCAGCTTGTTCTGGTCTCTTTGGTTCAGCTGATCATCATTCGATTGAGTCGGTGATTCTTTTTCATTGTCGGTCACATCATTCGGGACTTCCGGCATGACGCGGCCGACGATGGCGGCAAGTTCGTCCAAAATGCCTGAAACGGGGCGGCCGGCCTTAATGTCGCTGCCCATGCCTCTCAGACGGGAAACCGTATCAGGATCAGCCACGACAACGGCATTGGCGCCGTAAGGATCGTTTTTTAACGCCTGGGCAACCGTGTATTTAATGCTCTCCACTTTGCTTCTTTCTAAATTGTCATCCACATCGATTCCGACAACGGAGTATCTTCCGAGTACAACCGCGGTGGCATCTGAAATGCCGGGGATTTTTTCGGTTACCTCGACGAGATGCTTAGCGATGTCTGTCCGGCCGGGATTTTCAGCTGTCTCAGGAGCCGTATTTTTCACATGGATCGGTTTTGCATCGCGCTGATCGGCTGATTCGTTCTGAATATTTCGGCCGCGGCCGTCCTGTACAGCAGTGCAGCCGGTAAGGATAAATAAGGCTTGTATGATAATGAAAAGAATTCGCACGTCAGATTTCCTCCTTGAATGCTTTCATTTATTTTATTGTTGAATTAACCTTCTATCTTTATTCACCAAATCATATATTTTAGCAGGCATCCCCGTTTTTCGCGGAAAGAGAAGCACACGATGGGCTTTGATCCTTATTTCAGGAGGCTGAGACTTGAGTAAAATTTATGTGTTAGATACGAATGTACTTTTGCAGGATCCTAACGCCATTTTTTCCTTTGAAGAAAACGAAGTTGTCATCCCCGCCGTCGTGCTGGAAGAGGTCGATTCAAAAAAGCGGTATATGGACGAGGTCGGGAGAAATGCGAGGCACGTATCTAAGCTGATAGACGGGCTCAGGGAGAAAGGAAGGCTGCACGAGAAAGTTCCGCTTGAAAGCGGAGGAACGCTCAGAATTGAACTGAACCACCGGTCATTTCACCAGCTCCAAGAAATTTTTATCGAAAAAACGAATGATAACCGCATTTTGGCGGTGGCAAAAAATTTAAGCCTTGAGGAGGAAACGAAAGAAAACGGCCGCCTCGTCATCCTGGTCAGCAAAGATGTGCTTGTCAGGGTAAAGGCGGATGCCATCGGGCTTTTGGCGGAGGACTTTTTAAACGACAGAGTCGTTGATCATGATGAAATATATAGCGGGTACAAAGATATATTTATGAATAAAGAGCGGTTTGCCTCGTTTTATAAAAACAAACAAATTTCAGTTAAGGAGCTTCAGCAGCATCAAGTTTATCCGAATCAATTTGTGCTGATGAAAGATGAATTAGGAGGATCTTCGTCTGCGGTCGGCATGGCAGATAAGAAAGGCGAGACCGTAAAAAGACTCGTTTTCGATGATGAGCACGTATGGGGTATCAGGCCGAAGAACGTCCAGCAGACAATGGCGCTTGAACTCCTGCTGAGGGAAGATATCCCGCTTGTCACCCTGATCGGAAAAGCGGGAACGGGAAAAACCTTGCTTGCTCTCGCGGCAGGGCTTCTGCAGACGGAGGATCTCGGTATTTATAAAAAACTGATCGTCGCGCGTCCCATCGTCCCGGTGGGAAAGGATATCGGATATTTGCCGGGCGAAAAAGAGGAAAAGCTCAAGCCGTGGATGCAGCCGATCTTTGATAATCTTGAATTTTTATTCAATGCGAAAAAGCCGGGTGAACTTGAAGCGATTTTGGCAGGAATCGGATCGATTCAGGTGGAGGCGCTGACATACATTCGGGGAAGAAGCATTCCGGATCAGTTTATTATTATTGATGAGGCTCAGAATCTGACGAGGCACGAGGTCAAAACGCTTTTGACTCGGGTGGGAGAGGGCAGCAAAATTGTCCTGATGGGCGATCCGGAGCAAATAGATCACCCATACTTAGACAGTTTAAACAACGGACTTGCTTATGTTGTAGAACGGTTTAAAGAACAAACCGTCTCCGGCAGCGTGAAGCTTGTGAAAGGTGAGAGATCCGGCCTTGCACAGCTTGCCGCCGATTTGTTATAAAACTTCGATTTCTGTGACGCCCGTTATTGGTTTTTCAAAGTCTCCGTCCACGTAAAAATGGACCGGACCGCCGTCTTGAAGGGGTTTCCCCGCATCGCTGAAATGCGCGATTGCGTCCATCGCCTTTTCAAGCGCCACTTCGGTTCTTTCTGATTTTGAAATAAATGCGCACAGGACAGCGCTTTCTTTCGGCTCGGCATTTGCTAAAACAGCGCCGAGCTTCATGGCGAAGCTGCCGTTCATCAGTCTTTCTTTTTCATAACGTTTTTCGCTTTTTAAAGTCGGCGGCGAAATGCGCCCTTCTCTGATCACCCGTTCCGGATCAAGCGTATGCTCCTGGGTTTCTGCAGAGCCGTCCGGATGAACGGGCTGATTTTTTTCAAACGGAAACTTGCGGTCATCGAAAATCCAGACACTCGGATCAATTGTAATCGGGTATGTAACATTGCCTTTTACTTGAATAACGCTCATGGTGAAGCCCCCCTTTACTTAAAGTATAAAAGTTTTCGCATGAATTGTCACTTTGCGTTGCAAATTAGATGTATACAACGGCAGCGAAGTGAGGATGATCGACATGGTATGCCGGCATTACCAAGAGCTGGACGCATTAGTTCAGGAAGCGAAAAAAAGGACCGAAGAAGGCAAAGTGGCAGACTATATTCCGGCTCTGGCTGAATCTGAACAAGACAGCCTTTCGGTCACGATTTATCATGCGGAAAATACATGTCTGACGGCAGGTGACGCCGACCGGACATTTACGCTGCAGAGCATTTCGAAAGTGCTTTCTCTGGCGCTCGTACTGATGGATTACGGAAAGGAAAAGGTGTTCAGCTGCGTGGGTCAGGAGCCGACCGGCGACCCGTTTAATTCCATGATTAAGCTTGAAACAATGAATCCGGGCAAGCCTTTAAATCCGATGATTAATGCGGGAGCTCTCATCGTTACGGGTTTAATTAAAGGGCATTCGCCGAAAGACCGCCTGGATTACCTGCTCGGATTCATCAGAAGACTTGCGAATAATCAGGACATTACATATTGCAGCCATGTCGCGGAATCGGAATTCAAATCTTCCATGATTAATCGGGCCATGTGTTATTACATGAAGCAGTATGACATTTTTAAAGGCGATGTTGAAGAGGTCATGGATTTGTATACAAAACAGTGCGCGATTAAGATGAGCAGTCTGGACTTAGCCAAAATCGGCTGCGTATTCGCCCTTGACGGCAAGCATCCGGAAACCGGGGAGCAGGTCATTAAAAAAGATGTGGCGAGAATCTGCAAGACGTTTATGGTGACCTGCGGCATGTACAATGCGAGCGGGGAATTCGCGATTAAGGTCGGCATTCCCGCTAAAAGCGGCGTTTCGGGAGGAATCATGGGCATTTCGCCGTACAACTTCGGAATCGGTATATTCGGCCCGGCGCTTGATGAAAAAGGCAACAGCATCGCGGGTGTGAAGCTTTTGGAAATCATGTCTGAGAAATACAGGCTGAGTATTTTTTGAAACATTTTTTATCATAACATCTGCTTAAATCCTCTTGCAATTTCACCTGATACCCTTTATGATAAATAGAAGAATTAGGTACTCGCCTGGGGAACGGAGGGATACTTTTGGCTTCAGAGATTATAGTTGACCATCAGCAGAAAGCATTCGAGCTGTTGAAGTTAGATGCTGAGAAGATTTTGAAGCTGATCCGAGTACAAATGGATAACTTAACGATGCCTCAATGTCCTCTGTATGAAGAGGTCTTGGATACTCAGATGTTCGGACTGTCGAGGGAAATCGATTTTGCTGTCCGCCTGGGATTAGTTGACGAAAACGACGGCAAAGAGCTGCTGGACAGACTTGAAAGAGAACTGTCTGCTTTGCATGACGCGTTTACAGGAAAATAAATGATCAAACTCAAACTATTCAACGGTTTGGGTTTTTTTATAACCGTAAACCGTTTTTTTGCATCTTCTTTTCGTAAGACGGTCTCTTAATCTGCATTTCATCCGAAAAACTATAAAGAAACTGCGTAAATTGTTTATGAATTATAGTAAAATATAATACGCAATAGGTATTAAACGTAAGCTTTAAGCAGGAAAGAGGATGTTATGTTTAAAAGAATGTTAAAATCTTACGATTATTCATTGATATGCGCTATCATTCTGCTGTGCAGTTTCGGATTGGTAATGGTATACAGCTCAAGCATGATTACCGCCGTTATGCGTTACGGCGTGAGCAGCGACTATTTCTTTAAACGGCAGCTGTTCGCCGTCATCGCGGGGTTTGTGCTGTTTATTATCGCGGCCGTTTTTCCGTACAAAGTGTTCGCCCATCAAAAGATTCAGAAATTCATACTGCTTGCCTCAGTGGCTGCGCTTTGCGCGCTGTTTGTTTTCGGACATGTTGCCGGAAACGCGCAAAGCTGGTTTAAAATCGGCGGAATGGCCATTCAGCCGGGGGAATTTGTCAAGCTGACCCTGATACTGTACCTTGCCGCGGTATACGCAAAGAAACAAAGCTATATCGATCAGCTTTTGACGGGGGTTGCGCCGCCGGTGATCGTCACCGTAGTCATTTGTGCGCTTATCGCCATTCAGCCTGACTTCGGAACGGCGATGATTATCGGTCTGATCGCGCTTTGCGTCATTATGTGTTCGGGATTCAGCGGAAGGACCCTGCTCAAGCTGGTTCTCATGGCGGGAATCGTATTACTCCTTGTCAGCCCGATCATCTATCTGAAATGGGACGATATTTTGACACCCGGGCGTATGAGCCGGTTTGAAAGCCTTGAAAATCCCTTTAAATACGCCAGCACATCAGGCCTGCAGATTATAAATTCGTATTATGCGATCGGCTCAGGCGGTTTTTTCGGTCTCGGTCTTGGAGAAAGCATTCAAAAATACGGTTATCTGCCTGAATCGCATACAGACTTTATTATGGCGGTTATTTCAGAGGAGCTCGGCATTTTCGGCGTCCTGTTTGTCATTGTGCTGCTGGCTTTTGTCGTGTTAAAAGGTTTTTATATTGCGAGAAAATGTGAAGATCCGTTCGGAAGCCTTTTGGCAATCGGGATATCCAGCATGATTGCGATTCAGACCTTTATCAATCTCGGCGGTGTCAGCGGTTTAATTCCGATCACAGGTGTTCCGCTGCCGTTTATCAGCTACGGGGGCTCATCAATGTTTTTGTTATTAATGAGTGCCGGTATATTGGTGAATGTCAGCATGCATGTCAAGTACTCAGAAAAGAAGAAAAAGAGGGAGCCCGTTCCGTCTAAGGGGGTAAAAAGACGGCAGACGGAAAAATCTGTGTATCTCTAAAAAACAAGTGTATACACAGCACGGATATTCCTTTATTATAAACTACATATTTATTAGGCCAAGGGGGAGAAAAGTTTGTCACAACAATCCATCCAAAAAGTGTTAGTAGCAAACAGGGGAGAAATTGCGATCCGGATTTTCCGGGCGTGCACAGAATTGAACATCAGAACGGTAGCCGTTTATTCAAAAGAAGATTCAGGCTCCTATCATCGCTATAAAGCGGATGAAGCTTATCTTGTGGGAGAAGGCAAAAAACCGATTGACGCGTATCTTGATATTGAAGGGATTATTGAGATCGCAAAAAGAAACGGCGTAGATGCCATTCATCCGGGCTACGGATTTCTCTCTGAAAATATCCAATTTGCGAGGCGCTGTGAAGAAGAGGGCATCGTATTTATCGGACCGACGTCAGCGCATTTGGATATGTTCGGAGATAAGGTAAAGGCGAGGGAGCAGGCAGAAAAAGCCGGCATCCCCGTTATTCCGGGGAGTGACGGACCGGCTGAAACATTAAAAGATGTCGAACAATTCGCAAAAGTCCACGGATTTCCGTTTATTATTAAAGCATCGCTCGGAGGCGGAGGCCGCGGAATGAGAATCGTCAGAAGCGAAAGCGAATTGAAAGAATCGTTTGAGCGGGCCAAATCAGAAGCGAAAGCCGCATTCGGAAACGATGAAGTGTATGTTGAAAAACTGATCGAAAATCCTAAGCATATTGAAGTTCAGGTGATCGGAGATAAAGAAGGCAATGTCGTCCATCTGTATGAGCGGGACTGTTCCGTTCAGAGACGCCATCAAAAGGTCATTGAGGTGGCGCCGAGTGTATCTTTGCAGCCTGAATTAAGGGACGAAATCTGTGAAGCGGCTGTGGCGCTTGCGAAAAATGTCGGCTATATCAACGCGGGGACCGTGGAATTTCTCGTAGCGGGCGGTGAATTTTACTTTATTGAAGTGAACCCGCGCGTGCAAGTGGAGCATACGATTACGGAAATGATAACGGGGGTTGATATCGTTCAGACGCAAATCCTCGTCGCGCAGGGCCACGGACTGCACAGCCGTGCCGTCAATATCCCTGAGCAGAAAGACATTTTTACAAACGGGTATGCGATCCAATCACGTGTGACCACTGAAGATCCGCTGAATGACTTTATGCCTGACACGGGTAAAATTATGGCTTACCGCTCAGGCGGCGGCTTCGGCGTCCGCCTTGATACGGGAAACAGCTTCCAGGGCGCCGTCATCACGCCTTATTATGATTCACTGCTCGTCAAGCTGTCGACATGGGCGCTGACGTTTGAACAGGCATCAGCGAAAATGGTCCGCAACCTGCAGGAATTCAGGATCAGAGGCATTAAGACCAATATTCCGTTTCTTGAAAACGTGGCAAAGCATGAAAAATTCCTGACGGGCCAATACGACACATCGTTTATCGACACAACGCCTGAGCTGTTTGTTTTCCCAAAACAGAAGGACCGCGGAACAAAAATGCTTTCCTATATCGGCAATGTCACAGTGAACGGTTTTCCGGGAATCGGGAAAAAAGAAAAACCTGCATTTGATAAGCCTCAGACCGTTACGTTAGATATCGGGGAAAAGCCGGCAAGCGGTACGAAACAGATCCTTGATGAAAGAGGCGCCGAGGGGCTTGCAGACTGGGTGAAAGAGCAAAAATCCGTGCTCCTGACCGATACAACGTTCAGGGATGCCCATCAGTCCCTGCTCGCAACACGGATCAGATCCAATGATTTGAAAAAAATCGCGAATCCTACGGCTGCCCTGTGGCCTGAACTGTTCAGCCTTGAAATGTGGGGAGGCGCGACATTTGATGTAGCGTACCGTTTCTTAAAAGAAGACCCTTGGAAACGCCTTGAAGATCTTCGCAAGGAAGTGCCGAACACATTGTTCCAGATGCTGCTTCGTTCATCAAATGCCGTCGGTTATACAAACTATCCGGACAATGTCATCCAAAAATTTGTCCGGCAGTCAGCGGAGTCAGGTATTGACGTATTCCGGATCTTTGACAGCCTGAACTGGGTAAAAGGGATGACGCTGGCCATCGATGCCGTTCGTGAAACCGGAAAAGTGGCGGAGGCTGCGATTTGTTACACGGGAGATATTCTTGATAAGACCCGGACGAAATATGATTTGAAGTATTATCTTTCTATGGCGAAAGAGCTTGAGGCGTCTGGTGCGCACATTCTCGGCATTAAAGACATGGCCGGTCTTTTGAAACCTCAAGCCGCATACGAACTTATCTCAGCGCTGAAGGAAACGATTGATATTCCCGTTCATCTTCACACGCATGATACGAGCGGCAATGGCGTCTTTCTCTATGCCAAAGCTGTTGAAGCGGGTGTGGACATCGTGGATGTCGCCGTCAGCTCAATGGCGGGTCTGACTTCACAGCCGAGCGCAAGCGGATTTTATCATGCCCTTGAAGGAAACAGCCGCCGTCCTGAAATGGATGTCCGCCAGGTGGAAAGACTGTCACAATATTGGGAATCAGTCCGTCAGTATTACAGTGAATTTGAAAGCGGGATGAAGTCTCCGCATACTGAGATTTATAATCATGAAATGCCGGGCGGCCAGTACAGCAATCTGCAGCAGCAGGCAAAAGGAGTCGGCCTCGGTGATCGCTGGAATGAGGTGAAAGACATGTACAGCGTCGTCAACCGCATGTTCGGCGACGTCGTGAAAGTAACACCTTCTTCCAAAGTCGTCGGAGATATGGCGCTTTACATGGTGCAAAACAATTTAACAGAACAAGATGTTTATGATAAAGGCGAAACGCTTGATTTTCCGGATTCAGTCGTTGAGCTCTTTAAAGGGCAGATCGGCCAGCCGCACGGCGGATTTCCGGAAAAACTGCAAAAGCTCGTTCTGAAAGGACAGACGCCGATCACGGTAAGACCGGGTGAGCTGCTTGAACCGGTATCTTTTGAAGGCATTAAAGAAGAATGGAAAGAAACACATCAGATGGAATTGAGTGATCAGGACGCAATCGCGTATGCTCTTTATCCGAAGGTGTTTACAGAATATGTTAAAACGGCTGAACGCTTCGGTGATATTTCCGTATTGGACACACCGACTTTCTTCTACGGCATGACACTCGGTGAAGAAATCGAAGTGGAAATCGAGCGCGGAAAAACGCTGATCGTGAAGCTTGTATCTATCGGTGAACCGCAGCCAGATGCGACACGTGTCGTTTATTTCGAATTGAACGGCCAGCCGCGCGAGGTGGTCATTAAAGATGAAAGCATAAAATCGTCCGTACAGGAAAAATTAAAAGCAGATCGGACAAACCCAAGCCACATTGCGGCATCCATGCCGGGAACCGTCATTAAATTGTTAACGGAAACCGGGGCAAAGGTAAATAAAGGCGATCATCTGATGATTAATGAAGCGATGAAAATGGAGACGACGGTACAGGCGCCGTTCTCCGGGACGATACAGCAGATTCATGTGAAAAACGGTGAACCGATTCAGACAGGTGATTTACTGATCGAAATTGAAAAAGCGTAAAAAATGAATATAAAAAACCTGATCCGCCCCCGTGTGCGATCAGGTTTTTTATATGTAGAAAGGCCGAAGCTCTAATGCTTCGGCCTTTTCATGTGCCTCAGATGTTCCGCTGTTTTGATTCATAGCGGAAGCGGGCGATTAATAATAAGAAATAGCATAAGACGCCGAACAGGCCGGCAATAAAGAGCGAATGGGCAAGTGCAAAACCGGTGGCCATTTCTGAATAAACAACCATGATTCCGGACAGCGCCTGTAATAAAACAAAGACAAGAGCCGCTATCCAGCCCCCAAGAATCTGTTTTTGATCTTTGTAGGAGCGCACCGCATGCGCAAAAGCGACAAGAATCCATACGAACAGAAGCAGTGCTGCCGTTCTGTGGCCCATCTGCACATATTCCTGAAAATGGGACGGAAGCCCGTGGTTCAGCCTGCTGCAAAGCGGAACGTCAGGGCAGGCAAGGCTTGATTTCGTATGGCGCACATAAGCCCCCGTATAAACGACGATATACGTGTAAATCGAAAGGCCGATCATATGAAACTGCATTTTCCTGCCGATTCTGAGCGGCTTGACGAGCTTTTTGTCTGATTTATCAGCTTCAAATATGAGCAGCGTCAAAATTAGAACAGAAGCGAAAGAAATCAGCGATATGCCGAAATGAAGCGCCATAACGAGCGCATTTGATCCGAAAACAACCGCTAATGCGCCGAGAATCGCCTGTAAAAATAAAAAGATAATGGACATAATGGCGAGAAAGGTTGTTTCACGGAAAACAGGCGTGACTTTTCTCCATGCCCAAAAAGCGAGGCTCAGCACGAGAACGATTGAGACACCGCTTGCGAGTCTGTGGCTCCATTCAATGATAGAAGCGGCGTTAAGCTCCGGGAAAAACCGGCCGTGGCAAAGCGGCCACTGCCTTCCGCAACCGAGACCCGATCCTGTCTTTGTGACAAGAGCGCCGCCGATCAGCACGACGAGCATGACGAATGTCGTCAGTACGCCGAGCGCTTTCAAAGCTTTATTCATTTTACATTCACCTTCTTAACAAACTGGACAAAATGATATACGTACCAAGTGTAAGCGAATATGTGTTTTGTGGCAATTCTCAATTCTGTTTGTTCACAAAAATATAATAGAATCAGGACTTCTTAGATAATGGGGTTGATTATTCCAGATGGGTCTGATAGAAATAAAGTAACCGCTTTATTAAGAAACCGGCGGATTTGGTAAAATTCATAAAAAGTTCACAAATAAATTCCTGTTTCTCGTTTAATATTTAAGAGGATGTTTTTTTACAGGTCATTATCTTGTATGATAGAGTTGCAGGTCTTAAAAAACCTGCTTTAGGTTTGTAAGGGAGGTTTACGTTATGGCTAATTCCAGAATTTTAAACGATACAGCTATAGACGGACAGATTGAAGAGACGACGGCATGGAAGGATTTCCTTTCGCTTATCAAAATAGGAATCGTCAATTCGAATTTAATTACGACTTTTACCGGCATGTGGCTTGCGTTACATATATCCGGTCTGAGTTTTTTAGGCAATTTAAACACCGTGCTTCTTACATTAATAGGATCTTCTTTGATCATCGCCGGTTCTTGTGCGGTTAACAACTATTACGATCGTGATATTGATCATTTAATGGAACGCACGAAAGTAAGACCGACGGTAACCGGAAAGATTCAGCCGAATCAAGCGCTGTGGTCAGGAATTTTACTCATTGCTTTAGGACTTATCATGCTCTTGATGACCACTGTGATGGCAGCAGTCATCGGTTTTATCGGCGTGTTTACGTACGTTGTTCTTTATACAATGTGGACGAAACGCCGTTATACGATTAATACGGTTGTCGGAAGTGTATCAGGCGCCGTGCCGCCGTTAATCGGCTGGACAGCGGTTGAAGGGCACATCGGTGTTGTCGCGTGGGTTTTATTCATGATTTTATTCATCTGGCAGATTCCGCACTTTTTAGCGCTTGCGATTAAAAAGACGGAAGATTACAGAGCAGCGAATATTCCGATGCTTCCGGTAGTGCACGGCTTTGAAGTGACGAAAAGACAGATTATCGTCTGGGTCGCATGCCTGCTGCCTCTTCCGTTTTTCCTCGGCAGTCTCGGTCTTCCGATCGTCATTCTCGGCACTTTGCTGAATGTCGGATGGCTTGTTCTCGGACTGATGGGATTCCGTATGAAAAACATCATGAAGTGGGCAACTCTTATGTTTGTCTATTCGCTTAATTACATGACCATTTATTTTGTAGCGATGGTGGTCTTCACGCTGTTTTAATTGAATAATGAGCTTGTTTGATCGCCAAAACAAACAATGACAACTAGTAAACGCCGCCTTGACCTTTTGTTTAATCAGGCGGCTTTGCTTTTATACATAGATGGAATTTTAAGTAAAAAATCTCATATTTTAAGAAATGAGGAAATGAAGTATTTCGGCTGGAAGCAGATTTACTGCTTGTGCATCTCGTACTGATTCAAAAAAGGGGTTGGGTGAAATGTTAAAGCGTTGGCGTCTTTTATCATTATTAGCCTTAGTGCCGCTTTTATTGAGCGGCTGTGGAAAACCGTTTCTGTCCACACTCAAGCCTGCCGGCGAAGTGGCTGATAAACAATATGATCTGACGGTGCTCAGCACACTTATCATGGTTGTCGTCGTTGCGGTCGTAGCAGTTATTTTCTTTTACGTCATTGTGAGATTCAGACGGTCGCGTGTAGGGGAAGACACGATACCGAAACAGGTGGAGGGGAACCGTTTTTTAGAAATCACCTGGACCGTTATTCCGATCCTGCTTCTGATTATTCTTGTCATTCCGGTTGTCATCGACACATTGGCGCTGGCGGATACGTCGCCGATGGATAAGAAAAACCGTAAAGCAGAGGATGCGCTCGTGATTAATGTAAGGGCGAATTTATACTGGTGGGAATTCGAGTATCCTGATTACGGGTTTGTGACAAGTCAGGAGCTGATCGTTCCCACAGATGAACGCGTCTATTTCAAGCTGAAGTCCTCAGATGTGAAACACTCTTTCTGGATTCCGTCAGCCGGGGGGAAAATCGATACGAATACGGATAATGACAATACTTTCTTTCTGACCTTCGATTCTAAACGCAGCAAAGAAGCGGGAGAATATTTCTTCGGGAAATGCGCAGAGCTGTGCGGACCTTCACATGCGCTGATGGATTTCAAAGTGAAACCGCTGCCGTCAAAAGAATTTAAACAATGGACGAAAGCGATGAAAAATTATAAGCATACAACAGATTCCGGTTTAGCCGCGCAAGGAGAAGAGCTCTTTAAGGAAAAAAACTGCCTGAGCTGTCATGCGGTTGAGCCCAATGATAAACGGGCTGAAGCGGCAAGAACGGCTCCGAACCTCGCTACCTTCGGTGAGCGGGTCAAAGTGGCCGGCATTAAGGATGCGAATAAAGAGAATATAAAAGCCTGGCTGAAAAATCCGGACAGCATTAAACCGGGCAATAAAATGACAGGGACTTATCCGAAGCTCTCGGACGCTGAAACGGATGCGCTGTATGAATATTTAAAAGGGCTGAAAGCGGAGAACAAGTGAGGACAGGGAGATATCAGGGGGGAGGTCGCAAATGATGAATACGCTTACAGGACAGCAAAGAAAAAGCTCTTTGCTTTGGGATTATTTGACGACGGTTGACCATAAGAAAATCGCGATTTTATATATGATCGCCGGGGGATTTTTCTTCGTCGTCGGCGGACTTGAGGCCATGCTTATCAGGATTCAGCTCTTGAGGCCGGGGAACGATTTTATGGGTGCGCAGCAGTTTAATGAAATTATGACGATGCACGGCACGACAATGATCTTCCTGGCGGCGATGCCGCTGTTATTCGGGCTGATGAACGCGGTTGTGCCGCTGCAGATCGGGGCGCGTGACGTATCGTTCCCATTTCTGAATGCGCTCGGATTTTGGCTGTTTTTCTTCGGAGGCATCTTTTTGAATCTGAGCTGGTTTTTAGGGGGCGCTCCTGATGCAGGATGGACGTCGTACGCGTCGCTTGCGCTGAATTCGAAAGGGCACGGCATAGACTTTTTCGTGCTCGGCCTGCAAATATCAGGCTTAGGTACGCTGATTGCGGGGATCAATTTTCTCGCCACGATTATTAATATGAGGGCGCCGGGTTTGACGTATATGAGATTGCCGCTGTTTACGTGGACGACATTTGTGGCGTCGGCACTCATTTTATTCGCATTTCCTCCGCTCACCGTCGGTTTGGCGCTGATGATGCTGGATCGTTTGTTCGGAACGAATTTCTTTAATCCTGAATTGGGCGGCAATACGATAATCTGGGAGCATCTGTTTTGGATTTTCGGGCATCCGGAAGTATACATTTTAATTCTTCCCGCCTTTGGGATTTTTTCAGAAATCATTCCCGTATTTGCGAGGAAACGTCTGTTCGGTTATTCGTCTATGGTCTTTGCGATCGTGCTGATCGGCTTTCTCGGGTTCATGGTTTGGGTTCACCACATGTTTACGACGGGACTCGGACCGATCGCTAATGCAATATTTGCGGTTGCGACGATGGCGATCGCGGTGCCTACGGGCATTAAAATTTTCAACTGGCTTTTGACCATCTGGGGAGGAAATGTCAAATTCACGACGCCTATGCTGTATGCCGTCGCCTTTATTCCTTCTTTCGTACTCGGAGGAGTCACGGGTGTCATGCTGGCGGCCGCAGCGGCAGATTATCAGTTCCATGATACGTATTTTGTCGTAGCGCATTTCCACTATGTCATTATCGGCGGCGTTGTGTTCGGCATCCTGGCGGGCGTGCATTTCTGGTGGCCGAAAATGTTCGGGAAGGTGCTTCATGAAACGATGGGAAAAATTTCGTTCGTCTTATTTTTTATCGGGTTTCATCTTACCTTCTTCATTCAGCATTTCCTCGGCTTGATGGGAATGCCGCGGCGCGTTTACACATATCTGCCCGGCCAGGGTCTTGATACCGGCAACCTGATCAGTTCAATCGGCGCGTTTTTCATGGCGGGCGCGGCTGCTTTACTCGTGGTCAATATTATTTATACCTCAATAAAGGGGAAATACGTCGGGAACGACCCGTGGCTGGACGGTCGTACGCTTGAATGGGCGGTCTCTTCGCCGCCGCCGGAATATAATTTTAAACAGCTTCCGTTTGTCCGGGGACTTGACCCGCTGTGGATTGAAAAGCAGGCCGGAAATGAAGGGATGGCGCCTGCAGAGCCTGTAGAGGACATTCATATGCCGAACGGCTCCATCATGCCGTTTATCATATCTTTCGGGCTGTTTGTCGCAGCGTTTGGGTTTTTATACCACTCCGATTATTCATGGGGGCTTCCGGTTATCTTCATAGGGCTCGGCATCACATTCTTTACCATGCTGCTTCGCTCTGTGGTCGATGATTACGGCTATCATATTCACAAAGAAGATCTGCCGAATGATGATAAAGGGGTGAAGGCGTAATGCAGCTGCAGGAAAAAATGACGGCTGAAACCTTTCCGGCTTCTCCTGAAAAAGCAACGCTGGAGGGGAAAAATAAGTTTTTGGGATTTTGGCTGTTTCTCGGCGGCGAAACGGTTCTGTTCGCCTCGCTATTTGCGACATTTCTTGCTTTACGGGAATCTAAAGCCGGAGGGCCGTCAACGGCTGAGATGTTTGAGCTGCCGATCGTGTTTATCGCGACGATGCTTCTTTTAACGAGCAGCTTAACGAGTGTGTATGCGATGTATCATATGAAAAATTTCTCCTTTAAAAAAATGCAGGTGTGGCTTTTGGTTACCGTTTTATTGGGAGCAGGATTTTTAGGGGTAGAAATCTATGAATTTATGCATTACACTCACGAATTCGGCTTTACCATTACAAGCTCTGCGCTCGGCTCTGCGTTTTACACGCTGGTCGGCACACACGGAGCACACGTGGCGTTCGGGCTGTTGTGGATCAGCGCGCTTATGATCCGGAATGCGAAAAGAGGGCTCAGCCTTTATAATGCGCCGAAATATTATGTGGCCAGCTTATATTGGCATTTTATCGATGTCGTGTGGGTCTTTATCTTTACCGTTGTATATTTGATGGGGATGGTGGGATAACGATGGACGATAACAAAAACAGAGGGACTGTCAGTACGGATCTCGAATATCGGAAAAAGAAAAATGCCGAGGAGATGAAATATCAGGTCATATCCTTCGGTTTGATGATCGGCCTTACGCTTGTCGCGTTTTTGACGGTGGCTGCTGACGGCATTGCCGGATGGTTTACGATGCCGTTTCTGATCCTGCTTGCGGTCATCCAGGTCATCTTTCAGCTGTTTTACTTTATGCATATGAGCCAGAAGGGGCATGAAGCGCCGTCATTATTTCTGTATTCGGGAATATTTGTCGCGTTTATCACCGTGCTTGCATTTGTCACGATTATTTGGTGGTAATCGGGACGGCGGGGAGTGAGAGATTTGATTAATTTGGAAATGTTCGGGTTTCGCGCAATGTGGAGCCCGTATCTGTTTTGTATAACTGCCGTGATAACAGGTATTTACTTTTACTGGTGCAGCCGGCATAAAGGACGTGTGGCCGCTAAGGAGAAGGTGCTGTTTGTGCTTTCCGCGCTATTTTTTTACACGGCTGCGGGAAGTCCGGTTGATTTATTGGGCCATGTGATGTTCAGTGCCCATATGACGCAGATGGCGGTTCTGTTTTTAGTCGTACCGCCGCTGTTGATTTCCGGAATTCCCGGCTGGGCATGGAAAAAACTGATCTTCCGTCCTGTCGTAAAGCCGCTGTTTTCGTTCTTTTCAATGCCGCTTATCGCATTAGTGCTGTTTAACGGTATTTTTTCACTGTATCACATCCCGTTTATATTTGATTTCGTCAAAACGGATTCGCTGTATCACACGCTGATGAACGGACTCATCTTTGTAACGGCGTTTTTTATGTGGTGGCCGCTTGTGCATAAGGTGGACGGTCTGCCCCGTCTCAGCGGTTTAATGAAGCTGGGGTATATTATGGCAGACGGGATTCTGTTAACGCCGGCCTGCGCGCTCATTATGTTCAGCGGGGCGCCCATGTATGCCACGTATACAGATCCGGCGGCTTGGGCCGAAGCAATGAAGCTTTGCGTTCCTTTAGATTTGCTGGAGGAGATTCCTTTATCCGGACCGGAGATGTTTAACACGCTGCCTCCTCTGGAAGATCAGCAGCTTGGGGCAGTGCTGATGAAAATCATTCAAGAGGCGGTCTACGGAACATATTTGGCTGTCATCTTTTTTCAGTGGGTCAGAACGGAACGGGAAAAAGATACGCTGTCAGAGCCGCCGTATATCGAGCATACCGTCTCATAAAAAAAGTACAGCAGAATATGCTGTACTTTTTTATTACATTTGCACTGTTTTTAATGACTCTTCCAATTCAAGCAGTAAAGCTTTGCTTTCAGCGACAACATGTTCCGGAAATTCTTCAGCACTGCCGTATTCTACGCCGTGCGGATAATAATGCTTTCCTAAAAGAGGGGCCTTCAGCTGAATCACGGCCCGGCTGCCGCCGACATCGCCCTCTTTTGCCGTTCCTTGAATCCGCAGATAAAATGTCCCCTCAGGTACTGAAAACTTTTTGTCGTAAGTCACTCTTTCATAATCCCATTGTCCAGCCAGAATGAGCCCTTTACCTTCCATCAGATCATTCAAGCGGCTGAGCTCCGCTGTTACCCCTTCAAGACCGCTGTTTTCAAACTTCAAACCTTCCCCCTCCTTTTAAAAATGCCCTTTCCTGACAATCATAGTATGAAAGCGTTACACTTTCAATGATTCATACGGTGAAAGTATGCAAAAAGAAAAATTTGACGACAATAGTAGCAGAAAAAGGAGGAATTCCGCAATGACAAAGATCAATAAGCTCATGACGTCAGACTTGCAATATTGTACAGTATTAGATAATGTATATGAAGCTGCGGTGAAGATGAAAGACGCGGATGTCGGCGCCATTCCGATAGTGGATGAAGACGGCGCGACCCTTGTCGGGATCGTGACAGACAGAGATCTCGTATTACGGGGAATTGCTTCAAAAAAGCCGAACTCTCAAAAAATAACCGACGCAATGACAGAGCGGGTTATCAGTGCAGAAGAAGACGCCTCTGTGGAGGAGGTGCTCCATTTGATGGCTGAACATCAGCTCAGAAGAATTCCCGTCACAAAGGATAAAAAACTGGTCGGCATTGTTACGCTCGGCGATCTTTCGTTGGCCGAGCAATCAAATGAGCAAGCAGGCCGGGCGCTGTCTGACATTTCTGAAGACGGCGGTCCGGAGGGGTTTATCCATTAAACATAAATCACGGACGATGCAAATAGGCTGTACTGTATAAGAGTAAACAAAAACAGAACGGTTTGAACATATGGGGGTGAGAGGTTGAAAAATATCGCAAGGGCTCTCGTTATCCTTTTGCTTATTTACGGAGCGTATGTTCTGTTTATACAATATGGATCGGCTCCTCAGAAAAAGACGGATCAGGAGGAGCCTCAGGTTTCCAATGAAGAAGAGAGCGGAAAACGGCTGAAAATGCCGTCATCCGGACTGCTTTCTCTCATGGGGAAATCTGCCGCCGATGTGAAAAAGAAACTTGGGGAACCGTCCCGGAAAGATCCTTCTGCCTACGATTACGAGTGGTGGGTGTACAACCAGGGGAAAGACCAATACGTACAAGTCGGTATTTTGAATGATAAAGCCGTGACTTTGTACGCTTCGGGAAGCGGCATCAACGCAAAACCGTTTAAGATCGGCGAATCGACGGGCGAAGTTTTTAAAACGACGCAGGTTTCTCCTTTTGTCAATGTGACTGACAAGGGAAACACGTATCGGTTCGAGTTTTCTGAAGAAGATATCAATACCCGTCCCACCGTCAAGATAGGCGGAATGTATGTTCAGCTGTACATGGACAAATTTGACGGGAATCTGTCAAGCATCAGGGCATTTGATGCGGAAACACTTGTGAAACAAAGGCCGTATGAAGTCATGTACAGAGGAAAGCTGACAGAACCCGAGCCAGTTTCTGATGAAAAATGGAACGACATTGAACGAGCGAGTGAGCAGCAGATTCTCGACATTACAAATGTCATCCGCGTGAAACACGGACTGGCAAGGCTGAAATGGGACGAAGGCGCCGCAAAAGTGGCATTCGGCCACAGCAAGGACATGAAGGATAACAAGTATTTCTCTCACGTCTCAAAGAAATACGGGACTCTGAAGGACCGCTTAGAAAAAGGCGATGTGAAATACCGGGAGGCCGGTGAAAATATTGCCTACAACTATGTGGACGGTCCTGCCGCCGTGGAGGGCTGGCTGAACAGCGAAGGCCACAGAAAGGCGCTGTTAAGCCCGGATTATACGCACCTCGGTGTCGGCGTGGACCGGAAGTATTATACGCAAAACTTCATTAAGCCTTGGCAGTAAAAACCGCAGAGGGGCGCGTCCCCCGCGGTTTTTTTATGTTTTTTCGCGAGCGGCGCTCCTGCTGAAAAAAATATACCTGCTTTTTTTCGCAATTTAGGCGAACATTAAGGCGAATGAACCGATACATTATAGCAGGCAAAACTTTTCGGAGGGGGTGAGAATTGTGGCGAATCAGCAATCACGGCAATCAATCGATGATTTTAAACAATTCGTAAAAAAGCATCCCAAACTGATCCAAAATGTTCGCAAGGAACAAAGGAGCTGGCAGGAAGTCTATGAAAATTGGGTTCTTCTGGGCGAGGATGATCCGATATGGGATCCTTTTAAAGACGAGGCCGTTCAGCCTTCTTCCGACGCGGAAACCAAACAGGAACCAGCTGAAAAAAACGATTTCGTTTCAAAAATGGTCACTGCCGTCAAAAAGATGGATATCAACCAAATGAATGAGCAGATCAATAAAATGAGCCAGTCCATTTCATCATTGCAAAGCCTTTTAAGCCAATTTTCGGGGAGCAGCACGAAGCAGCCCCGGCAAGGCTCCGGACAACATCCTTTTTCGTTCAGAAAGGATTAAAGAAGGGGATCGTGTATGCGAAAAGAGGTTCAGGAATTCATATCCGCAGATGAGGAACGGAAACGGTTTATACGGCAGCGTCCCGTCTGGTACCGCAGACTTGCGAGAAAACCGGACGATCTCAATTCCTTTCAGCTTGACATGATGAATTTTTATGAAAAGACGATACCGCATCGGGTAAGCCAATTCTCAAACGGGATTCAAATGGCGCAGATGATGATGCAGATGGTTCACGCCATGCGTTCACAGGATTAAAAAGCGTTTAAACGCCGCATTTTCCAATTGGGTGGTTTCATGGTAAACTAGCAACTGGAGGTGCGTATTTATGTATGCAACAATTGAGTCCGTCAAGCTTCAAAGTGAAGCGGAGCAGCTTGCCGGCATGATTCTGCAGTCTGAGACGGCTGAAAATTACCGCGATTGTTACAAGCGTCTCCGTGAAGATGAAGAGGCAGGGCGGATCATTCGTTCTTTTATGAGCGTTAAAGAGCAGTATGAGGATGTGCAGCGCTTTGGCAAATACCATCCTGATTATAGAGAGATTTCCCGCAAAATGAGAGAAATGAAGCGGGAACTGGATTTAAACGATAAGGTGGCCGAATTTAAAAAAGCGGAGACTGAGCTTCAGTCGCTGCTTGACGAGATCAGCATTGAACTCGGAACGGCCGTCTCGGAGCATGTAAAAGTTCCGACGGGGAATCCTTATTTTGACGGCCTGTCATCCTGCGGCGGCGGGTGCGGTTCCGGCGGCGGCTGCGGATGCAAAGTTTCCTGACGAGACGGCCGTCTCGTCTTTTACATAAAATGAACAGAAAGTCAGGCGGGTGATCATGATGGAAAATAAGCGCCAAGGCATAATCGTATATCTGCATTCTTTAAAACACAGCAAAATGCTGAGAAAATTCGGCAACGTTCATTATGTTTCCAAGCGGCTGAAATACGTTGTGCTGTATTGCGATATGGATCTAATCGAAAAAACAATGGAAAAGATTTCTTCTTATTCTTATGTGAAGAAGGTAGAGCCTTCTTATAAACCTTTTTTAAAGCTGGAATTTGAATCAAAGCTTGATAAAGCGAAAGAGTACGATTATAAAATCGGCATATAAAAAAATCCCCGCAGATACCTGCGGGGTCCTTCTATTCCTTAACAAGTTAAGGAGAAGGAAAAGGGAGAGGAGAAACCGGAGGAAGAACTTATGGGGAAACGTAAGTCTTCTCCGCGGTTGGCAACAACATCATTCATTGATGCTGTTACACTTAGTCTTGACAGGAATGTGAATATGTATACACGGTTTCACGTTCATTGTTTGAAAGAATGCTTTATGATAAGATAAGGATTGTTTTGATACATAACGGCTCAGCCGATGAGAAACATCAAAGTTTTCAGAAAAAGTGGTGTGAATAATGAGAGTAATTTCCGGTTCAAGAAAAGGACGAGCCTTAAAGGCTGTGCCGGGCACATCAACAAGGCCGACGACGGATAAAGTAAAAGAGTCTATTTTTAATATGATCGGCCCGTATTTTGACGGAGGAACGGGGCTGGATTTATTTGCGGGGAGCGGCGGTCTCGGGATTGAAGCGCTGTCGCGCGGATTTGACCGCTGTATCTTTGTGGATCGTGATTTCAAAGCCATCCAAACGGTAAAAGCGAATATCAAAGCGCTTGATCTGCTGTCTTCAGCGGAAGTATACCGCAATGATGCAGAGCGGGCTCTCTATGCCGCGGCGAAACGGGAAAAAGGTTTTGACGGAATTTTCTTAGATCCTCCGTATAAGGAGCAAAAGCTGAAAGCGCTTATCGAAATGATTGATGAGCAGAACATGCTGAATGAAGACGGTTTTGTCGTAGCCGAGCATGATAAAGCCGTTGCGCTTCCTGAAGCCGTCGGCGCGCTTTCCGTAACAAGAAGGGAAATTTACGGGCTTACAGGAGTGACGATATACCGAAATAGGGGGTAGTGATGTGGCAAGTATAGCTGTATGTCCCGGAAGTTTTGATCCCGTTACCTACGGACATCTGGACATTATCAGACGGGGGGCAAACGTGTTTGAGCAGGTGTACGTATGCGTGCTCAATAATTCTTCTAAGCAGCCGCTGTTTACAGTTGAGGAACGATGTGAGCTGTTAAGAGAAGTGACAAAAGACATACCGAATGTTACGGTCGAGACGTCACAGGGACTGTTAATCGACTATGCGAAAAAAAAGCGGGCGAAGGCGATTATCAGGGGGCTCAGAGCCGTTTCTGACTTCGAATATGAGATGCAGGGGACTTCCGTCAACCGCGTGCTCGACGAATCAATAGAAACTTTTTTTATGATGACGAACAATCAGTACTCTTTTTTAAGTTCAAGCATCGTAAAAGAAGTCGCAAAATATAACGGGCCTGTTTCAGAGTTTGTTCCTCCGGAAGTTGAACAGGCGCTGAAGCAGAAATTTAAAGGATGAGAAGCGCTGATTGGCGTCTCATCCTTTTTTTGTCCGTGCTGACAGCCTGTAACAATAAATCAATGCGTATACGGCGAGAGCTGTCAGCGTGATGGCGGGTCCGGTTTCAACAAGTGTATTCCATCCGCTGACGACAGCAGATACCGCTTCCTGATCGCGGAAAGGGAGGAATACGGACTGGTAAGGTTCGTCCAATGCAAGGTAAAGCGGCTTCCACAGTAAGAGAATAAAGAGTGCGGCATAAATGCCCTGAAGGATACGCGCCGCGAAAAACGGTTTAAAGCGGATATCTGTTTCCGATAAAATGCCGGCTACCTGGGCCTGTACGGAAAGGCCGCTGAACCCGAGAATAAAACTCACAATCATGGCTTTCGGCAGCAAGTCGGCATCAGCTTCACTGACCAGTTTGCTCCCAAGTGTAATTTCAAACATCCCGCTGATAAGAGGGATGTCCAGATTTGCCGGAAGATGAAAAAGCGAAAGCAGCGCGTTTGTAAATACAGAAAGCACATCCATGACTTGTACGATTGATAATAACCGGCTGAAAACCGAAAACAATATAATAAAACCGCCCACCATCAGCAAGGTTTGTACAGAAGAGGTGACGGCGTCGCCCAAAATTTTTCCGAGCGGCCGCTTTTCCGAAAGCCGCGCCTTGTGGAGGGCCAGAAATGCTTCCTTCAGAGAAGGGAGAGCGATCGTCTTTTTACCGGTATACGCCGCTTCTTCTTTCCGTCCGTATGAACGCATCGTCAGGCCGACGGCGATGTTTCCGAGATAGTGAGCCGATGCCAGCAGAATGCCGAGAGACGCGTTATGAAAAAAGCCGACTGCCACAGCAGCGAATATAAATAACGGATTGGATGAATTGGTAAAAGAGACGAGGCGTTCAGCCTCTACTCTGGAGATTTGTTTATCCTGGCGCAGCCGTGCAGTCAGCTTCGCGCCGGCCGGATTGCCTGAAGCCATGCCCATAGCCAGTACAAATCCGCCGACCCCCGGCACTCTGAAAATGGGACGCATAAAGGGTTCGAGTAAAAGGCCGACAAACTTGACAATGCCGAATCCGATTAAAAGCTCAGATAGAATAAAAAACGGAAGCAATGAAGGAAAAACTACCTCCCACCACATGGAAAGACCGGTTTTGGAGGCTTCGAATGAGGCCTGAGGGTGTGAAATAACCGTCGCCGTCAAAAAAATGAAAAACAATGAAATCAAAAATGTATGAAACTTAGACAAATTCATTCTTACCTCCCCGATGCTAAAATTGCACACTGACATTTATATCATGATAAAATATAGAACAGACCTTAAAGGCGGCCGGGCAAGTACCTATTTGTCATCCTGTACTAATATACGAGCATAGGGGTTCAATTTAGACCATAGAATTCATGTATAGGATGTCTATTAGGGGGTTCGTCGCGTTGGCCAAACCTACAATCGGGTTAGCGTTAGGTTCGGGAGGGGCAAGAGGCATCGCTCATCTCGGAGTGTTATCCAGTTTACATAAGCATCAGATTCCAATTGATATGATTGCCGGCAGCAGCATGGGAGCATTAGTCGGGAGCTTTTATGCGGCCGGGCATGACGTGGCCACGATGAAAAAAGTCGCTAAAGCATTTAAACGGCGGCTGTACGCGGATTATACGATGCCGAGGCTTGGTTTTTTAAAAGGAGACCGCATCAGGCAGCTCGTTCATGCCTATACGTACGGCAAGCCGATAGAAGAACTGCGGATCCCGCTCGGCATTGTGGCCTGCGACCTTCAGACCGGCGAAAAGCTTGTTTTTACGAAAGGTTCAGTATCCGAAGCCGTCCGAGCGAGCATCAGCATACCGGGCGTTTTCGTCCCGCAAAAAATGAACGGACGTATGTTAGTCGACGGCGCGGTGGTCGACAGAATACCGGTTTCCGCCGTAAAAGATATGGGTGCTGATATCGTCATCGCCTCTGACGTATCCCGGGTGAAAAAAACGGAAAAGGCGGCACATATTTTTGATGTAATCATGCAAAGTATGGATATACTGCAAAATGAATTGGTCCGTCACCAGACCATTGCCGCAGACGTCATGATCCGCCCTTCTCTTGAATCATTCAGCTCAAGTTCTTTTGCCAACATTGATCATATGATCACAGCGGGCGAAGAAGCCGCAGACCGGATGATCGGCCGGATTAAACAAGAAATAGAGAACTGGGAGGGCTAACTCATATGAAAGCAAAACATTTTCGCTGGGTGTTTATCATCCTGATCTTATTAATCGCTGTTACATTTATTAAGCTTCCGTATTACATCACACAGCCGGGAGAAGCATCAGAGCTGAGACCGCTGATTAAGGTGGACGGAGGCTATCCTGAAAAAGGAAGCCTTTCCTTGATGACTGTCAAAGTAGGCCCTGCCAATCCGTATACATATCTTTGGGCGAAAGTGCATCCTTACGATGAAATCGTCCCTGACGAAAGCATAAAAGAAGAGGGCGAATCGGACTCGGATTATATGAAGCGCCAGCTGCAAATGATGAAAAGCTCCCAAGAAAACGCGGTCATTGCCGCTTATCAAAAAGCCGGGAAACAGGTGAAATACTCATTTAACGGCATTTATGCCAGCTCAGTCGTCTCTGACATGCCGGCAAAAGGAAAAATAGAGGTCGGTGATAAAATCATCAGCGCGGACGGGAAAACATACGAATCCGCTGAAAAGCTGATTGATTATATCAGCAGCAAAAAAGCGGGGGAAAAAGTAACGTTTCACATTGAACGGGACACGAAAGAAAAGACCGTTGACATTGTGCTGAAATCATTCCCGGACGACCCGAAAAGAGCGGGAATCGGCGTCGCGTTATATACGGACCGGAACGTGAAAGTGAAGCCGGATCTTCATTTCAGCATTGAAAACATCGGCGGGCCTTCTGCGGGTCTCATGATGTCTTTAGAAATTTACAACCAGCTGACAAAACCTGACGAAACAAAAGGCTATAATATAGCCGGAACGGGGACAATCGACGTGGACGGCAAAGTCGGACCGATCGGCGGAATCGATCAGAAAGTCGTCGCCGCAGACAAAGCGGGAAAAGATATTTTCTTTGCGCCGAATCAAAACGGAGCTGAAAATTCTGATTACAAAAATGCGGTAAAAACGGCGAAAGCAATCAAGTCCGATATGAAGATCGTCCCTGTCGACACCATGCAGGACGCACTTGACTATTTGGATCAGATGAAAGTAAAAAGCACCTGATACAGTCAGGTGCTTTTTTTACGCATTCAAAAAACGCTTTTCGTCTTCATCATAGCGGATCGGGGCTTGTGAAAATTCCTGCTTCTCAAACAATGTGCGTTCAGGTTCTTTTATCGGCAGGCTGTAAACCCGTCCCGCCAGTATGTCCAGATCCAGAGCGGGATGAGAGAAAGAAGAGAGCTTGCTGACGAGAGGTGCGGTAAGCTCTTTTTTCTTTGCCGACAGGTACGCCTGTCCTTTTTTCGTCATTCCGAGAAGACGGATATAAGGAGCGCTTGAAGGCTGCAAGAGCCGATGCATGTCTTCTTTTTTCGTCCGTGTCAGAATGTGCGTGTTCATCCGCTGCAGCCTCGTCCACGTGTATCGTTTTGTTTTCAATCGTTCCATCATTTCGCGATAGGATCGGGCTTGTCTGATGGTGCGCAGAATTCTGTGCTCAAGGCCTTCTTCCACTTCATAGATTCGGCTCAATTCTTCAGCGGAAAGAGTGCTGAGGCTGTATTTTACATATGAAAAATAGTCTTCCGTGCTGTGCCATATTCCGTATGAATTTCTGTATGCCTCCAGCTGACGCGCAGATGCTTCCGGGAGAAAGCTCTTTGCGGCCGCCGTTCCTTTTTCTATCAGCGCTCTCCGGATGCTTGTTGCGCTGGCTATCCGGCTGTTATCTCCGGGAAGCTCGGCGTCATGATATTGGGAAGCGATTCTGGCTGTTGTATAAGGCTTCATAGCGGAACCGGAGGTGTGTATCGCTCTAACGTAGTGAAAACCGAGAATATTGTTCGGCTTGGACAAATCGAGCATGTCCCGCCCTTTGAATATGTGTGAAAAAGCTTTTGAGGCGGCGGCCGGATAGCTGAGACCCTTTTTCAGCTCCTCTTTCAGAATCAGGCTGCAGTCATCTTCCTTTCGGCTGAACGCTTCAGACGCTTCAATAAAGGGTTCGATCCGCCCGTTTTCGCTGCCGAAAAACAAGCTGCTGCATCCTAAATGATGAAGAAGCGAAACGCTGCCGCGCGCGAATAATTCCGCTTTTTGTACGGCATATATATAAGGGAGCTCAATGACGATATCCACGCCGTTTTCCAGCGCCATTTTTGTCCGGGCCCACTTTGAGACGGCGGCCGGTTCCCCGCGCTGCAAAAAAGGGCCGCTCATCACCGCCGCCGCGACGCTGCTGTCCGTTTTGATTTTTGCTTGTTCCGCATGATAGCGGTGTCCGTTATGAAAGGGATTATATTCAACAACCAGGCCGACTGCTTTCATATTTGTCCCGCCTTTCTTGCTATGTTTTGCTTCGTGTGGTACATTTGCAAATGAAGTGCATATTTTAGTCCGTTTCGTTTAGTGTATGCATAGCCTATCCGGCTGTCAACGATTGCATGACGGCGGCATTATGCTGTAAAGAAAAAATATTGACAAAAACATTCTGAAAAGCTATAATCATGTTTGTTGCTTTCCTGAGGTGATACAAATGAAATGGACGATTTATCAGCTTCATCAAATGGCGAAAAAGAGCTTTGAATTTGATGAAACAGTTGAGTTAAATGAGCTGACAAAATTGAATTCTGACATCCGCCGCATTTCTCCCGTCCAGGTGAAGGGCCGCGCGGAGATTGAATCCAAGCAAGTTTCGTTTGACTTTACGATTTCAGGCGAAATGGTTTTGCCGTGCTCAAGAACTTTAGTTGATGTGCCGTATCCATTTACAATCGCGACAAAAGAACTGTTTAGATTTCATAAGTCGGATGATATAGAAGATGAGGACGTTCATATTGCTGAAGACGATACCGTCGACTTAACTCCGATCGTAAAAGAAGAGATTCTTTTAGAAATTCCTATGCAAGTCTTTTGTGAAACTGAACAAAAAGAAGGAGCCGCTCCCCAAGTGGGGAAGGATTGGCAAGTGATTTCTGAGGAAGACAAGAAAAATCAAATCGACCCCAGACTTGCGGATCTGAAAAAGCTCTTAACACAAGATGATGAATCTTAACTCTTTAAGGAGGTGGGAATAATGGCTGTACCTTTTAGAAGAACTTCTAAAATGAAAAAAAGATTGCGCCGTACACATTTCAAACTAAATGTACCTGGTATGACAGAATGCCCGTCATGCGGAGAGATGAAATTGTCTCACCGTGTATGTAAAGCATGCGGATCATACAACGGCAAAGACATAAATGTTAAAAGCAATTAATGTATGAAGAAAAGCGCGGGAATCTCGGTTCCTGCGCTTTTCTTTTTTTTTGCCCCTCCGGCCTGCTTCCGCCGAAAAAATTGTGAGCCCCAGTAGTCTATCTAATCTATCAGCGGCATATGTATGAGGTAAATGAGCAAATATGGAGGGAGATACGATTGACGATAACGAGACAAGACGCGTGGACGCAAGATGAAGATTTGCTGCTGGCCGAAGTGGTGCTCAGGCATATTCGGGAAGGCGGGACCCAGCTTTCCGCTTTTGAAGAAGTCGGCAGAGCGCTGACGAGAACGGCTGCCGCCTGCGGGTTCAGATGGAATTCTTATGTCAGAAAACAATATCAGTCAGGGATAGAACTGGCGAAAAAACAGCGGAAGGAATTAAGAAAGCAGATCGGGGTGCATTCCGCCAATATGCCGGGAACCGTCAAACAGCCTCCGATCCGCAGGGCGGAAGGAGAAAAAGAGCTGTCCATTGATGATGTCATTTTGTTTCTGCAGCAATTTAAAGAGTCGCCGGCCGCAGCGGATGTGCGTCATGAAAAAGAAAAACTCACAGAACAGCTGACCGCGCTGCAAAAAGAAGTCGAGGATCTGCGTGAGGAAAATGAAAGCTTGAGAAACAAGCTGGAGATGACGGAAGAAGATTATAAAGCGCTAATTGACATTATGGACAGAGCGAGAAGGATGGTCAATTCAAAAGAAGACGACAGAAAATCGGCGCAGAGCCTGTAAAATGAACCGGCCTGGGGGCGGCGCCCCGCCGGTTTTTTATTATGCCGTTTCTCCGGATGTCATTTCACCGTCCATATCGGGATGCCAGATATAAGGATTTTCTCCTTTATCACGCGCCATATCATATTTAACGGGCTCAAAATTCATCTTATCCCAGAAATCTGCTGATTTCATGCGTGAATTTGTCCTGATCGGCATTCTGAAGGATTTTGCAAAATCAACAAGCGCTTTTCCGTATCCGTTATTTTGATAGCCCGGAAGAACCTCAAGCTTCCAAAGTTCCAAAAAGTCCTGACGCTGATCAAAATACGGATTCGCACCTCCGTTTACCTGATATAAACTCATTCTCGCCACTAGTTTATCCCCGAAGTAAATCCCGTAAAAAGGCGAGGTGCTGTCATTTTCAATGATATTATCCTGAAGATCTTCAAGCATCGACAGCTCCTGCATCCCGTATTCCTTAAACCTTTTAAATTCTTCGAGTGTCTTAAAGTTGATGAGCAGTCGCTCTATTTTCAACACAAACTCCCCCTTTGTTGTGTTCTACCATTATTGTAAACGCTTTAATTGAAAATTCCAACTATAATATGCTTGCCAGTCTTTTTGCTCAAAACGAAATTGAAGTAATTTGCGGCGGCTTCTGCTATGATAATATGGAAAAATGCAGATATAGGGTGTGACAGTGTGAAAATCGGAATTATCGGCGGCGGAGCGGTAGGCCTTTTATGTGCTTACTACTTATCGTCCCGCCATCAGGTAACGGTCATTACGCGGCGGACGGAGCAGGCTGATGCGATTAACTCAGGCGGTATACGGCTTTTGAAAGACGGAATAGAATGTACGGCGGCATGCAGAGCACAAACAGGCATCACTTCCGGATTCGACCTTTTAATCGCAGCCGTTAAACAGCATCAGCTCAGTGCTGTGCTGCGGGATCTTGAGACGATAAAAGGGACGAATGTGCTGTTTTTGCAAAACGGCATGGGACACATACACGACATGAAAGATTGGCAAACAGATCATTCGCTTTATGCCGGCACAGTTGAGCACGGAGCAAAAAAGATATCAGATCATGCCGTTGAACATACGGGAGCGGGAGCCGTAAGATGGAGTGTATTCAGCGCATCCCGGCCGGAAACGATCAAAAGCATCTTTTCCGGCATGCACCGGGATTTTCCCGTATATGATGAAAACGACTGGTATCGGCTGTTAACGGGAAAACTGATCATAAATGTATGCATCAACCCGTTAACTGCATTGCTGCGCGTGAAAAACGGAGAGCTGTTAAGAAATGACGCTTACAAAAAGTATATGAGAAACGTATTTGAAGAAGCGGAGACAATTCTTGGCCTCGCCGATAGAGAAAAAGCGTGGAACAAGGTTTGCGAAGTGTGCAGACTGACGGAAAAAAATCATTCTTCCATGCTCGTCGATATCATGGCAGGCAGGCGGACAGAGGTTGATGCGATTATCGGCTACCTTGTAAAAGAAGCGGAAAGCTGCGGATTGCCGGCCGTTCATCTCACGTTTTTACACCGCAGCATAAAAGCGTTAGAAAGAAACTGAAACAAAGTCTTTTGAGGTTTTCCGGTAACATGCTATACTCATTTCGGAAACCTAACTATTTATTGGAGAAAGGAAGTTCCAGACAGATGCAGCTAACTGAACTTTCCATCAAAAGTCAAAATAAGTTTGTGCAGCACTATATAGATGGAGAAAACATGTCTTCATTTTTTGATTATGATATTCATTCAGAGGACGTATGGCAAAAGCGGCTCCATGACTTGTCTTCGCGGCCGTTTGCCAGAGAGGAATTAGCGGATTATTTATCCTCCTATCACGAAAAATTTCACTCCGCCGCCATGCAGGCCTCCATCGAAAAACTGAGAGATCCAAAAAGCGCAGCGGTTGTAGGCGGCCAGCAGGCCGGTCTTTTAACGGGGCCTCTTTACACCATACATAAAATTATCTCCATTATCGTACTTGCCAGACAGCAGGAAGAGGCGTTACAGATTCCTGTCGTTCCGATTTTCTGGGTGGCGGGTGAAGATCACGATCTGGAAGAAATCAATTTTGTGCATACGTCAACAGAGAATAAAGGTCCGGTGAAACAGAAACTGCCGCAGTCGTACTGGAAAAAAACATCGGCGGCTAAAACCGAGCTTGATCAGGAAAAATGCGCGGCTTGGATTGATGAAGTGTTCGCTGCTTTTGAGGAAACGGATCACACAAACACACTCCTTCAAAACGTGAAGCGATGTTTACGCTCATCAGAGACATTCACGGACTTTTTTGAGCTGTTGATCGCCGACTTGTTTCAAGAAGAAGGCCTTATTCTGATGAATTCGGGAGATCCGGGGATTAAAAAGCTCGAAACGGGTATGTTTCAGCAGATTTTAAAACACAATCATGAGCTTGCCAAAGCCGTTTCAGACCAGCAGCGTTTTATGCGGGAAGCCGGTTATCAACCGATTATTGAATCGGACAAAGATCAGGCCAATCTGTTTTACGAACATGAGGGAGAGCGTTTCTTAATTGAAAAAGAAAACGGCGTTTTTGTCATTAAGGAGCTTGACCTGAAGTGGACGAACGACGAGCTTCATTCCCATATGGAAGAAAAACCGGAATGTTTCAGCAATAACGTTGTGACAAGGCCGCTTATGCAGGAGTTTCTCATCCCGACTCTGGCGTTTATCGCGGGACCGGGGGAGATCAATTATTGGGGTGAGCTGAAGCAGGCTTTCTCATTAATGGGCTTTCGCATGACGCCGGTAGTGCCGAGACTGAACATTACGATTCTTGAGCGCCATATTGAAAAGAAGCTTTCAGAACGGAATATCCCGCTTCAGGAAGCGATCGAACACGGCACCGGACACCTGAAAGACAATTATTTTGAAGAGCAGATTCCGGAAGAGTTTTCTTCTGTAATGGAGCAGGCGAAGTCTCAGATTGAAGCTGTCCATAAAAGCGCAAGGGACGAAGCGCTGAAGGTCGATTCAAGCCTTGAGCCGCTCTTACAGAAGAATGCCGCTTTCATTCAAGATCAGCTCTTGTTTTTAGAACGGACGGTAACGAAAAGAATTGAAGAAAAAGAAGGCTTTGTGCTGCGTGACTATGAAAGAATCCAAAACAGCATCAGACCGCTCGGCGCTCCGCAGGAACGGATTTGGAATGTGATGTATTATCTGAACCGCTACGGTCCAAAATTCTTCACAACCTTCAAACATCTGCCATTTTCTTTTCAAAACCAACATCAGATTGTCAAACTTTGAAATAAAGTTTTAAAGAACCCTGAATAGTTCAGGGTTTTTTTTTATGTGTAAACAGTGTAAAATGAGGTTGTGGAGAGAAGTGGCGGATAGTGGTGAGTTTAGGGGAGAAAGTGGGGGTCCTTATCATGTTTATGGGTGAATACCGGCATACAATTGATGCAAAGGGCCGCATGATCGTACCCGCAAAATTCAGAGAAGGCCTCGGTGAGCAGTTTGTGCTGACCAGAGGACTGGACCAATGCCTTTTCGGCTATCCGATGAATGAATGGAAGCTGATTGAAGAAAAGCTGAAGGCTCTGCCGCTCACCAAAAAAGACGCCCGCGCATTTACCCGATTCTTTTTTTCCGGTGCGACCGAATGCGAACTGGACAAGCAGGGAAGGGTTAATATTGCGTCATCTCTTCTGAATTACGCAAAACTGGAAAAAGAATGTGTTGTCATCGGGGTTTCCAATCGAATTGAATTGTGGAGTAAGGTAATATGGGAACAATACACAGAAGAGCAAGAAGATTCATTCGCTGAAATTGCTGAAAACATGATTGGATTTGATATATAATGGATCTTCGTGCATCACAACAACAACTGACAATTCAATTCATTCCTTATAAAGGTGGGACCGACACAAATGTTTCAGCATAAGACAGTACTTCTTCGTGAAACCGTCGACGGTTTAAATATCAAACCGGACGGAACCTATGTGGACTGCACCCTTGGCGGCGCCGGGCACAGTACATATTTATTGCAGCAATTATCGGAAAAAGGACGCTTGATCGCCTTTGACCAAGATGACACAGCACTTGAAAACGCAAAGAAAACATTGTCCGAATACAAAGGACAGCTTATTCTGGTGAAAAGCAACTTTCGTTATTTAAAAGAGTGTTTACATGAACACGGCATTACGAGTGTCGACGGAATTTTATTTGATTTAGGAGTATCCTCTCCGCAGCTTGATACACCGGAACGGGGATTCAGCTATCATCATGACGCACCGCTGGACATGAGGATGGACCAGTCGGCCGCCCTTACGGCGAAAGAAGTCGTAAATGAATGGCGGTATGAGGACCTTGTGAGGATTTTCTTTAAATACGGAGAAGAAAAATTCAGCAAGCAGATCGCCCGAAAAATTGAAGAGGCTAGAGAAAAATCGCCTATTCAAACAACCGACCAACTGGTCGATCTAATAAAGGACGCGATACCTGCTCCGGCGAGAAGAAGCGGAGGTCATCCGGCCAAACGTGTATTCCAAGCCATTCGAATCGCCGTAAACGACGAGCTTCAAGTATTTGAAGAGGCCCTCTTGCAAGCGATAGAGGTGCTGAAGCCGGGCGGAAGGGTGTCTGTGATCACTTTTCACTCGCTGGAAGACAGAATGTGCAAGACGACATTCAAGGAAAAATCATCACTTCCCGAACTGCCTCCGGGTCTTCCCGTGATACCGGAAGAATTTGAACCGGAATTAAAACTGATTACGAGAAAGCCCATTACGGCATCAAAAGAGGAGCTTGAAGAAAATAACCGCGCCCGGTCAGCGAAGCTCCGCATTGCGGAGAAACGAAAATAACGGGCAGCAAATGACAACATTAAAGGAGGTCATCAGCCTATGAGCAACTTAGCTTACCAGCAGGAAAAACAACAACGGCCAGTGATAAGTCCCGAAAAAAAGGTGATTGTCAAAAAAAGGGCTTCCATTACACTCGGGGAAAAGGTGCTGCTCGTCCTGTTTGCCATTGCCGTTCTCTCCACATCAATGTTTATCGTATCAAAGGCATACGCGGCGTACCAATCCAATATTGAGGTGCAAAAACTGGAGGAGAAAGTATCTGAGAAGAATAAGCAGATCGGTGATCTCGAAAAGACGGCTGCTGACTTAAGCCAGCCGCAGCGCCTGATGGATATCGCCAAAAAGCACGGTTTGAATCTGAAAGATAAAAAAGTGAAAAACATACAGGAATGATAACCCATGCCGAAAAAAAATAAGTTTATGAACAGAGGAGCAGCGATACTCAGTATTTGTTTCGCTCTCTTTTTCTTTGTCATTCTCGGGAGAATGGCGTACATTCAATTAACCGGTAAAGCAAACGGTGTAGAACTTGCAACAAAAGCGACCGAGCAGCACGAAAAAAAGCGGACGATAGAAGCGAGCCGCGGCTCTATTCTTGACCGGAACGGCAAAGTGCTTGCAGAGGACACGGCGACATATAAGCTCATTGCCGTGCTTGATAAAAAGATGACGACCGACAAGAAGCATCCTCAGCATGTCAAAGACAAAGAGAAAACGGCGGAAAAACTGGCGACCGTTATCAATCTTGATAAAAGCGAGATTCTGGACATCTTAAACAGGGATGGCGCGAAGCAGGTGGAATTCGGTTCAGCCGGCCGCGATATCTCTTATGCGAAAAAACAAAAGATCGAAAAAATGAATCTTCCGGGTATTTCTTTCTTAAGAGATACGAAGCGCTACTATCCGAACGGCATATTTTTGTCAAATGTTCTCGGCTATGCCGATGTGAATGAAAAAACAAACGAGATACAGGGCTCTTTAGGGCTTGAAAAAATACTGAACAACTATCTGACGGAACGCGACGGATCTGTCACTTACGAAAGTGATAAATCCGGCTGGAAACTTCCGAACAGCAAAGAAAAAATCACCGCACCTAAAAACGGTGACAATGTATATTTAACCATTGATCAGAAAATTCAAACCTTTTTAGAAGACAGCATGACGAAAGTAGCGGAAAAATATAAACCGAAAAAAATTATGGCGGCTGTCGTAGAACCGAAAACAGGCAAAGTGCTTGCGATGGGGCAGCGTCCGAGTTTCGACCCGAATATCAGAAACGTCACCAATTATTACAACGACTTAGTGTCGTACGCGTATGAACCGGGTTCAACGATGAAGATCTTTACGCTTGCCGCGGCGATTCAGGAAAATGTGTTTTCCGCAAACGAGAAATATAAATCAGGAACATATAAAGTGGGAGGCGGGCCTGTTAAAGATTGGAACGATGGCGCCGGATGGGGTATGACAAGCTTCCGTGACGGCCTCATGAGGTCATCCAATGTTGCTTTCGCCAAACTGGCCAACGAAAAACTGGGGTTTGACCGGTTTAATGAGTACCTGCACAAATTCGGGCTCTATCAAAAAACAGGGATTGATCTGCCCGGTGAAGTATCAAGTAAAATTAACTACAAATATGATTTTGACAAAGCGTCTACGGCTTACGGCCAAGCATCGGCGATAACGCCGATCCAGCAGCTTCAGGCCGTCACGGCGATTGCCAATAACGGCAAAATGATGAAACCTTACGTCATTGATCATATTGTCGACCCCGATACGAAAAAAGTCGTCAAGCAGACAAAACCAGAGCAAGTAGGCACGCCGATTTCAGCCGATACGGCGAAAAAAGTCCGGAACCTGCTCGGAGAAGTCGTGACGTCAGACATCGGAACGGGAAAACCTTATAAAATTGAAGGATTTGACGTCGCGGGTAAAACGGGAACCGCGCAAATCGCCGGGACGGGCGGATATTTAAAGGGAACGAGCAACTATGTGTTTTCATTCATGGGCATGGCGCCGAAAAATGATCCTAAGCTCGTCATCTATGTAGCCGTGCAGCAGCCGCAATTAAAAGCGGGTCAAAGCAGCTCTGATCCCGTCGCGGAAATCTTTAACCCGACGATGAAAAACAGCCTCCACTACCTGAATATCGAACCGACGGAAAAAACAGATTCCGGTCAGGAAGAAACGAAAAGCCAAAAGATGCCTGACCTGACAGATAAGACGGTCACGAGCGCTGAGAAGGAAGCGAAAAATGAACATCTCACACCGATTGTCATCGGCAGCGATGTTGCCGTAAAAGAGCAGTATCCGACAGCTGGAGAAGATGTGATCACCAATCAGAAAATCTTCTTAAAAACAGACGGAAAGATGACGATGCCGGATATGTCCGGATGGTCGAGACGGGAAGTGCTTCAATTCAGCAAAGTATCAGGCATTCACATTGATGTGAGCGGTGAAGGTTACGCTTCAAGCCAAAGTGTGAAAAAAGGCAAAGAACTGAAAGAAAATACCGTGATCAAGGTGAAATTTAAAAATCCTGATTAACGGGACAGAGAAGTCCGCGGATGCCCGCGGGCTTCTTTTTTATGCGCCGCCGTTCTATGTGTCCAAGCTGAGGCATAAATTGAAACAAGCCTAAATAAGGAGTGGACGGTCCCTTGCGCGTTTCAAATGTAACGGTTCGAAAACGTTTATTACTGGTTTTGCTTTTTGGCGTAATCATTTTTTTGATCATTGACAGCAGATTAGGCTATGTCCAATTTGTGATGGGAGAAAAGCTGACTTCACTGGCTAAGGATTCCTGGAGCCGGAATTTGCCGTTTGAGCCTGAGCGGGGAGAGATTCTTGACCGAAACGGCGTGAAGCTGGCTACTAATAAAAGCGCGCCGACCGTCTTTGTCGTACCGCGCCAGATCCAAAATCCCATAAAAACGGGCAAGCTTCTCGCGTCAGTTTTAAATATGTCGGAAGAGAAGGTCTACAAACACATTACTAAGAAAACCTCCATAGAAAAAATCTCACCCGAGGGGCGGAAAATTTCCAATAAAAAAGCGAAAGAAATCAAAGCGCTAGACTTAAAAGGGGTTTATGTGGCTGAAGACAGCATCCGCCATTATCCGTACGGAAGCTTTTTGTCTCATGTTCTCGGTTTTGCCGGTATTGATAACCAGGGCCTTCTCGGATTGGAGGCTTATTATGATGATGACTTAAAAGGTGTCAAGGGATCTGTGAAATTTTATACGGATGCCAAGGGGAAGAAAATGCCTGATGAAGCGGATGATTACACCCCTCCGAAAGACGGACTTGATATGAAATTGACGATTGATGCCAAGGTTCAGACGATTATAGAAAGGGAGCTCGACAATGCAGCGGCGAAATATAACCCGGACGGAATGATTGCGGTCGCAATGAATCCGAAAAACGGGGAAGTGCTTGGCATGTCAAGCCGTCCTGATTTTGATCCGGCTGACTATCAATCGGTGGATCCGTCCGTTTACAACCGGAACCTGCCGGTATGGAGCACATATGAACCGGGTTCGACCTTTAAGATTATTACGCTTGCGGCGGCTCTCCAAGAGCAAAAAGTAAACTTGCAAAGAGACCATTTTTATGACAAAGGATTTGCCGAGGTCGACGGCGCCCGCCTCCGATGCTGGAAAAAGGGCGGCCACGGTTCGCAATCTTATCTTGAAGTCGTTCAAAATTCCTGCAACCCCGGGTTTGTACAGCTGGGGGAACGGCTCGGAAAACAAAAGCTGTTTCAATATATTAAGGATTTCGGCTTTGGAAAGAAAACAGGCATTGATCTGCAAGGGGAAGGAACGGGGATCTTATTCCCGCTTGACAGAGTCGGACCGGTCGAACAGGCGACAACCGCTTTCGGACAAGGGGTTTCCGTCACGCCGATTCAGCAGGTGGCAGCCGTTTCCGCAGCAATAAACGGCGGAACGCTTTATACTCCGTTTATCGCCAAAGAGTGGGTTGATCCCGTTACGAAAAAAACCGTTAAGAAACAATCGCCGATTGCGAAAAGGCAAGTTATTTCCCAGGAAACGTCAAAGCAGATCAGATATGCTTTAGAAAGCGTCGTCGCTCAGGGAACGGGGCGGAATGCCTTTGTGGAAGGATATCGCGTCGGCGGAAAAACAGGTACCGCACAAAAGGTTAAAGACGGCAAATATCTCGAAAACAACCATATCGTCTCCTTTATCGGTTTTGCGCCGGCTGATGACCCGAGCCTTGTCGTATATGTCGCGGTTGATAATCCGAAAGGTACGATTCAATTCGGGGGAACCGTCGCCGCGCCGATTGTCGGAAATATGATGAGAGACAGTCTGCCTGAGCTCGGCGTCAAACCGCGAAAAAATCAAATCGAGAAAAAATATCAATGGAACGACACAAAAACAATAGAGGTTCCGAATGTTGTAGGGATGTCTGTCTCTGATCTTGAGTCGCTGCTTGTCAATTTGAATATAGACTCCTCAGGAAAAGGAAGCAAAATTGTGAAACAATCACCTGCAGCCGGAACGAAAGTAAAAGAAGGCTCAAAGATCCGTGTTTACTTGAGTGAAGAATGAGTCTTTTTGAGGCAGCCGATTGTTTTCGGCTGCCTCTTATCATAAAGAGAAAAAAAGAAGATAACTTTTAAGATTAACTGGATGTATCCTTTTATTTACGCTAAAATATGAACTGTATGTTTAAAAGCCATTCTGACTTTTATAAACGGTTATCATGATAAAAGAATGAATAGAATTTCTGAGAGGTTTGATACAATGAAACTTACAAAGCTGCTTACATATTTAATGGCCGAACCTGTTCAAAATGACTTTCATGACCCTGACATAACTTCAATTGAGATGGACTCCAGGGAAGTGAGAAAAGGGAGTCTTTTTGTATGTATAAAAGGGTATACGGTAGACGGACATGATTTCGCCCAAAAAGCCGCAGAAAACGGCGCAGCGGCCATCGTTGCCGAGAAAGAGCTTGACGTCGATGTTCCTGTCATTATCGTCCGCCGGTCACAGCGGGCGCTCAGCGTTCTTTCTGACGCGTTTTACGGGCAGCCGACAAAGCAGCTTCAGCTTATCGGCATCACCGGCACAAACGGCAAAACATCAACGACGCACATGGTTGATGAGATTTTCAAAAAAGCGGGAAGGCAGACCGGTTTAATCGGAACGATGTACATTAAAATCGGGGATGAGACATTCCCGGTCAAAAATACAACGCCCGAAAGCGTCACACTGCAAAAAACGTTCAAGAAAATGAATGATGAGCATGTTGACACAGCTATTATGGAAGTGTCTTCTCACGCTCTGTCACTCGGCAGGGTTCACGGCTGCGATTATGATATCGCCGTATTCACGAACCTGACGCAGGACCATTTAGACTATCACAAGACGATGGAAGACTACAGACAGGCTAAAAGCCTCCTGTTTTCCCAGCTGGGCGGCTCCTTTAACCATGAAAAGCCGAAGCGGGCCGTTTTAAACGCAGATGACAAAGCCAGTGCTTATTTTGAAAAAGTGACGGCGGCGCACATCCTTACATACGGAATCGAGAACGATGCCGATGTCATGGCGAAACAAATCGAGATCTCTGCGCAAGGCACAAGCTTTGAACTCGTTACGCCAAAAGGAACAAAGCAGATCACGGTTTCACTCGTCGGCCGCTTCAACGTGTATAACGTACTGGCTGCAGCGGCGACAGCGATCGCAGCGGGTCTGCCGTTTGATACGATCACATGCGCTCTTGAAGAGCTGCAAGGTGTCAGAGGCCGGTTTGAACTGGTGAATCATAATCAGCCGTTTCCTGTGATCGTCGATTACGCGCACACGCCTGACAGTCTGGAAAACGTTCTGAATACATGTAAAGACATGACAGAGGGCAAGCTTTTCGTCGTCGTCGGATGCGGCGGAGACCGGGACAAAACGAAACGCCCGAAAATGGCGGAAATTGCGGTGCGGATTGCCGACGAACCGATTTTTACTTCAGATAACCCGAGAAGCGAGGACCCGCTGGCCATATTAAGAGATATGGAAAGAGGGGTAGAAGGCACCTACTATCACAGTATCGCAAACCGCGAGCAGGCTATCTTTTTTGCCATTGCCAACGCGAAAAAGGGAGATGTGGTTCTGATTGCCGGGAAAGGGCATGAAACCTATCAGCAGATCGGCAATGAAACATTCGACTTTGATGACGCCGAAGTAGCGGGTAGAGCTATTGTTGAGCTGAATAAAAAGTAAAACAGGAAAGAGTGTTAGAATGAGGGAAATGAAAAGAATTACGGGGACACAATGTGAATATGATAAATACGTATGTCGTTTGAACGAAACGGGAGGAGAAAAGAGCAATGCTTGAGCAAGTGATTTTATTTACAATAATAATGGGATTTTTAATCAGTGTTCTGATATCTCCGATTCTTATCCCGTTTTTAAGACGTTTAAAATTCGGCCAAAGTATCAGGGAAGAGGGGCCGAAATCACATATGAAAAAATCAGGGACGCCGACGATGGGCGGGGTCATGATTATTGTATCCATCGCCATTACGGCGATTGTCATGACGCAGAAATTTTCGCATCTGAGCGCGGAAATGTTTCTTCTGCTGTTTGTCACGATCGGATACGGCCTGCTCGGCTTTCTGGATGACTATATTAAAGTAGTAATGAAACGGAATCTCGGATTGACGTCGAAGCAGAAATTGATCGGCCAGATCATTATTGCCATTGTATTTTACGGAGTATATCATTATTGCCATTTTTCAACCGGTATCAGGGTGCCGGGCACACATCTGTCAATCGATCTCGGCTGGGGATACTTTATCCTCGTTCTCTTTATGCTTGTCGGAGGTTCAAATGCCGTCAACCTGACAGACGGTCTGGACGGTCTCTTGTCCGGTACCGCGGCTATCGCATTCGGCGCTTTCGCCATCCTTGCGTGGAACCAGTCACAATATGACGTTGCGATTTTCTCGGTTGCCGTTGTCGGCGCCGTTCTCGGTTTTCTTGTATTCAACGCCCATCCCGCCAAGGTATTTATGGGGGATACCGGTTCGCTTGCGCTCGGAGGAGCGATCGTGACCGTTGCCATTCTGACGAAGCTTGAAATTCTGCTCGTCATTATCGGCGGAGTATTTGTTATTGAGACCTTATCTGTTATCTTACAAGTCATCAGCTTTAAAACGACAGGAAAACGAATCTTTAAGATGAGTCCGCTTCACCACCATTACGAATTGGTCGGATGGTCTGAATGGAGAGTTGTCGTCACATTCTGGACTGCGGGACTGCTGCTTGCCGTTTTAGGAATTTACATCGAGGTGTGGTTATAAGTGGAAAACGAACTTTTTTTGCAAAAACAAAACTTTCTGGTCCTCGGACTGGCGAAAAGCGGATATGCGGCTGCGTCGATTCTTCATGAAAAAGGCGTTAACGTCGTCGTGAATGATCAAAAAGCCTTTGAAGAGAACGAACCTGCCCAAAGGCTTTCAGAAAGAGGAATTGAGGTCATCTGCGGTGAGCATCCGACGTCACTTTTTGATCAGCATCACATCACCATTCTGATCAAAAATCCCGGAATCCCGTATGAAAATATCATGGTGGAGGAAGCGCAAAGAAGAGGCATCCCGGTCTGGACGGAAATCGAGCTTGCGTATTATATCACCAATGCAAAATTCATCGGCATTACAGGTTCAAACGGGAAAACAACAACGACGACCCTGATTTATGAAATGCTGAAAGCTGACTCGATAAAGGCGCTGATCGCAGGGAATATCGGCACTGTCGCCAGTGAAGTGGCTTATCATGCTGACGGTGATGAATGGATCGTCACAGAGCTTTCTTCGTTCCAGCTTATGGGGACTCATGCGTTCAGACCTGAAATCGGCCTGATTTTAAATGTGTTCGACGCTCATTTGGATTACCATCACAGCCGTGAAAACTATGAAAAAGCCAAGCAGAACGTGTATCTTCATCAGCTTGAGAGTGATACGGCCATCGTGAATCAAAGCGATGAAACAGTCGTGCGGCTTGCCGAAAGCGGAAAAGCCGGCACCGTTCCGTTTTCAGTTCACCAGGAACTGTCAAGCGGCGCATTCATTAAAGACGGAATGCTGATGTTCGGTGATGAAGCGATTCTGCCTGTTGATGACATCGTACTGCCGGGCGCGCACAATTTAGAAAATATTTTAGCCGCTGTAGCCGCGGCAAAAACGGCGGGCGCATCTAATAAAGCGATTCAGAAGGTGCTGACAAGCTTTACCGGTGTCAAACACCGTCTGCAGTATGTAACTGCGATCCAGAATCGTAAATTTTATAATGACAGCAAAGCGACGAATATTTTGGCCACAAGCAAAGCGCTCTCCGCGTTCAAAGCACCGGTTATTCTGCTTGCAGGCGGACTGGACCGCGGCAACGGTTTTGACGACCTGAAACCGTATATGGACAATGTCAAAGCGGTCCTGACGTTCGGACAGACAGCGCCGAAGATAGAAAAACTGGGCAATGAGCTGGGAATACAACATGTCAAACGTGTCGATAATGTTGAACAAGCAGTATCTGCGGCGTTTGCGCTCTCAAATGAAGGAGACGTCATCCTTTTGTCACCCGCGTGTGCAAGCTGGGATCAGTTCAAAACATTTGAAGAACGCGGTGACATGTTTATAGATGCCGTGCATATGCTTAAGTAAGGGCTTGTCTCTGTTCATCGGCAGCCCTAAATGACTTATGCTTGGGGTGTCGATTGCTTTGACTACTAAAAAAACAGCGCCTGATTTGTTATTAGTTATCATTACGTTATTGCTTTTAACAATAGGATTAATTATGGTCTACAGTGCAAGTGCGGTATGGGCGGATTATAAATTTGACGACTCGTTTTTCTTCGCGAAACGGCAGCTGCTGTTTGCGGGGATCGGCGTCATTGCCATGTTTTTCATTATGAATGTGGATTATTGGACATGGCGTACATGGTCGAAGCTGCTTCTGATCATTTGTTTTTTTCTGCTTGTGCTTGTGCTGATTCCGGGAGTCGGAATGGTGCGGAACGGTTCAAGAAGCTGGATCGGAGTGGGAGCGTTCAGCATTCAGCCTTCGGAGTTTATGAAACTCGCGATGATCGCGTTTCTGGCTAAATTTCTTTCTGAAAAACAGAAGAATATTACGTCATTCAGACGCGGATTCGTTCCCGCGCTCGGAATCGTGTTTTCTGCATTTATTATTATTATGTGCCAGCCCGACCTGGGAACGGGGACGGTAATGGTGGGCACGTGCATCGTGATGATTTTTGTTTCCGGTGCGCGAATCGCTCATTTCGCGTTTCTCGGACTCATCGGTTTAAGCGGATTTGCGGCGCTAGTTCTGTCCGCTCCTTATCGGATTAAACGGATTACCTCTTACTTAAACCCGTGGGAGGATCCGCTTGGAAGCGGATTTCAGATCATTCAGTCGCTCTATGCCGTAGGTCCGGGCGGTCTGTTCGGGATGGGGCTCGGCCAAAGCAGGCAAAAGTTTTTTTACCTGCCGGAGCCGCAAACCGATTTCATTTTTGCTATTTTATCTGAGGAACTCGGCTTTATCGGCGGTTCGCTCATATTGCTGCTGTTCAGTATTTTATTATGGCGGGGCGTCAGGATTGCCCTCGGCGCGCCGGATTTATACGGAAGCTTTGTCGCCATCGGTATTATTTCTATGATAGCTATTCAAGTCATGATTAATATCGGCGTTGTGACGGGGCTGATCCCGGTAACAGGAATTACGCTGCCGTTTTTAAGCTACGGAGGCTCATCACTGACGCTGATGCTCGCAGCGGTCGGCGTGCTTTTAAATGTCAGCCGGTACTCGAGGTATTGATCTGTATCTTGCCTCATCACTCATGATTTATTCGTTATCTATAAAAAAACAGACAACATCAATAACCCTGTCCTAAAAAACAGGGTTATCGCTATGTGATTAAGGGGGACATACGAATGCGTATTGCAGTAAGCGGAGGCGGAACCGGAGGACATATTTATCCGGCCCTGGCCTTTATTAAAGAAGTTCAGCGCCGGCATCCGGATGTGGAATTTTTGTATATCGGAACAGAGAACGGTCTTGAGAAAAAAATTGTTGAACGGGAAAATATTCCGTTTCGCGCCATTGAAATTACAGGTTTCAAACGAAAACTTTCTTTTGAAAATGTAAAAACCGTCATGCGTTTCTTAAAAGGCGTGACGAAAAGCAAATCATATTTAAAAGAGTTTAAACCGGATGCCGTTATCGGTACAGGCGGCTATGTATGCGGTCCGGTTGTATACGCGGCGGCAAAAATGGGGATTCCGACGATCATTCATGAGCAAAACAGCCTGCCCGGCATCACAAATAAGTTTCTCTCGAAATATGTTAATAAGGTGGCAATTTGCTTTGAAGAGGCAAAATCGCATTTTCCTGCTGAAAAAGTTGTGTTTACGGGAAACCCGAGAGCCTCTGAAGTCGTCTCAATTAAGACAGGCCGCTCATTAACTGAGTTCGGGCTGAAAGACAATCAAAAAACGGTGCTCATTTTCGGCGGAAGCAGAGGCGCGGCTCCCATTAACCGTGCCGTTATAGATATGCAGGAAGAATTGAAAACGAGACCTTACCAAGTCCTTTATATTACCGGGGAAGTGCATTACGAGAAGGTAACGGCTGAGCTGAAAGGCGGAAAAGCCGCTGATAATATGGTGACAAAACCGTTTTTGCACCAAATGCCGGAGTACTTACAATCAATTGATGTCATTGTGGCAAGAGCCGGAGCGACGACGATTGCGGAGATCACCGCTCTCGGCATTCCGAGCGTGCTTATTCCGAGCCCGTATGTGACAGCCAATCACCAGGAAGTCAATGCGAAGGCGCTCAGCCAGCATGACGCTGCAATCGTACTGAAGGAAACCGAGCTCAGCGGAGAAAAACTGATCGCTGCGCTGGACAAAATCGTCATGAATGAAGAAACCTTAAAGGACATGAGTGAGCGGACAAAATCACTCGGTGTTCCGGATGCGGCAGCCAGACTGTACAGTATCATGAAAGACATAAAAAAATAGAGCAAATGGAATGCGGAGGTTTATGATGGAGAACGTAATTCAGGAATTAAGAGACCGCGAAGTCGGCAAAGTGCTGGAACAAGAACCGCTCGCGAACCATACAACGATGAAAATCGGCGGTCCGGCGGACATTTTGATCATCCCCAACCGTGTGGAAGCGGTCAAAGATATTATGGATATTGTGAAGAAACATGATCTGCCATGGACGGTTATCGGCCGCGGTTCAAATCTGCTCGTGCTTGATGAAGGCATAAGAGGAGTTGTCATCAAACTGGGCGCGGGTCTGGATCATTTGGAGATTGACGGTGATCAAGTGACGGTCGGAGGCGGCTATTCGGTCGTCCGGCTTGCGACTTCCATGAGTAAAAAAGGAATGTCCGGTCTCGAATTTGCAGCGGGCATTCCCGGATCAATCGGCGGAGCCGTCTATATGAATGCCGGGGCGCACGGATCTGATATGAGTGAGATTCTTGTGAAAGCCCGTATCTTATTTGAAGACGGCACAATCGAATGGCTGACAAACGAAGAGATGGATTTCAGCTACAGAACGTCTGTTTTGCAGAAAAAACGCCCCGGCGTCTGTCTCGAGGCAGTTCTTCAGCTTGAGCAGAAGGAACGGGAAGCCATTACGGCGCAAATGCAGCAGAACAAAGATTACAGAAAAAATACTCAGCCGTATTCAAGCCCCTGCGCCGGAAGCATATTCAGAAATCCGCTGCCGAATCATGCCGGAAACCTCGTTGAAAAAGCGGGATTAAAAGGACATCAGATCGGCGGAGCGAAAGTATCCGAAATGCACGGGAATTTTATCGTCAATGCCGGCGGAGCGACTGCCAAGGACGTTCTAGACCTGATTGAGTATGTGAAAAAGACAATCCGTGAGCAGTATGATGTTGACATGCATACAGAAGTTGAAATCATCGGAGGGAATCGTTAAAAGGTTCTCTGATTACATGAGCTCATGTGATATACTTTTAACAAATGTCAAACGGCATCACAGCATGCCGTTTGTTTTTCAATCAGACGAATGTCAAGCTGTTTCATTCTTAGTGAGGTGGACAGGCAGTGAACCCAAATCATGAAAGAGAAAAAATCGTAAATATTGAAGAGCGGATTCCGAAAATCAAAGAGCAGCGGAAACAAAAAGCAAACCGCCGGCTGATTTCATTCATTGTGCTCTTTTTTATGATGGTGCTGATCATCGTGTACTTGCAGATGCCGATCAGCAAAGTGTCTTCTGTCACCGTTTCCGGAAACGAAAACGTTTCTGTAAAAGAGATCAACGCGCTTTCTGATATACATAACGGACAAACCGAGTTCTGGAGTCTGAACAAGAAACAAACAGAAGAAAAGATTGAGCAGAATAAGCTGGTGAAAAAGGCGGAACTTTCAAAAGTATTTCCTAACAAAGTCAGCATTCACATTGAAGAATACAAGACGATCGCGTATCTGCAGCGACATGATGTGTATTATGAAGTGCTCGAAAACGGCACTGTGCTGCCGAACGAAGTCACACCGGATGACGCGGGCCCGATTTTGGTTGACTGGACAAACGCGAAAAAGCGGGTCAAAATGGCGGAGCAGCTTGATAAGCTTTCCGGTTCGCTAAAGCAGTCGATTTCTGAAATCTATTATACACCGGTAAAAATGGATCAGGACCGGATCAAGCTGTATATGAACGACGGGTATGTAGTTACCGCTTCTATTAAAACGTTTGCCGGCCGGATGAAGACCTATCCTTCTATCGTTTCCCAGCTGGACGGCGGGAAAAAGGGGATTATCCACTTAGAAGTCGCTACGTATTTTGAAGAATTTAACAAAGGTAAATCCGGCAAGAAAAAAGAAAATGATTAATAGTTCTAAAGAACTAATTTAAAGGTGATTCAAAAGAATCTATTACAATCAGCGGGGCAGCCGATATAACCGATAGCGGAATCATTATGACTATGTTTGTTTTTGCCCGGGATATGGCTGCCGGACAAGCGGAAAATTCTCAATGCAATGGGCGTGTCTTCTGCAATGAGCATTGCATTTGGAATTTTCCTCCTGTTTCTTCTTTTTTCGGATGTTTCTGGCAATATCTATAGCTTTTCTGGAGGTTCATCTTAGTGTAGACTAATGGAAAGCGGGTATATTTGCATCTGGTTTGCACATTATGGCACCGTGACAGGAAATCTTACGGTAAGGTGGGCCGTCTCTAAAAAAAATAAAAAAAATGCGATATAAAAGAGGATATACATAGAATATAACGAATAGTTTCATTAAACATAAATTGTGAGAAATCAGATAAGAATTTGTTGATGCTGTTGTTTTTGTTACACACTTGTAAAGCCACATTCATTGTATTGTTGTTCCGCAAATAATAGAATAGAATTTGATCGAAATGTGAGGAGGTGCCATAGAATGAACAACAATGAACTTTACGTCAGTCTTGACATCGGTACGTCCAATACAAAAGTGATCGTCGGAGAAATGACAGATGATTCCCTTAACATTATCGGAGTGGGAAATGTACCGTCTGAAGGGTTGAAAAAAGGCTCAATCGTTGATATAGATGAAACCGTTCATTCTATAAAAAAAGCGTTTGACCAAGCTGAAAGAATGGTAGGTTTTCCGCTGAAAAAAGCCATTGTCGGCGTTAATGGAAATTATATTCATATTCAAGATACGAACGGCGTTGTCGCTGTTTCCAGTGAAAACAAAGAAATTCACGTTGAAGACGTCCGCAGGGTAATGGAAGCGGCACAGGTCGTGTCAGTTCCGCATGAGCAGCTGATCGTTGACGTCGTTCCTAAACAGTTTATCGTTGACGGAAGAGACGAAATTACCGATCCGAAAAAAATGCTCGGCGTGCGCCTGGAAGTAGAAGGCACGCTGATTACCGGCTCCAAAACGATCTTACATAATTTACTTCGCTGTGTGGAGAGAGCGGGCGTTGAAATTACTGATATCTGCCTGCAGCCGCTTGCGGCCGGTTCGGCGGCTTTGTCAAAAGACGAAAAAAACCTCGGAGTCGCCATGATTGATATCGGAGGCGGCTCGACGACGGTGGCGGTATTTGAACAGGGGCACCTGAAGGAGACAGCCGTCATTCCGCTCGGAGGCGAAAACATCACGAAAGATGTATCGATCGGATTGCGCACTTCCACCGAAGAGGCTGAAAGAGTAAAAAAACAATTCGGACATGCATTCTATGATGAGGCTTCAGAAGATGAAGTATTTGAAGTCACCGTCATAGGAACGAATCAAAAGCAATCTTTTACACAGCAGGAAATTGCCAATATTATTGAAGCAAGAGTGGAAGAGATTCTTGAGATTGCCGCAGCCGAAATTGAGCATATGGGAATTACAGATCTGCCCGGCGGCTTTGTGCTGACCGGCGGACAGGCCGCAATGCCCGGAGTGCTTTCATTGGCACAGGAAGTGCTGAGGCACAATGTAAGGGTCGCAAGCCCGAATTATATCGGTGTAAGAGACCCTCAGTATATGACGGGTGTCGGCTTGATACAATTTGCCTGCCGAAATGCCAGAATTCAGGGAAGAAAAATAGGCTTTCATATGCCGGAAGAAGCCGTGCAGGAAATCGCGGTCTCTCACGAAGAAGAACATCATCAGCGGCCAGAGGCGCAGCAGCGTCCAAAAGCAAAACAAAAAACACAAGCCGAACACAACAAACCGAGCAAAATGAAAAAACTATTAAGCATGTTTTGGGAATAGATTGATAGTCATTCGGCAGATTAGGAGGATTTAGCATGTTGGATTTCGAAACAAACATAGACGGCTTAGCATCAATTAAAGTAATCGGAGTAGGAGGCGGCGGTAATAACGCGGTCAACCGAATGATTGAAAATGAAGTACAGGGTGTAGAGTACATTGCGGTAAACACGGACGCGCAAGCTCTTAACCTGTCAAAAGCGGAAGTGAAAATGCAGATCGGGGAAAAGCTGACCCGCGGTCTCGGAGCGGGTGCGAATCCGGAAGTCGGCAAAAAAGCCGCTGAAGAAAGTAAGGAACAAATCGAAGAAGCGCTAAAAGGCGCTGACATGGTGTTCGTTACAGCCGGAATGGGAGGCGGTACCGGAACGGGAGCCGCACCGGTTATCGCGCAAATCGCAAAGGACTTAGGCGCTTTGACTGTCGGTGTCGTAACAAGACCGTTTACATTTGAAGGAAGAAAACGCCAGCTGCAGGCTGCAGGCGGTATCACGGCAATGAAAGAAGCCGTTGACACACTGATCGTTATTCCGAATGACCGCATTCTTGAAATTGTCGATAAAAACACACCGATGCTTGAAGCATTCCGTGAAGCTGATAACGTGCTTCGCCAAGGGGTGCAAGGTATCTCTGACCTCATCGCAACGCCTGGTTTAATCAACTTGGACTTTGCCGATGTCAAAACCATCATGTCCAACAAAGGTTCAGCATTGATGGGTATCGGGATCGCTACGGGCGAAAGCCGTGCTGCTGAAGCCGCCAAAAAGGCGATCTCCAGTCCGTTACTGGAAGCGGCAATCGACGGAGCGCAAGGTGTTTTGATGAACATTACGGGAGGTACAAACCTGAGCCTCTACGAAGTGCAGGAAGCAGCCGACATCGTCGCTTCTGCATCTGACCCTGATGTCAACATGATTTTCGGTTCAGTTATCAATGAAAATCTGAAAGATGAAATCGTCGTCACCGTTATTGCGACCGGTTTTATCGAACAGGAAAAAGATGACTCAAAACCGCAGCGCCCGACTTTAAACCAAGGATTGAAGTCTCAAAGCCAAAACGCTGCGAAACGTGAGCCGAAACGAGAAGAAACACAGCATCAAAACACGTCGAACCGCCATACATCACAGCCTGCGGATGATGCCCTCGACATTCCTACATTTTTAAGAAACCGCAACAAACGCGGCTGATGTAAAAAAGGACAAGACCACATGGTTTTGTCCTTTTTCTTTTTTGTGCCAGTCTTCCTTCCTATCCCCATGATCTATACAGTGAAAAAAGCAACTTTATACCTATGACGAATTGATTGTTTTTTAGTTTCATACGGCTTTCTACAGAATGTGACAATATCTGGATGGAAGATTGTCTACATTTAACGTACAGCATCGAAATGACAAACGATTCCAATTATGAAGGAGGGATACACATTTTATAGTGCGTTACCAAATAAGGGGGGATACGATTGAAGAAAAAAACGAGAAACAGATGGACAGGCTCCGTTTTAAGCGCGATTGTCGTCAGTTCCCTGTTGTTTCCGGGTGCAGCCGAAGCGAACAGCACACCGGGGGCAGTTTCTTTCACCAAAGATCTTTCTTCCTCTAAGAGCATTCAGCATAAGATTTCCGATTCAGTCAAGAAGCGTTTTGAAAAAAATGATAAAGTCACGTTTCTTATCAAATTTAAAGAGAAAGCCAATACGAAAAAAGCGGTCAAAGAAGCAGAAAAAAACGCCAAGTCTCAATCGCTTTCCGCAGCAAAAACCGAATATCAAAAGCGGTCAGCCGTCGTTTCTTCTTTAAAACTGGCGGCTCATGATGCGCAGCAGAATCTGAAAACATATTTGGAAAAACAAAAAAAGAAAGGCAAGGCTGATCACATCCATTCCTATTATATTGTCAACGGAATGGCAGTCACTGCTTCGAAAGAGGTAATGGAAAAAGCCGCCTCATTTCCTGAAGTAGAAAAAGTTCTTCCGAATGAAAAACGTCAGCTTACTCAACGACAATCAAAAGCTCCTTTTCAAATGAAGAAAAAACAAAAAGAGATCAAAGCAAAGGAAGGCATCGAATGGAATATCAGCCAAATTGATGCGCCGCAGGCCTGGGCCTCAGGATACGACGGAACCGGCACGGTTGTCGCCTCCATTGATACGGGAGTTCAGTGGGATCATCCGGCGCTTAAGGAAAAATACCGGGGTTACGATCCTGCAAATCCCGCAGCGCCGAATCATGAAATGAACTGGTATGATGCCGTGTCCCATAAAGACGCTCCCTACGATGATCTTGAACACGGCACTCATGTAACAGGGACCATGACGGGTTCAGAACCTGACGGCTCAAATCAAATCGGTGTGGCTCCGGGGGCGAAATGGATCGCAGTAAAAGCATTTTCAGATGACGGAGGAACCGATGCCGATATTTTGGATGCCGGTGAATGGGTGCTCGCGCCTAAAGATAAAAACGGCACGCCGCATCCCGAGATGGCGCCGGATGTTGTTAATAATTCCTGGGCAGGCGGTTCGGGAATGGACGAGTGGTACCGCGATATGGTGAATGCGTGGAGAGCGGCAGGGATTTTTCCGGAGTTCTCTGCGGGAAATGAAGACTTATTTACACCGGGAGGACCGGGTTCAATCGCAAATCCGGCCAATTATCCTGAAGCATTTGCGACAGGTGCGACTGACATCGACAAGAAACTCGCTGATTTCTCACTTCAAGGCCCCTCACCGTATCATGAAACAAAACCGGACATTTCGGCTCCGGGAGTGAATATCCGTTCTTCGATTCCTGGAGGAACATACGAAGGCGGCTGGGACGGAACTTCAATGGCCGGGCCGCATGTGGCGGCGACGGCGGCTTTGTTAAGGCAGGCGAACGCCTCTATTACGGTCGATGAAATGGAAGACGTTTTGACGCGCACCGCGGAAAAGCTGACAGATTCCGTTTTTCCTGAATCACCGAATAACGGTTACGGCCACGGTCTCGTTAACGCTTTTGATGCCGTTTCTGCCGTAACGGACGGAATCGGAAGCGTAGAAGGCAAGGTCTCTTCTGCGGGCGAAGATCACAATCCGCCCAGCTTTCACCATGAACCGGTCTCAGTGGCTTACAAAGGGGCAAACCTTCCGTTAACGGTTACAGCAGAAGACGATGTAAGCGTAACTGAAGTCATCCTTTCCTATCAGTTTGATGAAGGAGAGTGGAAAACGACAGCCGCCGTTCAAAAAAGCGGTGATGAAAAAAAGGGAACATACCAGGCGGAAATTCCGGATGTAACGGGAAGCAAGATAAGTTATAAATGGACCATAAAAGATTTCGGAGGTCATTCTGTAGAATCTGATACGTACCGGGCTGACGTGAAACCGAGCGTTACGGCGGGATACAAAGAGGATTTTGAATCACAGCCGGCGGGCTGGTCCAGTTACGGGACACATGACCAATGGGAATGGGGTACCCCGGGTTCAGGGCCCGGCACCGCATTTTCCGGAGATAAAGTGTATGCGACGAATCTGTCCGGCCCTTATGCCGATTCAGCCAACATGAATTTGGTGATGCCTCCGATTCAAGTTCCGGAAACAGGAAGGCTGTTTTTGCAATTTAAAAGCTGGCACAAGCTCGAAGAATTTTTTGATTACGGGTATGTGTTCGTTCTGCCGGAAGGAAAATCAAATTGGGAGCAGGCGGCCGTTTACAATGGTGACTCCGCAGGATGGAACGATGAAGAGGCTGATTTATCTGCGTATAAAGGCCAAAACATAAAGCTCATGTTTAATATGCAGTCAGACGAAGTACTGAATGAAGACGGATGGTATATCGATGATGTCCGGCTTTCAAGCAGCCCTCTCGGCAAGGCGGCCAAAAAAAATAAACACAAAAGACAAACACCTCCCGGCCACCTGAAGAAAAAAGCCGTCAGTCCGAAACAGGCCAAACCGGCAGTGAAATCACCCGGAAAAAGAGTGAAACGTGAAACAAACCTCCTGCCGCTCAGAGCGCAAATCAGTGTCTCCGAGACGGGGAAATCCGTATATTCCGACCCTGCAAGCGGAAGCTACAGCCTGTCACATAAGGCGGGAAGCTATACGCTGAAAGCCGAGGCTTACGGATTTAAGTCCGCTTCGAAACAAGTTTCTATTCAATCAGACAAAACCGCACAGGCAGACTTTACACTGGAGCAAATGCCGTCCGGCACGCTAAAAGGAACCATCACCAATCAGTCAACAGGTAAACCGGTAAAAGGGGCTGCGCTTTATGTGGCTGAGGATGCCGCAATTGAACCGGCGGTGACAAACGATAAAGGGGAATATTCGCTTAAGGCGTACGAAGGCTCCTACACAATCAAAGTAGCGGCAAAAGGCTTTTACAATAGCGAATTTTCTGTTGACATCAAAGGGGATGCTGAAAAAAACGTCAAGCTTAAGCCGTATATCGGTTATGAAGGGGAAATTGCCTATGATAACGGGACGGAAGAAGCCGCGCTGTCATATTTTAAAGCCGGCAGCAAATCTGCCGTTAAGATGACGCTTAAAGACGGAAAAGAACACGGTATGCTGACGGGAGGCCTTTTTAAATTTTGGGGCGCCGACTGGCCTGATCCGGGAGGTACCGAATTTCAAGCAGAAGTATATGATGCATCCGGCCCTGATGGAGCTCCGGGCAGCAAAATTGCCGGCCCGTTCCAAGCTGAAGCGCTTCGAAACGGCGAATGGACCAAAGTGGATCTCAGCTCAAAAGGAATCGCGGTAGGAAAGGATTTTTATCTTGTGTTCCGCCAGACGAAACCCGATCCTTATACACCTGCCCTGTCATCTGATGACGGCAGTCCGTACTCGAACAGAAACTGGCAATACCTCGACGGCCGCTGGTCAAAAGCCGATAAATCAGACGGAAACTATATGATCAGAGCTTTGGTCGACTACGAAGCTTCTGTGCCTGACATAACGTCGCCTGAAGACCGATCATTTACAAACAAAAAGTCAATCACGGTGAAAGGAACGGCTTCACCAAAAACCGCTGTCCGTCTTACCAATAACGGTAAAACCGCCGCTGAAACGAAAGCAGATGCAGACGGCAATTTCCAGGCCGATGTCACACTCACTAAAGATGCCAATCGGCTGACGGCGGCATCTGTGACAGACAGCGGGTCAACCGATGAGTCACGCCCTGTCACGGTCATACTAGATGAGGATAAGCCGGATGTGACGATTGACAGTCCGGCAAACGGTGATAAAACAAATAAAGAAGCAGTGACTGTAAAAGGAAAAGTGCACGACGCCCATTTAAAATGGGTAAAGGTGAACGGAAAAAAAGCTGAAGTAAATAACGGTTCTTATCAAGCGAGAACCCTTCTGGAAAACGGCAGCAATGAGATCAAGGTCACGGCCTCAGATGAAGCGGGTAACAAAACAACGAAAAAGACGGTAATCGATGTCAATTACAATGCTCCCGTCATTTCCGGATTGGTTCCCGGAGCGGATAAGGAATTAAAAGCCGGAGAATCAGTGAAAATCGCTTTTTCAAGCGGAAAGAAATTAGACGCTTCCTTCGTGATCCGTCTGCCTCTGACAAACGCCCGGGCAGGGAGCCAAAACGCAACAGAGCTTCCGCTGAGAGAAATTTCTCCGGGACGATATGAGGGTTACTGGACGGCGACTTCTTCCATCAAAGCAAGCGGAGCAAAAATTGACGTTATCGCAAGAGATGACTACGGAAATGAAACGAGACAGACGGCTAAAGGAAAACTTTATATCAATGAGTAAAAACAGAGCGCTGCCAAATCACGGCAGCGCTTTTTTAGTTGAAGGGGACAATAGGAAATCAACCCTTTCGGCCCTCGACAAATAAAACGGTTATCCCTTAAAAATTGTACTTTACCCTCAACATTAATTGACAGACTTTCCCACAGAGCTTGCTTTATACTTATGAAACAAGAGAGAGAAACAGATAAGTAAGACAAAAGAGGAAAGGGGTCAGATGTGAAAATCTATCTGGATGTCATTTGGCTGTTGAACTTTTGTTTTGATTCTCTTTTGCTTTTATTGACCGCCTTTATTTTAAAACGCCAGGTGAAAAAAAGAAGAGTGGCCGCCGGCGGTTTCATCGGGTCAGCCATTGTGCTTCTGATGTTTACGCCTGTTTCTCCCTTTGTGGAGCATCCGGCGGGAAAAATGGCGTTTTCAGTAGTCATCGTGCTTACGGCTTTTGGCTTTAAACGGTTCCGATACTTTTTTCAAAATTTGTTCGCCTTTTATTTCGCGACTTTTCTCGTCGGCGGGGGAATGATCGGCGTACATTCCCTGCTGCAGACAGAATCAATTGTGCAGCAAGGCGTAATGGTCACAAGCCAGACCGGATTCGGCGACCCGATCAGCTGGATGTTTGTAGTTATCGGATTTCCGGCCATATGGTTTTTTTCGAAAAAGAGAATTGAAGACATCGAGACGAAGTCCATTCAGTACGATGAACTTGTCATGGTGCAGGCGGAATTCAGCGGACAGACAATCCGCGCGAAAGGATTGGTGGATTCCGGGAATCAGCTGTATGATCCGCTGACGAAAACGCCGGTCATGATCCTTTGCATTGACAAATTCGCTCCGATTCTCAGCGAAAAGGAAACGGACCTCATCAAATCCGCCAGTCCGCTTGAAGTGATAGAGCAGCTTGATGATTCGTTCCGCCATGCGGATAAGCTGAGGCTGATTCCGTACAGGGGCGTCGGCCAGGACAATCAATTTTTACTCTGTTTAAAGCCGGATTACGTCACGATTTTAACAAAAGACGAAATGATCGCTTGTGAAAAATGCCTGATCGGCATCAGCACGAAACCATTATCCGCGGACGGTGAATTTGACGGAATCGTTCATCCGAAGATGCTGACAGGGAAGGCTGTAAAACATGTTTCCTGACGAAAAGTCTGTTATTCATTATACTCAAAATGCATTGTATTTAGAAGGGGGAGGAAGATGAAAAAACTTAAGCTGCGTCTGACATATTTGTGGTATAAATGGCTGATGAAACTCGGACTGAAAAGCGATGAAGTATATTACATAGGAGGAAGCGAGGCGCTGCCGCCGCCTTTGTCTAAAGAAGAGGAGCAGGTGCTCTTATTAAAGCTGCCGAGCGGGGATCAGGCGGCGCGGGCCATCCTGATTGAGAGAAACTTACGTCTTGTCGTTTACATTGCCCGCAAATTCGAAAACACCGGCATCAATATCGAGGACTTAATCAGCATCGGCACCATCGGTTTGATCAAAGCGGTAAACACTTTTAATCCGGAAAAGAAAATCAAACTCGCCACCTACGCGTCGCGATGTATCGAAAACGAAATTTTAATGTACTTGCGCCGTAACAACAAAATCCGTTCAGAGGTATCATTTGATGAACCGCTGAACATTGATTGGGACGGAAACGAACTGCTGCTTTCGGATGTGCTCGGCACAGATGATGATATTATTACAAAAGACATTGAAGCCAATGTGGATAAAAAACTTCTGAAAAAAGCGCTTGAGCAATTAAACGAAAGAGAAAAGCAGATTATGGAACTGCGTTTCGGGCTTGTCGGAGAAGAAGAAAAAACACAAAAAGATGTAGCCGACATGATGGGGATTTCACAATCTTATATCTCCCGGCTCGAAAAGCGGATTATCAAAAGACTGAGAAAAGAGTTTAACAAAATGGTGTAAAATTTTTTCCATCTGACAGCCCTTACTGCTGCAAGGATTGCCGCAGCCGGATGTTTATTTCTGTAAAATGGCGGTGCATATTTTTCCCACCCGAGGAGATACTTAACGTTGTACAGCAGCTCCTAGTGGGAGGGAAAAACGTGTCAAGAAATAAAGTCGAAATTTGCGGGGTGGATACCTCCAAATTACCGGTGCTCAAGAATGAAGAGATGAGAAAGCTGTTTAGGCAATTACAGGATGAGGGCGATGATTCAGCGAGGGAAAAGCTTGTAAACGGCAATCTGCGCCTTGTCTTAAGCGTCATTCAGAGGTTTAACAACAGAGGAGAGTATGTTGATGACTTATTTCAGGTCGGCTGCATCGGACTAATGAAATCCATTGATAATTTTGACCTAAGCCATAATGTTAAGTTTTCAACATACGCTGTACCGATGATCATCGGAGAAATCCGCAGATATTTGCGGGATAATAATCCGATCCGCGTCTCGAGGTCGCTTCGCGATATCGCATATAAAGCGCTTCAAGTAAGAGAGCGGTTAATCAGTGAGACAAGCAGGGAGCCGACAGCAGAGGAAATCGCCAAAGTTCTTGAAGTGCCCCATGAAGAAATTGTGTTTGCCCTTGACGCCATCCAGGATCCGGTTTCACTGTTTGAGCCGATTTATAATGACGGCGGCGATCCGATTTACGTGATGGACCAGATCAGCGATGAGCGCAACAAGGATACACAATGGATTGAGGAGCTGGCTCTGAAAGAAGGCATGAGAAGACTGAACGAACGGGAAAAAATGATTTTGCGAAAGCGCTTTTTCCAAGGGAAAACCCAAATGGAAGTCGCTGAAGAAATCGGCATATCCCAAGCTCAGGTCTCAAGGCTTGAAAAGGCAGCCATTAAACAAATGAATAAGAATATCCATCAATAACGGAAAAAGCCTTTAAACCTTGTTTAAAGGCTTTTTTCATGCGATGGTTTACGTTTGCAAAAAAGTGATGTATTCTAATGTGTAAAAGTTTTTAGAAAATTTAAATAAAGTAAACGGGGGAAATTGCAGTGATTTTACAGCTGGACAGTGTGTCATTAAAAAGAAACGGGAAATGGATTTTGAAAGATATTAACTGGCGCGTCGAGAAAAACGAAAATTGGGTGCTGTACGGATTAAACGGAGCCGGAAAAACGGCTTTGCTGAATATGTTATGCTCTTATTACTTCCCCACTTCAGGAGAGATGCAGGTGCTCGGCCATCAATTCGGCAAAACAGAGCTCGGTGACAGGCTCAGAAGGAAAATCGGCCTTGTTTCGGCAGGTCTTCAGCACAAATTATATGCCGCGGACTCCGCTTTTGAAATCGCCCTCAGCGGCGCGTACGCCTCAATCGGGCTGTACGAAACTCCGAGTGAGCAAGTAAGGGAAAAAGCGATCGGTCTTCTGAAGGATTTGGGCGCCATCGGTTACGCCGACAGACGGTATGAAACATTATCACAAGGGGAAAGACAAAGAGCGCTGATTGCGCGGGCGCTTATGGCTGATCCGGAACTGCTGATTTTGGACGAACCCGTGACGGGTCTTGATTTTATGGCAAGGGAGCAGCTGCTGGACACGATTACGTCGATCGCCGAAAAAGAAAATGCGCCGTCCATCCTTTATGTCACCCATCACGCTGAAGAAATTCTGCCGGTATTTGATCAGGCGCTTCTTTTAAAACAGGGCGAGGTGTTCGCCTCCGGGAAAATCAGGGACATGCTTTCTGACGAGCGGCTTACAGCGTTTTTCGATATGCCTGTCAATGTCTTATGGAACAATGGCCGCCCGTTTTTAACACGTGCAAAAGAGGCATCATCCGTAAAATAACATAAATTCACCCTGGGGGTGCTGCCACGCGGCTGAGAGAGACGTTGTCTCAACCCTTAACGGACCTGATCCGGATCATGCCGGCGGAGGGAAGCGGTGAAAAAAGCGGAGGAAGATCCGTTTTTTACCCGTTTCATTTCATGAATGAACGGGTTTTTTGATACAGCCAAAGGGGAGATTTCCAATGCATCAGATTGATATGCTGTTACACCAGGCGGAGAAACGGCGGCACGACTTCATACATATTGCTGAAAGACTGATAGCCTTTCCCACTCCGGCCCCGCCAGCAAGAAATACGGCAGAAGCCCAAAAGTGGGTGGCCGGCTTTTTAAAAGAAACGGGCTGCTCGGTCGATATGTGGGATGTGTATCCGGAAGACCCGAATGTAGTCGGTGTTTTAGAAGGGACAGATTCAAGCAGGCATCAAAGCCTGATTTTAAACGGACACATTGATGTGGCAGAAGCCGGGGGCGAAGACTGGCACTCTGACCCGTTTCAGCCGCTCGTAAAAGACGGCATGCTGATCGGAAGGGGCGCCGCTGATATGAAAGGGGGATTGGCGTGTGTTCTTTTCTCTCTGAAGCTGATCCATGATGCCGGCATTAAGCTTCCGGGCGACCTCATTGTACAGTCTGTAATCGGAGAAGAAGTCGGTGAGGCGGGGACGCTGGAATGCTGCAAACGCGGCTATCACGCGGATTTTGCGGTTGTCGCAGATACGAGCAGCCTGCATATTCAAGGGCAGGGCGGTGTCATCACCGGCTGGATAGAATTGAAAAGCAAACAAACATTTCATGACGGCATGAGGCGCAATATGATTCATGCAGGCGGAGGCACATTCGGAGCGAGCGCCATCGAAAAAATGGCGAAAATCATCGCTGCCTTGGGAGAGCTGGAGCGCCACTGGGCGGTAACGAAAAGCTATCCCGGCTTTGCGCCCGGCACCAATACGATCAACCCCGCCGTCATTGAAGGCGGAAGACACGCAGCGTTTGTCGCCGATGAATGCCGGTTATGGATCACCGTCCACTTTTATCCGAACGAAACGCACGAACAAGCAGCCGCAGAAATCGAAGACTATATTAATCGTGTCGCTGACAGTGATCTGTGGCTCAAAGAAAACAGGCCGGTGTTCAAATGGGGCGGATCTTCGATGATTGAAGACAGAGGAGAGGTGTTCCCGGCGCTGAAAATCGACCCGGATCATCCGGCAGTTTCTGTCTTGGCTGCATCACACTCAGCCGTCAAAAAACAGGAGCCCGTCATTGATGTTTCCCAAACCGTAACTGACGGAGGGTGGCTCTATCATGCCGGGATTCCGAGCGTCATATACGGCCCCGGCGATTTAAAAAACGCCCACTCCGTAAACGAGGAAGTGTCCGTTGATGAGCTTATGGACTATACGAAAATCATGCTGAGATTTATCCTCGGCTGGTGCAGCCGCAAAAAAGATTGCCCGATGTGACAAGGTTCAGCCCGGCCGTTCATATAATAGGAAAAAGAACGGGCAAAGGGCGTGATACGGATGATCAGCATATCTGAATTTCAAATAAAAGATGTGGTAAACGTGTCGAACGGAAAAAAACTCGGAAGCATCGGTGATATTGATATTAACGTGACAACGGGAAAAATTCAGGCGATTATTTTAGGCGGCAGCGGAAAAGTTCTCGGTTTTTTCGGAAAAGAAGAGGAAATGATCATTCCTTGGCGAAATATAGTTAAAATTGGGGAAGATGTCATCTTAGTGCGTGTAAATGAACCAAAGGGGGGAGCGTAATCCTCCCTTCACTTGTAAAAAGCCGGAAATCTCAATGTTTCCGGCACATTTATTTATCTCATTTTTCAATCAGCCGCTAAACGTATGCTTAAAATTGTGTTAAAATGAGTGGGAAATTACGCTTTTTTAATGTTTGTCGAAAGGTTGGATCTCCATGAATACATATCACCCGTTTAGTCTTACCACCCCCTCGGCACTCATGATAGAAGACTGGAACTGTGTGAATCAGCTTAACACAAAGGTCATCGCCGGATTCACGACGAAAAACGGCGGGGTCAGCAATCCTCCGTATGAGTCATTAAATACCGGATTGCACGTCCGGGACGAAGCTCATGATGTTGTGACAAACCGTGAAGTCATAGCGTCCTTATGCGGTACTGATCTGGATTCCTGGGTGTTCGCCGACCAGACACATGAAAACCGCGTCCGGCGCGTGACAGCCGGGGATAAAGGAAAAGGAGCGAGAGACTATTCTTCCGCATTCCGCGGGACGGACGGGCTCTACACGAAAGATGCGAATCTTTTTTTGGCCCTTTGTTTTGCGGACTGTGTGCCCTTGTATTTTTATGACCCGGTGAAATCCATTATCGGCGCTGCCCATGCCGGATGGAAGGGGACGGTCAAACAAATCGGACGCATCATGACGGAACGCTGGGTAAACGAAGAAGGCTCCCGTTTAACAGATATTCAGGCTGTCATCGGTCCGTCCATCAGCGCGGGAAGCTATACAGTCGACGACCGCGTCATCAATGAAGTGCGGGCGCTGCCTTTTACGGCTGAATCCGCCATATGCGAAACGGAAAAAGGCCAGTATCAGCTTGATTTAAAAGAGGTCAACCGTCTTCTTCTGATACATTGCGGCATTCCGGAAGAAAACATTTCAGTCAGCGGTTTATGCACCGAACGAGAGCGTGAACTATTCTTTTCACACCGCCGCGACAAAGGGAAAACGGGACGCATGATGTCCTTTATCGGAATGAAGGAGGCGTAAGATCTTGCGTGTTGCTGATCAATTACGACATATAAACGAAAGAATAAACGAAGCATGTAACAGATCGGGCCGAAGCCCCGAAGATGTTACCGTCATCGCGGTTACAAAATACGTATCAGCCGAAAGGGCTCAAGAGGCCGTTGATGCCGGTATTACAAGTCTGGGAGAAAACCGGGATGCCGAGCTTATCCGTAAGCAGGAAGTCATCAAAGGCAGCCCGGAGTGGCACTTTATCGGCAGTCTTCAGTCCAGAAAGGTGAAGGCCGTCGTTGACCGTGTATCTTATATTCATTCCTTAGACAGACTGTCATTGGCAAAAGAGATTGAAAAACGGGCGCAGCATACGGTTCGCTGTTTTGTGCAGGTGAATACTTCGCTTGAGCCGTCTAAGCACGGTTTGAAAACAGAGGAGGTCATCCCCTTTATCAGAGAGCTTTCTGAGTTTAGAAACATTTCTGTAGAGGGCCTGATGACGATGGCTCCCCTGACAGACGATACAGAAACGATCAGAGCCTGCTTCCGGCAATTGCGTGATCTGAGGGATCAGGTGCAAAAACTGAATCAGACAAACGCACCGTGCCGGGAACTGTCAATGGGCATGTCAAATGATTATGAAATCGCTGTTGAAGAGGGCGCAACTTTTATCAGAATCGGCTCTTCATTAGTCGGAAATGAACCGGGGGGTGTAAATAAATGAGCATGAAAAATAAACTGAAAAACTTTTTCTCAATGGATGAGGAGGAGTACGAGTACGAATACATTGAAACGGAGCAGGATCATCCGGAAGAGCATGAACAGCAGAAAGATAAACAGCCTGCTTACGCTCAGAAGCCGCAGGGCAAGCAGAACGTAGTAAGCTTGCAAAGTGTTCAGAAATCCTCTAAAGTGGTGTTGAGTGAACCGCGTGTATATGCGGAAGCGCAGGAAATCGCCGATCATTTAAAGAACAGGCGGGCGGTTGTCGTCAATCTGCAGCGCATCCAGCATGATCAGGCGAAAAGAATCGTCGACTTTTTAAGCGGTACCGTCTACGCCATCGGCGGCGACATTCAGAGAATCGGTTCAGATATTTTTCTGTGCACGCCTGATAATGTCGACGTTTCCGGCACGATTTCGGAGCTTATAAATGAAGACGAACATCAGAGGTGGTAAAGCAGGATGATTCTTTATCAAATTTTTTCCGTTCTGAGTTATTTAATTTACATCTACTCGTTTGCCCTGATCATCTATATCTTTATGTCATGGGTGCCGAGTACGAGAGAAACGGCGGTCGGACGGTTTCTCGCAGCGATTTGCGAACCGTATTTAGAGCCGTTCAGAAGGATCATTCCGCCCATTGCCATGCTGGATATATCCCCGATTGTAGCGATTATCGTGCTTCGGTTTGCCACGACGGGACTTTGGGGCCTATACCGCATGATCGCAATGTATACTTGAATGCGACAGTTTGATACGGGCTTGGCACCAGCCAAGCCTCTTTACATAGAAAGGAAAGAACATGAGCGATATTTACCAGCACTTCAGACAAGACGAGCGGCCTTTTATTGATCAGGCGCTTGAATGGAAACAGATTGTCCTGGACCAGTATCGGATGAAGCTGACTGATTTCTTAGATCCCAGAGAACAGGTGATTGTAAAAGCCGTTATCGGCGACGCCTGCGGTCTTGCGTTTTTCGGAGGATATGACAGAGCTGAGCGCAAACGCGCGATTTTATACCCTGAATATATGGAACCTGAACAGGATGATTTTGAGCTTCGGGCTTTTGACGTTCAATACGCTGAAAAATTCGTCAGCATTGACCACCGCTCTCTTCTCGGATCATTAATGGGGATCGGCTTAAAGCGGCAGAAATACGGCGATCTGATTTTCTCAGAGGAAGCCGTGCAGCTCATCGTCTCCGGTGAAATCGCCGATTTTGTCAGCACTCAGCTGACCAAAGCGGGCAAAGCGCCGGTAAAGCTTGAGAAAATCGAGCTTTCCGCTCTTCACATTCCCGCTTCAGATGTCGAAATAAGGGATGACACGGTTTCTTCATTGCGTCTCGACGCCGTCTGCGCTTCAATGAGCAGGCAATCCCGTCAGAAAGCGCAGGCGCTTGTGAAAAACGGGCTCGTTAAGGTGAATTGGAAAGCCATTGAAGATCCGTCTTATCAGGTTGCTGAAGGGGACATGCTCTCGATTCGCGGCTTCGGACGATGCAGTTTGGCAAAAGTTGACGGAAAAACGAAAAAAGACAAATGGAAAGTTACATTTGAACGGCAAAAATAAGTCGTTTTTTCAGTTTTTTTCTCCATCTGTGCCGTATTTGTTTTATAATGTGAACTAGATAACCGTACTGAAATGTAAAAATGGAGGTGGCAATATGCCATTAACGCCGAATGATATCCATAACAAAACGTTTACAAAAGGTTTTCGCGGATATGATGAAGATGAAGTAAATGAATTTTTAATGCAGGTCAGAAAAGATTACGAAATCGCACTCCGTAAAAAAACGGAGCTTGAGGCGAAAGTGAACGAGCTGGACGAAAAAATCGGCCACTTTGCCAATATCGAAGAAACGCTGAATAAATCAATTCTCGTAGCTCAGGAAGCCGCAGAAGACGTAAAGCGCAACTCGCAGAAAGAAGCGAAGCTGATCGTCCGTGAAGCAGAAAAAAATGCTGATCGCATCATCAATGAGTCGCTTTCCAAATCAAGAAAAATCGCAATGGAAATTGAAGAGCTGAAAAAACAGTCTAAAGTCTTCAGAACGCGTTTCCAAATGCTGATTGAGGCGCAGCTCGACCTGCTGAAGAACGATGATTGGGATCATCTGCTGGAATACGAAGTCGACGCGGTTTTTGAGGAAAAAGAATAATTTTCTGATTTTCTTGACATTCTCCGGCCCGTTCGAATATAATACGTTCATAAATTCAGATGAAAAGACGATTGAAAGGGACCGGCATGACTCAAAACAGGCTATAAAGCGACCCGGGGAAGGTGAAAGCCCGGGATGGCCGGAATCATGCAGATCAGCCCTTTAGTTTCCTTTCTGAACCGAGAGTAGGATAGGACGTTCCATCACGTTACGATGTTCGAGAGGAAAAGACGGATGATCCGTTTTTTCTAAAAGGGTGGTACCGCGAGATAAGCTTTCTCGTCCCTTATGGGATGAGAGGGCTTTTTTATTTTCTGAAAAATGTTGTGGAGGAATGAAAATGGATTACAAAGATACGCTGTTAATGCCGAAAACAGATTTTCCGATGCGCGGAAATCTGCCGAATCGTGAGCCGGACATGCAAAAAGACTGGGAGGAGCAGGACATTTACCGTCTTGTTCAAGAACGGACGAAAGACCGCCCGAAATTCGTGCTGCATGACGGACCTCCTTATGCAAACGGAGACATCCACATGGGCCATGCCCTGAACAAAATCCTGAAAGACTTCATCGTCCGCTATAAATCAATGAGCGGCTACAACGCACCGTACGTGCCGGGCTGGGATACGCACGGACTGCCGATTGAAACGGCGCTGACGAAAAACAAAAAGGTCAACCGCAAAGAAATGTCAGTAGCGGAATTCCGCAAACTATGCGAAGAGTACGCTTGGAAGCAAATCGAGGGACAGCGTGAGCAATTCAAACGTCTTGGTGTCCGCGGTGACTGGGAAAACCCATACGTGACATTAAAACCGGAATACGAAGCGCAGCAAATCCGCGTATTTGGTGAAATGGCAAAACGAGGCTACATTTACAAAGGCCTTAAACCGGTTAACTGGTCACCTTCAAGTGAGTCTGCTCTGGCTGAAGCCGAGATCGAATATCAAGACAAACGTTCAGCATCTATTTACGTCGCTTTTGGTGTAAAAGACGGAAAAGGCGTTCTTGAAAACGGCGAGCGCATCATCATTTGGACAACAACGCCTTGGACAATTCCGGCGAACCTCGGAATCTCAGTGCACCCTGATCTTGAGTACAGCGTGATTGCAGTAGGTGAAGACCGCTTTGTCGTAGCAAGTGCCTTAGTCGAAAGTGTTGCATCAGCATGCGGATTTGATCAGTATGAAGTGACAAGAACGGTCAAAGGAAAAGACCTTGAGAACATTATCGCTGAACACCCGCTATATGGCAGAGACTCTCTCGTTATGCTTGGTGAACACGTAACAACTGATGCCGGAACAGGCTGTGTTCATACAGCGCCAGGACATGGGGAAGATGACTTTATCATTGGCCAAAAATACGGTTTAGATGTGCTTTGCCCAGTCGATGAAAAAGGTGTAATGACAAGCGAAGCCCCTGGGTTTGAAGGCATGTTCTATGATGATGCAAACAAAGCGATCACACAGCAGCTCGATGAAAAAGGCGCACTTGTGAAGCTTGAATTCATTACTCATTCTTATCCGCATGATTGGAGAACAAAAAAACCAACCATTTTCAGAGCGACAGCGCAATGGTTTGCGTCTATTAAAGATTTCAGATCAGACCTGCTGGATGCCATTAAAGAAACCAAATGGGTTCCTGAATGGGGTGAGCAGCGTTTGCACAACATGGTTCGGGACCGCGGAGACTGGTGTATTTCCAGACAGCGTGCGTGGGGTGTGCCGATTCCGGTATTTTACGCTGAAAACGGAGAACCGATTATTACAGATGAAACCATTGAACATGTTTCTGAATTGTTCAGACAGCACGGATCAAACATTTGGTTTGAAAAAGAAGCAAAGGATCTTCTTCCGGAAGGCTTTACGCATCCTGGCAGCCCGAACGGCACATTTACAAAAGAACAGGATATCATGGATGTTTGGTTTGATTCAGGCTCTTCACATCAAGCAGTGCTTGAAGAACGTGATGACCTCGTTCGCCCGGCTGATTTATACCTAGAGGGATCTGACCAATATCGCGGCTGGTTTAACTCTTCTCTTTCTACAGCAGTAGCCGTAACAGGAAAAGCGCCGTATAAAGGTGTGCTCAGCCATGGGTTCGCACTGGATGGAGAAGGACGCAAGATGAGTAAATCAATCGGTAACGTTGTTGTTCCGGCTAAAGTCATGAAACAGCTTGGTGCCGACATCTTAAGATTATGGGTATCGTCAGTGGATTATCAGGCGGACGTTCGCGTGTCTGACGCCATTCTGAAGCAGGTTGCGGAAGTATACCGGAAAGTCCGCAACACGTTCCGCTTCCTTCACGGCAACCTGTTCGATTTCAATCCAAGCGTCAATGCCGTTGATGTAAAAGATCTCCGCGAAGTGGATCAATATATGCTGATCAAGCTGAATAAGCTGATTGATAAGGTGAAAAAAGCGTACGATGAATATGAATTTGCGGTGGTTTATCACAGCATTCACAATTTCTGTACGATCGAGCTCAGCTCCTTCTATCTTGATTTTGCAAAAGATGTTGTGTACATCGAGCATGCGGATCATCCGGACCGCCGCAGCATGCAGACCGTCTTTTATGAAACGCTGCTGGCGTTAGTGAAGCTGACGGCGCCGATTCTCCCGCATACGGCGGATGAAATGTGGTCTCACTTATCATTTGTTGAAGAAGCAAGCGTGCAGCTGACAGATATGCCGGAAACCATTGCTGTTCCGGACAGTCAAGCGACAGAAGAAAAGTTCGACCGCTTCATGGAGCTTCGAAACGACGTGCTGAAAGCTTTGGAAACAGCCCGTAACGAAAAAATTATCGGAAGATCATTGGAAGCGAGCCTTACTTTGTATCCGAACAAAGAAAACCGCGACCTCTTGTCATCCATTAAAGAAAACATCGCGCAGCTGTTTATCGTCTCAGAACTGACAGTAAAAGACGAAAGTGAAGCGCCTGAAAACGCGCAAAGTTTCACAACAGGAAAAATGACCGTAGAAAAAGCGGAAGGCCAGATGTGTGAACGTTCCCGCGTCATTTCTAAAGATGTCGGAGCCAATCCGAAATATCCGACATTATCACTGCGCAATGCGGAAATCGTTGAAAAATATTATCAAAAATAATAAATGGGAAAGCGCCCGGTGTCAGCCGGGCGCTTTTTTACATGCCAGCAATGTCATCGATTAGAACGACAGGAAAAATCTTATGGGCTTCAAATGGCGCTCTGGGGGCAACAATAAAGCCATAACATCAAGAGCAGGAGTTGTGATGAATGAATGATCAACTGACCGCAATCCACACGGAGCTTCTCATGATGAAAGAAGAACTTCAATCAAGATTATTCGAATATTCTTGCTTTCAAATGTCAGCATCTGTTGAACCTTCAATGAACGACCAAGAAGCAACTCTGATCTATCATATAAAAGAAGAACTTCAGGACGTTCTTCTTGCCCTGTCTAAGTTTGAAAACAATACGTACGGTTATTGTGAAAAAACAGGCGCCCCCATTCCGATTGAAAAACTTGCGGTGTTGCCGACGGCCAGAACCGCTGATGATTTTTATTATCCCGCTCAATTTGAAAAGAAAACCCTTCCATATTGGGAACCCGGAGATTATGCATATGATCAGGCGCTGTATGAGTGACAGCGTCTGTTTGCATGCGCTTATGATCTGCCTTTACTCTGGCATCTTTTACTGATAAAATTCATAAAGGATAAAAGTAACTGTATACTGGAGGAACGTGTGTGCTTTATTATCTTATCGCTCTTTTTATTATTATTGCCGACCAATTGACCAAATGGCTTGTCGTCAGCCATATGGAATTGGGACAAAGCATACCTGTCATCAATCAGGTGCTTTATATCACATCTCATCGCAACACGGGAGCGGCGTGGGGGATTTTAGCCGGCCAAATGTGGTTTTTCTACGTCATTACCATCGCCGTGATTATCGGAATCGTTTATTACATACAGCGTTATGCAAAAGGGCAGATGTTACTCGGAATTTCTCTCGGCTTAATGCTGGGCGGTGCGGCCGGAAACTTTATTGACCGGGCGGCGCGCCAGGAAGTGGTGGATTTTATTCATGTCATCATCGTGGATTATCACTATCCGATTTTTAATATCGCGGACTCCTCACTGTGCGTCGGTGTAATACTTTTATTTATTCATATGCTGTTTGACAGCGGGAAAAAGAAGGAGCAATAACATGAATCAATTTGAGATAACCGTTCAGCCTGAACAAAAGAGCGAACGGATTGATAAATTTTTGGCTTCAACGGGAGAAAACTGGTCACGCACTCAAGTGCAGCAATGGGTAAAAGAGGGACTGGTATCCGTTAACGGCAAATCCGTAAAAGCGAATTATAAAATGCAGCCCGGCGATCAGGTAAACGTCACCATTCCTGAACCGGAAGAATTGGACGTGCTTGCAGAGCCGATGGATTTGGACATTTACTATGAGGATCAGGACGTCTTGGTTGTGAACAAACCGCGGGGCATGGTTGTACACCCGGCGCCCGGCCATGTGACAGGGACGCTTGTAAACGGACTGATGGCTCACTGCAACGACCTTTCCGGCATTAACGGCGTCATGCGCCCGGGAATCGTCCACCGTATTGATAAAGATACTTCCGGTCTGTTAATGGTCGCTAAAAACGATATGGCGCATGAATCACTCGTTAATCAGCTCGTCAATAAAACCGTGACCAGAAAGTACACAGCGGTTGTCCACGGGATGATTTCACATGATGACGGAACGATTGACGCTCCGATCGGAAGAGATAAAAAAGACCGTCAAAGCATGACCGTAACAAGAGAAAGCAGCAAAAACGCCGTCACGCATTTTCACGTGCTTGAGCGTTTTCAAGATTTCACGCTCGTAGAGTGCCGTCTTGAGACCGGAAGAACGCATCAGATCCGTGTTCATATGAAATATATCGGGTTTCCTTTGGCAGGCGATCCGAAATACGGACCGAGAAAAACCGTTGATTTTAACGGTCAGGCGCTTCATGCCGGAATATTAGGTTTTGATCATCCGCGGACGGGCGAATACATGGAGTTTGAAGCGCCCCTTCCTGAAGATATGAAAAAACTCATTGAAGATTTAAGAAATAGCCATTGACAGCGAGTTTCTTTTCTGAAATAATAAAAACAAGCTGAATAGATTCTTTAACACAGTCCAGAGAGGCTGAGAAGGATAACGGATAGGACAGAAGAGATACGCATGTGTCTTCGTCCTGGAAAGGAACCCCTCTATGCTCTGGCAGGAGGGGTTTTTTCTTCTTATATACGAATGGAGAGGTGTCACGAGTGAATCAAAAAGCTGTTATTCTCGACGAACAGGCCATCAGAAGGGCGCTCACAAGGATAGCCCATGAAATGATCGAACGGAATAAAGGAATGAATGACTGCATTCTTGTAGGGATTAAAACAAGAGGCATTTATTTAGCAAAGCGGCTGGCCGAGCGGATCGAACAGATTGAAGGGAATCCGGTCACCGTCGGGGAAATCGATATCACCCTTTACCGTGACGATCTCACGAAAAAAACGAGCAATGAAGAGCCGCTTGTAAAAGGCGCGGACATTCCGGCCGATATCACAGACCAAAAGGTCATTGTGGTTGATGATGTGCTTTATACCGGCCGGACGGTGAGAGCTGCGATGGATGCCCTCGTTGATGTCGGGCGGCCGTCATCGATACAGCTTGCCGTGCTTGTCGACAGAGGGCACCGGGAACTGCCGATCAGAGCGGACTATATCGGGAAAAACATTCCGACCTCAAAAGCTGAAAAAGTGATGGTTCAGCTGAGCGAAGTTGATCAGACTGATATGGTCGCCATTTATGAAAATGAATAATCACCCTTTTTAAATGCATTCCAGAGAGTTTGCAAAGAGGATTTTAAAACACAAAGCCGGGCGGATCGACGCGGCCGGGTTTTGTATGCCTCTTTGCGCAAAAAGCAAAGAGGTTTTTTTATACCATTTGAAAGTCAACCGGGAGGAAAACGCCATGAGTAAGAAAAAAGTAAACCTGGGAGTCAGGGACGTCCCCAATCCATTGTCCTGGCTGTCATTCAGCCTGCAGCATTTATTCGCCATGTTCGGCTCAACCATACTCGTGCCGAAACTGGTCGGAATGAGCCCGGCAGTGGCGCTTGTCACGAGCGGAATCGGGACACTCGCCTATCTCTTGGTGACAAAAGGCCAGATTCCCGCTTATCTCGGCTCATCATTCGCCTTTATATCACCGATTATCTTGGTGAAGGCGACGGGAGGGCCGGGGGCTGCCATGGTCGGCGCTTTCCTGGCGGGAATTGTGTACGGCCTGATCGCACTTCTCATCAGGCAGCTTGGAACGGGGTGGCTGATGAAGCTGCTGCCCCCGGTGGTCGTCGGGCCGGTCATCATCGTCATCGGCCTCGGACTGGCAAGCACAGCCGTCAATATGGCAATGTATGCTGATCCGAATGCGAAGGAACTCGTCTACAGCTTGAAACATTTCAGTGTAGCCGGCGTCACTTTGGCAATCACCATTATCTGCGCCATCTTTTTACGGGGATTTTTAAGCCTGATTCCGGTATTGATCGGCATTATAGGCGGATATCTGTTTGCGCTGACACAGGGCATCGTCAATTTTCAGCCGGTCATTGATGCAAAATGGTTCGCCGCTCCTGAATTTATCATCCCTTTCAAAGACTATACGCCGTCAGTGACATTGGGCATTGCGGCTGCGATGGTGCCGGTCGCTTTCGTGACCATGTCAGAACATATCGGCCACCAAATGGTGCTGAGTAAAGTCGTCGGACAGGATTTCATTAAAAAGCCGGGACTGCACCGCTCCATAATGGGGGACAGCGTAGCGACGATTATCGCTTCGTTAATCGGCGGCCCGCCGACGACAACATACGGCGAAAACATCGGTGTACTGGCAATTACGAGAGTTTTCAGCGTCTTTGTCATCGGCGGCGCGGGTGTGATTGCGCTGTGCTTCGGATTTATCGGAAAAGTATCAGCGCTGATCAGCTCTGTTCCGTCCGCGGTTATGGGAGGCGTTTCCTTCCTGCTCTTCGGAATTATCGCCTCCAGCGGCTTAAGAATGCTGATTGACAACAACATTGATTATGAAAACAAGAGAAATTTAATTATCACATCCGTCATCCTCGTGATCGGCGTCGGAGGGGCTTTTATTCAAGTATCAAAAGGCGGGTTCCAAATATCCGGCATGGCGCTTGCGGCAATCGTCGGAGTCATCCTGAACCTCATCCTGCCGCATGCAAATGAAGAAGACGCGATTGCATCAGAAAAACAAAATCATATGTAAAACCTTTTAAAGAAAGTCCAGAGAGGCTTGGAAGGGTTATAACGGGAAGAAGCTGTACGCTGCTTCTCTCTTTAACCGCACCCCGAGTCTATAGACCGGGGTGTTTTTTACGGCCTTCAAGCGGAAACGGAGGAGAAAAACATGAATCATTTAACGGCGATGTCTGAACTGAGCACGGCTGAAATTACAGAACTGCTGCGTGAGGCAAAAGCGATAAAAGAGGGAACAGTCCGCCCCGATCTCGCGGGGAAATTTGTTGCGAATCTGTTTTTTGAACCGAGCACGAGAACGCGGTTCAGCTTTGAAGTGGCGGAAAAGAAACTCGGGATGAACGTACTAAGCTTAGACGATACGAGCACAAGCGTTCAAAAAGGCGAGTCCTTATATGACACGGTCAAAACACTGGAATCAATCGGAGCGAACGCCTGCGTCATCCGGCACAGCACGGATGAATATTACAAAGATCTGACCGGCAGAGTCAATATTCCGATCTTAAACGCCGGCGACGGCTGCGGCCAGCACCCGACTCAGTCATTACTCGATTTAATGACGATTCAAGAGGAATTTGAGACCTTTCAGGGCCTGACGGTTTCCATTCATGGCGATATCAAACACAGCAGGGTGGCAAGGTCGAATGCCGAGGTGCTGACAAGGCTCGGCGCACGTGTGCTGTTTTCTGGTCCGCCGCAATGGCAGGATGAGAAAAACGCCTTCGGCACCTGTGTTCAGACGGATGAAGCCATACAAGCTTCAGATGTCGTCATGCTGCTCCGCATCCAAAATGAAAGGCATCAGACAGAAGCCGACCAAAAAGGCTATCTGGAAGCATACGGGCTGACCGCAAAGCGGGCGGAGAGCATGAAGCGGCATGCCATCATCATGCATCCCGCACCGGTGAACAGAGGAGTCGAAATTGACACAACATTAGTGGAATGCGGAAAATCAAGAATCTTTAAACAAATGGAAAATGGTGTGTATATCAGAATGGCAGTCTTAAAAAGAGCACTGCAAACCAATGTGAAAAGGGGAGAAGCGGCTTATGTCTTATCTCATTAAAAACGGCTGGATGTTAAATGAACAGGGAGAAAAAGTGGCACAGGATATCCGGGTAACGGGTGAGTTTATTATGGAAACCGGGCTTTTGACAGCGAAAGACGGAGAAACGGTGATCGACGCTGACGGACTGTTTGTTTCACCGGGGCTCGTAGACCTTCATGTCCACTTCAGAGAACCGGGCGGCGAGAAAAAAGAAACCATTGAGACGGGCTCTAAAGCCGCGGCGCGGGGCGGCTTTACCACAGTCGCAGCCATGCCGAATACAAGGCCGGTGCCGGATACGAAAGAGCAGATGGAATGGCTGCAAAACCGGATCAAAGAAACCTCATCTGTCAGGGTGCTTCCTTACGCATCAATTACGATCAGACAAACGGGCGAAGAAATGACAGATTTTGAGGCGCTTCATGAAGCGGGCGCATTCGCCTTCACCGATGACGGCGTCGGCGTTCAGACGGCCGGAATGATGTATGAAGCCATGAAACGGGCGGCTTCAATGAATAAAGCGATTGTCGCTCATTGTGAGGATAACTCGCTTATTTACGGAGGGAGCGTGCATGAAGGATCTTTTTCAAAAGCGAACGGTCTGAACGGCATACCTTCCATTTGCGAAGCGGTACATATCGCCCGTGACGTCCTGCTGGCGGAAGCGGCGGGCTGCCATTACCATGTGTGTCATATCAGCACGAAAGAATCCGTCAGAGCCGTAAGAGACGCAAAAAAAGCGGGAATCCGCGTGACGGCGGAAGTGTCGCCGCACCACCTGCTGCTTTGTGACGAAGATATCCCGGGACTTGATACCAATTTTAAAATGAATCCGCCGCTTCGCAGCAAAGAGGACAGAGAGGCGCTGATTGAAGGGCTGTTAGACGGTACGATTGATTTCATCGCCACTGACCATGCGCCGCATACAGAAGAAGAGAAAAACACGGATATGAAGCTTGCGCCTTTCGGTATCGTCGGTTTAGAAACAGCCTTTCCGCTTCTGTACACACATTTTGTGAAAAACGGGGCGTGGACGCTGAAGCAGCTGGTTGATTTCATGACGGCAAAACCTTGCGAGGCGTTCGGTCTTCCGTACGGAACGCTTGCACCGGGCGCGCCTGCTGACATCACCCTGATTGATCTGGAAAAAGAAGCGGCCATTGACAAAGATACATTTTTATCTAAAGGAAAAAATACGCCATTCAACAAGATGAAGTGCTTCGGCTGGCCTGTTGCAACGATGGCTGCCGGTAAGCTTGCATACGAAGAAGGGAGACTCGTCAAATGAAAAGAAGACTAGTGCTGGAAAATGGAGCGGTATTTGAGGGTGAAGCATTCGGGAGCCTGGAACATACCGCGGGTGAAGTCGTATTCAACACGGGAATGACCGGTTATCAGGAAATTTTATCAGACCCTTCTTACTGCGGGCAGATCGTGACGCTGACGTATCCACTGATCGGCAACTACGGAATTAACAGAGATGACTTTGAATCCATCACTCCTTTTGTAAAAGGGCTGATCGTAAAAGAACTGTGCGAGCTGCCTTCCAACTGGCGTTCGGCTTACACGCTTGACGAGTATTTGAAAATGAAAAATATCCCCGGCTTACAAGGGATTGACACGAGAAAGCTCACAAGAATGATCCGCACGGCCGGCGCATTAAAAGGAACGTTTGCTTCAAGCGAGGAGAATGTCGGAGAGGTTCTTGCAAGGCTGAAAGAAACGGAACTGCCGAGAAATCAAGTCGCTCAAGTATCTGCGAAAACGGCATATCCGAGTCCGGGCCGCGGCAAACGCATCGTACTCGTCGATTTCGGTATGAAGCACGGCATTTTAAGAGAGTTAAACAAAAGAAAATGCGATGTCATCGTTGTGCCGTACAATGTAACGGCGGAAGAAGTGCTTCAGCTCAAGCCGGACGGCATCATGCTTTCTAACGGACCCGGAGATCCGAAAGATGTGCCGGAAGCCATTGAAATGATAAAAGGCATACTCGGGAAGGTGCCGTTATTCGGAATCTGCCTCGGCCACCAATTATTTGCGCTGGCATCCGGAGCGGAAACGGAAAAAATGAAATTCGGACACAGGGGTTCCAATCATCCGGTTAAAGAGCTTGCGACAGGGAAAGTCGCTTTAACCGCCCAAAACCACGGATATACAGTTTCTTCAATAGATGAGACAGAGCTTGAAGTGACGCACATTGCGATCAATGATCAAACGATCGAAGGACTCAAGCATAAAACATTGCCGGCATTTACGGTTCAGTACCACCCTGAAGCTTCACCGGGGCCGGAAGACGCCAATCATTTATTTGACAGATTCATTGACTTGATCGAAACAACTGAGAAAGAAGGGGAAGCGGTATGCCAAAACGCGTAGATATTAAAAAGATTTTAGTGATCGGATCAGGCCCGATTATTATCGGACAGGCGGCGGAATTTGATTATGCGGGCACACAGGCGTGTCTCGCTTTAAAGGAAGAAGGCTATGAAGTCATTCTCGTCAACTCGAATCCGGCAACGATTATGACGGATACGGAAATGGCTGATCGGGTATACATAGAACCGCTGACGCCGGAGTTTCTCACGCGTATTATCAGAAAAGAACGGCCGGACGCCATCCTGCCGACTCTGGGAGGACAGACCGGACTGAATCTTGCCGTCGAGCTGTCTGAACTCGGGGTTCTTGAGGAATGCGGGGTGGAAGTGCTCGGCACAAAGCTGTCCGCCATCCAGCAGGCGGAAGACCGCGACTTATTCCGTACGCTGATGAATGAGCTGAATGAACCGGTGCCGGAAAGTGAGATCATCCGCACTCTACAGGAAGCCGAGGAATTTGTCGGCCGGATCGGGTTTCCGGTTATCGTGCGCCCCGCTTACACATTAGGCGGAACGGGCGGCGGCATCTGCTCGAATGAAGCAGAACTGAAAGAGATCGTCGAAAACGGATTAAAACTCAGCCCCGTCCATCAGTGCCTTCTGGAAAAAAGCATTGCCGGTTACAAAGAGATCGAATATGAAGTCATGAGAGACAGCAGAGATCACGCGATCGTCGTCTGCAACATGGAAAATATCGATCCGGTCGGCATCCACACGGGCGACAGCATCGTCGTTGCCCCGAGCCAGACTCTGAGCGACCGGGAATATCAGCTTTTGCGCAATGTTTCATTAAAGCTGATCCGCGCGCTCGGCATTGAAGGCGGCTGTAATGTTCAGCTCGCGCTCGATCCCGACAGCTTCCAATATTACATTATCGAAGTGAATCCGCGGGTGAGCCGCTCATCTGCCCTCGCTTCAAAAGCGACGGGTTACCCGATCGCAAAGCTTGCGGCGAAAATCGCAGTCGGGCTTTCTCTTGATGAAATGATGAATCCCGTAACGGGAAAAACATATGCGGCTTTTGAGCCCGCGCTTGACTATGTCGTTTCTAAAATCCCGCGCTGGCCGTTCGACAAATTTGAGTCGGCAAACCGCAGGCTCGGGACGCAAATGAAAGCCACCGGAGAGGTCATGGCCATCGGACGCACCCTTGAAGAATCGCTGTTAAAGGCGGTCCGCTCACTGGAAGCCGATGTCTATCACCTGGAACTGAAGGATGCGGAAGAGATTTCGGACGGACTTTTGGAAAAACGGATCAGAAAAGCCGGGGATGAACGCCTGTTTTATCTTGCTGAAGCGTTCAGAAGAGGCTATACAGTGGAGCAGCTTCATGAGTTTTCCGCAATTGACGTATTCTTTTTGCACAAGCTCTGTAAGCTGGTCGCTTTTGAAACAGAGCTGAAAGCGGAAAAAGGCAGCCTCGCCGTCCTTCAGACAGCGAAGCAACTCGGTTTCTCCGACAAATATATCAGCCGGGAATGGAATATGCCGGAACAAGAGCTGTATCAAATGCGAAAAGAAGCAGACATCAAGCCTGTATATAAAATGGTGGATACATGCGCGGCGGAATTCGAATCAGAAACCCCGTACTTCTACAGCACATATGAGGAAGAGAACGAATCTGAGGTTACTTCAAGAAAAAGCGTCGTCGTCCTCGGTTCCGGGCCGATCCGTATCGGACAGGGCGTCGAATTTGACTATGCGACCGTTCATTCTGTCTGGGCGATCAAGCAGGCAGGCTATGAAGCGATTATTATCAACAACAATCCTGAGACGGTGTCCACTGATTTCAGCATATCAGACAAACTGTATTTTGAACCGCTGACGGTTGAAGATGTCATGCACATCATTGATTTGGAACAGCCGGAAGGCGTTGTTGTCCAATTCGGCGGCCAGACGGCGATCAATCTTGCGGAAGAATTGAGCGCCCGCGGCGTCAAAATTCTCGGCACATCACTAGAAGATTTAGACCGTGCGGAAGACCGGGATAAGTTCGAGCAGGCGCTTGAGGCGCTGAATGTGCCGCAGCCTCTCGGAAAAACCGCCGTGTCGGTGAACGAAGCTGTCAAAATCGCCGCATCCATCGGCTATCCGGTACTTGTCCGCCCTTCGTATGTGCTCGGCGGCCGGGCGATGGAAATCGTCTATCACGAAGAAGAGCTGCTTCACTATATGAAAAATGCGGTCAAAATCAACCCGCAGCATCCGGTGTTAATCGACCGTTATCTGACGGGGAAAGAAATCGAAGTCGATGCCGTATCTGACGGCGAAACAGTCGTTATTCCGGGAATTATGGAGCATATCGAGCGGGCCGGCGTCCATTCAGGGGATTCAATCGCCGTCTATCCGCCTCAGTCTTTAAGCGAAGACATAAAGAAAAAAATCGAACAATACACTGTAGCCTTGGCAAAAGGCCTTAACATCATCGGGTTGCTGAACATCCAGTTCGTACTTTCGAAAGGTGAGGTGTATGTGCTTGAGGTAAATCCGCGGTCAAGCAGAACCGTGCCGTTCTTAAGCAAAATCACAAAAATCCCAATGGCGAACCTGGCGACAAAGGTCATCCTCGGTCAAAAGCTTGCTGATTTCGGCTATCAAGAGGGGCTGCAGCCTGAACAGCAGGGGGTATTCGTGAAAGCGCCTGTCTTCTCATTCGCGAAGCTGAGAAGAGTGGATATTACGTTAGGCCCTGAAATGAAGTCGACGGGAGAGGTCATGGGCAAAGATTCAACCCTGGAAAAAGCGCTCTATAAAGCGCTGATTGCTTCTGGCATTCAAATCCCGAACTACGGCTCAGTGCTGTTGACTGTTGCCGATAAAGATAAAGAAGAAGGACTGCTGATCGCCAAGCGGTTCCACGCCATCGGCTATAAAATCTTGGCAACGGAAGGAACGGCGGCTTATTTGAAAGACGCTCAGATTCCGGCTCAGGTCGTCGGAAAAATCGGCGAAGAAGGGAAAAATCTGCTCGATGTCATCAGAAACGGCGAAGCGCAATTTGTCATCAATACGCTGACAAAGGGCAAACAGCCGGCCAGAGACGGCTTCAGAATCCGCCGCGAATCCGTTGAGAACGGAGTCGCCTGCCTGACATCTTTAGATACGGCCGAAGCCATTTTGCGGGTACTGGAAAGCATGACATTCCGGGCGGATCATATGCCTGCATCCGAAACCAATCAAAAGGCGGCAGTCACGATATGAAAAAAGCGCATTTGACTGTTCAATCCAACTTAGAGATTGCCGACCGGATTTATAAGATGGTGCTGAAAGGAGAGCTTGTCCGGCACCTTACCGAGCCGGGTCAATTTCTTCATCTGAAGGTGAGTGACGCGGTCACGCCGCTATTAAGAAGACCGCTCAGCATTGCGGACGTCAATTTCGCCGCGAATGAAGTATCCGTTATCTACAGAGCTGACGGTGAGGGAACGCGTCTTTTGTCCGGGAAAAAAGAGGGCGGCAGGATAGACGTTCTCGGCCCTCTCGGCAACGGATTCCCCGTCCGGCGGATTGAACCCGGCAAAACCGCGCTGTTAGTCGGAGGCGGAGTCGGGGTTCCGCCTTTGCAGGAACTGTCAAAGCGCCTGACGGAAAAAGGCGTAAACGTCATTCATGTGCTTGGATTTCAATCAGCAAAGGATGTTTTTTACGAACAGGAATGTCGTGCGTACGGAGACACCTATGTGGCGACGGCTGACGGAACATATGGAGAGAAAGGATTTGTCACCGATGTCATCCGTGAAAAGCAGCTCGAATTCGATGTCCTGCTAAGCTGCGGACCGACACCGATGCTGAAAGCTCTGAAGCAGCAGTACAGCCATAAAGAGGTTTATCTTTCGATGGAAGAGCGGATGGGCTGCGGCATCGGGGCCTGCTTCGCCTGCGTGTGCCGCACGGGTGAAAGCGATACATCCTATGTAAAGGTCTGCCTTGACGGGCCGGTATTTAAAGCTGAGGAGGTGGCGCTGTAATGTTAGAAGTGAATCTGCCGGGTCTCCAATTGAAAAATCCGATCATCCCCGCTTCCGGATGTTTCGGTTTCGGGAAAGAATATGCCGGATTTTACGATTTATCATGCCTCGGAGGCATTATGATTAAAGCCACGACGAACGAAGCCCGCTTCGGAAATCCGACACCGAGAGTGGCGGAGACAAGCGCGGGAATGCTGAATGCCATCGGACTGCAAAATCCCGGCCTTGAGCATGTGCTCAATCATGAGCTGCCTTGGCTCGAACAATTTGACACGCCGATTATCGCAAATGTCGCCGGTTCTCAGGTGGACGACTATAAAGAAGTGGCCGAGCACATCAGCCAAGCTCCGAATGTGCATGCGCTTGAGCTTAACATTTCATGTCCGAATGTCAAAACGGGGGGGATTGCTTTTGGCACTGATCCCGTCATGGCGGCCGAACTGACAAAAGCGGTGAAAGAAGTTTCCGCAGTGCCTGTGTATGTGAAGCTTTCGCCTAATGTCGCAAACATAACCGAAATTGCCAAAGCGATTGAAGCGGCCGGTGCTGACGGTCTGACGATGATTAATACACTCATCGGGATGAGGCTCGATCTCAAGACGGGACGGCCGATCTTAGCAAATAAAACGGGCGGACTGTCAGGCCCGGCGATCAAACCGGTCGCCATCCGGATGGTATACGAAGTCAGCCAGGCCGTTCAAATCCCGATTATCGGGATGGGCGGCGTTCAGACCGCAGAGGATGCATTAGAATTTCTCCTTGCGGGAGCGAGTGCGGTTGCCGTCGGCACGGCGAACTTCGTCAATCCGTTCGTCTGCCCGGAAATCATAGAACAGCTCCCCCGTGTGCTGCGCCAACACGGCTTTCAATCTGTAAGTGAATGCATCGGAAGGAGCTGGAAACATGAAAAACAACCTGCCCATCATCGCGCTTGATTTTGCATCAGGGGAAGAGACTTTAACGTTTTTAGACTTGTTTGAAAAGGAAAGGCTTTTTGTCAAAACGGGGATGGAACTTTTTTATCAGGAAGGCCCCGCCATCATTCACCAATTAAAAGAACGGAACTGTGATATATTTTTAGATTTAAAGCTTCATGATATCCCGACTACGGTCAATAAAGCGATGAGGCGGCTTGCCGGCCTCGGCGTTGATCTCGTCAATGTGCATGCGGCAGGGGGCGCACGCATGATGCGGGCGGCCCTAGAGGGGCTTGAAGAAGGCACGCCGGCAGGCAGAAAACGACCGTCTTTAATCGCGGTGACTCAGCTGACCAGCACTTCAGAGCAGGTGGCGAAGGAAGAGCTTCTGCTGCATAAGCCGCTGTTAGAAACGGTTGTGCATTACGGCAAAATGGCGGAAGAGTGCGGGCTGGACGGAGTGGTATGTTCGGTACATGAAACAAAAGCCATTTATGAAGCGGTCCGGCCTTCATTTCTGACAGTCACACCGGGCATCCGCACGGCCAGTGACGCAGCTGACGATCAAGTCCGGACGGCGACTCCGTCATTTGCGAAAGAAAACGGGTCGTCAGCCATCGTCGTGGGCCGCTCAATTACAAAAGCGGAAAACCCCGTTAAAGCATATGAAGCAATTAAACTGGAATGGGAGGGCGTTCGCCGATGAAACAGGCTATCGCAAAACATCTATTACACATTGAAGCTGTCTTTTTACGCCCGAATGAGCCGTTTACGTGGGCGAGCGGCATTTTATCACCGATCTATTGTGACAACCGTCTGACATTGTCGTATCCAAAAGTGAGAAATGATGTGGCGGACGGGCTCGGCAAACTGCTGAAAGAGCATTTCCCCGAGGCGGAGATGATCGCGGGCACTGCAACGGCGGGCATTCCGCATGCTGCGCTTCTCGCAGATCGTACAGGCGCGCCGATGTGCTACGTCAGAAGCAAACCGAAAGCGCACGGCAAAGGAAATCAAATAGAAGGCGCCATTAAGAAAGGACAAAAAACAGTCGTGATTGAAGACTTGATTTCTACCGGGGGCAGCGTGCTTGAAGCTGCGGCGGCCCTTCAAAGAGAGGGCGCGGAAGTCCTCGGCGTCATTTCCATTTTTACATACGGACTGCCGAAAGCAAAAGAAGCCTTTAAAAAAGCGGGTCTTCCTTATTACTCGTTAACGGATTATGACACGCTGATTGAAGTCGCGCTTGCAAACGGAACGATACATTCAGATGACATTGAAAAACTGAAATCATGGAAATTGAATCCCGAGTCAAAAGATTGGTTTAAAAAATAATGACAATAAAAACAGGCCTCAGGGCCTGTTTTATTATTCCTATCAAAAAACTCGGGTTGACTTCTGTTAGAATTGTGCTAAAATTTAGTACAAATCTAAAAAGCTTATCAAGAGCGGCTGAGGGACTGGACCGATGACGCCCGGCAACCTGCGTGAATTGCAAGGTGCCGCATCCAGAAAAATGCACAGCATTTTGAAGATAAGGGCTATACCGGGTCACTGTCTTTCATTCCGCTGGATTGAAAGTTTTTTATATGAAAAAAAGATTGAGGGATAAGACAACCGGCAGAAAACAACAGCTGTTTGATTGTCTCCGGGAGGAGGAAAGAAAAAATGCTAACGTATGACACATGGGAAGAGCCGGCGATTACATTTCCGGAAGACGATTCCTATAAAGGCGCGCTGTCCGTTTTAAAATGGGCATACGGCCACTACGGAGACCAGCTTGTTTACGCGTGCAGCTTCGGGATTGAGGGCATCGTCCTGATCGATTTAATTTCTAAAGTAAAGAAAGACGCGGAAATCGTGTTTCTTGATACGGGTCTTCACTTTAAAGAAACATATGAAACGATCGAAAAAGTGAAAGAGCGTTACCCGGGGCTGAACATTATCCTGAAAAAGCCAAGCCTTACTCTTGAGGAACAGGCCGAGGCTCACGGAGATAAACTGTGGGAAAGAGAACCGAACCAGTGCTGCTACATCAGAAAAATTCTGCCGTTAAGAGAAGCGCTCGCGGGGCATCCGGCATGGCTGTCCGGTCTTCGCCGGGATCAAGGGCCGAGCCGGGCGAATACGAATTTCCTGAATAAAGACGACAAGTTTCAATCGATTAAAGTATGCCCGCTGATCCATTGGACATGGAAAGACATCTGGAGATATACTTCCAAGCATGAGCTGGATTACAATATCCTCCACGATCAGGGGTATCCGAGCATCGGCTGTGAACCGTGCACTTCACCTGCATTTACCGCGGAAGATTTGCGGAGCGGCAGATGGAACGGCATGGCGAAAACAGAATGCGGACTGCATGAATAAAGGAGCTGCACGATGGAATTAGCCGCTATTTTATTCTGCCTGTTTTTTGCCATGAATATCGGAGCCAGCGGAGCCGCGGCTTCAATGGGAGTCGCTTACGGGTCCGGCGCCGTTAAAAAGAAAACGTATGCGCTGATCATCTGCGCGGCCGGAGTCCTGTCAGGGGCGGTTATCGGCGGCGGTGAAGTTGTTAAGACGATCAGCGGCGGAATCATTCCCGAACAAACCATTACGCTCACCATTGTCTGCATTATTATCGGATCGGCGGCGCTATCGTTATTCACGGCGAATGTGCTCGGCATTCCGCTGTCGACGAGTGAGGTCACTGTCGGGGCGATTGTCGGTGTCGGCGTCGCGTACAAAGTATTGTTTTTACAGCATCTTTTGGTCATCGTGAGTTTTTGGGTGCTTGTACCGTTTGTCGCGTTCTGTTTCACGTTTCTCGTCTCGAAGGTATTCAGTTCTCTGAATATTCGAGTCATTTCGAATCGGAAACAGAAGATTTTAGGGATTGTGCTGCTGATTGCGGGGTTTTGGGAAGCTTTTTCAGCCGGAATGAATAATGTCGCAAATGCAGTGGGCCCTCTGGTTGCTGCGGGCGTGCTCAGCGTGTCCAAAGGAACGCTGTACGGAGGCATCTTTGTCGCTCTCGGCGCTCTGCTTTTAGGACGTAAAGTGCTTGAAACCAACGGGAAAAAGATTACGAGATTTTCAGCCGGAGAAGGCATACTGCTTTCAGGAACCGGCGCGGGGCTTGTCATTATCAGTTCCGTCTTCGGTCTGCCGGTCCCATTGGCGCAAGTCACATCATCATCAATTATCGGTATCGGAATGGCCAAAAACGGGCCGAACGTTTTTCATAAAGAAGTCGTGAAAACGATGCTCAAAGTATGGGTCGTTTCGCCGTTTTTGTCACTATCGATTTCGTATCTGCTTGTCTCCCTGCTGTTAAAAGGAGATTACTATTCCATCTTTATGATGGCCAGCGTGCTTTTGGCAGCTGGCGGAGCCGCCAGTCTGATGAAAGCCATCCGAAAAGAGAAACGCTCTGTCCATGAACAAGGCGGGGGCATTTAACTATTAATCTGAGTTTATTTATCTGTTAACTGGGAGGAATCATGTATTATGAGTTTAGCACCGCACGGAGGAACATTAATTAACCGGGTGAATGAGCAGTATGATCTTACATCCGTCCAAAAAGAAATTGAGCTTGATTTGATTTCGTTCGCTGATTTAGAGCTGATCGGCATCGGGGGGTACAGCCCGATTGAAGGATTTTTCACAGAAAAAGATTACGTGTCAGTCGTTGAAAATATGCGTCTGGCATCCGGGGTTGTCTGGTCCCTGCCGATCACGCTTCCGGTCGATTCAGAAAAAGCGGCTGAGCTTGCCGTCGGCGACACGGTGAAACTGACTTACGGCGGAGAAACATATGGCGTCGTCGACATCGAAGATATTTATACGCCGGATAAACAAAAAGAAGCTGTTCACGTATATAAAACCGATGATGCCGCGCATCCGGGCGTGAAAAAATTATTTTCGCGCGGCGATACGTATATCGGCGGGCCGATCACATTAGTTAAAAAAGCGTCAAAGCAGTTTCCTGAGTTTACATTTGAACCTGCCGATACAAGACGAAGCTTCGAAGAAAAGGGCTGGAAAACCATCGTCGGTTTCCAAACGAGAAATCCGGTTCACCGCGCCCACGAATATATCCAAAAAACCGCGCTTGAGACGGTTGACGGCCTGTTTTTGAACCCGCTCGTCGGTGAAACAAAATCAGATGACATTCCGGCGGATGTCAGAATGGAAAGCTACCAGGTGCTGCTCGATCATTATTATCCGAAAGACCGCGTTTTCCTCGGTGTATTTTTGGCGGCAATGCGGTATGCGGGGCCGAGAGAAGCCATTTTCCACGCGCTTGTCCGCAAAAACTACGGCTGCACGCATTTTATCGTCGGCCGCGATCATGCCGGCGTCGGTGATTACTACGGCACATATGAAGCGCAAGAGCTGTTTGATCAATTTACAGCGGATGAACTCGGGATTACACCGATGAAATTCGAGCACAGCTTCTTCTGCCGGAAATGCGGCAACATGGGAACGGCCAAAACATGCCCGCATGACAGAGAAGACCACGTCATTCTGTCAGGAACAAAGGTCAGAGAAATGCTGCGGAGCGGCGTCATGCCGCCGGCGGAATTCAGCCGTCCTGAAGTTGTCGAGGTGTTGATTAAAGGGCTGAAAACGAAAGAAGAAGCAGGCGTTTCTTAAGGAGGAAAATAGAGTGACAAATCGTGATATCGTGTGGCATGAAGCCTCAATAACGAAAGAAGAATACCAGCAGAAAAACAAGCATAAAAGCTCTATCCTCTGGCTGACGGGCTTAAGCGGTTCGGGGAAATCCACGATTGCAAACGCCGCAGCGCGCGAGCTGTTTGAACAAGGCTATCAAGTCATCGTGCTTGATGGTGATAACATCCGCCACGGCTTAAACAAGGACTTAGGTTTTTCCGATGATGACCGCAAGGAAAATATACGCCGCATCGGGGAAGTGGCGAAGCTTTTCGTTCAGCAGGGAACCATCGTCATCACGGCTTTTATTTCTCCGTTCCGTGAGGACAGAGATCAGGTGAGAGAGCTTGTGGCAGAGGGCGAATTTAATGAAATCTACGTGAAATGCGATCTCGATATATGCGAAAAGCGCGATCCGAAAGGTTTATATAAAAAAGCAAGAAATGGTGAAATTCCGTTCTTTACGGGGATCGACTCACCGTATGAAGAGCCGAAAGCGCCTGAGCTCGTACTTGATTCAGGCAAATGTGAACGCGAAGAATGCACCGGAAGACTGGTTGACTTTGTGAAAAACAGCTTAGCATAATAGGTCCAAAAAGGCCGCGCAATCAGCCGGATATCCCCCCTAATGGCGGGATATGGTAAAATAGCTGAAGTGCGGCCGCGGCTGTTCTGGGAAGATTTCAAAACGGATCGGGGAGACATGCTATGGGGAAAGTATTTATCGTTGGAGCCGGTCCGGGAGATCCGGACTTATTAACGGTGAAGGCAATGAAAGCCATACAGAAAGCGGATGTTATATTATATGACAGATTGGTAAGCAAAGAGATTTTACAGTATGCCGGAGAAGAAGCGGATCTGATTTACTGCGGCAAGCTCCCGGATTTTCACATTATGAAACAGGATACGATCAACCGTTTCCTTGTGAAGTATGCGAAAAAAGGAAAAACCGTTGTAAGGCTCAAGGGGGGCGACCCGTTTGTTTTCGGCCGCGGAGGCGAAGAAGCGGAGGCTCTCGCGCAAAACGCCATTCCGTTTGAGATCGTTCCCGGCATTACATCAGGAATCGCGGCTGCTGCTTATGCCGGCATTCCCGTGACGCACAGAGAGGCGAGCTCCAATGTCGCATTCGTTACGGGGCATTATAAACAAGAAGACGACTTTGAAGAAAAATGGAAAGCGCTGGCGACGGGCATTGATACGCTGGTGATTTATATGGGAATTAAAAATATCCGGCAGATAGAAAGAATGCTGCTGGAAAACGGAAGAGACGCCGGCACCCCGGCAGCCTTTATTCATTGGGGAACGACGGACAGGCAAAAAACAGTCGTCTGCACCGTCGGCACGCTTTCAGACACAGTGATAAAAGAAGAAATCAAAAACCCGAGCTTAATTGTTATCGGTGATGTCGTCAATTATCACTGCAAACTGGACTGGTATGCATCTGAACAGAAAAATCTGGATTTGAGCGAGGCGTTGTAAATGAAGCAGGCGATTTTATACATCGGGCACGGAAGCAGGCTGAAAAAAGCGCAGACAGAGTCGGCGGCGTTTTTAAAAGGGTGCATGCCGCACGCTGACGCTCCCATTCAGGAAATTTGTTTTTTAGAACTGCAGGAACCGTCTATTGAAGCGGGATTTGAAGCATGTGTCAGACAAGGCGCCACTCATATTGCGGCCGTGCCTTTGCTGCTGTTGACCGCTGCCCACGCAAAACATGACATTCCGGCTGAAATCGCCCGTGCGGCGGCCCTGCATCCCGATATAAAAGTGACATATGGTGTTCCGATCGGAGTGGACGATGAAGTCGTAAAAGCGGTGCATCATCGCATTGAAGATACCGGAGTGCCCATTGAGCAGGCGAAAGTGGTGCTGATCGGAAGAGGAAGCACAGATCCGGCAGTTAAAAACGCAGTCAGTAAGATTGCCGGAAAACTTGAGGCGATTACACCTGTTAAAGAAGTCATCCCTTGTTTTTTAACAGCATGTGACCCGCACTATAAAGAAGTGTTTGCCGGCCTTGAAGAGGATGACGGAGCACCCGTTTTTATCGTTCCATATCTTCTGTTTACCGGGCTTTTAATGACTGAGATTGAACGGGAAGTTCAAAAGCTTCAAACGATCAATCAAAATGTTCATCTCGCTTCATACTTAGGTTTTCACCCGCATATTAAGCAGGCGTTTTTGAACCGTGTGTCAGAAGCTGTTCGAAACCCCGGCGGCCAGTTTGATTTTAAGGGGGGACAGTATGCTGCCTCTGCACATTAATCTAAGCGGAAAAAGAATTATCATCGCGGGCGGAGGCAATGTTGCCTTAAGAAGGCTCAAAACGGTGCTTCCGGAAGGCGCGGATATTACTGTAATCAGTCCCGATGCCCTGCCTGAAATTAAACAGCTGGCGGATGAAGGACGTATTCGCTGGGTTTCCCGTAAAATTGAAATGAAGGATCTCGCGCCCGCTTTTTTCATCATTGCCGCGACAAATGACCGCAGCGTGAATCAGGAGATAGCCGCGACCGCTTCTGAAACACAGCTGGTCAATTGTGTAAGCGAGGCTGAACAGGGCAGCGTGTATATGCCGAAGATCATCCGCAAAGGTCGCATTCAAGTATCCGTATCAACAAGCGGCGCAAGCCCGGCACATACGAAAAGACTGGCTGAGGACATAGAGCCTCTCATTACTGCTGATTTGGCTGAAGAAGTGGATCGTTTATTTGAGAAAAGAAGAAGATCATAAAAAACACCTTGTCTGTCA